>NZ_JBHTTM010000002.1:0-194875 GCF_042794545.1 Agromyces sp. NPDC056523
AACAGACGGAAACCCAACCACAACAGAACAGAGCAACACACCCACCACCCCGACCCACACGGGCGGGCCTGGTGGGCACCGAGACCACCAACCCCGAACCCCGTTCGGCCGTTGGTTCTAGAGTTTCGGCGGCCATAGCGCGAGGGAAACGCCCGGACACATTCCGAACCCGGAAGCTAAGACTCGCAGCGCCGATGGTACTGCAGGGGCGACCCTGTGGGAGAGTAGGACACCGCCGGACATTCATTGAGGAGTGGCCACCCGAGGACGGGTGGCCATTTCTCGTTAACGGGTTCGCCACGACGGCCCGACGGTACGGTTGAGTCCACGAGGACTCCCAGACGACACGACAGGAACACCGTGAGCGATTCGACGCAGGAGCCGACGGGCGAGGACCGCCCCAAGCGCAGCCAGGGAGCTCGGCGGGATGGCGACGGCAAAGCGCGCGGTGGAGCGCCGCGACGCGACGGTGAGCGGCGCGCGAGCGCGGACCGCGGCGCGTACGGGCGGTCCGATCGAGACCGTGGCACCGGTGATCGGAAGCCGTACGGCGGCGCATCTCGCGACGGCGAGCGGCGATCGTACGGCAGCGGCCCGCGCGACAGCGACCGCAAGCCCTACGGCGACCGTCCGCGCGACGGTGAGCGTCGATCGTACGGTGCGCCGAAGCGCGATGGTGAGCGGAAGCCGTACGGCGACCGGTCCCGCGATGGCGAGCGTCGGTCGTACGGTGCGCCGAAACGCGATGGTGAGCGGCCGTATGGCGACCGTCCCCGCGATGGTGAGCGGCGGCCGTATGGCGACCGGTCCCGCGACGGTGAGCGGAAGCCGTATGGCGACCGTCCCCGCGATGGTGAGCGGAAGCCGTATGGCGACCGTTCCCGCGACGGTGAGCGTCGGTCGTACGGTGCGCCGAAGCGCGAGGGCGAGCGGCGGCCGTATGGCGATCGTTCCCGCGATGGTGAGCGGAAGCCGTATGGCGACCGTTCCCGCGATGGTGAGCGGCGGCCGTATGGTGACCGTTCGCGCGATGGTGAGCGGAAGACCTACGGCCGTCCGCAGCGCGAGGGCGATCGACGGGGTCGCGACGCAGGTCGGGGAACCGAACGACCGCCGCGCATCGCCGGCCATGGCGCGGCCGACCTGCGGGTCCGTCCGCGGCACGACGACCCCGAGGTGCCCGAGCGCATCACCCCGCGCGACCTCGATTCGGCAGCGCGTTCCGAACTGAAGACGCTCTCCAAGGAGAACGCCGACTGGGTCGCGCGCCACCTCGTCGCCGCGGCCGAGGCCCTCGAAGACGACCCGCAGCTCGCGCATCGTCATGCGCTGTCTGCAGCGCGTCGGGCCGGCCGCATCGGCGTCGTCCGCGAGACGCTCGCGATCACCGCCTATGCGACCGGTGACTTCGCGCTCGCCCTGCGCGAGCTCCGGACGTACCGCCGCCTGACCGGTAGCGACGACCAGCTGCCGCTCATGGTCGACAGCGAGCGCGGTGTGGGCCGTGCCGATCGCGCGCTCGAGCTCGGCCGGTCCGTCGAGCGCTCGAGCCTGCCCGCGTCCGTCCAGGCCGCCCTGGCGATCGCGATGTCGGGCGCCCGGCTCGACCTCGGCCAGCCCGAGCTCGCGCTCGCGGAGCTCGAGGTGCCGCAACTGGATCCCGACCGTGCGTTCTCGTACAGTCCGGCGCTCTTCGCCGCGTATGCCGAGGTGCTCGAGGAGCTCGGTCGCGCTGACGAGGCCGGCCGGTGGCGCGGCCTCGCCGAGCGCGCGGAAGCCGCGCTTGAGGGAGCCCGGCCCGACTTCGTCGAGGTGTTCGAGCTGGAGGAGGACGACGCCCCGATCCAGCCGATCGCATCGGAGGTCGCTGAGATCGACGTCGTGCTCGTCGAGGCCGAGGGCGATCCCGCGGATGCGATCGAGCCCGAGGTGGCGGCGATCCTCGAGGAGACGGCGGGTCTCGACGACGCGCCCGCGCCGTCCGCCGACGGCGACGCCGAGCGCTGATGAGCCCGATCTTCGGTGCGCGAGGGCGCGCCTCGACGCCGCTCGACGGTGTCGACGCCGTGTTCGCGGACCTCGACGGAGTCGTCTACGCGGGCCCGCACGCCATCCCGCACGCGGTCGAGAGCCTGAACCGCGTGGCCGCCGATCGGCCGGTCGCGTACATCACCAACAACGCCTCCCGCAGCGACCAGCAGGTCGCGACCCACCTGACCTCACTCGGGCTGCGCGTGACGGCACGCGAGGTCGTCACCTCGCCGCAGGCCGCGATGCGGCTGCTCGCGGCATCCGTCGCCCCGGGCTCGCTCGTGCTGGTGGTGGGCGGGGACGGCATCGTGACCGAGCTCGAGCGCGGGGGCTACCGCGTCACCCGTTCCGCGGACGATGCGCCCGACGCGGTGATGCAGGGCTTCCACCCCGACGTCGGATGGCGCCAGCTCGCCGAGGCGGCATTCGCGCTCAACGCGCACGGCGGACCGGGCGAGCCGGGCGGCATCCCGTGGATCGCCACCAACATGGACTGGACGATCCCGGTCGAGCGCGGCATCGCGCCGGGCAACGGGACGCTCGTGTCGGCCGTGCACACGGCCGCGGGGCGATTCCCCGAGGTCGCGGGCAAGCCCGAGACGCCGATCTTCGACGAGGCACGTGACCGGTTCGGCGCGCAGCATCCGCTCATGGTGGGCGACCGCCTCGACACCGACATCCGAGGGGCCAACCGCGCCGGCATCGCCTCGGCCGTCGTGCTCACCGGCATCGACCGGGCCAAGCAGGTGCTGGCAGCGGATGTCGCGAGTCGCCCGAAGTTCATCCTGGGAGACCTGCGCGAACTGCACGGCCCGTATCCCGAGGCCCAGCGCAAGCGCGGCGCCGTGCACGTGGGTCGCGCGGCGGTGCGGGTCGACGGACGGACCGTCGTGATCGAACGCGACGGCGACGAGCCGCTCGACCTGCTGCGTGCGGCGTGCCTGGCGATCTGGGAGTGCGGCACCGCGATCCACTCCCTCGACGTGCCGGAACGGCTCTACCGCTGAGCCGAGCATCCGAGAAGGGCGCGTCCGCGGGCGATATCGGCGGCAGCCGGTACCGTGGAGTGGTGAGCACAGGAGACCTCGACGTGGACGACCCGGGTGAGATCACGACCGACCTGAGGGCGGCCGCGGCCGACGGGCTCGCGGCGATCGAGGCCGCACCGATCGAGCAGCGGGCAGCGGGGTACGACGGCCTGGCCGAGCAGCTCCGCGCCGAGCTCGAACGGTCGGATCCCGCCCGCGCCACGGGGTGACCGTGGCCGACCAGCGCCTCGACGCCGCGCTTGCGGCGCGCGGCCTCGCGCGATCGCGCACCCACGCCGCCTCGCTCATCGCCGACGGCCGCGTCACGGTCGACGGGCGTCCGGTCGTGAAGCCCTCGCATCGCGTGACCGAGGCCGCGGCGATCGAGGTCGCCGGGGCCGATCACTACGTCAGCCGTGCCGCGCACAAGCTCATCGCGGCGCTCGACGCGTTCGGCGTCGACCCGGTAGGGCGCGTCGTGCTCGATGCCGGGGCCTCCACCGGAGGCTTCACGCAGGTGCTGCTCGAGCGCGGCGCCCGCACGGTCCTCGCCGTCGACGTCGGGCACGGCCAGCTCGCCCCGCAGCTCGCCGGCGCCCCGGGGCTCGTGCTGGTCGAGGGCTGCAACGTCCGTCACCTCGATGCCGCCGGTCTCGCGCGCCTGAGCGGCGTCGACGAGCAGCCCACGCTCGTCGCCGCCGACCTGTCGTTCATCTCGCTGACCACCGTGCTCCCGGCGCTCCGGGCGACCGCGACGTCCGATGCCGAGTTCGTGCTGCTCGTCAAGCCGCAGTTCGAGCTCGGGCGCAGCGGCACGCGCGAGGGCGTCGTGCGCGACCCGGCGGCGCGAGCCGACGCGGTCATGAACGTGCTCTGGGCGGGCCACGACCTGGGACTGCGCGTGGCGGGCGTCCTGTCCTCCCCAATCGCGGGTACGCACGGGAATCGCGAGGCACTGGTCCTGCTCAGCGCGGGCCGGGGCGCCGATCCGTCAGAATGGTCGGGTCGGGTCCGAGAAGCGACGGGAGGCGTCACGGCGTGAGCGAAGCACGGCATTTCCTCGTGGTCTCCCACACCGGTCGCGCCGCCGCCCTCGAGGCGACGGCCGATGTCTGCGGCCAGCTCGTCGAGGCCGGTGCGGTGCCCGTCGTCGCGCACGAGCAGTGGCATGACGTGCTGACGGCGCTGCCCGAGCTCGAGAACGTCGTCAAGCGCTTCGAAGAGGTCCCGCCCCAGCACCTCGAGCTCGCAATCGTGCTCGGCGGCGACGGCACGATCCTCCGGGCCGCCGAGCTCACGCGCGAGCATCCCGTGCCGCTCCTCGGCGTGAACCTGGGGCACGTGGGCTTCCTCGCCGAGAGCGAGCGCGACGACCTCGGCTACACGGTGGGCCGCGCGCTCGCGCGCGACTACACGGTCGAAGAGCGCATGACGCTCTCGGTGCGCGCCAAGGTGGGTGACGAGGTCGTCTACGAGAGCTGGGCCCTCAACGAGGCCACCGTCGAGAAGGCCGAGCGCGAGCGCATGCTCGAAGTCGTCGTCGAGGTCGACCGTCGGCCGCTGTCGTCGTTCGGCTGCGACGGCATCGTCATGTCCACGCCCACCGGGTCGACCGCCTACTCCTTCTCCGCAGGCGGGCCGGTCGTGTGGCCCGCGGTCGAGGCGCTCCTGCTCGTGCCGCTGAGCGCGCACGCGCTGTTCGCGCGTCCGCTCGTCGTCGGGCCCGACTCCTCGCTCGCCATCGAGGTGCTGCAGCGCACCGAGGCGGCGGCGGTGATCTGGTGCGACGGGCGACGCATGTTCGAACTGCCTCCGGGCGCGCGAGTCATCGTGCGCCGCTCGCCGACCCCGGTGCGCCTCGCGCGCCTGCACCAGGCGCCGTTCACCGATCGGCTCGTGAACAAGTTCCAGCTGCCCGTCACGGGCTGGAGGGGGCCGGTCGCCGGTGATTGAGGAGCTCGGAATCCGCGACCTCGGCGTGATCGCCGAGGCGAGCCTGCCACTCGGTCCCGGCTTCACCGCCGTGACCGGTGAGACCGGCGCCGGCAAGACGATGGTCGTCACCGCGCTCGGGCTGCTGCTCGGAGCACGCGCCGACGCCGGCACCGTTCGCTCCGGGGCGAAGCAGGCCTGGGTCGAAGGCCGTTGGCTGCTCGACGACGTCGAGCCCGTCGCCGAACGCGTCGCCGACGCGGGCGGCGAGATCGACGGCGGCGAGCTGCTGCTCGGGCGGTCGGTCTCGACCGAGGGCCGCAGTCGTGCGATCGTCGGCGGCCGCAGCGCGCCCGTCGGGGTGCTCGCCGAGCTCGCCGACCACCTCGTCGTCGTGCACGGGCAGGCCGACCAGCAGCGACTGCGTTCCAGCACGGCGCAGCGCGAGGCGCTCGACCGGTTCGGCGGGGCCCAGCTGGCCGCTGCGTTGGGGGAGTACCGCACCGCCTACCGTGCCTGGCGCGCCGAGGCCGATGAACTCCGCCGGCTCCGCGAGCATCACGACGAGCGCGCTCGCGAGGCCGAGGAACTCCGGCTCGCTCTCGACGAGGTCGAGGCCGCCGACCCGCAGCCGGGCGAGGATGCCGCACTGCAGGAGCGCGCCGAGCGTCTGACCAACCTGGAAGACCTGCGGCTCGCGGCCGCGCAGGCGCGTGAGCTGATCTCGGCCGAGACGGCCGCCGACGACGCTCCCGACGCCATCACCCTGGTCGAGGCGGCGCGTCGGCACGTCGACCGCGTCGTCGCGCACGATCCGGCGCTCGCGCCGATCGCGGAGTCCGTCGCGGGCGCGGGATTCGCCCTCGCGGATGCCGCGGCCGAGCTCTCGAGCTACCTGGCCGGTCTCGACGCCGACGGCGCGGCCGAGCTCGAAGGCGTCCAGGAGCGGCTCGCCGTCATCGGGCAGCTCGTCCGGCGCCACGGAAGCCTCGACGACGCCCTCGCCTTCCGTCACGACGGCGGGCTCCGGCTCGTCGAGCTCGACGGCGACGACGACCGGATCGTCGAACTCGAGGCCGACGTCGAGCGGCTCGGCGCCGAGGTCGCCGAGCTCGCCGACCGACTGAGCGGGCTCCGCGCCACAGCAGCGGAGCGCCTCGCGCGCGAGGTGACCGCAGAGCTCGCCGTCCTCGCGATGCCCGACGCCGAGCTCACGGTCCTCGTCGAACGGGCGGCCGAGCCCGGATCCCATGGACAGGATCACGTGGGCATCCTGCTGCGTCCGCATCCCGGCGCCGAGCCGCGCCCGGTCTCCAAGGGCGCCTCCGGCGGCGAGCTCTCACGCGTCATGCTCGCGATCGAGGTCGTCATCGCCGGCGCCGACCCCGTGCCCACCTTCGTGTTCGACGAGGTCGACGCCGGCGTCGGCGGCGCGGCCGCGATCGAGATCGGGCGCCGGCTCGCGCGGCTCGCCGAACGTTCGCAGGTCATCGTCGTCACGCACCTCGCCCAGGTCGCTGCGTTCGCGTCGAACCACCTGAGCGTCGTGAAGGGCACCGATGGCCGGGTCACGGCGTCCAGCGTCCGGCAGCTCACGGGCGCCGACCGCGAGGCCGAGATGGCGCGCCTGCTCTCAGGGCTCGCCGACTCCGAGAGCGGACTCGCGCACGCCCGCGAACTGCTCGAGATCGCCGACTCCGCGGCGGCATGACCGCCGTCCGACCTGCGCGGCCCCGCGACATCCGCTCGGCCGTTCGACATGCCCGCCGAGTGTCGGGGTGTTCCCAGCCGAGAGTCGGATAGACTACAAGCCCGTGGTGGATGATCGCGGAGCTCACATTTCGAACACTGAACTGACCAACGGCGTGACCAAGCACATCTTCGTGACTGGTGGCGTCGTTTCCTCGTTGGGCAAGGGGCTCACGGCGGCCAGCCTGGGCAACCTCCTCACGGCCCGGGGCCTGCGGGTGGTGATGCAGAAGCTCGACCCGTACCTCAACGTCGACCCCGGCACGATGAACCCGTTCCAGCACGGCGAGGTCTTCGTCACCGACGACGGCGCCGAGACCGACCTCGACATCGGCCACTACGAGCGGTTTCTCGACATCAACCTGTCGCAGGCCGCGAACGTCACGACCGGCCAGATCTACTCCACCGTCATCGCCAAGGAGCGTCGCGGCGAGTACCTCGGCGACACGGTCCAGGTCATCCCGCACATCACCGACGAGATCAAGCGCCGCATGCGGCTGCAGGCCTCCGAGTCGCCCAAGCCCGACGTGATCATCACCGAGATCGGCGGCACCGTCGGTGACATCGAGTCGCAGCCCTTCATCGAGTCGGCCCGCCAGGTGCGCCACGAGCTCGGCCGCAAGAACGTCTTCTTCGTGCACGTCTCGCTCGTGCCGTACATGGGTGCGTCGGGCGAGCAGAAGACGAAGCCGACGCAGCACTCCGTCGCCGCGCTCCGCTCCATCGGCATCCAGCCCGACGCGCTCGTGCTGCGCAGCGATCGTCCGGTGACGGACGCGAACAAGCGCAAGATCGCGCTCATGTGCGACGTCGACGAGGCCGCCGTCGTGAACGCGGTCGACGTGCCGTCGATCTACGACATCCCCACGATGCTGCACGACCAGGGCCTCGACGCCTACCTCATCGAGGCGCTCGGTCTCGACGCCAAGGCGAGCGACGTCGACTGGTCGGGATGGTCCGACCTGCTCCGCGTCGTCCACGAGCCCAAGCACGAGGTGACCATCGGGCTCGTCGGCAAGTACATCGACCTGCCCGACGCCTACCTCTCGGTCACCGAGGCGCTTCGCGCCGGCGGCTTCGCCAACGACACCAAAGTCAACATCGAGTGGATCGCCTCCGACGAGGCCCGCACGCCCGAGGGGGCGAAGGAGAAGCTCGCGCACCTCGACGGCATCCTGGTGCCCGGCGGCTTCGGCGTCCGCGGCATCGAGGGCAAGCTCGGCGCGCTGCACTTCGCGCGCGAGAACGGCATCCCGACGCTCGGCCTCTGCCTCGGCCTGCAGTGCATGGTCATCGAGTACTCCCGCAACGTCGTCGGGCTGCCCGGCGCCTCCTCGAGCGAGTTCGATCCCGACACCGAGTTCCCCGTCATCGCGACCATGGAGGAGCAGGTCGAGATCATCGCGGGCGGCGACCTCGGCGGCACCATGCGCCTCGGCCTCTACCCGGCCAGGCTCGACGAGGGCTCGATCGTCGCCGAGCTGTACGGCGAGACCGAGGTCTCCGAGCGCCACCGGCACCGCTACGAGGTCAACAACGCGTATCGCGACCGCATCGCCGAGGCCGGCCTGGTCTTCTCGGGCATGTCGCCGAGCCGGCACCTCGTCGAGTTCGTCGAGCTGCCGCGCGACGTGCACCCGTTCTACGTCGCCACGCAGGCGCACCCCGAGCTGCGCAGCCGTCCGAACGACGCGCACCCGTTGTTCCGGGGCCTCGTCGGCGCGGCGCTCGAACGCCAGCAGGCGAGCCTGCTCTTCGACGTGAGCAATGCCTGACGGGCGTGAGCCGGTCGACGAGTACGTCGACCTGCCCGTCGCCGAACGGGAGACGGTCTTCGAGGGCCGGATCTGGGACGTGCGCCGCGACACGCTCGGCTACGGCGACCAGGGCGCACGCATCGTACGCGAGTACGTCGACCACCCCGGCGCCGTCGCGGTGCTCGTGCTCGACGATGACGACCGGGTCCTGCTGATCAAGCAGTACCGCCACCCGGTCCGCGCCCGCGACTGGGAGATCCCCGCCGGCCTGCTCGACGTCGCGCACGAATCGCCGCTCGAGGCGGCGAAGCGCGAACTGGCCGAAGAGGCCGACCTGGTCGCATCCGACTGGTCGGTGCTCGCCGACTACTTCACGACGCCCGGCGGCAGCAGAGAGGCGATCCGCATCTACCTCGCGCGCGGACTCGCCGACGCCCCCGAGGTGCATGCCCGCGTCGACGAGGAGGCCGACATGGAGGTGCGGTGGGTTCCGCTCGACGCGTGCGTCGACGCCGTGCTCGAGCGTCGCGTCGGCAACCCGTCGCTCACCATCGGCGCGCTGGCCGCGCACGTCGCACGCGGGCGCGGCTGGCCGGACCTCGCGCCCGCCGACGCGCCGTGGCCGGCGCATCCGTCGCAGAGGCCGGCCGCCGGGTGAGCTCGCGCGCGGTCGACGACTACCTGCGGCACCTCACCGTGGAACGAGGCCTCGCGCGCAACACCCTCGCCTCGTACCGACGAGACCTCGCCATGTACGAGGCATGGCTCGAACGGGAGGCGATCGGCGGCCCGGAACGCGTGAGCGAGGCCGACCTCTCGGCGTTCGCCCGGTACCTCGGCGCCGAACGCGAACCCGCGCTCGCCGTGTCATCCGTCGCCCGAGTGCTCTCGTCGGTGCGCGGCCTGCACCGATTCCTGGCCGAGGAGGGTCGCACCGCGACCGATCCGGCGAGAAACCTGCGCCCGCCGAAGCTGCCCATGCGGCTCCCGAAGGCCATCCCGGTCGAGCAGGTCGCGGCGATCATCGAGGCGGCCGGGATCGGCGAGGAGGTCGTAGCGCTCCGCGACGTCGCGCTGCTCGAACTGCTCTACGCGACCGGCGCGCGGGTCTCCGAGGCGACCGCGCTGAACGTTGACGACCTCGTCGACGACGAGGTGGTGCGGCTGTTCGGCAAGGGCGGAAAGCAGCGCATCGTGCCGGTCGGCAGTTACGCGCGCCGGGCCCTCGACGCCTACCTCGTGCGATCGCGTCCGGTGCTCTCCGTGCGGGGGAGTGCGACGCCCGCGCTGTTCCTCGGCGTCCGAGGGCGACGGATGTCGCGCCAGGCCGTCTGGCAGGTGCTGCAGGATGCCGCCGAGCGCGCCGGCGTCGCGGCATCCGTGTCACCCCACACCCTGCGGCACTCGTTCGCGACCCACCTGCTCTCGGGCGGCGCCGACGTGCGCGTCGTGCAGGAGCTGCTCGGACACGCGTCGGTCGCGACGACCCAGATCTACACGCTGGTCACAGCCGATACACTCCGCGAGATGTACACGGCCGCACACCCCCGCGCTCGCTAGAATCGACCAAGCCATCGCAGCCGACGACCGGAGAGAGACCGAACCGTGACCCACGAGATGCACGACCCGGCGGACGGCACCGCCACGCTGGAGTCGGATCTCGGTCCCACCGGTCGTCCCGCGCGCGAGTTCCCCGAACCGCCCGAGCTGCGCTCGCACGGCCCCGCCCGCATCATCGCGCTGTGCAACCAGAAGGGCGGCGTCGGCAAGACCACGACGACCATCAACCTCGGCGCGGCGCTCGCCGACTACGGTCGCCGGGTGCTCGCGGTCGACTTCGACCCGCAGGGCGCGCTCTCGGCGGGGCTCGGCGTGCAGACGCACGACGTGCCGACGATCTACGACCTCCTGCTCTCGCGCAGCGTCACCCCGGCAGACGCGATCCAGTCGACCGCGGTGCCGAACCTCGACGTGATCCCGGCGAACATCGACCTGTCGGCCGCCGAGGTGCACCTCGTCACCGAGGTGGCTCGCGAGCAGATCCTCGGCAGCGTGCTGCGCAAGGTCTCCGGTGACTACGACGTGATCCTCATCGACTGCCAGCCGTCGCTCGGGCTCCTGACCGTGAACGCCCTCACCGCGAGCCACGGCGTGGTGATCCCGCTCGAGTGCGAGTACTTCGCGCTGCGCGGCGTGGCCCTGCTGATCGAGACGATCGACAAGGTGCGCGACCGGCTCAACCCGGCGATCACGCTCGACGGCATCCTCGCGACGATGTACGACGCGCGCACGCTGCATTCGCGCGAGGTCCTCGAGCGCGTGGTCGACGCGTTCGGCGAGCAGGTGCTCGAGACGGTCATCACGCGCACCGTGAAGTTCCCCGATGCCACGGTGGCCGCGACGCCCATCACCGAGTTCGCGCCCGACCACCCGGCGTCGCGGGCGTATCGGCAGCTCGCCAGGGAGCTGGTCGACCGTGGCGCGGTCGCCTGAGCCGAGGGCGGCGGCAGGGGGCCATCCGATGGCCGACGAGACCGATGACCTGAGCGTTCCGATCGACGCACCAGGGCAGGGAGCGGATGGTGCGGCGGCCGAGCCCGACTCCGATGCCGGTCCCGAGTTCCGCGTCGCGCTCTCGAACTTCGAGGGCCCGTTCGACCTGCTGCTCTCGCTGATCACCAAGCACGAGCTCGACATCACCGAGGTGTCGCTCTCGGCCGTGACCGACGACTTCATCTCGTACCTGCGCGGCATCGAGACGAACGAGGACCTCGACCGCGCGAGCGAGTTCCTCGTCGTCGCGGCGACCCTGCTCGACCTGAAGGTGGCGGGTCTGCTGCCGCAGGGCGAGCTCGTCGACGCCGAGGATGTCGCGCTGCTCGAGGCCCGGGACCTGCTGTTCGCACGGCTGCTGCAGTACCGCGCGTTCAAGGAGGCTGCACGCTGGTTCGGCGGCCGCATCGAGGCCGAGTCCGCGCGACACGCTCGCACGGTCCGCCTCGAGGAGCGGTTCCGCCAGCGGGTCCCGGAGCTGCGCTGGACGCTCGACGCCGAGGACTTCGGCGCGCTCGCGCTGCTGGCCCTGACGCCGCGCGAGATCCCGGTCGTCGGCCTCGATCACCTGCATGCGCCGCTCGTGTCCATCCGCGAGCAGGCGGCGCACGTGGTCGCAGTGCTCCGCCGGGGCGACCCCGTCACGTTCCGCCAGCTCATCGCGGGCGTCGACCGGACGGGTATCGTCGTGGCGCGGTTCCTCGCGGTGCTCGAGCTGTACCGCCATTCCGCGATCGGATTCGAGCAACTCGAGCCGCTCGGCGAGCTGACCCTGCGGTGGGCCGCGAACGAGCACTGGTCCGACGACAGCCTCGAGAGCCTGGGAGCCGACTATGACGAGTGAGACGGATGCCGCGGTGGAGCCGGAGGTGTCGGTCGCCACGCCGCTCGACGTGCCCGGGCAGCCGCGACTCGACCTCGACCGCGCGCTCGAGGCGCTGCTCTTCGTCGCCGACGAGCCGCAGAGCCTCGTGCACCTCGCGGCGGCCGTCGCCCGGCCCATCGCCGAGGTGAAGGCCGCGATCGCGCGACTGCGGGCGGACTACGACGGCGGCGCGCCCTCGGGTGAGCCGCGCACCGATGCGGGCGAGCAGTCGGCGGCCGGAGGCATCCGCCGGGCCTTCGAACTGCGCGAGGTCGGCGGCGGCTGGCGGTTCTACGCGCGCGAGGAGTACGACGCGCTCATCACGAGCGCGGTGCTCGCCCAGACCTCGACCAGGCTGTCGCAGCCGGCACTCGAGACGCTCGCCGTGATCACGTACAAGCAGCCGATCTCGCGGTCGTCGATCGCGTCGATCCGCGCGGTGAACGTCGACTCGGTCGTGCGCACGCTGCTCGGCCGCGGCTTGATCACCGAGGTCGACACCGACGAGGAGACCGGCGCGATCCTCTACGGCACGACGGACCTGCTGCTGACCAACCTCGGCATCGCGTCGCTCGACGACCTGCCGCCGATCTCGCCGCTGCTCGACGGCGGCCAGGAGGGATTCGAACGTGACCACCTCTGATGCGCCCGAGGGCCCCGGCGGCCCCACGGGCGACCTGCCCGCGGGCGTCCGCCTGCAGAAGGCGCTCGCGGCAGCGGGTGTCGCCAGCCGCCGCGTCGCGGAGGACCTCATCGTCGCGGGCCGCGTCGAGGTGAACGGCCGCGTCGTGACCGAGCTCGGCACGCGCATCGACCCGGTGGCCGACAAGGTCGCAGTCGACGGCACCGCGGTGCAGCTTGACCAGGACAAGCGCTACTTCATGCTGAACAAGCCGCGCGGCGTGGTCTCGTCCATGCGCGACGAGCAGGACCGGCCCGACCTGCGCCGGTTCACCGACGACCTCGATGTCCGCGTGTTCAACGTCGGCCGGCTCGACGGCGACACGAGCGGCCTGCTGCTCCTCACGAACGACGGCGAGCTGGCGCACGTGCTCGCCCACCCGTCGTTCGGCGTCGAGAAGACGTACATCGCGAAGGTGCGAGGGCGGATGACGCCGCAGACGCTCCAGCAGCTCAAGCGCGGCGTCGAGCTCGAGGACGGCCCCATCCGCGTCGATCGCGCGAAGATCCTGCAGGCGCAGGGCGACTCCGGCCACACGATGGTCGAGGTCACGCTGCACTCGGGGCGCAACCGCATCGTGCGCCGCATGCTCGACGCGGTCGGCCACCCCGTGGTCGAACTGGTGCGCCGCCAGTTCGGCCCCCTGCACCTCGGCACGCTCAGGTCCGGTGCCGTGCGCGAGTTGTCTAAGATCGAACTCGGCCAGCTCCTGACCATCGCCCGGGCGGCGGACGCCGGCCGGAAGGGAACGCGCTGACGTGGTCGAATCACGGCTCATCGGGCCGGTCCGCGTCGTCGGTGCCGGCCTGCTCGGCACGAGCGTCGCGCTCGGCCTGCGGGCACGCGGCATCGACGTGATCCTCGCCGACGCGTCGCCCACGCACGTCGCGATCGCGGTCGACCTCGGCGCCGGCCGCGCGGCGCAGCCCGGCGACGCGCCCCAGCTCATCGTGGTGGCCGTGCCGCCGGATGTCACGGCCCGCGTCATCGCCGAGGAGCTCGCCGCGTTCCCCGATGCCATCGTCACCGACGTCGCGAGCGTCAAGGCCGGGATCCTCGCCGAGCTCGTCGAGGCGGGCGCCGAAGTCTCCCGGTACATCGGCTCCCACCCGCTCGCGGGCCGCGAACGCGGCGGGCCGCTCGCGGCACGAGCCGACCTCTTCGCGGGCCGGCCGTGGGTCGTGGCCGCGCACGACGAGATCAGCTACCAGCGCGCGAGCGCGATCGACGACCTCATCCTCGACCTCGGTGCGACGCTCGTCGAGATGACCCCCGAGGAGCACGACCGCGGCGTCGCGCTCATCTCGCACGTGCCGCAGGTGGTCGCGAGCATCATGGCCCGCCGCTTCATCGACGCGCCGAGCGCCGCGCTGGGGCTGGCCGGCCAGGGCGTTCGGGATGTCACGCGCATCGCGGCGAGCGACCCCGACCTGTGGGTGCAGATCCTCGGCGCCAACGCGACGCCCGTCCGCGACATCCTGCTCGCCTACCGGGAGGACCTCGACCGGTTCATCGGCGCGCTCGCCGATCCGGCCGCGCCGGGCGCACGGCGCCGCGTCGCCGAGGAGCTCACGGGCGGCAACACGGGCGTCGAGCGGCTGCCCGGCAAGCACGGCACCGACAAGCGCTTCACGACCGTCATCGTGATGGTCGACGACCGCCCGGGCCAGCTCGCGCGCCTGCTCGCCGAGGTCGGCGAGATCGGCGTGAACCTCGAGGACCTCCGCCTCGAGCACTCGCCCGGCCGCCAGGTCGGGCTCGCCGAGATCGCCGTGCTGCCCGAGGCGGCCGACCGACTCACCACCGAGCTGGCCGAACGCGGCTGGCGGATCGCAGGATGATGCAGCACGAATCCCACCCCATCGCGTACCCGTTCGTCGTGGCCGTCGACGGCCCCGCCGGCAGCGGCAAGTCGAGCGTCTCGAAGGAGGCCGCCCGCCGGCTCGGCTGGGGCTTCCTCGACACCGGCGCCGCCTATCGGGCGCTCGCCTGGCACGCGGCCGCCTCGCACGTCGACACCGACGACGCGGCATCCGTCATCGCCTCGCTCGACTCGTTCGAGTACCGGATCGGCACCGACCCGTACGGCTACGCCGTGCACGTCGGCGACGTGAACGTCACCGAGGCTATCCGCACGCCGTCGGTCACGGCGATCGTGAGCGCGGTCGCGCGCGTGCCCGAGGTGCGCGCCCACCTCATCGAGGTGTTCCGCGCGATCATCGCGGCCGAGCGGCGCGAGGGCATCGTCGTCGAGGGCCGTGACATCACGACCGTCGTGGCGCCCGAGGCGCCGGTTCGCATCCTCCTGACCGCCTCCGAGGAGGCGCGGATGGCGCGGCGCTCGCGTGAGCTCGTCGGCCATTCCGCCGAGACGACAGGGGCGCAGCTCCAGGCCCGCGACCGCGCCGACTCGAAGGTCGTCGACTTCATGAACGCCGCCGAGGGCGTCACCACCGTGGACTCGACCGAACTCGACTTCGACCAGACCGTGCGGGCGGTCCTCGATGTCATCCGCGATAGGAGGGCGCGCGGATAGCCGGCGCCGTCGCGAGGATGCGCCGTGGTGGAGACGGGCAAGGCGGAGGAGGAGAGCCTCACTGGAGGTGAGGCCGACGCCGACAACGCAGCCCGTCACCACCACGGCACACCGCAGTAGGTGCCGGCTGTCCGTGCTCCCTCTAAGGTTCGTGCTGGTTGAATAGACAGGTTGTGCACTCGCGTGCGCGACCCCGAGACCTTCCAGGAGACGCCATGACCGACCGCGACGACGAGTACGACGCGACCGACGACGACCTGGCCGAGCGCCTCGCCGGCGTCGACGAGGACCTCGCCGAACAGCGCGCCGCCGCCCTGCGCTCCGGCCTCGAGGACTACGAGCTCGACGACGAGGACCTGGGCCTGCTCGAGCTCTCCGAGGAGGGTGAGGAGGGCATCCGCTACCTGCCTGCCCTTCCGGTCATCGCGATCGTCGGGCGCCCGAACGTCGGCAAGTCCGCCCTCGTGAACCGCATCCTCGGTCGGCGCGAGGCCGTCGTCGAGGACACGCCCGGCGTCACGCGCGACCGCGTGTCGTACAAGGGCGAGTGGCTCGACCGTCGGTTCACGCTCGTCGACACCGGCGGGTGGGAGCCCGACGCGCGCGGCATCGACGCGTCGGTGGCCGCCCAGGCCGAGGTCGCCATCGACCTCTCCGACGTGGTGCTGTTCGTCGTCGACGCGACCGTCGGCGCGACGGCGACCGACGAGCACGTCGTGCGGTTGCTCCGCAAGACGAAGAAGCCCGTGTTCCTGGTCGCGAACAAGGTCGACGATGCGCGCCAGGAGCCCGAGGCCGCAGCGCTCTGGAACCTCGGACTGGGGGAGCCCCACCCGGTCTCCGCGCTGCACGGGCGCGGCGTCGCCGACCTGCTCGACGAGGTCTTCAAGGTCCTCCCGCAGGTCTCCGCGGTGGCGAAGGAGGAGTTCGGCGGCCCGCGTCGCGTTGCGATCCTCGGCCGTCCGAACGTGGGCAAGTCCAGCCTGCTGAACAAGGCCGCTCGCGAGGAGCGGGTGGTCGTGAACGAGCTCGCGGGCACCACGCGCGACCCCGTCGACGAGCAGATCGAGCTCGGCGGCAAGGTGTGGCGCTTCGTCGACACCGCCGGCATCCGTCGTCGCGTGCACCTGCAGCAGGGTGCCGACTTCTACGCGTCGCTGCGCACGCAGGCGGCCCTCGAGAAGGCCGAGGTCGCGGTCGTGCTGCTGGATGTCTCGCAGCCGATCTCCGAGCAGGACGTGCGCATCATCGACCTCGTGCTCGAGTCGGGCCGAGCGCTCGTGCTCGCGTACAACAAGTGGGACCTGCTCGACGACGACCGCCGCCGCTACCTCGAGCGCGAGATCGAGCAGGACCTGCACCACGTGGCGTGGGCGCCCCGCGTGAACATCTCGGCGAAGACGGGCCGCCACCTCGAGAAGCTCGTCCCAGCCCTCGAGACCGCCCTCGACTCGTGGGACACCCGCATCCCCACGGGCAAGTTCAACGCCTTTCTCACCGAGCTCGTGCAGGCGCACCCGCACCCGCTGCGCGGGGGCAAGCAGCCGCGCATCCTGTTCGGCACGCAGGCCTCCACGCGCCCGCCGACGTTCGTGCTGTTCACGACCGGGTTCCTCGACCCGGGCTACCGCCGGTTCATCCAGCGGCGCCTGCGCGAGATCTACGGCTTCGTCGGCACGCCGATCGTCACCAACATGCGGGTTCGAGAGCGCCGGCAGCGCTAGCCGACGGTGAAGCGGATGTCGCGGGCGAGGTTCGGCCGATGGAGCTGACCGTGCGCGTCAAGCCGGGCAGCCGCCGCGGCCCGCTCGTCGAGGCGACGCCTGACGACCCGGCCTCGTCGCTGACGGTGCACGTGCGCGAGCGGGCGGTCGACGGTGCGGCGAACGCGGGCGTCGTCGCGGCGCTGGCCGCGCACTTCGACGTGCCGCGGCGCGACGTGGAGATCATCCGTGGACACACGGCGCGGATCAAGCGCGTGCGGGTCGGCGGATCCTGATCGTCGGGAGCGCCCAGCTGCGCGCCTCGAGCGGCCGCGGCCGGCTGAACGCCGTGCGCACCCCCGACGAGGCGAGCACCGAGTCGGGCAGGCGACCGGCGAGCTCCGGGAAGCCGGATGACGCGAGCAGCTCGTCGTCGAGGTGGAGCAGCTCCGCCCGGAGGAGCGGCCAGGGCGCGTGCGTGTTCCGCGCCCACATCGTCCGCCCGAGATGCTGCTCGTGGTATCCCCAGCGGGCGGTGAGGAACGCCGCCAGCTCGGCGTCGGGGGCGTCCCTCGGCACGGGCGCGCCGATGCGGGCCCGGATGCGCGTCGACGGTCCGCGGAATCCGTGCCGGCGGCTTCGGAACTCGAGTTCGAGGCCCGCGGCATCCGCTCGCCTCGTGACGCTCGCCCGGGCCCAGTGGTAGGGCAGTCCGAAGGCGACTCGCGCCGCGACGACCGGGAGAAGCCGGCCCGCCTCGAGCGTGCGGAAGACGACGCCACGACGCCCCAGATGGTCGCGTGCGTAGAGCCGCACGTTGACCTCGACGAAGGTGCCGAGCCGGTGCAGCGCCGGCAGCGGCGGGAAGCGCGTGTCCGAGAGCACGAACGGGATGAGGCCCACCCACGTCGCACCGTCGATCACGTCGGGTCGGGTGCCCTTCGGCAGGTAGGGCGTGACCCGCTCGGGGTCGACGCGCCAGTGCAGGAACACGACGTCGCGCCAGTGCTGCTCGACGAGGACCCGGCCGGGCAGCGGCGGCGCGATCGTCGGGGGTGCGTCCACGGCCCCATCCTGCACTGCCGAGCGGTCCCACGGCGAGGACGTGCCGCGGGGTGCGCGCCTCTGGGCAGGAATAGGCTCGACGTATGGCCTCGCGTGGCGGGATCCTGGGCGATCGGACGATCGCGGCGCTCTCCCGGTTCCACCGATGGGTGCTCCGCGTCACCCGCGGGCGGGTCGGTTGGCGCATCGGGGGCATGCCGACCGTGCGACTGCACACGACCGGACGGCATTCGGGCCTGCCGCGCACGACGATGCTCTCGGCACCCATCCTGGAGCCCGAGCGCGTCGTCCTCGTGGCCTCGAACGGTGGCTCGGACCGCCATCCGGCGTGGTACCTCAACCTCGTCGCGTTCCCGGACGCCGCGCTCGACCTGCGCGACGGGACGCGTCAGGTGCGGGTGCGGACGGCGAGCCCGGAGGAGAAGGCGGTGCTCTGGCCCCGGATCGTCGCCGCGTTCCCCGGATACGCGCGCTACCAGCATCGCACCCGACGCGATATCCCGGTGGTGATCTGCGAGCCGCGGTGAGGCCGCGCGTCCGGCCGTAGCATGGGCGCATGGTGGACGCCGAGCCCGAGCCCGTCGCATCCGTCGCCTCGGATGCCGACGCCGGCACGGCCGCGGTCGCGGCGCTGCGCGCGATCGGCGAGCGGATGGCGCAGCTCGAGCCCGAGGCCATGGCCGACGAACCCGACGCGGTCCACCAGCTGCGCACGAACGTCCGACGGCTTCGCAGCCTCCTCGCGGCCTTCAGACCGCTCTTCGATCCCTCCGCGGCGGTCGCCCTGCGCCGGCGGTACGGCGAGTACGGGCGTGAGCTCGGCACGGTGCGGGACATCGAGGTGCGCATCCAGGTCGCCGAGCGCACGCTCGAGGTCGCGTCCGAGCACGACCCGCAGCGCGATGTCGTCGCCGAGCCCGAGCAGGCGGCCGAGGTGCGGCAGCGCCTCATCGACGACGAGATGGATGCGCACCGGCTCGCGCACGCACGGTTCGTCGAGCGGCAGGCGATGCCGCGCGCTGAGGCGCGCCGGGAACTGCTCGCCGCGTTCCTCGCCTCGCCGACCTTCACGCCCCTCGCGTCGAACGACGCGAAGCCGGTGCTCGGCGACCTCATCGAACATGAGGCGCGGCGGGCATTGAAGCGCGTCGACCGGCTCGGGAAGCACCGGCAGCCCGAGGCGCTGCACGAGGTGCGGAAGGCCGGGCGTCGACTGCGCTACGCGGCCGAGGCGGTCGTCGACGAGCCGCTCGCGTTGTTCGGCGATCGCGCGACGTGGCTCGCGGAGGCGGGGGAGTCGCTGCACGACGTGCTGGGCGATCACCGCGACGAGGTGCTGTTCGCCGAGCACGTGCGTCGCGCCGGGGCGCATGCCGCGCACGCGGGTGAGCCGTCGGCGGCGTTCGAGGCGGTGGCGGCAGCGGCCGACGACCGGGCTCGGTCTCGCCTGAAGGACCTGGACGACGCCATCGACGAGTTGCGCGACGCCGTCGACGCGTGGCGGAAGCGCTGACCCGCTCGATTCAGTCGCCTCGGTCGCCTCAGTCGTCGACCTCGAGCTGCATCACCGCTCGGTGGGGCTTGGGCCGCGCGACCTCGTGGAACCCGGCGGCCAGGTACATCGAGACCGTGCCGGGGAACAGGTCGGCCGCGGGTGGCTTCGTCTCTCGCGCGGCGGGATCAACGGCATAGGCCTCGAGCACGCGCGCGCCGTGGTCGCGGGCGTAGTCGGCCGCGGCACGGGCGAGCGCGCCCGCGACACCGCGGCGCCGGAACGCGCGCGGGATCACGAAGCACGACACCGACCAGACGCCGGCGTCGTCGAAGTCGTCGTCGGGTGATGCTGAGCCGACCGGACTGTGCGCGAGCCGGGAGAGCGCCGGGCGCGGTTCGACCGCGCACCAGCCGACGGGCGTGTCGCCATCGTAGGCCAGCAATCCGGGGCCGGGAGTCGGCTCGGCCAGCTGGGCGGCGAGCCGCTCGCGCAGCTCGTCGCGCCCGGCCGCCTGGAAGTCGGCGCGGCCCAGCTTGTACCACTGGCACCAGCACCCGGCGGGGTCGCCCCGAGTGCCGAACACCGACTCGACATCGGCGAAGGGCGCCTCGCCCGCCGGGATGATCCGCAGCGCCGTCGGAGCGGCGGTCGTTTCGTTCGCCATACGCCGACGTTACCGCCGGGGTGCGACATCCGGGCCGAATGGCGCCACGCGTGAGTGGCACTGTCGTGAATGAAGGTAACGATGAAGTATCATCAGAATATGACGCCTGAACCGAACGTGCTCGATCGACTCCTCGAGATCAGCGAGCTGTTCCAGCGCGACCTGGCCCGCGAATTCGCCGGCACCTCGCTCTCCGCCGCGCGCACCCGCGTGCTGTGGGACCTCGCGCATGAGGGGCCCTCGACGCAGCAGGCGCTCGCGCGCCGCCTCGAGGTGAGCCCGCGCAACATCACCGGCCTCGTCGACGCCCTCGAGGCGGCGGGCTACGTCGCCCGCGCCCCGCACCCGACCGATCGCCGCGCGGTCCTGGTCTCGCTCACGCCGTCAGCGGCCCGACTCATGCGCGAGATGCAGCGCGACCACGAGGAGCTCTCCCAGACGCTGCTCGACGCGGTCGCGCCATCCGACCGCGAGGCGTTCGTGCGGGGCGCCGAGGCGATCGCAGCCCGGCTCGGCGAGCTCGTCGCCGCCGCGGAGACGGGCCGCGCGACCGCGCACCGCACGGCGGAGGGCGAGCCGGCATGAGCCTCGACCTGCGCGAGCGAGCCGCGCCATCCGTCGCCCGCCGGCTCGGCGCCTTCCTGCTCCGGGCGCTTCGCGTCGAGCTGAGGATCTACGCGAACATCGGACGATTCGTCGCCCGCCGGCCCGCGATCGCCCCCGGCGCGGCGGGCTTCGGCTACCACCGCCCGGTGCTGACCATCCTTTGGATCTTCATCGTGCTCTCCGCGATCGAGATCCCGATCCTCGACCTCATCGTCCATCGCTGGCCGGCCGTGCGCATCGCCGTGCTCGCGCTCGGCATCTGGGGGCTCACCTGGATGCTCGGCCTGCTGTTCGGCTACCTCATGCGCCCGCACACCGTCGGCCCCGACGGCATCCGAGTGCGCGAAGGGCTCGAGACCGACATCCTGCTCTCGTGGGACGACATCGCCTCCGTCGCCCGCGAGCGTCGGGTCGATGAGCCCAAGACCGCGAAGGTCACCGAGAAGGATGGCGCGCGCACGCTGTCGCTGCGCATGCAGGACGAGACCGTCATCCGGATCGAGCTCGAGCGGCCGACCCCCGTGCGACTGCCCGGCACCGCGCCGAAGGGCGGCGAGCAGCTCGTCGACGACGTGCGGATCTGGGTCGACGATCCCACCGGCTTCATGGCGGCGGTGCGCACGCACATCTGATCCGGTTGTCTGCTGGGCGACGGATGCCGCGCGGCGGGTGCGTGCACGAGGGCCGCCGCGGATGCCGCTATGATGGTCGAGTTGCCTTCGGCGGGAACGTGGAAGCAACGGGATGTGGCGCAGCTTGGTAGCGCACCTGACTGGGGGTCAGGGGGTCGCAGGTTCAAATCCTGTCATCCCGACCATGTGATGTGTCGGGACATCGTTCACGGATGTCTGGGGTCATCGTTGACATGAAGCCCTTCCTTCGGGAGGGGCTTCTGTCGTTTCTCAGGGCGATTCAGGTGGTTCCCTCCATCGCTGATAGCGGAGTCTCGGCGATCGCGGGGTTGCAGGGAGTCCCGATCTCGAGGCAGTGTGGCGCTCGACCACTCCGGCCGACTCCGTCACCTTGGACTAGGCATCGGGAAGGGTCACCACGCCGCTGGCTCCGTCGACGGTCACCTCGGCGCCGGTAGTGATGGCCTCCGTCGCGCGCGGCACCCCGACGACCGCGGGGATGCCGTACTCGCGCGCGACGACGGCGCCGTGGCTGTTGGCGCCGCCCATCTCCATCACGAGCCCCCCGGCGGTGAGGAACAGCGGCGTCCAGCCCGGATCGGTGGAGGGTGCCACCAGGATCTCGCCCGGTTCCAAGTGGGCTCCCACCGGGTCCAAGATGACGCGCGCCGGCGCCGTGACGGTCCCGGCCGACGCCGGCGTTCCGTGAAGCGCCCCCGCATCGGTCGCGGCCGAGGGTGAAGCGACCGCCTCGGGTTCCGTCCCGTCGGAGAGCAGGACCCGCGGAACGTGCCGTCGCCGCAACTCGCCGTCGTACCGTTCCCTTCGCTCACTGACGATCGTGCGCAGGTCGGCCCCCGCGGCGGCGCGCTTCACCTCGTCGAAGTCGAGGAAGAAGACGTCCTCGGGCTTCGCGATCCGGCCCGCATCGGCCAGCTCGGCCCCGATCTGCCGCATCGCCGCGCGCGCCCCGCTCATCGCCGTGATGATGAGGAACTTCGGCATCTCGCGCATCCCGACCAGCGCCCGCGCGCGTCGCAGGCAGAACCGCACGGCAGCAGCGCGAAGGCGCCCGCGCCGGAGGGCCCGGCGGTTCAGCGTGAGCATCATGGCCCTGGCGTCGCGCGCGCCATCCGCGAAATGCTGTTCGGGCGTCGTCGCGTCTGGGCCGAGGCGCAGGTACCCCGACAGCACGCCGAACAAGTGTGCCGGGTCTTCCGACCACCGCGGCATGCCGAAGTCGATCTCCGCGACGACCCGGTGACCGTAGCGGCCGAGGAAGTCCGTCATGGCGCGCTGCAGCACCGTGGGGAGGCTGCCGGCGCGGTAGGCGTCGGCGAGGTCGCGTGCGGTCTTCGTGCCCAGCGCGGCCGCCGAGTCGGCGTCGTCGCGTACGCGCACGGCGACGCGCCACAGGTCGAGATCCATCTGCGTGGTCACGTTGTTCGGCGCGCTGCGAAGGACCGTCTGCAGATCGCCCGGCTCGGTCGACCCGCGCAGCAGGCGTCCGGTGAGGCCGAGCATGCCGAAGCCGACCACCGCACCGGGCAGGCTGCGCGGTGCGAGCGGCATCGCGCGGAAGAGCAGGTCGGCGATGCCGTCGACGCGCGTCGCGACGTCCCCGCCCGCCGGGACGGCGGCCCCGCGGACCTCGTCCGCGAGCCGCCGCACGCGGCGTTGCGCGGCCTTCGGGCTGACGAGCGCCTGCCCGACGAGGAACGGCAGGCGAATCCGGGTGGCGAGTCGAAGCGCGGGCCCCGCGAACCGGCGCCGCGACCCCGGCAGCACCGAGAATCTCCGGTCGTCGAACAACCCTCGAAGCACGATGGCCGACCGCGCCTCCATCACGTCGAGGGCGCGGGGGAAGATCTCGCGACCCACGGCCGATCGGACGATCGGCGTGGCATCCACGAACATCCGGCCGCCGGCGACGGCGAACCCGCCCGGTCCGTCGACGGTGCGCTCTGATGGGCGACCGACGAGGTCCAGGAATCCCGAGCCGATCACCCGGAGCGCGGCGATGCCCATCGGCGTGATGGGCCGGTGGAGGCCCTGCGCGAGGGTGATGCAGAAGTAGACGCGGATCTCCCCGCTGGGCGGCGGCGCGGCGCGCATCAGGATCGGATACAGCGTCGTGATCGGCCGGGACTGCGTCAGCCACGCGTGTCCCTCGGCGTCGACAGCCCATTCGATGTCCTGCGGACTGCCGAACACGCGCTCCACGCGGTCGCCGAGCGCGGTCAGCACTCGCACCTGTTCGTCCGTCAGACTCGGCGCCCCACGGTCGGCCGCGCCGCCGAGCCGCCGGTCGAGGATCCGCCCGGTTCCGGTGTCGACGACGAAGTGGTCGGGGTCCACGGCGCCGGACACCACGGCATCGCCGAGGCCGCGCGCGGCGTCGAGGACGGCCTGACGTCGCCGCCCCGTCACCGGGTCGGCGGTGAACAGCACGCCCGCCGACTGCGCGTCCACCATTCGCTGCACGACCACGGCCAGCGCGACGCCGGCGCCGTCGATCCGATGGGCGGCGCGGTAGGCGACCGCCCGGTCGTTCCAGAGCGACGCCCAGCAGCGCTGCACCGCAGCGAGCACGTCGTCGATGCCGGCGACGCCGAGGTAGGTGTCCTGCTGGCCGGCGAAGCTCGCGCCCGGCAGGTCCTCGGCGGTGGCCGACGACCGCACCGCGACCGGCCCGTCGGCGCCTGCCTCCAACCGCGCGTAGGCCTCGCGCACGGCGTCGGCCACGGATTCGGGCATCGGTGCACCGAGCACGACCGCGCGCGCCGCCGCCGCATCCGTGATCGTTCCGGCCTCGACCGTCGTTCCCCGGACCGCCCGTCGGTAGGCCTCCGTCGTGATGCAGAAGCCGGACGGCACATCGAAGCCGCCTCGGATCAGCTCGCCGAGATTCGCGGCCTTGCCGCCGACCGCTCCGATGTCGCCGGACGACAGCTGCGCGAGATCGAGGATGAGCGGGTCGTCGACCATCTGCTATCCCACTCCCTCGTCACTCACTGCGACCGTCGGTGCCTCCTCCACGGGCAGCCCGTGGCCGCTCTCGATCAATTCCTTGAGCCGCGTCGTGAAGCGGGCGGCGGGCGCGGTATCCACCATGTCGTGGTCGATGCTGACCGTGAGGTTGAGGGTGTCTCGCGTGAGCACCCGGCCATGGACGTCCTCCCTCTGGCCGATCCCGCCGACCGTGATCCAGCAGATCGACGGCGACGACGGCGGGACGCCCCATCCGGGTAGACGCCCGCAGCCGCGACGACCGCCCCGATCAGCACGGTGGGGACCGTCAGGATGGCGCGAGTCGACGGAGCGCGGGTGGTCATCTCACTTCCCTTCCCACGTCAACCGATCCTGGCCCGGAGCGGCCGGCGGGGAAGGAGGACAAGGTCCTCCCGACTCACGACGCGACGCGGGTCAGCCGCCCGTCTGCCCGGCGCGACGCCGACTGACGGCATGCATGGTCATTCCCTCCCCTGAGGCGAGCGGACACCCGGCCTCCACGACGGGCCTCCGCGCTCGCGGCCAGTGAACTGCGGTGCGGGGCGTGCCGCAAGGGGCGGTCCGTCCCCAAGCCAGGGGGCATCACCGCTCTGCCGAGAGCCGTCTCGTGCGACTGGTCGGCCCGAGTCCTCCTTGCGAGCCGCACAGTCCGAGGGGCGGAGGGGCAGCCTGCGCGTCAGTCCGCCACGTCGGTGGACACCACTGCGAAGCCGCCGGTGGACAGGTGTACCGTCGCCATGCCGCTGAGCTGCACCTCCGCTCGGAGGTCGCCGTCAGGTCCGTAAACGCGTGCGGTCGACGCCTGCCCGTCGAAGCCGACGGTCACCGCCTGCGGCGACCGAGCCGACGAGTGCACCAGCTCGGTCGCACCGCCCTCGCCCGCGAGTTGCAGGCTCGACACGACGGGGCGCACGAGCAGTGCGTCGAGCGTCACCTCATCCTTCACGACGCGCGCCGTCAGTGCGGACTCCGAGTCGTCGACGACGCCCTGGAGCACGCGCGGCAGCAGCACGCCTGGCACGGGGCTGATGCCCTGCGGCTCGCCCCGTCCGTCCAGCGCGCCGACACCCGTGCGGTCACTGCTCCAGATGGACCGGGCGGCTCCGTCGTCGGGGATCCAGGCGACCGGCTCGACCCATCGGTCGACTCCGTCGACGCCGAGGTCGAACGTCGCGGTGTCGCCGCGCTCGAGCACGAGCGTCGACCCGGAGTACAGGGATTCACCCGTCCACGCGGATTCCGGCGCGACGACCGTTCCGGTCGTGGACGCGGCATGCTCCGCCTCGAGCGTCGTGAGGCCGCGCACGGACACGATGCCGGCCACGCCGGTCGCGCGTTCGGCGAGCTCGGGCCGCGCGTCGAGCGCGAGCATCGTGAGCAGGCCGTGGATCGTGCTCTCGGCGCCGCTGTTGCGGTTGATCGTGCCGTCGGGCTGGATCCCGTCGTACGTCACGCCCGTCGCCGGGTCGTACATGGCCTCGTCCGCGCGGTTGGCGCCGAAGAACCAGGCGGCCTGGATGGCGGCCATGTCGGCGAATCCGGTCGAGCCGGTCGCATCGGCGACGGCGACGAGCGACTGCACTCGCGAGTCGGCGCCGTACGCGATCTGCACGCGGTCGGCCGGTGTCGGGAACCAGCCGTTGTCGGGCCCGCCGGCCGTCAGCAGCGTCGGCGTGAACGACGAGGAGTCGAGCACCGCGGGTTCGAGCAACGACCCGTCGCCGAGCACCTCGGATGCCTCGGCGAGCGCCGCGGGCATCTGAGAGCCCCACGCGTGCCACATGGACCTCGACTGCGCCCAGGGCAGGATGGCGCCGTACGGCCACTCGCCGACGTCGCCCGCGGACATCAGGGCGATCCCTTCCGCGAGCTTCGCGAGTGAGTCCGCGGCGGCCGAATCGTCCGGAGCCGCCTCGACGTAGGCGGTGAGGCCGAGCACCGCCTCGGCGCTGGCGTCGGCGCCGTCGACGATCAGCCAGAGGGGCACGCGCATCCCGTCGGCGGTTCCGAACTCGCCGTAGCGCGTGAGCACCTGCCGGTCCACGGCATCGCGGGCCAGCGACATCCGCTCGCCGAGGAATGCCGTGAAGGCCGGATCGGCGCCGTCCGCGGCGAACGCCGCGTACCCCTCGCCGAAGGCCCACAGGGTGCGGGCCAGCCAGTAGCTCGGACCGGAGTCGGAGGGATCGGGCAGCTCGACGGGCTCCGCGCTCGGGTTGAGCTCGCCATCGGGCTGCATCCAGAGCACGACGTTGCCGGCGTTCGGCCCGTCAGCGGTCTGCAGGTAGGCGAGCGAGCGCAACAGTTCGTAGGCCGTCTGGCGACTCGTCGCGTCATCCGTGAGCTGCCAATGGCGCAGGTACACGACGGCCGCGCGGGAGATGTCGTCGGCGTTGTACGCGCCCTGGCCCCAGTGACCGGTCACCGGGTCGGGCGGTCCACCGCCGCCGACGCGCTCGAACGTGCCGCCGGGACGCGCGTCGGCGTAGGTCCACGGCATCGTGAGGTCGGGCTCCTCGTCGAGCCGGTACGTCGTGTGCCCTGCCACCTCGGACGGCGACACGGTGTCCATGAGGAAATCGAGGTGTGCGAGATTGGTGAGCGGGGCCGTCGCCGCGTCGTCTGCGACGGCCGGCGCCGCGACGCCGAGCGAACCCGCCGCCAGCGCGACGGCCGCGGCCCACGCCGCCATCCGCGTGCGCCGAGGCGCGTCGGTGGACTTCCTGCTGATCATGCCGCTCCTCCTTCGGTGCGGTCGAGGCGAGCGGCCCCGATCTTCGAATCGGCCATGCCGTAGAACACGTAGTGCACGCCGTCGATCTCCTCGATCGCGGTGGGGAAGACGACGTTCGGCACGATGCCGCTGCGCTCCTCCTCGGTCTCGGGGGCGAGCAGCGGCTCGGGGGTGCGCGCGAGCACCGTGCTCGGGTCCTCCGCGTCGAGGACCATCGCGCCGGCCGCGTAATTCACGTGCTGCTGCTGGGCGAACGCGCTGTCGAGCACGCCGGTCACGCCGTGGTGCAGCAGCAGCCACCCCTCAGGGACCCTGAGGGGCGGGGGCCCGCCCCCGATCTTGAGCTCCTCGAAGGCGAACTCCGGGCCGGCCACGAACCGATGCTGGCGCCAGAGGGTGATGGCGGACACGTCGTCGAGCACGGCGTCGAGCGGCACGTAGCTGATCCAGATCGACTGGCGGGCGTCGCTGACGCCGGCGGGCACGCGCACGCCCTGGCCGGGCTTCGTCTCGCCGAGGTCCCACATCGGGCGATGCAGCACCGCGAGGCTCGGCGTGCCGTCGGGCGCGGTGACGGGCTCGGGGAAGAACGTCGTGTCCTTGTTGTGGAAGAGGTTGAGGTCCATGTCGAGGGCGTCGTCGTACGCGAACAGGGCCGGCCCGAGCCGCCGCCACTCGCGCAGGTCCTCGGAGACCGCGATCGCGGTGCGCGGGCCCAGCGGCCCGTACGCGACGTAGGTCATCACGTGGAGCCCGAGCACATCGATCCAGGTCGTGCGCGGGTCCTCGACGCCGGCGTTGCCGACTCCGCGCTCCCAGCCCCGGTCGGGCTCGAGCACGATGCCCTCGCGCTCGACGCCGACGGGCGCGCCCGCCTCGACCACCACCCGCGCCAGGCCCACGCGTGAGACGTTGCCTTCGGCGACGAGCCGGGGAAGCAGGTACAGGGTCCCGTCGGGCGAGCGGCCCGACGCGGGGTTCAGCACGCCCTCGGCCTCGAGCGGCTCATCGGGCAATGGGGTCATCACGACGCCGGCCCGGGTCAGCGTGTACGGAACGGTTGCGGTGACCATGGTCATCCCTTCACGCTCGAGCCGAGGTCGGTCGAGACGAAGTACCGCTGGAAGAACAGGAAGAGCACGATCGCCGGGATGGAGAGCACCACGGCGCCGGCCATCATCGCCCCGAACGGGTTCGCCACCGACGCGGCGATGTTCGAGATGAAGTTGGCCAGCGACACCGCGAGCGGCTGAAGCGCGGCCTCCTTCGTGATGAGGAACGGCCACAGGAACTCGTTCCACGGACCGATGAACGTGAGGATGATCGTCGTGAGCACCGCCGGACGCACGAGCGGCAGGGCGACACTCCACAACACGCGGAGTTCGCTCGCACCGTCGATGCGGGCGGCCTCCCAGAGCTCCTTGGGCAGTTGCACGAAGTACTGCCGGAAGATGATCACCGCCGTCGAGTTGATGAAGAACGGCAGGATCATGCCGCCGTACGAGTCGGCGAGCCCGAAATCGCGCGCGATCATCACGTACAGCGGGATCATCAGGAGCTGGAACGGCACGACCTGCACGAGCAGGGCGAGGGCGAACACCACCCCGCGGCCGCGCCAGTGCAGGATCGCCAGTGCGTACCCGGCGAGCACGCCGAACACGACCGTGCCGAGGAGCACGCCGCCCGTGAAGATGCCCGAGTTCAGGAGTCCCTGGGCCAGGTTGATCCGCTCATTGATCGCCGCGTAGTTCTGGAACGTCAGGTTCCCGGGACTGGGGAACGCTCCGGCCACGGTGGGATCGACCTTCGTCTGCAGTGAGCCGATCAGCATGTAGTAGAACGGGAACAGGAATGCGAACGCGCCGAGGCCGAGCACGACGTACATCAGCACCTTCGACGCACGGCCCGACGGGTGGGGCGTTCTCGATCGGCGGGACTGGCGACCGCTGGTCACGCTGGCGACGGTGTCCGTCGGCAGCGCCATGCCTCGCTGTGACATCAGTCTTCCTTTCCTACGAACGTGCGCTGGATCCAGGCGATCACCAGCACGAGTGCGATCAGGATCACGCCGATCGCCGCGGCGACGTCGGGATTGCCCTGCTCGATGCCCTTCTGGTACATCAGCAGCACGGGCGAGGAGGACGCGCCGTTCGGGCCACCGCCGTTGGTGAGCAGGTACGGCTCCGTGAACAGGTTGGCGCCCGTGATCGTGGCGAGCAGCAGCACCAGGAAGGTCGCCGGCCGCACGCCCGGCACCGTGACCGAGAAGAACTTCCGGATCGGGCCCGCGCCGTCGACGGATGCCGCCTCGTAGAGCTCCTTCGACACGTTCTGCAGCGCCGCCAGGTACAGCAGGATGTAGAACGCCATGCCCTTCCACGTGACGAAGAGGGCGATCGTCGGCATCGCGAGCGCCGAGTTGACCAGCCACGACGGATCGGGTGCGAGCGGACCGAGCAGCTGGTTCACGAGTCCGTTCTGGCTGAACAGGAACAGCCAGACGGCGACGACGGCGACCGATGCCGTCACGTACGGCACGTAGTAGCTGACCCGGAAGAAGATGCCCGCGTGCACGATCGTGTTCAGCCCGTACGCGAGCAGCAGCGAGAGCACGACCGTCAGCGGCACGTTGATCAGCAGGAAGATCCCGACGTTGCCGAACGACTGCCACACCTTCGGGTCCTGCAGCACCGTCGCGTAGTTGGCGAAGCCCGCGAACGGCCGCTCGACGACGGCGCCGGGGGCCGCGAAGAAGTAGTCCTGGAACGACATCCAGACGACGAAGACGATCGGGTAGGCGAAGACGACGAGCACGAACACGATGTAGGGCGCGCTGAACAGGAGGCCCAGCGGGTTCTCGCCGAGCCATCGGCGTCGGCGTCGGCGCCGGGACGGCGGGGCCTCCGCCGTCCCGGTGCGGGCCGCCACGCCGGGGGCGGAGCCGACCGCGGTCATGAGCAGCCTCCTAGCCCTCGGACGCGAGCGAGTCGGCCTTGTCGGCCGCATCCTGCAGGAACGTCGAGACCTCCTCCTCGCCGAAGATCACGGACTTGGAGTAGCCGTCACGGAACTCCTGCCAGATCTCGACCGAGTTCGGCACGTTCGGCACCTCGACGGTGCGGGACGCCTGGTCGCCGAACTGCTCGTAGGCGGGGTTCGCCGAGAAGTAGTCGGGATAGGTGTCCGTGAGGTCCTGGCGGAGCGGCATCTGGCCGGTCGCCTCGAGCCAGGCGCCGTCCTGGTCCTCGCTCGTGGAGAACTTCAGCACGTCCCAGGCGGTCGCCTGGTTCTCGCACGCGGTGAACATGCCGATGTTCTTGGCGTCGCTGAACGTGTACACCTCGGACGGGTCCACGCCGTCCTGCGTCGGAACCGGGACGGAGCCCCAGTTGACGCTGTCGCCGTAGACCGCGATCGCCCAGGGCCCCACGATCGACATCGCCGACTGCTGGTCGGCGAACGCGTCTCCGTTGTAGGCCTCCTTGCCCGCGAGCCCCTCGGAGTAGATCGTCGCCCAGAAGTCGGCGACGGCCGTCCCGTTCTCGTCGTTGAACGTCGCCTTCCCGTCCTCGAGCAGCTGGGTGCCGCCGGTCTGGGCCGCGTACAGCGGATAGAAGTCGAACCAGCTCTGGAAGAACTCGCTCGTCGGTGCCGGCCAGATCGCATACTGCGCCGCACCGGATGACACGAGCGTGCGTGACGTCTCGAGGAACTCGTCGTACGTGGCGAGCGGCGGGTTCTCAGGATCCAGGCCCGCCTGCGTGAACATGTCCTTGTTGTAGAAGATCATCACGGGATTCGACTTCCACGGCATCTGGTAGAAGTCGCCGTCGCTCGACCGGTACTGGTCGGCCACGTCGCCGGAGCGACCGGTGATGTAATCGTCGCCGTCCTCGAACCCCGAGAGGTTCACGAGGCCGCCCTGCTTCTGGAATCCCGGCACCGCGGCCGGTGAGGTGTTGTAGACGAGGCAGGGAGCGTTGCCGGCGGTGATCGCCGCGCCGATGGTCTCCTCGCTGGATGCACCGGCCGGGATCTCCTGCGCCTTGATCTGCTCGTCGGGATGGTCGGCGTTCCAGGCCTCGACCATCTGCTTGCCCCATTCGATCTCGGCCTCGTTGTTCGAGTACCAGATCGTGATGTCGCCGCGGCTCTCGTTGCCTCCCTCGTCCCCGCCGGCGCTGCAGGCGGAGAGCGCGAGGAGGCCGATCGCCCCGAGCGCGGTCGTCGTGATGATGCGTCGTCGCATGATCGTTCCTTTCCGGGTGCGGCGGTCGCCGCGTTGGGCTGTCAGGTCGGTGGTCTCGCCGTCGACTCCCTGACCACGAGTCGCGGTGCATCGAGTTGCACGTCGCCGGGCGCTTGGCCGGCGATCGAGGAGAGCAGCGTGCGGGCGGCCACGGCGCCCCACGCGACGGCATCCGTGGCGACCGAGGTCAGCGAGGGGAAGACGTGGTCGGCCAGCTCGGTGTTGTCGAAGCCGGTGATCGAGAGCTCCTCGGGCACGGCGATGCCGGCGCGGCGGGCGACGGCGATCCCGGCGAGCGCCATGTGATCGTTGGAGTACACGATCGCCGACGGCCGATCCGAGCGTTCGAGGAGGTCGCGCGTCGCACGCGCCCCCTCGCTGGCGCTGAAGTCGGTCGTTACGACGACCGGATCGTCGAGTCCGGCCTCGTGCATCGCGGACTCGAATGCGACGGTCCGCCGATGGCCGTGGAGCATCGTGTCGGGTCCCGCGACGTGCGCGATGCGGCGATGTCCGAGGGAGACGAGGTGGTCGACGGCGGTGCGGATGCCCGCGCCGTCGTCGACGGAGACCGCCGGGAAGGGGGAGGCCTGATCGGGCCGGCCGAGCGTGACCGCGGCGAGCCCGAGCTCCACGACGAGCGGCACCCGCTCGTCGCTGGCCCGCAGGTCGGTGAGGATGACGCCGTCGACGCGCTTGTCGGCGGCGAGGCCGCGGTAGGTCTCGGCCTCCTCGCGTCCGGGGGTCGCTGCGGCGAGTACGAGCACCTGTCCCGACGTGGAGAACTCGCTCTCGACGCCGGCGATGAACGCGTGGAAGAAGGGGTCGGCGGCGATGACGTCGGCGTTGCGTCCGATGACGAGGCCCAGCGCGAAGGACCGGTCGACGCTGAGCGAGCGTGCCCGCACGCTCGGACGCCATCCGAGCTCCTCGGCCGCCGCGAAGATGCGCTCCCTGGTTTCGGCGCTGACGCCGGGACGGTCGTTGAGCGCGAACGAGACCAGGCCCTTGCTGACTCCCGCGTGCGCCGCGACGTCGGAGATGGTCGGTCGCCCGCGCTTCGCGGCGCCCGCCGACTCGGCTCCCGTCGTCGCTGCCGTCATGCTGCCCATGTCCCTCCGCCCCGAGGTCCCTCGGTGCTAAACCGGTTTAGGCGCGACGGTACGCCGTAACCATCGAGCAGGCAACGGCCTTGACAGGGGTGGGTTGGGGTTGCTAGCCCGGTCCTATCGATCGTGCGTCGGAAGGGTCACCACGCCAGGGTCACCACGCCGCCGGCCCCGTCGACCTCGACCTCCGCACCGGTCGCGATCGCCCCGAGCCGCCTCAGCGATCGCAGCGCTCGGACAGTGCATACCTCAGCAGCACCATGTCGCCGACTCGACGGCTCTCGGCGAGGGGCGCGCGGCGGTCGGCGTTCCACGGGAACGTGCCGTCGCCGATCAGACGGGGGGCGTGCCGGTCGCCCACGAAGAAGGGGGCGATGGCCAACTGGAGTTCATCGGCGAGGTCGGACGCCAGGAACTGCGTGATCGTGGTTCCGCCGCCTTCGACGAGGAGCGAGCGCACCCCCCGGTCGTGCAGGTCGCCGACGAGCGCCGCCACGGTGACCTCGTCGCCCAGGGGGACCACCGTGGCGTGTTCGCCCAGCCGGTTCCGGAGCTCGTCGGAGGTCGATCGGGGGCAGTAGACGAGCTTCGTCGAGTGTCCGGAGGTGAAGAAGTCGGCGCCCGGGTCGAGGTCGCCGGTCGCCGTCAATGTCACCTTCCACGGCGATGACGACAGGCCTTCGGCCTCGCGTCGCCGCCGTCGCTCCTCGCTCCGCACGAGCAGCCTCGGATTGTCGAGGCGCACGGTCCGCGCACCGACGAGGATGGCGTCGCTCTGCGCGCGCACCTCGTCGACGCGATCGAAGTCCTCCGCGTTCGAGAGCGCGAGGCGCGGAGGGACGGCGGTGTCGAGGAACCCGTCGATGGACATCGCGGCGCTGAGGATCACGTACGGACGGTCGATCACGATCCCATCCTCCGCTCCGCGCCGGCCAAGAGCGGTACGTGCGACGGCGGGTGGGCATGGGATCGGTGCACCGCCGACCCCACCACGAGGACGAGACCCGGTGCGACGGCGATCATCACGAGGACGCCGAACAGGGCGGATGCGGCGACGCCGGTGGACGCGCCGAGCCCGGCGCCGGCGAACGCCCAGGCCGCGATGCCTTCGCGCGGACCCCATCCGCCCACGTTCAGCGGAATGGATCCGGCGAGCAGGATGACGAGCGTGAGGGCGGCGAGGCGGTGCGGCGGCACGCTCGCCCCGACCGCCGTCACAGCGACCGCGAGTGTCGCGGCGTGGCATCCCACCACGACGATCGAAGCGAGGATGACGCGAAGGAACGCACCGGGCGACCCGACGCCCGCTGCGAGCTCGTCGAGTTCGCGGCGCAGCGCACGTCGCGCCCGACCGCTCCACGCGACCGCCGCGAGCGCCGCCGCGAGGAGCACGGCGAGGCCGATGCCGAGCACCGGGAAGAGGACGCCCTGGAACTCCGAGCGGAGGTAGACGAGCACGATGACCGCGAGCGCGACCTGCACGATCTGCCCCATGGTGCGCTCGATCACGACGGCGCGAGCGGCCTGCGGGACGTTCCCCGCGCTGCGCCCCTGCGCGACAGCACGGTCGATGTCGCCGACGACGCCGCCGCCGGGGACCACGGTGTTGAGGAATTGGGAGCGGTAGTACCTGCCGACGGCCTCGGCGACGCCCAGGCCGACGCCGAGTCGACCCGCGATGATGCTCCAGCGCCACGCCGCCGCGACCGTGGCGACGGCCGAGAGCGCGAGGGCGACGACGATCAGCCCGGGATCGATCCTCGACAGGCCGCGCAGGAACGGTTCCGAGCCGACGTGGGCGACGACGGCGATCAGCACTCCGACGCCGACGAGCGTCCGTGCCGCCAGCCGGAACCACGGCGATGAGAGGATCGCGCGGATCCGGGGTGCGTTCCTCGTCAGGGACATCAGGGCCACGCCAGGAGGTCGGTGTGCACGACGAGGGCGGAGAGCGCACCGCGCCGCCACTGCGCAGAACGCAGCTCGCGGTACGCCACGCCGTCGACTCGGAGGTCGGCGCGCTGCTCGAGCGCCGCGTCGAGCCATCCGTCGAACCACTGTTCGAGCAGGCGAGGATCGTGATCGCCGAGCCGCCACGGGCTGCCGGCCGTGCGGACGTTCCAGCCGGCCTCGAGGAACAGGCGGTGCGCGAGTGCGATGCCGGACGGCCCGGCGAGCCGGCGTCGGCCGGCATCGCGCTCCTGGTGTGCGTTGAAGGCGGACCCGACCGCGTCGTCGAGCGGATCCCGGGGGTCGAGGCGTACCTCGCCGGTCACGCTCAGGCTCAGCAGCACGGGACATCCGATGCCGACGCACGCCCGGATGACCGCGCGGATCTCCTCCGACGTGAGCACGTCGAGCAGGGCCGACGCGGTCACGAGGGACGCTCCCGCGAGATCCTGGGCATCGAGATCCGCGAGCGTCCCGGTGCGCGTCAGCATCGCCACCGGCCGGCCGTCGAAATCGCGCGGGACGACGCCGTTCACGGCACGGTCGACGAGGTCGGTGTTCCAGTCGTGCAGGACCCACGTCTGCGGACCGGGCAGGAGCGGCGCCAGCCATCGCATCATCGAGCCCGTCCCACTCCCCAGGTCATGGATGGCGGTCGGACCCGGTCCGAGCCGGCGGGCGGCGGCACGGGCGAGCCGTTCCGACCTGGCTCGGGCGTCCTCGGGCTCGCGCAGTGCCAGCCACTCGCCGCTGACCTCGATGATCTCGCTCATCCGGCGGCCCGCCGTTCGGGTCCGATGACGTTCGCGGGTCCGCTGACTTCGCCGAGCACGGTGGCGGCGATGCCTGCGGCCTCATCCCACGTGCGCCTCTCCGTGCGCGATTGCAGCGCGTCCGCCTTGAGTTCGGCACGCCAGCCGGTGTCCTCCCGCCATCGACGCAGGACCGCGCGCAGGGCCCCGGGATCGTCGGGCGGGACGAGGACGCCGCCTGGTCGCCCTGCGATGGCCTCCCGCACGCCGCCGACGCGTGAGGCCACGACCGGGATGCCACGCGCCAGCGCCTCGGCGACGACCATGCCGTAGCTCTCCACCCGCGCCGGCGCGACGACGAGGTCGGCCGTGCGGTACGCGTCCTCCAGCTCCCGACCGGTGAGCACGCCGGTGAGCGCGACTCGCGGTCCGAGCGCGGCGGATCGGATCGCGGCCGTCGTCCGGCGGGCGAAGTCGCGGTCGGCGTCGCGGGATCCGACGATCGCGCAGGTCCAGTCGGGCAGGTCGGTCATGCCCGCCAGCGCAGCGACGAGGACGTCCTGTCCCTTGTGGGGTGCGACGGCGCCGACGCAGAGCAGCCGGGCGCCGGATTCGGAGCCCGGCGCCGCCGGAACCGCATCCGTGCCCGGATGGGCGACTGCGATCCGACCCGGCTCCGCCAGACCCCGGGCGATGAGCTCCGAGCGGGTCCACTCGCTCGTCGCGATCACGGCTCGCGCGGCGTGCAGCGCCTCGCGCTCCCGTTCGTCGCTCCGCGCGCCGCGCGACTCGGACAGCGCACCGGCGACCATGTGCGCGAGCACCACGATCCGAAGGCCGGCCGACTGCGCGTGCAGGACGTCGGATGCCGCGACGGCGAGCAGCCCGTCGATCAGCACGACGGCGTCGCGCGGCAGGTTCGCCATCGCGTGCGCGACATCCGTCCCGGCGCCTGCGGCGATGCGCGACATCCGCACGTCGATGCCCCGTGCTCGCAGGCCTTCCGCGATGCGCCGGTCGTAGACGTTGCCGCCGCTGACGCGCGCGTCATCGTCGATGCCGTCGGGCACGAGGAAGTGCACGGTCGCGTCCGTCATGCCGCTCACAACCTCCGCTCGTAGCTCGCCCACGCGATGTGGGACTCGTGGAGGGTGACCTCGATCGACGACAGCCGCCCGCGGGCGGAACCGAGCCGTCCGTCTACTGCGCGCTCGGCGAGGCGATCGGCGATGACCTGGCACAGCCGCTCGGTCGTGGTGTTCATGCCGGCGAACTCCGGTTCGTCGTCCAGATTGCGGTAAGTCAGCGCACCCGTGATCTCGCCCAACGCCTCAGCGGCGCGTCCGATGTCGATGACCACGCCGTCCGAGTCCAGCTCGCTCGCCCGGAACGACGCGTCCACGATGAAGGTCGCACCGTGCAGGCGCTGCGCCGGTCCGAACGTCTCGCCCGAGAAGCTGTGGGCGATCATCATGTGGTCCCGGACGGTCAGGGTGAAGGTCACGGGGCGTCCGTCCAATCGATCGTGTGGCAGAGCTCCGTGCTCCGCCCGGTTGCGAGCTCCGCCATCACGGCGGGAAGGTCGGTCCACGGAGAGCGTCCCGTGAGCAGCGCGTCGAACGCCTCGTCGTGCAGGAGGTCGAGTGCGAGCGTCAGCCGGTCGCGCGTCGTCCGGGTGCCGCGTCGGCGTCGGGCGACCGCACCCACCTGGCTCGACCGGATCGTCAGGCGACGCGAGTGGAAGTCGGCGCCCAGCGCGAGGGTCACGGGGCGGTCGCCGTACCAGCTGGCCTCGACCACCTCGCCGTCGGTCACGACGGACTCGAGGGCGAGCTGCAGTCCCGCCTGCGATCCGCTCGTGTTGACGACGAGATCGCGATCGGGCGGGGCGTCGCCCGGTTCGGCGAAGCCCACGCCGAGCCGATCGGCGATCGCGCGGCGCGAGGTATCCACGTCGACCAGCACCACGTCGACCCCGGGGATGCCGCGGGCGACCCGCGCCACGCAGCATCCGATCATGCCGGCGCCCACGACCGTGATCCGGTCGCCGACCAGCGGGCCCGCGTCCCACAGCACGTTGACCGCCGTCTCCACCGCCCCGGCGAGCACCGCCCGGCGGGCGGGCACGCCGTCGGGGACGGGAACCACGGCATCGGAAGGAACGACGAACGCGGATTGGTGGGGGAACAGCGTGAAGACCGTGCGGCCCCGGAGCGGCTCCGGCCCGTCCTCCACCACGCCGACGTTGAGATAGCCGTACTTCACCGGTCCCGGGAAGTCGCCCTCCTGGAACGGCGCGCGCATGCGCTCGTGCTCGCTGGTCGGCACGTGCCCCCCGAAGACCGAGGCCTCGGTGCCGCGGCTGATCCCCGTCCAGCTGGTGCGCACGAGCACATCGTCGTCGCCCCGCTGGGCGAGCTGCCCCCGGCGAAGCGCCCCGACGCCCGGCTCGTCGATCCAGAACGCCACGGCCTCTCCCACCCGCACGCTCCCTTCGGTGAACCTTCCGGGGATCCTCTCCGTATTCATGAATATGCTCCGTGAGATGCTCCTGGACAAGGGCACGTGATGGCGAGCCCGGAGGTTCAGCTCGTGCCGGTCGGGCTGGCGGCGCTCGGTGCGGCGGTCATCTCCGCGATCTGGACCGTCGCGCAGCTGCCTGCGATCGGCTGGATGGCGGCGCTCGCGTACCTGACGGCGAGCACCGCGATCCTCCTCAGGGCGCTGCGACGCCGCCGCACGGCTCGCTTCGGCGCCGCGAATGTCATCACGGCGACCAGATCGGCGCTGGTCGGCATCATCACCGGCCTGGTCGCCGCGTCCTTCGTCGAGCCGGTCTCCGTTCCGCTGCTGATCGGCCTGGTCGTCCCGGCCCTCGTGCTGGACGCCGTGGACGGCCGGGTCGCGCGTCGAACGGATTCCATCACCGAGCTCGGCGCTCGGTTCGACATGGAGGTGGACGCGTTCCTGCTGTTCGGGCTCAGCGCCTACGTGGCGCAGGACCTCGGGCCATGGGTGCTGGCGATCGGCCTGATGCGCTACGCCTTCGTCGTGGCGGGATGGCTGCTGCCGTGGCTGCGCGGACAACTCCCGCCCAGGTACTGGCGCAAGGTCGTGACGGCAGTGCAGGGCATCGCCCTGACGCTGGCGGCGTCCGGCGTGGTGGTCCCGGGCATCGCCGGCGTGCTCGTGGGCGTTGCGCTGGCGCTGCTCGTCGAGTCCTTCGGCCGCGACGTCCTGTGGCTCGCGCTCCACGGTCGCCGCAGCGGCGCTCGACCCGGCGCGCGCCGCACTCGGCCGGCGGAGGTGGACGCGTCGTGATCGACGCGCCCGCCGGCCCGGGTGCGGAGCGGCCTCGGTCACGCGGTCCGCGGGGCGCGGAGCACGACGGCCGTGGCGATGGCGAGCACCACGATGCCGATCGACTCGATGACGACCGTCTCGGGGACGAGGGTGAAGTCCCACGTCTCGGTGATGCCGAAGAACCCGACCGTGAGCGCGAGCAGCAGCGCCGCGAGCGTGGCGATGACGAAGAGCAGGCTCAGCACGGTGGTGATGCTGAGGAGTCGACCGTGCAGCACGAGCATCCCGATCGCCAGGACGAGCCCCGCGATCGCGTTCAGGACGAACAGCACGCCGAGCACGCCGCCGACACCGACGAAGACCAGGTAGAGGTGGATCCCGCCGACGATGAGGAGCACGATCGCACTGAGGATCCGCATGGTCCACAGAAGGGTCGTGTTGGGGCTTCGGGTCATGGCACCCGTGTTCGCAGTCATGGTCGAACCCGCTTCCGATCGAGGCCTCCGGCGGAGACGCTAGCGATGACACGAGACAGCACGGCAAAGAGTTCACGCGCGTGGGGACCCCAGGTGCGCGGACGGGTCTCGCTCGCGCTCGCGATCCTGCTCCTCGTCCTGGTTCCGCTCCTGCCCGGAGCGCTCGCCGACGGCGATGCGGCCGCGCTCATCGGCCTGCCCGGCGAGTCGATCCTCGTGCTGGCCCTGCTCTGCCTGCTTCCCTGGCGTCTCGCACGCGGCGTCGTCGCGATCGGCTTCGGGATCGTCGTCGTGCTCGCGATCGTCTTCGCCGCGATCGACGCCGGGTACGAGTCGGTGCTCGACATCCCCTTCGATCCGCTCGACTGGCAGCAGCTGGGTGACGCCTTCGGGGTCCTCGAGGGATCGATCGGCGTCGGCGCCGCGAGGGGGGTGGTCGTGCTCCTCGCCGTCATCGCGGTCGGGCTGGTGCTTGCGCTCTCATGGGCGGCGCTGAGCGCGGGGGCCGCCCTGCGGCGTCGCGCGACGGGGACGGCGGTGATCTCGGCCGTGACCGCCGCATGGATCGTCGCCGCCATGGCGGCCGCGCCGCTCGCCGCGAGGCAGCCGGCGGCGGCAGCGTCCGTCCAGGCGATCAGCGCGTCAGTCTCCCACGCCGCCGACGGGCTCGTGGCCGCCGCGGAACTCTCGCGCCAGATCGCGACGGACCCCTTTCGCGACACGCCGCGTTCCGAGCTGCTGACGTCGCTCGAGGGCAAGGACGTCGTGTTCGTCTTCATCGAGAGCTACGGCAGGGTGGCCGTGGAGGGCCCCGGCGTGTCGGAGGGCGTGGGCCGCGTGCTGCGCGACGGCGAGGCGCAGCTCCGTGCCGACGGTTACTCCTCGCAGAGCGGCTTCCTCACCTCGCCGACGTTCGGGGGCCTCAGCTGGCTCGCGCACTCGTCGCTGCACACCGGGCTCTGGGTCGACCGGCAGGCGCTCTACAGCAGGGTGATCCGAAGCGATCGGTTCACGCTGAGCGACGCATTCGGGCGAGCCGGATGGCGCACGGTCGGCGTCATCCCGTCGAACACGAAACCGTGGCCGTTCGGCACCTCGTTCTACCACTGGGACTCGATGGTCGACGCGAACGACGTGGGCTACGGAGGGCCGAGGTTCGGGTATGCACGAGTTCCCGATCAGTACACCCTGAAGTACTTCGACGACCATGAGCTCGCGGACCATGCCCGGCCGGTCATGGCCGAGATCGACCTCGTCTCCTCGCACTCGCCGTGGGCACCGCTCCCGGAGCTCGTGCCGTGGTCCGAGGCCGACGACAGCGCCGTGTTCGAGCGCCAGTTCGCCCGGGGGGAGTCCGCGACCGAGGTCTGGCAGGACCCCGACCGGGTGCGGCGGGCGTACGCGCAGTCCATCGAGTACTCGCTCGGCGCGCTGTTCGCGTTCCTCGACGAATGCGAGGACCCCGACCTCGTGCTGGTGGTGCTGGGCGACCACCAGCCCGCGACGATCGTGAGCGGGCAGGAGGCCGGTCACGACGTGCCGATCAGCATCATCTCGAAGGACGCGGCCGTCTTCGAGTCTATCGAGGCTTGGCGGTGGCAGGACGGGATGCTGCCGTCGCCGGATGCGCCCGTCTGGCCGATGAGCGCATTCCGCGATCGGTTCCTCGACGCCTTCAGTGCGCGATGACCTGGCCTGTGGACAGTCGTGCGAGGGCGATCCCGAGGAGCCCTAGTCTGGCGCGTGGCGCCGCTGCCCTCGCGGGCCGGAGGGAGCATCGGTGGACATCCGTCCTGCGGCATTCATGACGGTGGTGCGGTCCGATGCGATGCGCCCGGCACTCGAGGAGGGCGACGTGCTGCTGGCCAGCCGCGTGCGCGGCGTCAGGCGGCTGCGCCGCGGCGAGATCCTCGTGTTCCGGGTCCCGGATGATCCGAAGCCCCGCATCAGGCGGATGATCGCGTTGCCGGGCGACCACGTCCGGTTCGCCGAGGACGGCGTGGTGGTGCTCAACGGAGAGCCGCTGTTCGAGCCGTACGCACGCCGCTCCCGGGCGTTCCGCGGTTCGTTCACGGTGCCGGGCGATCGGGTGTTCGTGCTCGGCGACCGGCGCGACGATTCGCATGACGCTCGCCAGTGGCGCGAGTCGTTCGTGCCGGCGAGCGAGATCCTCGGCGTCGCCCGCACCCGCCTCTTCCCGTGGCCCGTCACGCCGACCCGGGTGCTGGCGCGCTGAGGTGCCGCGCCGAGCCGCCTACGGTGGTGGCATGGAGGTCGTTCCGGGCGCGAGCGCAGTGATCGTCGACGACGTCGGCCGGGTGCTGCTGGTCAAGCGCGGGCGCTCGCCGCAGCGGGGTCGCTGGTCGGTCCCGGGTGGGCGGGTCGAGCGCGGCGAATCGTTCGAGGCAGCTGCGGCCAGGGAAGCGCGCGAGGAGACGGGTCTCGAGGTCGAGGTCGGGCGTGAGCTGTGGACCGTACGCGTGCCGACCGGTGACGGGCGGGAGTTCGAGGTCCACGACTTCGCCGCGAGCGTCACGGGCGGGGTGCTCCGCCACGGCGACGACGCGGATGACGCGCGGTGGGTCGGCGCGGACGAGCTCCACAGGATGCACCTGACCACCCATCTCGTCGACCACCTCCGCCGGGCCGGCCTCGTGCTGGAGCTGCCGTACGTCGACGAGCACGCGGTCGAGGTCGCCGCAGATCGCGAGGCGGTGTGGTCGGCGCTCGAGCGCGTGGTCGAATCGGTCGGCAGTCCGTGGTTCGCACGCCTGCTCGGCTGCGAGGACACCACCCGATCCGGCCCGCGACCGCTCGCGCCATGGTCCGCCGTGCCGGGATTCCACGTCGTGACCGTCGAGCGCCCGTCGATGCTGGTGCTCTCCGGCTTGCACCGCTACTCCGACTACGAGCTCGTGTTCCGCATCGACGAGGTCGGCGCCGGCCGCAGCCGGCTGCGCGCCGAGACGCGCGCGATCTTCCCGGGCCTGCGAGGTGCGGTGTACCGCGCCCTGCTCATGGGCACCGGCGCGCACGTGCGCGCCACGCGTGCGCTGATCGCGCGCGTCGCCAGGGCGGCCGAGGTCGTCGGGACCGGTTCGAAGTAGGGATGTCGATGGGATTCACGCGCGCCGAGCTCCAGTCGTTCCGCGACCGGAGCGTCGACGACCTCATGCCCGCCCACCCGCGACTCGTCTTCGTCGGCATCAACCCGGGGCTCTGGACGGCCGCCACCGGCACGCATTTCGCGCACCCCGGGAACCGGTTCTACCCCGCGCTCGTCGTGGCAGGCGTGATTCCCCGACTGCCCGCCTTCGCCGACGGCCTGACCGAGGACGACCGGCGCATGTTCCTCGACGCCGGGATCGGCATCTCCAACCTCGTGCACCGCGCGACGGCCCGAGCCGACGAGCTCGACCGGGCCGAGCTGCGCGCCGGTGCCGTGCGCCTCGCCGACGACGTGGCGCGGTGGCATCCGCGGGTCGTCGCGGTCGTCGGCCTCACGGCCTACCGGCAGGGATTCGACCGGCCGAAGGCGCGCGCCGGACGCCAGGACGAGACGCTCGGCGGGGCCGAGCTCTGGGTGGTGCCGAATCCCAGCGGGCTCAACGCGCACGCGACGGTCGCCGACCTCGCGCGGGCGTACAGCGAACCCGCCCGCGCGGCCGGGATCCCGGTCAGCCCACCGGCGCCGGCACCGTTGCCGCCACCGCGTCGCGGATGAGCGAGGCGACCTCGTCGGGATGGCTGATCATGGCGACATGCGAGCTCTCGATCTCGACGGTCGTCGCTCCGGCCCGTTCGGCCATCACGCGCTCGGCTGCCGGCGGGATGACCCGATCGGACGACGCGACGAGGTACCAGCTCGGGATGCTCCGCCACGCCGGCGGCCCCGACGGCTGCACGAGCGAGGCGAGCGCCGCGGGGCGCTGGGCCGCGGCCATCGCCGTCGCGAGCTCCGGTGCGAGGTCCTGGCAGAACACCTGCGGGAAGACGTCGGGGTTCAGGTAGGCGTCGCCGTCGCGCTCGGCGGCGCCGGGGAACGGGCGGATGACCGTGACGGCGAGCAGGTCGGGCGCGTCGCCGCCGAGCGCCGTCGCCTGCCCGACCGCCTCGCCCTCGTCGAGGGCGAACGCCGCGATGTAGACGAGGGCGGCGATGTGCTCCAGGCCGGTCGCCGCGTTGGTGATCACCGCGCCGCCGTACGAGTGGCCGACGAGCACGACGGGACCCTCGAGGGTCTCGAGGAACGCGCGGAGGTATGCGGCGTCGGACTGGAGGCCGCGGAGCGGGTTGGCGGGCGCGATCACGGTGTGGCCGTCGCCCTGCAGGCGGGTGATGACGTCGTTCCATCCGGATGCGTCGGCGAAGGCGCCGTGGACGAGGACGATGGTGGACATGCGGGGTTCCTTCCGGGAGGTGGCGTCGATGCCGGTCGGGTCCCGGCGAACCTACGTCGTCCGCGCACCGGTCGCTCGGCACAGCTCGCACTCGCACTGTGCCGAGTCCGCACAATCCCGCCGTCGTGCGCGGCCCCCGGCCGACTCACGACCAGCGCCGGCGCCACTCGCTCGGGGTGACGCCGTACGACCGGTGGAACGCACGCGAGAACGCGGAGTGGTCGCGGAATCCCCAGCGGAACGCGATGTCCGACACCGTGAGCGCGCGCGACGACGGATCGGAGAGCATCGCCGCGCACTCCTCGAGGCGACGCCCGCGCACCCAGTCGCCGAAGACGATGCCCATCGACTGCAGGATCGCGTAGACGTACCGATCGGAGATGTGGTGGGCGCGCGCGACGACGCCGACGTTCAACGATGGGTCGGCGAGCCCGTCCTCCATGAACCGCAGGATGCGCTCGCCGAGCGTCGCACGCATCGGCTCGCGCGCGCGGAACTCGTCGCCCGCCGTGACCGTCAGCAGCGTCCGCACGAGTTCGATCACCGGCCGCGTCAGCGGAGACGCATCGACCGCGCGCTCGCCGAATCGGAGGTCGGCGATCGCCAGCAGCGAGGTCGCGACGACGTTGGGGATGCCGCTCCGCGCGTCGATCGGCCTATGGAGGCGTGCTTCGACGATCCGAGCGGGCAGCCGCAGGTCGTCGTAGTCCACCGACACGAACGTGCGTCGGACACCGTCGAGTCGCGCCACGTAGCTGCGGCGCGACGAGTACAGCATGAGCTCGGTGGGTCGGCCGGCGGCCCCATCCGGGGCGCCGCCGCGCTCGGCGATGCCCACGATGAGCCGAGCATGCGGCGCACGTCGGGACATCCGCTCGTTCCTCGACACGCTCGCGCCGACACCCTGGTTGCGGAGGAGGGAGATGGTCCCGAGGCGGTGAGTCGCGACGCGGAGCCGGAACCGGTCCGGTTCGGGCGCGACCAGGTCGACCGGCGTCGGCAGGCCGCGCGCGATCTCCCGGGTCAGCGCGATGCGATCGCGCGGCGCGGTTCCGCGCGTGTCGAACACGAGCGGAGGTGACGGGGGCGCGGCCGGCTCGCCCATGGCGGACAGTCTGCTGGGGGAAAACGCATTCGGCAACCGTCGTGCGGGATCACGACTGGTCAGCTGGCGCATAATGGATTGATGGATTCATCAATCCATGAAGGAGTCGCCGTGTTCACCGACGCCAGTCGTCCGCTCTACGAGGTCAAGGCCAACCTGTTCAAGGGCCTCGCACACCCGGTGCGCGTGCGCGTGCTCGAGGTGCTCGCCGTCTCACCCGATGACGAGACGCCTGTCGCAGACCTGCTCGACGCGACGGGTCTCGAGGCATCCCACCTCTCGCAGCATCTCGCCGTGCTCAGGAACTACGGCCTGGTCACTGCGGAGCGACGCGGCAACCAGGTCGCCTACCGGCTCGCGTACCCGCAGGTCGCCGACCTGCTGCGCGTCGCGCGCGTCCTCCTCGGCGAGATCCTCGAGGACACCGAGCGCCAGCTCGTCGCGCAGTCGGGCCTGCCCGAGCTGCGGGCCGCGACGGGCCCGGCGGCCCGCGCATGACCGACACCGCCGCGCGACGCGCCGCACGCGGCATCCGCTCGCTGCTGCCCTCGACTGCGGACTACCGCGACCTGCGGCGCACGTGGAAGGGCGACCTCGTCGCAGGTGTCACGGTCGGCATCGTGGCGCTCCCGCTCGCGCTCGCGTTCGGGGTGAGTTCGGGCGCGGGCGCCGCCAGCGGGCTCGTCACCGCGATCGTCGCCGGGCTCGTGGCGGCCGTCTTCGGCGGCTCGAACGTCCAGGTGTCCGGGCCGACCGGCGCCATGGTCGTCGTGCTCGCCCCGATCATCGCGACGCACGGGACCAGCGCGCTCGCGGTCGTCGGGCTGCTCGCCGGCCTCATGGTGCTCGCGGCCGGCGTGCTCCGGCTCGGGCGGGCGGTCACCTTCATCCCCTGGCCGGTGATCGAGGGGTTCACGCTCGGCATCGCGGTCATCATCTTCCTGCAGCAGGTGCCCGCCGCCGTCGGGGTGCCCGCCACCGAGGGCGCGAACGCCGTCGTCGGAGCGATCGACGCGATCCTGCGTGCGTCGTGGCCGGATGCCGCGTGGTCGCTGGCGGTCGTCGCGGCCGTCGCGGCGATCATGCTCGTGGCCCCGCGCGTGCACCGGCTCGTCCCCGGCTCGATCCTCGGCATCATCGTCGTGACCGCGATCACCGCGCTCGCCGGGCTTCCCGTGGCCACGATCGGCGCCCTGCCGAGCGGGCTGCCCATGCCCGCGATCCCGGTGGTCGCTCCCGACACGCTCACCTCCCTGCTCCTGCCCGCCGCGACGGTCGCCGCGCTCGCCGCGATCGAGTCGCTGCTGTCGGCACGCGTCGCTGCCTCGATCTCCGACACCGGGCCGTACGACGCCGACCGCGAGCTCGTCGGCCAGGGCCTCGCGTCGATCGCCTCCGCCGCCTTCGGCGGCATGCCGGCGACTGGGGCCATCGCGCGCACCGCGGTGAACGTACGCACCGGTGGGCGCACCCGGCTCGCGGCGATCGTGCACGCGGTCCTGCTGGCGGGCATGGTCGCGCTCGGGGCGACGGTCGTCGGCGCCATCCCGCTCGCGGCGCTCGCGGGCGTGCTCATGGTGACCGCCGCGCGCATGATCCCGCTCGCCACCGTGCGCACCGTCGTGGGGTCGACGCGCGCCGACGCGGCCGTGTTCGTCGGGACCGCGATCATCACGGTGAGCGTCGACCTCATCACGGCCGTCCTCGTCGGCGTCGCCGTCGCCGCGTTCCTCGCGCTCCGGTCGGTCGCGCGCTCGAGCGGCGTGCACCGGGAGGAGCTGCCTGCACCGGCCGAGCCGGGCGACGAGCGGGTCGCGCTGTTCCGACTCGAGGGCGCCCTGTTCTTCGGCGCGGCCGAGCGCATGCTCGAGCGGGTCGCGGCGCTCCGCGACGTCGACGTCGTGATCATCCGGATGTCGCAGCTGCAGCTGCTCGACGCCACCGGCGCGCAGGTGATCACCGAGCTGATCCACGCGCTCGAGCGGCGTGGCGTCACCGTGCTCGTGAAGGGCATCCAGGGTCGTCACCTCGAACTGGCGCGCCGCGTCGGGGTGATCGACTCGCTGCGGGATCGCCGGCACCTGTTCGACGAACTGCCCGCCGCCGTCGAGCACGCCCGCAGCCACGTGCGCCGCGCGGCGGTCCCGGGCGGATCGGGAGCGGGAACGGGGATCGCGTAACGCGTCCCGTTCGCGCCGCGCTGCGCCGTCCCGGCGTGCCGCGCAAGCCCTCCCGGCGCGTCGCGTCGATCCGGCACGATGGGCGCATGCACCCGGCGCCGACGATCTCGGTCGTGATCCCCGTCAAGGACGACGCGGTGCTGCTCCGGCGTTGCCTGGCCGCGCTCGCAGACCAGCGTGATTCGCCCGACGAGGTGATCGTGGTCGACAACGGGTCGACGGATGGCTCGGCCGACGTCGCACGAGAGCGCGGCGCCCGGGTCGTGTCCGAGTCCCGGCCCGGCATCCCCGCCGCGTCGGCGCGCGGCTTCGACGAGGCGGTCGGCGAGGTGATCGCTCGGCTCGATGCGGACTGCGTGCCGCCGGCCGACTGGATCCGGCGCATCCGCTCCGCGTTCACGGACGATGCCGTGCTCGACGCGATCACGGGTCCGGCGCGCTTCATCGACGGACCGCGCGCGCTCCGCCCGCTGCTGTCCGCCATCTACCTCGGGAGCTACGTGGCGACGGTCGCTCCCGCTCTCGGGCATGTGCCGCTGTTCGGCTCGAACCTGGCGCTCCGCCGCGACGCGTGGCGCGCGGTGCGCGAGGACGTGCATCGTGACGACCTGCTCATGCACGACGACATGGACCTCTCGGTGCACCTGGGACCCTGCCGTCGGTTCCGGTACGACTCCGGCCTCGGGATGGGCATCTCGATGCGCGCGCTCGGCGGGGACGTGCGACTGCGGTTCCGCCGCGGCGTGCACTCCATCGTCGCCCACTGGCCGGAGGAGTTCCCCGCGCGACGATGGCGACGACGGGCGGCATGGATGGCGTCGCACACGTCGGGGGAGCGGGAGGCCCGCGATCCGGGGCGGCGAGGTCGTCGCGCGTGAACGGAGCGACGTACGATTGAGGCACGTCGGCCGGGGCGCTCTGGAGGGAGCAGCACTGGCCACGTGGCATCCGATTCTCGCCGCCGACGAACCCGAACCGGGCCGGTGGCGGCTGGTCGACTCGATCGGGCACGAGTACGGCCGGGTGACGATCGTCCGCGTCGACGGCGAGGTCCGGTACCGCGCGGAATTCGAGGGCGCGCTGCTCGGCTGGGGCACCACGCTCCGCGGCGCGTGCGAGCGCGTGCATCGGGCGTTCGTGCGCTCCCACGGGCCGGGGGACTGGCAGGGATATCCGGATTTCTCGCACGGCCGGAAGTGAGGCGCCGGGCCGACGTCCGACCGCGAATCCGGTACCCGAATGCGTGGGAGACCGTCCTCCGTTTGGATGACTTTCACAGGAAAAGGGCACGACTCATGGAGGAAAGGTCTGCAGACTAGCGACTTCGCCGCGGCGACCCCCCATCTGCACCGAGACGAGAGAACGCTCGGCCGTACTGACAGCACGTGCGGGCCGGCCTACGAGATCTATGCGCAACTTGAAGAGTTCCCCCAGTACCACCACGCCCACCCGCCCCCTCGACGCGAACCGTGCTCGAGTGCGTCGCGTCCGCCGCAACCGCAAGTCGATGGTGATCGGCGCCAGCGCGGTCGTCGCGGTCGGGGCCGTCGTCGGCTCCGGCTTCGCGGTCCAGTCGGCGGTCGCCGACCAGAACCTCCGCGTCACCGAGACGGCGGCGCTCGCCGAGGCCCGAGACCGCGGCATCGACCAGCTCGATGCGCAGGGCAGCCTCCTCGAGGCCCACGCCGTGAAGCAGGCCGAGGACACGCTCGCCGTCGCAACCGACACCATCGCCGCGGCGAAGGGCAAGGCGGATGCCGCCGACCTCGCGTCCACGGTCGCGAGCCTCGAGGATTACACCTACCTCGCCCCCGAGCGCGTGTTCGAGCTGGCGGACGCCGCCGCCTCGGGCGTCGACGACGTGAAGGCCGACATCGCCGCGTTCGACAAGAAGGCCGCCGAGAAGGCGGCTGCTGCGAAGGCCGCGGCCGAGAAGGCCGCCGCCGAGAAGGCCGCCGCCGATGCCGCCGCGCAGGAGTCCTCGTCGCCGTCGTACCCGAGCGGTCCGGCCAACCCGAGCGGCGCGCAGGCGATCGCCCGCGACCTCATGTCCTCGATGTACGGCTGGGGCTCCGACCAGTTCGGCTGCCTCGTCTCGCTCTGGGACCGTGAGTCGGGCTGGAACGTCTACGCCCAGAACCCCTCGAGCGGCGCGTACGGCATCCCGCAGGCCCTGCCCGGCGACAAGATGGCCACGGCCGGTGCCGACTGGGCCACCAACGCGGCCACCCAGATCAAGTGGGGCCTCGGCTATATCGCCGGCCGCTACGGCACCCCGTGCGGCGCCTGGTCGCACTCGGAGTCGGTCGGCTGGTACTGATCCAGCCCCCATCCCGAACCATCGCTCACCCGGTGGCCGGCGCCTCGAAGGCTGCCAGCCACCGGGTGAGCGCGTCTTCCAGGGCATGACGGTCGGCGTCGCCGATCGCGGCGAGCAGTCGGTGCTCGTTGGCGATGTGCGCCGTCATGACGGCGTCGATGAGCTCGCGCCCCCCGGGCGTGAGCGCGATGACCCGCCCGCGGCCGTCGGTCTCGCTCGCGCGTCGCGTGACGAGCCCGCGCTGCTCGAGTCGGTCGATCCGCTTCGTCATCGCGCCGCTCGTGACCATGGTCGATGCGGCCAGGTCGCTCGGCGTCCGTTCGTAGGGGGCGCCCGCGCGTCGGAGCGTCGCGAGGACATCGAACTCGCCCTCCGCGAGCCCGAATCGTCCGTACACGGCGACGAGTTCCTCGGTGAGCGCGTTCGCCAGCCGGTGCAGGCGGCCGATCACGCCCTGCGGTGAGACATCGAGGTCGGGCCGTTCGCGGCGCCACTCCGACATGATGCGGGCAACGTGATCGGGGTGCTCGGCGACGCGATCGGTCATGAGGTGGATTCTATCTTCCATGGAAGATATAGTGCCTTCCATGGAAACTATCTGGCGTTGGGTGCTGGTGACCGCGATCGCGCCGATCGCGTGGGGGAGCACCTACTACGTGACGCGCGAGTTCCTGCCGTCCGACGCTCCGCTGTGGGGCGCGGTGCTGCGGGCACTGCCCGCGGCGGTGCTCCTGCTCGTCGTGCGACCGATCCGCCCGCGTGGCGCATGGTGGTGGCGAGCCCCGATCCTCGGGGCGCTCAACGTCGGGATCTTCTTCGCGCTGGTCTACGTCGTCGCGCAACTGCTCCCGACGAGCGTCGCCTCGACCGTCATGGCCACCTCGCCCGCCGTCATGATGCTGCTCGCCTGGCTGCTCGCCGATGAGCGGCTCCGCGTCGTGCCGCTCATCGGCGCGGCGATCGGGCTCGCCGGGGTCGTGCTCCTGCTGTCGGCCGACGCGGGCGCCATCGACCCCGTCGGCGTGGTGGCATCCGTCACCGCCATGCTGCTCTCGTCGCTGGGCTACGTGCTCGCCAAGCGCTGGAAGGACGACACCGACGTGCTGGCGGTGACCTGGTGGCAGCTGCTCACGGGCGGCGCGATGCTCGTCCCGGCGGCGCTCGTGGTCGAAGGAGCGCCACCCGCGCTCGACGGCGCCGGCGTCGCCGCGTTCGCCTACGTCAGCATCGTCGCGACGGCCGTCGCCTTCGTCGCCTGGTTCGGCGGACTCGCGCACCTTCCCGCCGGAACGGTCGGGCTCGTCGGCCTGCTCAACCCGGTCACCGGCGTGCTGCTCGGCGTGCTGCTCGCCGGCGAGGTGCTCGGCGCATTGCAGGTCGCGGGGCTCGTCCTCGTCCTCGCCGGCATCCTGCTGGGCCGGGGCCGCCTCCTCCCGCTTCGAGGAACGCGTGCGTCGACGGGGACCGAAGTCCCGAACGCCCCGGTCGCTCCGGTGCTAGCGTCCGCGGAAGGAGCCGCCGCCGCTGCTCCACGACCCGATGATCGGGGGACGCATGGTCCGTCGCTGGTGGCACCGCGAGAAGTCCACGCCTGAGCCGGCTCCGAAGGCCGTGGACGGCAGCGTGAGCACGATCGATGCATCGACGCAGTGGGCGCTGCCGCGGGCGACGGTGATCCTGCTCGGGCTCGCCGCCTTCGTCGTCGTCACGTTCGGGATCGGAGCGATGCGCGGGGTGGTCGGCCCCGTCTTCTTCGCCCTCGTGCTCACGATCTGCGTGCATCCGGCCCGCCGATGGATGGAGGGCCGCGGAGTCCCGCGCGGGCTCGCGACCGTCATCGCGATCCTCGCCGTGTTCGGTCTGCTCGCCGGCTTCTTCGCCGCGCTCCTGTTCGCGCTCGCGCAGTTCACCACCCTGCTGCCGCAGTTCGCCCCCCAGATCGAGGATGCCGCGGCACAGCTCGGATCGTTCCTGACCTCGATCGGCTTCGGGCCCGAGCAGGTCACCACGATCATCGACGGATTCGAGCCCTCGCGCGCCGCCGACCTCATCACGGCCGTGCTGGGCGGCATCTCGGGGATCGTGTTCGGTCTCGTGGTGCTGCTCACGCTGCTCATCCTCATGGCGCTGGACGCCACGTTCGTCCCCGCGATCCTCCGCCAGATGCAGATGCGCCGCCCCACGCTCGTGGTCGCGCTCGCCTCGTTCGGCAGCAGCGTCCGCCGTTACATGGTCATGACCACGCTGCTCGGCATCGCCCAGGGCGTGCTGAACTGGCTCGCGCTCCTGGTGCTCCAGGTCCCCGGCGCCGCACTATGGGGCCTGCTGTCCTTCATCTGCAGCTTCATCCCGAACATCGGCTACTTCATCGCGATCATCCCGCCGCTCGTGTTCGGCTACCTCGTCGGCGGGATCCCGACCGTCATCGCCGTGATCGTCATCTACGGCATCGTCAACGCGGTCGTGCAGTCCATCGTCCAGCCCAGGGTCATCGGCAACGCCGTCCAGCTGAGCCAGAGCATCACGTTCGCCTCGGTGCTGTTCTGGGCGGCCGTGCTGGGCGCAGTGGGCGCCATCCTCGCGGTGCCGCTGACCCTCCTGGGGCGCACGATCCTGGTCGACGCCGATCCCAGGATGTCGTGGTGGCGGCCGGTCACGGGCGACGTCGGCGAGGCGAAGCTCCTCGCCGCCGAGCTCGTCGCCGAGAACCGGGCACAGTCGAAGGCGCAGCGCGCCGAGAACCGGGCACAGTCGAAGGCGCAGCGCGCTGAGAAGGCCGCGAGGAAGAACGGCGGCTGACGGCCCGCCCGTGTCAAGGCGATGTCCGACGCGGCATCCATCGCTACCCTGACGGCATGAACGAGCAGACCCGAGGCCCGGCGCCGCGAGGCGGCGGATTCCGGGCACGGGTGACGCGCCTCGTGGAGTGGGTGCTCAGCACGAAGCCGGCCAGGGCGTTCCTGCTCTACCAGGAGCAGCACGGCGCGATGCTGGCCGACAGCGTGACCTATCGCACGCTCTTCTCGGTCTTCGCGGGCACGTTCCTCGGCTTCGCCATCGCCGGGATCTGGCTGTCCGGCAATCCCGACGCGATCGAGGCGATCGTCGCCACCGTGAGCGACCTCATCCCCGGGCTCGTCGGCGAGGGTGCCGTCATCGATCCCGACGACCTCATCCAGCCGATCACGCTCAGCATCGCCGGCGCGATCGCCCTCGTCGGCACGGTCGGCGCCGCCATCGGCGCGATCGGATCGCTGCGGGTCGCGCTGCGCACGCTCGCCGGGATCCCGGATGACACGACGTTCTTCGTGTGGCAGCTGCTGCGCGACCTGGTCATCGCCGTCGCCTTCGGGCTGCTCCTCGTCGCGGGCGCCGCGATCACGGTCATCGGCACGAGCGCGATCAGGACCGCGCTCGGCTGGCTGGGCCTGTCATCGGTCGGATGGCTCCCCGAAGGCGGTTCGCAAGCGGTCTCGATCCTCGTCGCCTTCGTCATCGACACGGTCGTCATCGCCGGGCTGTTCCGGTTGCTGTCGGGGCTGCGGCCGCGCGCGCGTGCGCTGTGGTCGGGCGCGATGCTCGGCGGTCTCGGACTGACCGTGCTGCAGGTGCTCTCGGGGCTGTTCGTCGGCGGCGCGCGCAGCAACCCGCTGCTCGCCTCGTTCGGATCGCTCATCGCCCTGCTGATCTGGCTCAACCTCTCGAGCCAGGTGGTCCTCATCGCGAGCGCGTACGTGATCACGGGCGTCGACGAGGAACGCGATCGCGTCGCCGCCAGGTACGGCGCCACCTCGATGGCGTTGCGCCGTCTCAGGCGAGCCGAACGCCGGGCAGCGGATGCCGCCGCGGAGGTCGCCGCGGCACGTGACGCGCTGCCCGGGGTCGTCGATCCGGTGCGAGCCGGCGCGACCCGTCGTGATCGCGCCGGCTCGCGACTCGGCGCTAGCGGAGCGGCCGGTCGCCGCGGTCGTCGGTGAACTCGATCACCTCGACCTCTTCGACGACCACGTCGTCATCGCCCCAGTCGCCGTCGTCGTCGACGGTGTCGGTGCCGGCGACGGCCTCCTTCGGCACCTCTGCGTCCAGCGGCAGCTCCGAGTCCGTGTACTCGCCCTCGATCGGGTCGTGCGGCTGCATCATGCTCACTCTCCGTTCGTCGGACCGTGATCCGCGCGGTGCGGCGGCCGCTGCCCACCGTAGGCCCGGGCACCGCCGTCCGGCAGGGGATTGACGGCGCATCCGGCCCTCGGTACGCCCCTCGCTGCCGCCCCCGCCCTCGACGGAGTCGGCGCCCGGGGTTAGGCTCCCCGCATGTGCAGGAACATCCACACCCTCCACAACTTCGAGCCCGCCGCCACCAGCGAGGAGGTGCGCGCCGCGGCCCTCCAGTACGTCCGCAAGGTCAGCGGGTCGACGCATCCGTCGAGGGTCAACCAGGCGGCGTTCGACCTCGCCGTCGAGGAGATCGCGCACGCCACGCAGCACCTGCTCGACCACCTCACGACGTCGGCACCCCCGAAGGACCGCGAGGTCGAGGCCGCGAAGGCCCGCGCTCGCGCCGCGCAGCGCTACGCCACGATGAGCGCCTGACGCACGGCGTCGGCGGCGAGCGGTAGCGTCGTGCCCATGGCCGGCGACGCGGTGACCCTGCACATCCCCGGACCCGACGGCGAGCGCGCCGTGCGGGTCTCCAGTCCCACACGGGTGCTCTGGCCCGAGGCGGGCATCACCAAGGTCGAGCTCGCCGAGTACCTCGTCGCCGTGGGGCCGGCGTTCGTCGAGGCGAACGGCGGCCGGCCGGTGTCGCTCGAGCGGTTCCCCGAGGGCGTCGAGGGCGAACGGTTCTTCTCCAAGAATCCGCCGCGCGGAGCGCCCGAGTGGATGCGCGACGTCACGGTCGCCTATCCGAGCGGCCGGCGGCATCCGCAACTCGTCGTCGACGAACCGGCGGGTGCGGTGTGGGCCGCCCAGATGAACACCGTGGTGTTCCATCCGTGGGCCTCGCGCGCCGACGCGACCGACCTCCCCGACCAGCTGCGAGTCGACCTCGACCCGCAACCCGGCACGGGCTTCGCCGAGGCGGTCCCGGCCGCGCTGGCCCTGCGCGAGCTGCTGGCCGAGGTCGGGCTCACCGGGTTCGTGAAGACCTCGGGCAATCGCGGCATCCACGTGTTCGCGCCCATCGAGCCCGAGCACGAGTTCCTCGACGTCCGTCACGCCGTCATCGCGCTCGCGCGTGAGCTCGAACGTCGCATGCCCGAGCAGGTGACGACCGCGTGGTGGAAGGAGGAGCGCGGCGAGCGCATCTTCCTCGACTTCAACCAGGCCAACCGGGATCGCACGATGGCGGGTGCGTACAGTCCGCGTGCCCTCGCGAACGCGGCCGTCTCGTGCCCGCTGGAGTGGAGCGAGCTCGAGCACACCGAGCCGGCCGACCACACGGTCCGGACCGTGCCCGCCCGCCTCGCGGAGCGCGGTGACCCGTGGCAGGGCATGCACGATGCGCCCGGCCGCATCGACACGCTCCTGGAGTGGTGGCAGCGCGACCTCGACGACGGTCTGACCGAGCTGCCGTTCCCGCCCGACTTCCCGAAGATGCCCGGCGAGCCGACTCGCGTGCAGCCGAGCCGGGCGAAGAAGCCCGAGGGGGAGTGACCGGGGCTCAGGCGAGCGTCGGCCCGGTGCGGGCGTGCGGCGGCGCGCCGTGCACGGTGCGGTGCAGCCGTTCCATCCGGGCGTCGAGCTCGGCCGCCGTGCGGGCGGCGTCCGTGAGCTGGTCGAGCAGTTCGCCGGGGACGACCCGGTCGTACTTGTAGTAGATCTTGTGCTCGAGGCTCGCCCAGAAGTCCATCGCGATCGTGCGGATCTGCACCTCGACGCGGACGGGATGCGCGCCGGTCGACAGGAACACGGGCACCTCGACGATCAGGTGCAGGCTCTGGTACCCGTTCGCCTTGGGCTCGGCGATGTAGTCCTTGACCCGGATGACGCGAACGTCCTCCTGTGCGGTGAGCAACTCGGCGATCCGGTAGGCGTCCGAGACGAAGCTGCACGTGACCCGCACGCCGGCGATGTCGGTCACCGTCTCGCGGATCGCGTCGAACGAGGGTTCCACGCCCTTCCGGCGCATCTTGTCGACCACGCTGTCGAGGCTCTTCAGCCGGCTCGAGATGTGCTCGATCGGGTTGTAGGCGTGCGCCTGGCTGAACTCCTCGCGCAGGATCGAGAGCTTGGTGATCACCTCGTCCATGCCGAACTTGTAGCGCAGCATGAACCGCTCCGTCTCGTCGCGGAGTGCTCGCATCTCGTCGAGCGTGCTGCCGTCGATGCGGTCGAGCGTGCGCTGCGCTCGGGCCGTCAGCATCGAGGGCGACGGGTGTCGGGCGGGCGGGGTTCCGTCGAGCGGCGTCACGGCGTCCACGGTACGTGGCCAACCTCGGGGTTGCCTCTGTGCCGCCGATGCGTCCGCCATGACCGGCTGCGCCCGTTCAGGCGATCCCGTCGACGTACTGCCATCGATCACGGCGGACGAACCGGCTGGTCTCGTGGAGCACGCCGCGCTCGCCCTCGTCGGCGTACCGTGCGGCGAACTCGACGACGCCCTCACGATCGAGGGGACCGCCCCCTTCGGTACGGATGATCTCGAGCGAGCGCCACGTGAGGTTCGGGTCGAGCTCGAGCGATGCCGGCCGGGTCGACGGATGCCACGTGGCGAGCAGGTACGCCGTGGCGCCGACCACGTACGCCGTGTACCTGGGTCGCATGAGCTGCACCGCGGTGGGTGCCGGTGCGCCGCCGAGGAACGGGGCGCAGCACTCGGCGAAGGGGTGTCCTGAGCGGCACGGACAGCGTTCGGCGGGCTGGAGGACCGGGAAGCCGGAGCGGTCGGGGAGGGGCATGCACCCAGTGTGGCGCACGGCATGGCGATCACCGTCTGCCCAGCCGAAGCCGAGGATTCATTCAGAATCATGGGGCAGGGTGGTGGGCTTGTGTGCCAGGGCGTCCTCGCCCGGGCCCGTCCATGCCCCTGCTCGGAGGGCCCCCGACCCCCGGATCCGAGCCCTTCGAACGCTATGCAGATCGACGCTCACACCACCCCCATCACCCCCACCACCCCCCGGCCCCGAGTCTCCGCGCCCACCCCCGCCGCCTCACGGCGAACGCTGCGCCGCCGTCGCAACGGCCGCCGTCGCCTCGTCGTCGGCGCCGTCCTCGCGACCGGCCTCGTCGCGGGGACCGGCCTCACCGTGCAGTCCGCGCTCGCCGGGCAGCGCGTCGCCGAGACCACCGCGATGACGGAGGCCACCGGCCTCGCCACCGACCAGCTCGGCGCGTACGCGGGCATCGCCGCCGCGAAGACCCACGCCGAGGCAGAGGACACCCTCACCCTCGCGGAGGACACCCTCGCCGCGGTCGAGGGCAAGGTCGATGCCGGCGACCTCGCTTCGTCCGTCGCCTCGCTGGGCGACTACGAGGCACTGCCGCTCGACGACGTCCGCACGCTGACCGCCGAGACCGAGGCGAAGATCCAGGCGGCGATCGACGGAGCCGCCGCGCACGACCGTGCCGCTGCCGCACGTGCCGCCGCCGACGCGCTGGCGCGTGCGAACACGCCGGAGGGCGCGAAGCAGACCGCCCGGGAGATGGGCGCCGCCCAGTACGGCTGGGGCGAGGGCGAGTTCCAGTGCCTGGTGCAGCTGTGGACCAAGGAGTCGGGCTGGAACTACCAGGCGACGAACGCCTCGAGCGGTGCCTACGGCATCGTGCAGGCCTGGCCCGCCGAGAAGCTCGCGACCGCCGGCGCCGACTGGCGCACGAACGCGGCCACCCAGATCAAGTGGGGCCTCGACTACATCTCGCGCGGGTACGGCTCGCCGTGCGCCGCGTGGGGCCACTCGCAGTCGCTCAACTGGTACTGATCGGCTCGTACTGATCCACGCTCACGCCGTGCGCGGGTCGAGCAGGTGGCGCCGGTCGGGATGCCGGTCGAACCACTGGTCCACGTACCAGCAGCTCGGCACGATGCGCAGCTGCGTGCGCTCCTCGACGTCGTCGACGGCGAACCGCACGAGCTCGGCGGCGAGGCCGCTGCCGCGGTAGGGCGGGTTGGTGAAGGTGCGGACGAAGGCGACGGTGTCGCCCAGCTCCCGGTAGTCGAGCACGCACGCGACCTGGCCGTCGAGCCTGAGGACGTACCGGCGGAGTTCGGGTTCGTGGGCGAGGTCCTTGGTCACGGTCTCAGGCTAGCCCTGCGCCGTCACCGTCCGCGCAGGCGGTCCAGGTCGCGGCGCTCGCGCTTGGTCGGGCGTCCGGCGCCACGGTCGCGCACCGCGACGGTCGGCACCGCGTCGCGCGGCGGGGGAGGCGGGGTCCGGTCCTCCGCGGCGGTCGATGCGACCTCGGCCGAGACGCGCTTCACGAGCGGGCGTCGCACGATCAGGATCCGGTCGAACCCGTGCAGGCGCACGCGCACCTCGTCGCCCGGGCGGACCGGCTGCGCGGCCTTGGCTCGATCGCCGTTCACGCGCACGTGGCCGGCGCGGCACGCGGCGGTCGCGGCCGACCGCGTCTTGCACACGCGCACGGCCCACAGCCACGCGTCCACCCGTGCCGACTCGAGCTCCGCCATCCCACCAGCGTAGGCCGGGTCGGGTGGCCGCTCAGCGGATCAGCGCCCACCAGATCATGAGCATCGTCACGGCGAAGCCGACGAAGTAGTTGATCAGGATGAAGGACCGCCATCCGCGGTTCGACTCGCCCGATGCGGCATCCGTCACCGAGCGGTACGGCCACGCCGCCCAGAGATACGGCAGCACGAGCAGGGCCGCGAGCGGACCCGGCCACGGCGTCGCGAGCATCAGCAGGCTCGCCGCAGCCCACAGGCCGAGCGCGAGCCGGACCGTCGCCGCAGCGCCGAACGCGGTGGCCACCGAGGCGATGCCCGCCGCACGATCGGGCACGACGTCCTGCACCGCGCCGAAGGCATGGCTGGCCATGCCCCAGCAGAAGAACGCCGCGAGCAGAGCCACGAGCGGCCACGTGAACTCCGCGCCCGCGACCGCGAGTCCGTAGACGGCCGGGCTCACGAAGTGCGTGCTCGAGGTGATCGAGTCCAGCAGCGGGCGTTCCTTGAATCGGAGACCCGGCACGGAGTAGGCGAACACGGCGAACAGGCTGACCGCCAGCACGACCCACGACCATGGCTCGCCCGTCCCCGCCAGCCACAGCATCGCGATGAGCAGCGGCGCGGACGTGAGCACGCCCGCCCACACGACGGCGCGATGCAGGCTCGGATCGAGCAGGGCGCCCTCGGCGCCGCCCTTGCGGGGATTGCGCAGGTCGGACTCGTAGTCGAAGACGTCGTTGATGCCGTACATGAGCAGGTTGTACGGGATGAGGAAGAACAGCGTGCCGACCACGAGGAGCGCGTCGACCTCGCCTGTGGTCAGCACGTACGCGGCTGCGAACGGGAACGCCGTGTTGATCCAGCTGATCGGACGCGACGAGAGCAGCACCTGCCCGGCGCGATGGCGGAGGCCGCCACCATGCGTCGACGCGCCGCTCACCGGTCGGCGTCCGCTCGATCGGAGGTGGGGCGGCGCGGCGCCCATCGACGTGCAGCGCGGTCGAACAGCCCCGGCAGCAGGAGCACGCCGGCCAGCGGGTACAGGAAGTCCTCGATCGGCGCGAGGCCGATGGCGAGACCCAGTCGATGCGCGTCGTCGTAGGCGACGATCCCGGTCGCGACGATCAGTGAGTCGAAGACGGCGGTCAGCACGACCAGCACCACGGCGGCGATCAGCATCGCGAGCAGGCGGCTGCGCCTCGCGGTGCGCTCGCGAGGGCGCCACGCCCACGCCCCGGCGCCGGCGAGCCCGAGGAAGGGCAGGCTCATGAGGAGGTAGGTCATGGGCGGCGCTGCTCCTCCTCGCGGGGCGCGACCGTGGTCGAGCCGGATGCCTCGTCCGCGCGGACCGCGCGGGCGCGCAGCATCTGCTCGACCCCCAGCACCAGCACCAGCGTCAGGTAGCACAGGAAGGCGAGGAACACGGGCTCCTCGAGCGGCAGTTCGGGTGCGAGCTCGATCCCGGTCACGATCTCGGAGCGGCCCCGGAAGAACACGCCGAGCAGGATGCCCGCCGCGTCCCACGCCAGGAAGTACACCACGCCCGACACGATGGTCACCGCGGCCGCGATCGGCGCCCGCCAGAACGCCAGCCGCCAGCGGGCGTCGATGAGCGCCATGCACGCGATGGCGACGAGCAGGCCCCCGAGGTAGGCGAATCCCGTCATGCGCGCGCCGTGCCCGAGGTCGCGCTCCGCGCGGCGACCTCGAGCGTCGCGTCGGGCGACGGCTCGGCCACCGGCCCGGCGGAGCGGTCGCCGCGCACGCGCTTCAGCACGTTCTCGGCGCTGATCAGGCACATCGGCAGGCCGATCCCCGGCACCGACGACCCGCCCGCGTAGTACAGGCCGTCGACGCGCCGCGAGCGATTGGTCCCGCGCAGGAACGCGCTCTGCCGCAGCGTGTGCGCCGGGCCGAGTGCGCCGCCCTGCCACGAGTTCAGGTCCTCGGCGAAGTCGGCAGGCCCGACGGTGCGGCGCACCACGATCCGATCGGCCAGCGCGTCGCCGCCCGCCGCCTCGGCGATCCGCGCGATCGCCCGGTCGACCGCCTGCTCCACGAGGCGGTCGCCCGCGCCGTCCAGCCCACCCCGGCCGATCGCGGGGTCGGCCGGCACGGGGACGAGGACGAACAGGTTCGAATCGCCCTCGGGCGCGACGGTCGGATCGGTCGCGCTCGGCATGCACACGTAGAACGAGGCCGGATCGGGGATGTGCGGGTCGGAGCCGAAGATCGCGCCGAAGTTGCGCGTCCAGTCCTCGGTGAAGAACAGCGTGTGATGGGCGAGCCCGGGCACGGGCCCTCGGATGCCGAGCATGGCGAGCACCGCCCCCGGGCCTGACGTGCGGCGGTCCCACCACGTCTCGGGATAGGTCTGCGCGGCGCGGGGGAGCAGCTCGGTCTCGGTGTGGTGCAGGTCGGCGGCTGAGATCACGCGATGCGCCGGTGCGACGACCGCACGCCCGGTCGCATCGCGGAAGCGCGCACCCGCCACGGCGGGCCGCGCGTCGCCCGACAACTCGATCGCCTCGACGCGCGCGCCCGTCACGATCTCGACGCCGGCGCCGATCGCGATCGCCGTGATGCGTTCGATGAGCGCCGAGAACCCGCCCCGCGGGTAGAACACGCCCTGTTCGAGGTCCATGTGGCTCATCAGGTGGTACATGGCCGGCGTCGCATCGGGCGACGAGCCGAGGAACACCGCGGGGTAGCCGAGCACCTGGCGGAGCCGCCGATCGTGCACGGCGTGCGCGGCGAACCGGTCGAGCGGCGTCGCGAGCAACCGGGCCAGCCGGCCCGAGCGGCGCAGCACCTCTCCGGTCAGCAGGGTGCGCGGATCGTCGAAGTTCGTGTACAGGAACCGGCGGCGCGCGATGTCATAGGTGGATGCCGCGGAGTCGAGGTAGCGCTCGAGCGCCGCGCCGGCGCCCGGCTCGACCGACTCGAACAGCGCGACGTTCTCGGCGCGCGTGGGCCGGAGGTCGAGCGGGTCGTCGTAGCCCTCGGCGTGGACCCGGTAGCCCGGATCCAGCCGGACCAGGTCGAGCTGCTCGGCTGCGCTCGTGCCGAACAGGCGGAAGAAGTGGTCGAAGACCTCGGGCATGAGGTACCACGACGGGCCGGTGTCGAAGCGGAACCCGTGGCGCTGCCAGCTGCCCGCCCGGCCGCCGAGTTCGTCCCGCGCCTCGAGGAGCGTCACCCGGTGCCCGTCGCGCGCGAGCAGTGCGGCCGTCGCGAGGCCGGCGATGCCCCCGCCGATCACGACCATGCGCTCGGACGCGCCGATCATCGCCTGCCTGCTCCGGTGCCGAGCGCCGAACGCACCGCGATGGCGAGCTTCTCGCCGTCGGGCACGCGGATGCGCGTCGCCATGATCTCCGCCGCGGGGGTCGCTCGGCATCGCGCGGTGAGGCTCGCGAAGAGGCCGTGCGCCGCCGACACCGCCGCTCGTGCGCGACGCGGCAGGTCGGGGAGGCTGCGACGCGCGACCTCGAGGTCGCGATCGATGTCGTCGAGGATCGCCGTCTTGTCGGCCTCGGTGAACGCGTCGGGGTCGATGGCGGGGAAGTAGTTGCGGCCGAGTGTCTGCCAGTCGACGGCGAGGTCGCGCAGGAAGTTGATCTTCTGGAACGCGGCGCCGAGGTGGATCGCACCCTGCTCGAGCCGTGCACGCCGGGCGTCATCGGGACGAGCGGGCTCGCCGACGAGGAAGACCGCGAGGCACATGAGGCCGATCACCTCGGCGGACCCGTGGATGTACGGCCCGATCTCCGAGTCGGAGAAGGGCGCGGGATCGAGGTCGCGCCGCATCGACGCGAAGAAGGGCTGCGTGAGCTCGGAGCCGAAGCCGGCCTCGCGGGCGACAGCGGCGAAGGCGTGCACCACCAGGTTGGCGGAGTACCCCGATGCCACCGCCTGCTCGACCTCGGCCTCGAGTCCGTCGAGCACCGCCTGCTGCTGCTCGGGCGAGAGCCCGGCCTCGGCCGCCGCACCGTCGACGATCTCGTCGGCGACGCGCACGAGCGCGTAGATGGAGCGGACCCTGCGCCGCGCGTCCGGATCGAGCAGGCGCGCCGCCGCGCCGAACGAGGTGGAGTAGCGCGCGATCACGGTCGCCGAGCTCGCCGTCGCGGCATCCGAGTACCGTGCCAGCGTCGACCCGCGCTCGTGCCGGTTCATCGCACCCGCTCCACGGCGCGCTGGGCGAACTCGCCGAGCTCTGCGCGGAGCCCGTCCGGCAGGCCGGCGGCGTCGAGTTCGTGCCGCGCCAGCGTCACGTGCTCGCAGGCGAGCGCGATCGCGGCGTCGAGCGCTCCGCAGCGGAGCAGCTCGTCGCGGATCGCGTCGGCTTCAGCCTCGGCGAGAGCGGGATCGCCGAGGCGGTCCGAGATCGCGGTCCACGACGGCGTGGTCGCCGCGTGCGCGATGAGGGCCGTGCGCTTGCCCTCGCGGAGGTCGGCCGACGACGACTTGCCCGTGACCACCGGATCGCCGAAGACGCCGAGCACGTCGTCGGCGATCTGGAAGGCCACGCCGACCAGGCGGCCGAAGCGGCAGAGCGCGGCGACGGACTCGTCGTCGGCACCGGCGAGCACGGCGCCCGCCGCGAGCGGCGCCTCGCAGGAGTACACGGCGGTCTTGTGCTCGAGGGTTGCGAGGACCGACTCGATGGCCGGCGTCGTGCCCCGCAACGAGGACACCACGTCGGACAGCTCGCCGGCCGCCGAGACGAACACGGCGTGATCGAGGATGTCGAGCAGCGCCTCGCGGCACTCGCGCGCGACCGGCAGCATCGCCAGCTCGCGATGTGCGCGGCTCAGGGCCAGGTCGCCCGCGAGGACCGCCGCGGTCTCGCCCCAGACGGCGCTCGCCCGTTCGTCGGCGCCGTGCGCGAGCGCGCGTGCCGCGAATCGCCCTGCCACGTTCGGCGCCCCTCGGCGCACGAGGTCGCGGTCTATGAGATCGTCGTGGATCAGGAACGCCGTGTGGAGCAGCTCGAACGCCAGGGCCACCCTCGTGACGAGGCCGCGGTCATCGCCCCCGAACCCGCGGTACGCCGACCAGACGAGCCGTGGCCGGACCCGCTTGCCGCCCGTGCTCTGGTGCTCGATCGACTCCCACAACGCCGCGTAGTGTCCGCCGTAGGGGCCTGCACGCACGCGGGCCTCGGCGAAGAAGGCGCGAAGCTCCTCGTCGATCGCCGAGTCGAGCAGTTCAGGCACGGAAGAGCTCCAGCTCCTTGGCCTGGAGGACGAGCCAGGGGCTGAACGCCCAGGGCGTCGCCTCGACCGCGGTCGCGAGCGCACGCGGCTCGACCCACCTGTACTCGACGACCTCACGTGGGTTGGGATCGGGCTGGCCCGACGCCACCGCGACGTACACCGGGCACACCTCGTTCTCGACGACGCCGTTGGCGTCCGTCGCGCGATACCGGAAGAGGGGGAGTGCGAGCTCGACGGACTCGAGCTCGAGTCCGAGCTCGTGGTCGGCGCGCCGGTGCACCGCGTGCAGCAGGGGTTCGGCGGGCTTGGGGTGCCCGCAGAACGAGTTCGTCCACACCCCCGGCCACGTCTGCTTCGTCGTCGCGCGGCGGGTGACCAGGACTTCGCCGATGGGGTTGACCACGTGGCACGAGAACGCGAGGTGGAGGGCGGTGTCGGGGCCGTGCGCGGCGCTCTTGGGCGCGCGACCGATCGGGGTGCCCGACTCGTCGAGGAGCACGACCTCGTCTTCGACGGTCTCGGTCGTCTGCTGCATGGTGGCTCCCTTGTCGCTGCCTGCCGGTGCCGGACTCGCGGTCCGTTCCATGAAGCTAGCAGCGGGGGTGGGCACCGGGAACAACCGAAAGTTGGACCGGTCGGCCCGGCACCGCACCGCGATGCCGCGGCGCGAGGGGCGCCCGGCGCGGCGGCGTGCGGCATGCTGGAACGATGACGGGCGAGAGCGGCGACGGATGGGTCCACGGTCCGGACGGGGCCCGCTACTGGGGCCGGTACGGCGCTGCCGGCCTGCTGGTCGTGGAGCCGAGCGGCGCGGTGCTGCTGCAGCATCGCGCCGCGTGGAGCCACTTCGGCGGGACCTGGGGAATCCCCGGCGGCGCACGTCACCTCGGCGAGTCCGCGTTCGAGGCCGCGCTGCGCGAGGCCACGGAGGAGGCGGGGCTGCCCCAGGGGCTCGTGGTCGCCCGCTTCGAGAGCGTGCTCGACCTGGGCTACTGGTCGTACACGACGGTCGTCGCCGACGCCGCGCAGCGCTTCGAGCCGCGACTGGCCGACCCCGAGAGCATCGCGCTGCGGTGGACGGCGGCCGACGACGTGGACGCGCTGCCGCTCCATCCCCGCTTCGCCGAGGCCTGGCCCGCGTTGCGCGCCCGGCTCGAGCGGGGTGCCGCTGGATAGGATCGACCCGTGGGTGGGCAGAACACGGGGGTGTCGACGCGGATCTGGACGGTGCCGAACGTCCTCAGCATGCTCCGCCTGCTGCTCGTGCCGGTCTTCCTCGTCCTCGTGGTGGCCGGCGAGTACGTGCCAGCGCTGGTCGTGCTCGTGGCGGCGAGCCTCACCGACCTGCTCGACGGGTTCCTCGCGCGGCGATTCGACCAGGTCACGCGGCTCGGCCAACTGCTCGATCCGGCCGCCGACCGCCTCTACATCTTCGCCGCGCTGATCGGGCTCGCCGCGAACGAGCTCGTGCCATGGTGGATCGTCATCGTCATCGTGGCGCGCGACGCCCTGATCGTCGTGCTCGGCGTCGTGCTGGCCAACCACGGCTACGGTCCGCTCCCGGTGCACCAGCTCGGCAAGGCCGCGACCTTCGCACTGTTCACCGGGCTCCCGGTGATCATGCTCGGACTGGCGTTCCCGGCGGTGCAGCCGGTGAGCGAGCCCTTCGGCTGGGCGGTCACGCTGTGGGGCGCATTCCTCTACTGGTGGGCGGGCATCATCTACGCGATCGAGACCGCCCGCGTCGTGCGTGTTGCTCGGGTGTCGGGCCCACCCGCATCCGATACGCTTGAGCAGGGAGGTTAGCGGTGGCGGATTCCGACATGAACCAGGCCGGTGCGGGCGACGAGGTGCGAGAGCCCTCCACGCAGACCTCCGCGCACGAGATGAACGCGGCGAACGACACCACGATGGGATTCAGCCGCGAGGCGGCGGCCCAGCTCAGTGCGCTCGACAGCGACGTCTCGGCCGCCGAGCAAGAGGCGATCGCCGCGCTGCCATCCGGGTCGGCACTGCTCATCGTGCGCCGCGGGCCGAACGCCGGAGCGCGATTCCTCCTCGACACCGATGTCACCACAGTCGGCCGCCATCCCGACGCCGACATCTTCCTCGACGACGTGACGGTCTCCCGCAAGCACGCCGAGTTCGTGCGCCACCGCACGGCGTTCGAGGTCCGCGACCTCAATTCGCTCAACGGCACCTACTTCGACGGCGTGCGCATCGACACCGCACTGCTCAGCGACGGCGCCGAGGTCCAGATCGGCAAGTACCGCCTCACGTTCTACGCCTCCCGACGCGACCTCTCGCCGGCGGGCACCGGGTGACCGAGGGCGCCGCCGCGCGGCGTCCGGCCCACGCCCCGCCGCTGCTCGGCATCGGCCAGGTCCTGGCGAAGCTCCAGCCGGAGTTCCCCGACCTGACCCCGTCGAAGCTGCGGTTCCTCGAGGAGCAGGGGCTCGTCACCCCATCGCGTACGGCCGCGGGGTATCGCAAGTTCTCGCCGGCCGACGTCGAGCGGCTGCACCTCGTGCTCGCCATGCAGCGCGATCACTACCTCCCGCTCAAGGTGATCCGTGCCCATCTCGAGGCGGTCGACGCCGGGTCGGCGCCGGCGCTGCCGGGCGCGGTCAGCGCCGCGGCCGTCCAAGCTACCGCGAACCGCTACTCCCGCGACGAGCTCATCCGCGAGGCGCGAGCCACGCCGAACCTGCTCGACGACGCCATCGCGGCCTCGGTGATCCGCCCGGCCGACGTGTACGGCCGTGACGCGCTCGACGCGTTGCGGGCGCTCGCCGCCCTGCGCGCGGTGGGCATCGAGCCGCGGCACCTGCGCGGCCTGAGGGCGGCCGCCGAGCGCGAGGCCGCGCTGATCGAACAGGCCATCGCGCCCGAGCGGCGCCCCGACGCAGCCGGCCGCGCGCGCACCGCAGAACGCGCGCGAGAGCTCGCCGACCACCTCGCCGTGGTCCACGGGAGCGTCCTCCAGCGCGCCCTCGACGGCCTCTCGCGCTGAGCCGATCGACCGACCGGCGACACGCCGTGACGTTCGGCCCGATGTCCTCGACTCCGATGCCGCGCGTGGGTAGCGTGGGACCCGCGCCGTCGAGGCGCCGACGAGAGGTGAGGGGCGATCGGATGAGCGAGCTCGATCGGAGCGAACGCACGCGCTACGACCTCGGATTGCTCTTCACCGACGGGCTTCCCGAGCACGACGACGGCACCGGCTACCGGGGCGCCGTGGCGGCTCGGGCGGCGGGCATCAGCTACCGCCAGCTCGACTACTGGGCGCGCACCGAACTCGTGGAACCCACCGTGCGCGGTGCGGCCGGCTCCGGTTCGCAGCGGCTGTACGGATTCCGCGACATCCTCGTGCTGAAGCTCGTGAAGCGGCTGCTCGACACCGGCATCTCGCTCCAGCAGATCCGCGTGGCCGTCACCCAGCTCCGCGAGGCCGGCATCGACGACCTCGCCCAGACGACGCTCATGAGCGACGGCGCCAGTGTCTACCTCTGCACGTCCGATGACGAGGTCATCGACCTCGTCAACCGCGGCCAGGGCGTGTTCGGCATCGCCGTCGGCAAGGTGCTCCGCGAGGTGGAGTCCACGCTCGTCGAGCTCGACACCCAGCAGGCCGACCACGTCGACGAGCTCGCCGCCCGCCGCGGTCGGTCGAACCGCAAGATCTCCTGAACGCGTCGCCGTCGCGGCATCCGCTCGCCTGACGACCGCGTCGTGTGACGCCGCGTGACGCCGCCCGAGCGGATCGTCAGCGGCTGCCGGAATCGAGCTCGAGTCGCGCGCCCGGAGCCGGCGCGTAGTCGCCGATCCGTGCGGTGCGGAGGACGCGCTCGAGCAGCTGGTCGAAGTGCGCCGACATCTCTTCTGCGCTCTCGCCCGGCCACATGTGAAGCGGCTTCGCGGCGCCCTGCGCCTGCTGCAGCGACGTGCGCTCGGGCAGCTGCGGGCTCAGCACGAGCGGGCCGAACATGTCGCGCAGCTCCTTGATGCGGAACTGGTGCTCGAGCGACTGCACCCGCGCCCGGTTCACGATGATGCCGAGCGGCTGCAGCCGGGGGGAGAGGCCGCGGCGGATCTCCTCGATCGCGCGCAGCGCGCGGTCGGCGGCGGCCACCGAGAACAGGCCCGGCTCGGTCACGACGGCGACGCGGTCGCTGGCGGCCCAGGCGGTGCGGGTGAGCGCGTTGAGGGACGGGGCGCAGTCGATGAGGACCAGCTCGTAGTCGGTCTCGACGTTGGCCAGCGCCTCCTCGAGCTTCCAGATGTCGCGGATCGACGGGTGCGGCCCGTCGTAGTTGATGGCGGACGGGCTGCCGATCATGACGTCGATGGTCGACTGCGGGTTCGATCGGGCCCAGCCGCTGGGCGCGATCGCCGAGCGGACGATCTTCTCCTTCGGCGACGCGAGCACGTCGGCGACGTTGAGGTGACCGCTGACCTGGATGTCCATGCCGGTCGAGACGTCGGACTGCGGATCGAGGTCGACGACCAGCGTGCGCACGCCGCGGGCGAAGGCGGCCGACGCCAGTCCGAGGGTGACGGTCGTCTTGCCGACACCGCCCTTCAGGGAACTGACCGAGAGAACGTGCACGAGCGAATACGTTACCGTTACTCGCAACGCGATACCTAAATGTTCGCTGTGCGGAAGTCCCCCATTCGGAAAGGCCTGCATGTTCTCGAAGATCCTGGTCGCCAATCGCGGTGAGATCGCCATCCGGGCGTTCCGTGCCGCCGTCGAGCTCGGTGCAAAGACCGTCGCCGTCTTCCCGTACGAGGACCGCAACTCGCTGCACCGCCTGAAGGCCGACGAGGCGTACCAGATCGGCGAGCCGGGCCATCCGGTGCGCGCCTACCTCGACGTCTCCGAGATCATCCGGGTGGCGAAGGAATCGGGCGCCGACGCGATCTACCCCGGCTACGGCTTCCTCTCCGAGAACCCCGAGCTGGCGCAGGCCGCGGCCGACGCGGGCATCACGTTCATCGGGCCGCCCACGCGCGTGCTCGAGATGGCCGGAAACAAGGTCACCGCGAAGGAGCAGGCGATCGCGGCGGGGGTGCCCGTGCTGAAGTCCACCGAGCCCTCGCGCGACGTCGAGGCTCTCCTGGCGCAGGCCGATGGGATCGGCTTCCCGATCTTCGCGAAGGCGGTCGCGGGCGGCGGCGGGCGCGGCATGCGACGCGTCGACCGGCCGGAAGACCTGCGCCGTGCGCTCGAGGAGGCCATGCGCGAAGCCGACAGCGCGTTCGGCGACCCGACCATGTTCCTCGAGCAGGCCGTGCTCCGCCCCCGTCACATCGAGGTGCAGGTGCTCGCGGATGCCACGGGCGAGACCGTGCACCTGTTCGAGCGCGACTGCTCGGTGCAGCGCCGCCACCAGAAGGTCGTCGAGATCGCACCGGCACCCAACCTCTCCGACGAGATCCGGCAGTCGCTCTACCGCGACGCGGTCGCGTTCGCGAAGTCGATCGACTACGTCAACGCGGGCACGGTGGAGTTCCTGCTCGACACCGCGGGCGAGCGCGCAGGGCAGCACGTCTTCATCGAGATGAACCCCCGCATCCAGGTCGAGCACACGGTCACCGAGGAGGTCACCGATGTCGACCTCGTGGTCGCCCAGATGCGCATCGCGGCCGGCGAGACGCTCGCCGACCTGGGCCTCACGCAGGACCGCATCCAGCTGCGCGGTGCGGCCCTGCAGTGCCGCATCACGACCGAGGATCCGACCGCGAACTTCCGCCCCGACACCGGCAAGATCACGACCTATCGCTCGCCGGGCGGAGCGGGCATCCGCCTCGACGGCGGCACGGTGAATCCGGGCGCCCAGATCAGCCCGCACTTCGACTCGATGCTCGCCAAGCTCATCTGCCGCGGGCGCGACTACCCGCAGGCGGTCACGCGGGCCAAGCGCGCGCTCGCGGAGTTCCGGATCCGAGGCGTCTCCACCAACATCCCGTTCCTGCAGGCCGTGCTCGACGACCCGTCGTTCATCTCGGGCGACCTCAGCACCTCGTTCATCGACGAGCGCCCGCAGCTGGTGCGCGGCCGGGTCTCGAAGGACCGCGGCACGAAGATCCTGAACTGGCTGGCGGATGTCACGGTGAACCAGCCCAACGGGCCGGCGCCGACCTCGGTCACCCCGGTCGAGAAGCTGCCCGACATCGACTTCACGCAACCGGCGCCGGCCGGCTCCCGCCAGCGGCTGCTCGAGCTCGGGCCCGCCGGGTTCGCGTCGGCCCTGCGAGCCCAGACGCCCCTCGCGGTGACCGAGACCACGTTCCGCGACGCGCACCAGTCGCTGCTCGCGACCCGGGTGCGCACCCGGGACCTCGTCGCGGTCGCGCCGTACGTCGCGCGCCTCACACCCGAGCTGCTCTCGGTCGAGGCATGGGGCGGGGCGACCTACGACGTCGCCCTCAGGTTCCTCGGCGAAGACCCCTGGGAGCGGCTCGCCTCGCTGCGCGAGGCCCTGCCCAACATCAACATCCAGATGCTGCTGCGTGGCCGCAACACGGTCGGCTACACGCCGTACCCGACCGAGGTCACCGACGCCTTCGTCGACGAGGCGGCCGCCACCGGCGTCGACATCTTCCGCATCTTCGACGCGCTCAACGACGTCTCGCAGATGCGGCCCGCGATCGACGCGGTGCTCGCCACGGGCAGCTCGATCGCCGAGGTGGCCGTCTGCTACACGGGCGACCTGCTCGACCCGGCCGAGGACCTCTACACCCTCGACTACTACCTCCGGCTCGCCGACGACATCGTCGCCGCCGGCGCTCACATCCTCGCCATCAAGGACATGGCCGGCCTGCTGCGCCCCGCGGCCGCCGAGAAGCTCGTCGCCGCGCTGCGGGATCGGTTCGAGCTGCCGGTGCACCTGCACACCCACGACACCGCCGGCGGACAGCTCGCGACGCTGCTGGCCGCCAGTCGCGCCGGGGTCGACGCGGTCGACGTCGCCAGCGCGCCCATGGCGGGCACGACCAGCCAGCCATCCGCCTCGTCGCTCGTGGCCGCGCTCGCGCACACCGAGCGCGACACGGGCATCTCGCTCGACGCCGTCTCCGACCTCGAGCCGTACTGGGAGGCGGTGCGTCGTCTCTACCGGCCGTTCGAATCCGGTCTTCCCGGTCCCACCGGCCGCGTGTACCACCACGAGATCCCGGGCGGCCAGCTGTCGAACCTCCGCCAGCAGGCCATCGCGCTCGGCCTGGCCGACGACTTCGAGCTCATCGAGGACATGTACGCCGCCGCGAACGAGATCCTCGGCCGCGTTCCCAAAGTGACGCCCTCGTCGAAGGTCGTCGGCGACCTCGCCCTGCACCTCGCGGCCGTGAAGGCCGATCCGGCGGACTTCGCCGCAAATCCCGACAAGTACGACGTGCCCGACTCCGTCATCGGCTTCATGGCCGGCGAGCTCGGCGACCTCCCGGGCGGGTGGCCCGAGCCCTTCCGATCGAAGGTGCTCGCAGGACGCGACATCCGCGTGGGGGTCACCGAGCTGACGCACGCCCAGCGTCGCGGACTCGAGGAGGCCGGCGACGAGCGTCGCGCATTGCTGAACGCGCTGCTGTTCCCCGCACCGACCCGGCAGTTCGAGCAGATCAGAGAGCTGTTCGGCGACCTCTCGGTCATCGACACCGCCGACTACCTCTACGGGCTGCGGCCGGGGTCCGAGCACGTGGTCGAGATCGCCCGCGGCGTGCGGCTCTACGCCGGCCTCGAGGCGATCGGCGAGGCCGACGACAAGGGCATGCGCACCGTCATGACGATCCTCAACGGCCAGTTGCGTCCGGTGTTCGTCCGCGATCGCAGCATCACGGTCGAGAGCCGTGCCGCAGAGAAGGCGGATGCATCGCAGCCGGGCCAGATCGCCGCTCCGTTCTCGGGCGTGGTCACCCTGCAGGTCGAGCCGGACGCCGAGATCGCGGCCGGCCAGGCCGTGGCATCCATCGAGGCGATGAAGATGGAGGCGGCGATCACGTCGCCCGTCGCGGGCGTCGTCGAGCGCGTCGCGATCCCGAAGACGCAGCAGGTGGAGGCGGGTGATCTGCTCGTCGTCGTGCGCCCACGATAGACTCGGGAGCGTTCCGCACCCCCGAGGAGGAATCGGTGGCTGAACACGATGACGAGACGGGCCCGGTTGCCCGCCGCCCACGTTCCCGCAGCACCGAGCGCTCCGCCGACGCCGGAGGGGCGCACGCCGCCGACCGCGAGCCGGTGGATGTCCGCGTCGACCTCCCGCCCGCGCCGGCCCCGCAGATGCCCGACGACGAGGTCGCCGTGGCCATCGACGACGTGGCGATCGACCCTGGCGACTTCGGGGCCGTCACCACGGGAACGACCTCGGTCGAGGTGCTCGCGGCGTCCACCTCGCACGGCGGCTATCGGCGTACGGCGGGTCGCGATGCCTCGCCGTACAGCGCGCTGCTCGCCTCCGACGCCTCCCGGCTGCGTCGCGAACGCGTGACCACCGACACCGGTGCCCACGTGGCGATCGTCGAGGAGACCGGCACCGACCTCCTCCCCGCCGAGGTTCCCGAGACGCCCGACTCGTTGACGCCCGACCGGCTCATCGACCTCAACCGCACGACGCGCCCTGCGCCTCAGGGCGGACTCAACCGCTTCCTCTATGAGGCGACGCTGCACGTCGTGAACCTCGGGGATTCGGCGAAGGTCCGAGCCCACAAGGCGATGAACGAGCGGATCAGGCGTCGCTTCGAAGGCGGAGCGCGGTTCGTGCCGGTGCTCACTCGCAAGGGCGGGGTCGGGAAGACCACGGTGACGGCACTCCTCGGCATGGCACTCGCCGATGCGCGCGACGACCGGGTGATCGCGATCGACGCCAATCCCGATCGCGGCACGCTCGCCGAACGCGTCGACCGCCAGACGCGCGAGACGGTGCGCGACGTGGTCGCGAAGGCCTCGTCGATCGGCGGCTACACCGACTTCTCGAAGTTCGTCTCCCGCGACGAGACGCGCCTGGACATCCTCGCCTCCGACACCGACCCGACGCTCAGCGAAGCGTTCGACGCCGACGACTACAACGTCGTCGCCGGGCTCGCCGCCCGCTACTACTCGCTAGTCCTCACCGACTGCGGCACGGGCATCGTGCACTCCGTCATGCGGGCCACGCTGCAGCGAGCCGACTCGATCGTCGTCGTCTCGGGCGGCAGCGTCGACGAGGCGCGACTGGCGAGCGAGACGCTCACTTGGCTCGAGGCCAACGGATTCGGCGAACTCGTCCGCAACGCCGTGGTCGCCATCAACCTGGCCACGCAGGGCACGCATCTCGTGAAGGTCGACGAGATCGAGGCGCACTTCCAGTCCCGTGTGCGCGAGATCGTGCGGATGCCGTACGACCCGCAACTCGCGGCCGGATCGGTGGTGCACTGGAGCGACCTCCGGCCCGTGACGCAGCACGCGGCCCGCGAGCTCGCCGCCCTGGTGGTCGAGGGCCTGCCGGTCGAGCGCGGGCACTGAGCCCATCCGTCACGTACGATGATCCCCGCCCGTCGAGCACGGGCTCGAACCCTGCCCGACGTGCTCGGGCCCGAACACGGAGCAGCATTGCCGGAACGTCCCATTCGCCTGTTCGGCGACCCCGTCCTGAAGACCGTCTCCGCACCCGTCGAGCAGGTCGACGACCGCGTGCGCGGCCTCGTCGACGACCTCGTCGACAGCGTCCGGCTGCCCGGCCGCGCCGGCGTCGCCGCGCCCCAGATCGGCGTGAACCTGCGCGTGTTCAGCTACAACGTCGACGGCGAGGTCGGGTACGTGATCAACCCCGAGATCGTCGAGGCCTCCGGCGACGTCGAACTCGTCGACGAGGGATGCCTCTCGGTGCCGGGCCTCTGGCACAAGACGCCGCGGCGCCCCTTCGCCCGGGTGCGCGGCATCGACCTCGGTGGCAACGTCGTCGAGATCGCGGGGGAGGGACTGATGGCCCAGGCGCTGCAGCACGAGGTCGACCACCTCGACGGGATCGTCTACCTCGACCGGCTCGAGAAGGACGAACGCCGTGCGGCCATGCGGGCCGTCCGAGAATCCGACTGGTTCTGAACGCGCGGCGCGCGGATGCGACATCCGCTCGCCGCACGACGACGACGGGGCTCCGCGATCATCGCGGAGCCCCGTCGTCGTGCGGGAATCGTCAGCTGACGATCGAGTGGCCCTCGGTCGCGGGCGCGCCCGAGTACATGCCATCGATGTCTGCCCCGAAGTCCTCGAGGATCACGTTGCGCTTGATGCTCATCTTCGGCGTCAGGTGACCGCTCGCCTCGGTGAACTCGATCGGCAGGATGCGGAACTTGCGGATGGACTCGGCCCGCGAGACGTGCTCGTTGGCCGTATCGATCGCGCGCTGCACCTCAGCGAGCACGGCCGGGTTCGTGGTGGCCTCGTCGAGGCTCATCCCGGCGTCCTCGTGATGGTTGTTGAGCCACACCGGCAGCATCTCGGGGTCGAGCGTCACGAGCGCGGAGATGAACGGCTTCTGGTCGCCGACCACGACGACCTGGCCGACGAGCGGGTTGGCACGGATCGGGTCCTCGAGCGCGGCGGGGGCGACGTTCTTCCCGCCCGCCGTGACGATGATCTCCTTCTTGCGGCCGGTGATCGTGAGGAACCCGTCGGCGTCGAACGTACCGATGTCGCCGGTCTTGAACCAGTCGCCGTTGAAGGTGTCCGCCGTCGCCTCGGGGTTCTTCCAGTACTCCTTGAAGACGTTGATGCCCTTGACCTCGATCTCGCCGTCGTCGGCCAGGCGGACCGAGACGCCGGGGAGCGCGGGGCCGACCGTGCCGATCTTCGACTTCGTCACGAGGTTCACGGTGGCCGGAGCCGTGGTCTCGGTCAGGCCGTAGCCCTCGAGGATCGTGATCCCGAGCGCGTGGTAGAAGTGGCCCAGGCGCGGACCGAGCGGGGCCGAACCCGAGACGGCGTACTTGACGTTGCCGCCCATCGCGTGACGCAGCTTGGTGAACACCAGGCGGTCGAACAGGGCGAACTTGAGTCGCAGGCCGAGCGGGATCTTGCCACCGGCCTCTTGGGCGGTCGAGTAGGCGACCGCGGTCTCGGCCGCGGCGTGGAAGATCTTGCCCTTGCCGCCGGCCTCGGCCTTCTGCTCGGAGACGTTGTAGACCTTCTCGAACACGCGGGGCACCGCGAGCAGGAAGGACGGCTTGAAGCTGCCGAGCGACGGCAGGAGCTGCTTCGTGTCGGGTTGGTGGCCCACGCGCACGCCGGCGTGGACGCACAGCACGGAGATGAAGCGCGCGAACACGTGCGCGGTCGTGATGAAGAGCAGCGTCGACGCGCCGTCGGGGTCGAGCACGACCTCCTGGAGCGCGACCGCGGCGTTCCGGGACAGCTCGACGAAGTTGGAGTGGGTGAGCACGCAGCCCTTGGGCTTGCCGGTCGAGCCCGAGGTGTAGATCAGGGTCGCGATGTCGCTCCCGACCGCGAGGTTGCGGCGGCGCTCGATCTCGTCGTCGGGCACGTCGGCGCCGGCGGCGACGAGCTTGTCGAGGTCGCCGAGGTCGATCTGCCACGCGCTGCGGATGGCCGGGAGGTCGGGGTGCACCTCGTCGAACCGCGCGAAGTGGTCGGCGGTCTCGAGGATCACGGCCACGGCGCCCGAGTCGCCGAGGTTCCAGCGCACCTGCGCGGGGGAGCTCGTCTCGTAGATCGGCACCAGGACGGCGCCCGCAAACCACGCCGCGAAGTCGATGAGCGTCCACTCGTAGCGGGTCTTGCACATGAGGCCCACCTTGTCGCCCGGCTGGATGCCGGCCGCGACGAAGCCCTTCGCCAGGCGGACGACCTGCTCATGGAACTCGCGCGTGGTGACCGGGCTCCACCCGCCGTCGGACGTCGGCAGCGAGAACAGCACCGAGTCGGGGGTCGCCTTCGCCCGCTCGACCAGCAGGTCGGTCGTGTTGGCGTCGGGGTCGGCGGCCACGAGTGGGGCTGTGGCGAATTCGGTCACGGTAGCTCCTTCGGCACCGGGAGGGTCGCACATGCGTCGGGGCGGCACGAACCTCGGCATTGGGGTTGACTACACTCTAGTCGGTGCGCCCCCGGCAGCCTCGGGACGCTTGTGCACCCCCTCCAAACGATCCCACTCCGAAAGGCCCCCAATTGGCGCTTGCGATCGGTATCGACATCGGCGGCACCAAGATCGCGGGTGCCGTGGTCGACGAGCTCGGCGCGATCGTGCGCTCGGAGCGCGTGCCGACCCCCGCCGGCGACGCCGCCGCGCTCGAGGATGCGGTGGTGAAGATGATCCGCACGCTCTCCCACGAAGCGGATGTCTCGGCGGTCGGCGTCGCGGCGGCCGGCTTCATCGACGCCGCGCAGTCGACGGTCTACTACGCGCCCAACATCGACTGGCGCAACGAGCCCTTCCGCGAGAAGCTCGAGGCGCGCGTCGGTGCCTCCGTGGTCGTCGAGAACGACGCCAATGCGGCGGGGTGGGCCGAGTTCCGCTTCGGCGCGGGCCGGATGGTGAGCGACATGGTCATGCTCACGATCGGCACCGGGGTCGGCGGCGCGATCGTCGCCGGCGATCGCCTCTTCCGCGGCGGATTCGGCGCAGGAGCCGAACTCGGCCACCTCCGGGTCGTGCCGAACGGCATCGCCTGCGGGTGCGGCCAGCACGGATGCCTCGAGCAGTACGGGTCGGGGAGGGCGCTCCTCCGGATGGCGAACGAGATCGCCGATGCCGGCGGGATCGGCCAGGCGCTCGCCCGCGCGCGCGAGGAGCACGGCGCCCTGGACGGCGCCATCGTCGGCGGTCTCATCGGAGCCGAGGACCCTGGCGCGGTGGCCGCCCTGCGCCAGCTGGGCCAGTGGCTCGGCCAGGCGTCGGCGAGCCTGTCGGCCGTGCTCGATCCGCAGCGGTTCGTCTTCGGCGGCGGCGTCGCGGTCGCCGGGGAGCTGCTGCTCGCGCCGATCCGCGAGGCCTTCCTCGAGCACCTTCCGGCGCGGGGCTACCACCCCGAGCCCGACTTCGTGATCGCCGAGCTCGTCAACGACGCCGGCGTGGTGGGCGCGGCCGACCTGGCGCGGCTCTGGGTCGAGGAACACGCCTGAGCGGTCGCGCACTAGGCTGGCTGCCGGGCGTTCGGCGAGACGGAGGACACCGGTGTTCTACTGGATCATGAAGCACATCGTGGTCGGCCCGATCCTCCTCGCGATCTTCCGGCCCTGGGTCGTCGGCCTCGAGAACGTGCCCAAGGACGGGCCCGTGATCCTCGCCTCGAACCACCTGTCCTTCATCGACTCGATCTTCCTGCCGCTGGTCGTCGATCGTCCGGTCGTCTTCCTCGCCAAGAGCGAGTACTTCACCGGCAAGCGCCTCAAGGGGTGGGCGACGCGCGTCTTCTTCCAGGCGGCCGGCCAGCTTCCGATCGACCGATCGGGCGGCAAGGCGTCGGAGGCCTCGCTCAACACCGGCCTGCGCGTGCTGGGCGAGGGACGCATCCTCGGGATCTACCCCGAGGGCACGCGCAGCCCCGACGGTCGCCTGTACCGCGGTCGCACCGGCGTGGCGCGGATGGTGCTCGAGGCCGGCGTGCCGGTCGTGCCCGTCGCGATGATCGGGACGGCCGAGGTCATGCCGATCGGAACCCGGCTGCCGAAGGTGCGGCGCGTGGGCATCGTGTTCGGCGACGCCCTCGACTTCAGCCGCTTCCACGGCATGGAGGGCGATCGGTTCGTGTTGCGCTCCGTGACGGACGAGCTCGTCTACGACCTGCGGGCGCTCAGCCGCCAGCCGTACGTGGACGTCTACGCGAGCACCGTGCGGGAGCAACGCGCTCCGCAGTCGCGGTAGGCTGGCCGGTACGGCGTCGCCCCGTGCGGCGCCCGTTCCCATTCCCCGCGCGCACTGCGCCCGAACTCCCAGGACACCAAGTGGTACAGCTCGTCGAGCCCATCGTGAACGCAGATCCCTCCGTGATCGCGGGCCTCGACTATTGGCGCACGCTGCCGATCAAGCAGCAGCCGGCCTGGCCCGATCCAGAGGCGGCGCACGCGGCGTCCGCCGAACTGGCGACGCTGCCGCCCCTCGTGTTCGCGGGCGAGGTCGACATGCTGCGCGACCGGCTGGCCGCCGCCTCGCGCGGTGAGGCATTCCTGCTGCAGGGCGGCGACTGCGCCGAGACCTTCGCGGGGGCGACCGCCGACCAGATCCGCAACCGGGTGAAGACCGTGCTGCAGATGGCGGTGGTGCTGACGTACGGCGCGTCCATGCCGGTCGTGAAGATGGGCCGGATGGCGGGCCAGTTCGCCAAGCCCCGCTCCAGCGACACCGAGACGCGGGGGGATGTCACGCTGCCGGCCTACCGCGGCGACATCGTGAACGGGTACGACTTCACGCCCGAGTCCCGCGCTGCCGACCCGTCGCGCCTGCTGCAGGGCTACCACATGGCGGCGTCCACGCTGAACCTGATCCGCGCCTTCACCCAGGGCGGCTTCGCCGACCTGCGACAGGTCCACGCCTGGAACCAGGGTTTCGCCGCGAATCCGGCCAACGTCCGCTACGAGAAGCTCGCGCGCGAGATCGACCGCGCCGTGAAGTTCATGGATGCGTGCGGGGCCGACTTCGACGAGCTCAAGCGCACCGAGTTCTACACGGGTCACGAGGGCCTGCTCATGGACTACGAGCGCCCGATGACGCGCATCGACTCGCGCACCGGCACGCCCTACAACACCTCGGCGCACTTCATCTGGATCGGCGAGCGCACCCGCGAGCTCGACGGCGCACACGTCGACTTCCTCTCGCGCGTGCGCAACCCGATCGGGGTCAAGCTCGGCCCGACCACGACGCCCGAGGTCATGCTCGAGCTGGTCGAGAAGCTCGACCCGAATCGCGAGCCCGGGCGACTCACGTTCATCACCCGGATGGGCGCGGGGAAGATCCGCGATGCGCTGCCTCCGCTGCTCGAGGCGATCACGCGCAGCGGCGCGAACCCCCTGTGGGTGACCGACCCCATGCACGGCAACGGCATCACGACGCCCACCGGCTACAAGACGCGTCGGTTCGATGACGTGGTCGACGAGGTCAAGGGCTTCTTCGAGGCGCACCGCGCCGCGGGCACGCACCCGGGCGGCATCCACGTCGAGCTCACGGGCGACGACGTCACCGAGTGCCTCGGCGGCTCCGAGCATATCGACGAGGAGACGCTCGCCACTCGGTACGAGTCGCTGTGCGACCCGCGGCTGAACCACATGCAGTCGCTCGAGCTGGCGTTCCTGGTGGCCGAGGAGCTCGCGGCGCGCTGAGCGCGTCGGCCGTTCCGGCCGGAGCGTTGCCCGCTCCGGCCGGAACGCTCCGCCCCTACGGCTGGAAGTTGACCGTGATCTCGGTGCCGCGCGCGACTTTCTCGCCGGCCGCCGGGCTCTGCGCCGACGCGACCACCGCGCCCTCGAGGAAGGGCGGCACGTTCGACGCGACGGCGAAGCCGGCGGCTTCGAGCTGCGCTCGCGCCTGTGCGATGGTCTGGCCGGTGACCACGTTCGGGACCTCGACGAGGTCGGGGCCCTTGGAGACGGTCAGGCGAACGGTGTCGCCCGGATTCATGGGATCGTCGAGCCAATCGGCCGTGATGACCACGTCGACTGCGACGTCGTTGCTGAACTGCGGATCGGCGAACTCGACGACGAGTTCGGCAGCCTTCAGGCGCGTCTCGGCCTCGCCCACCGCGAGGCCCTCGACGGGCGGGACGCGCCCGACCGAGACCACGAGCGTGATGGCCCCGCGCTCGGGATAGGTCGCGGGCACCGGCGCTCCACCGCCGTCGAGCACGGCGATCACCGCGCCCGCTTCGACGTCGGGCGAGAACTGCCTCGTCGAGTCCTCCGCGACGGCGAAGGCCTCGAGCGCCGTGCGCGCGTCGGCCTCGGGCAGGCCCACGACCTGCGGCACGTCGAGGATCTGCGGCCCCAGGGAGACGAAGAGCTGTACGGTCGATCCGCGGCGTGCCAGCGCGCCGTCCTCGGGATCGGTGCCGGAGACCTGCCCCGGGGGGATCAGCGGATCGTTCCGTTCGGCGGGCTCGACCTCGAAGCCCGCTTCCTGGAGCACCTGGGTCGCCGTGTCGGGCAGCATGCCGGTCGTGTCGGGAACCGTGGCCAGCGAGCCCGGGCCGGCGCCGAAGTACCATCCGGTGCCGGCCGCGAGCCCGGTCAGGAGCAGCACCAGGGCGAGCAGCCAGTACCCGCGGCGGCGTCGGGCACTCGAGGAGCGCGCGAGCGTCACCGCATCGCCCGCCTCGTCGTCGTCGACCACAGTCGCGGTCGGAACGACCATGCCGCCGTTCGGTGCGAGCACGCGCGTCTCTGCGGTCGGTGCCGCGTCGATCGCGCCGATGATGGCAGTGTCACCCGCCGCCGTTCGCGGATGCGCGGGCCGGAGCGCGGGCTCGAGCTCGCGGAGCCGCTCGAGCATGATGCGCGCGTCGGCCGGCCGCTCGTCGGGATCGCGCGAAGTGGCCCACAGCACGATCCCGTCGAGCTCGGCGGGGACGGCGGGATTGCGAGTGCTCGGGGCGGGCACCGACTCGTTCGCGTGCTGGTACGCGATCTGCATCGGCGCCTCGCCGACGTACGGCTGCTCGCCGGTGAGCATCTCGTACGCCATGATGCCGAGCGCGTAGATGTCGCTCCGGGCATCCGCGACGCCGCGCGTCACGAGCTCGGGGGAGAGGTATGCGATCGTGCCGAGCAGCGCCTGTCCGGTGGCCGTGTTGGCGCTCGCGGCCCGAGCGAGCCCGAAGTCGCCGAGCTTGATGCGCCCGTCGTCGGCGAGGAGCACGTTCTCGGGCTTGAGGTCGCGGTGCACGATGCCGGCCTTGTGCGCGGCGGCGAGCCCTGCGAGCACGGCGTCGAGGATGTCGACCGTCTGCTCGGGGGTGAGGCGCTTGTAGTCCTTGAGGAGGTCGCGAAGGGTGATGCCGGGCAGGTACTCCATGACGAGGTACGCCATGTCGGCGTCCTGGCCCTGGTCGAAGACGTTCACGACGTTGGGATGCGCGAGGCGGGCGGCCGAGCGCGCCTCCTGCACGAAGCGCGTCTTGAAGGTGTTGTCGTCGGCGAGGTGTCCGTGCATCACCTTGATCGCGACGCGACGCTCGAGGCGGAGGTCGGTGGCGAGGTACACCGTCGCCATGCCGCCGCGCGCGATGCGCGAGCGCACCTGATACCGGCCGTCGATGAGACGGCCGATCATCGGGTCGGCTGGCGCAGTGGTCACCGTACGAGTCTACGAAGGAGCGTATGCCGTCAGATGAGCAAACGCCGGGCGGCTGCGGATCGCAACGCCATCGTGACGATGGATGGTTCGGGTCGCGTCATCCGAGTTCGCCGAGCCAGCGCTGCGCCGACGCCTCCCACTTGGCGTAGTGCTCGGGATGGCCGCTGTGCTGGACCGACTGCGCGGCATCGGTGAGCGTCATGGACGACCAGCTGGGCACGTCGAGCAGCCCCGGCGCGGTGCCGACGGTCGGCGACGATGGGCCGCCGTAGAACGCGGCGGCGGCGTGGACCGGATCGAGCACGTCGTCCACGGTGCCCCAGCCCTGGCTCGGACGCTGCTGGAACAGTCCGAGCGAGTCGCGATCGCCGTGGTCGAGGTTGCGCAGGCCGGACTCCTGTGCGGCGACGGCCAGGGCGATCACGATGCCGCTGTCCGGTATCCCGAGGCCTCGGCCGATGTCGACGATGATCCGAGCGTTGACGCGCATGGCATCGTCCAGGTGCACGTCGAGCATGGCGGCCGGGGCTTCATCGTCGGCCGATTCGACGGCAGGCGGACTCACCGTCGGCGGCTCGGCGGCATCGGCCGTGGCGTCGCCGCCGGCGGGTAGCACGATCGCCTGGCCCGGGAAGATGAGGCTCGCCCGGCTCAGCCCGTTCGCGCTCAGCACGACGTCGACGTCGAGTCCGTATGCGGCGGCGATCCCGCTCACGGTGTCGCCCGGACGCACGATGTGGCGTGCGATCTCGGGCCGTGGCACGGGAGGTGCGGTCGAGGCCGCTGCGGTCCCACCGGGCATCGCGAGCCGCTGTCCGGGGAAGATGAGGCTCGACCAGCTCAGCCCGTTCTCGGCGAGCACCTCGGCGGTCGACAGGCCGTACCGGGCGGCGATCGCGCTCACCGTGTCGCCCTCCTGCACGGTCACCTCCGCTGGGACGTCTGAGGCCGCAGCACTGCTCGGCACCTCGACCGCGACCGGCGCACCCGAGACCGCCCTGGGCTTCGGGTGGCGCTTGACGGTCTGCGGCGCAGCCGCGGCCGGCTGCACGATCCCGAGGGTCACCGCGACGGCGCCGGCAACGGCGACGGGAAGCGTGAGCAGGCGGCGGATGCCACGACGGCGAGCTCCGCGGGAGGCGGCGTCGGGGCGTCCGGCCTGCCGGCCGGCGGACGTCGCTTCCAGGTGCTGGTCCATGGTCCCCCTCCGCATCGAGCGGATGCGGTCACCGTCTCACCGAGGTGCGGGCGAGTCAAACACATCCGCGCGCGTCGCCGCGCCTCGCCGTCGAGGCGGTTCCCTCCGGATGCGGCTGCGTGGCAGTCTGTACGCGTGACCGACGCCCAGCAGACCGAGTGGCTGACCGTTCCCGACCTCGTCGAGCGCCTCGGGCAGACCCCGAGCCGCATCCGTCGCCTGATCGACGAGCGCTACCTGCTCGCGACCCGGGTCGACGGCGTGCTGAAGGTGCCCGCCGCGTTCCTGCGCGACGACGCGCCGTTGCCCGAGCTCCACGGCACCGCGATCGTGCTCGCCGATGCCGGGTTCAGCGACGCCGAGGCGCTCGAGTGGCTCCTCGCGGAGGAGGACAGCCTCGGCACCACGCCGATCGCGGCGCTCCACGCCGGGCGCAAGTCCGAGGTGCGGCGCGTGGCCCAGGCGCTCGCCTGACGGCTGGGGCGGGGCTCAGCTCGCCCGCCGGGTGACGGCCTCGGCCAGGCTGGCCAGCGCCGCCGACGCGTCGCGATCGATCGCCGCCGACTCCAGCGCACGCGTCCCGTCCTCGGTGTGCATCGCGATGAGTCGTTCGACCTCGTCGACCGCGCCGCACTCCCGCAGCGTCTGCTGCAGCACGCGCACCTGGTCGTCGTCGAGTTCGGGATCGCCGAGGAGTTCGTCGAGCAGTCGACGCTGGGGCGATGCCAGGCGTTCGCGCGCGATCGCGATGAGCACCGTGCGCTTGCCCTCACGCAGGTCGTCGCCCGCGGGCTTGCCGGTCAGCGCGGGGTCTCCGTAGACGCCGAGCAGGTCGTCGCGGAGTTGGAAGGCGATGCCCAGCGGCAGCCCGAACGCGCGCAGCGCGTCGAGCTCGGCGGCGGAGGCGCCCGCGATCGCACCGCCGATCACCAGCGGCGCCTCGATGCTGTACTTGGCGGACTTGAACACCACCACGCGCTCGGCACGCGCGCGCTGCGCGTCGTCGGGCATCGCGATCCATGCGCGTTCCTCGAGGATGTCGAGGTACTGGCCGACGGTGACCTCGGTGCGCATGCGGTTGAACTCGAGCCGGGCCGAGCGTGCCGCCGGGCCGGCCGGGAGTCCGGCCAGCCCGTCGTCGAGCAGCTCGTCGCTCCAGCCGAGGAGCAGGTCGCCGAGGAGCACCGCGGCGGCGCGGCCGTACTCGGGCGCACTCCCAGCCCAGGCCGATTCGGCGTGCTGCGCCTCGAAGACGCGATGGGCGGATGGCGCGCCGCGACGCGTGTCGGAGTTGTCGATGAGGTCGTCGTGCACGAGTGCCGCCGCGTGGAACACCTCGAGTGCCGCGGACGCGGACACCACGGCAGCCCGCTCGGCCGTCGCGGCGATATCGGCCGGCTCGCCCGCCGTGCCGCGGACCGCCTCCCACCCGCGCACGCAGAACTGCGCCCGGAAGCGCTTGCCACCGCTGAGAAAGCGCTTGGAGAATTCCGACAGCGGGTCGAGGTCGGGTGCGATGGAGCGGAGAATGGAGGCACGGCCGGAAAGGAATTCCTCGAGGCGTTCGTTCACCAGATCGACGAGTCGGGGAGCCGGGACCATCGTCCTAGCCTAGCGACGACGCAGCAGACTAGAATGGCGTCACGAAGCGTCGGTCCCGAGCATGAGGGGAATGAGATGCCGCTTTCAGAGCAGGAGCAACGCCTTCTCGAAGAGATGGAGCGGAACCTCTACAAGAACGACGCCGACTTCGTCGCGACGGTCGGAGGTGCCGGTCGTGGGCGACCCAATTACCGGGCCATCGTCCTCGGCGTACTGCTCGCCGTCGCCGGCGCCGGCGCGCTCATCGGCGGCGTCGCATCGCAGCTGCTCATCGTCGGCGTCCTGGGCTTCGCGCTCATGTTCGTCGGCGTGCTCGTCGCCATCACGCCGTCCAAGCGCTCGGCCGCGTCGAACCCGGTCTCCGGCGTGGCCGGCCCGGCCGGGCCGTCCCGACAGTCGAAGCCGCGTGCCGGCTTCATGGACCGGCTGAACGAGCGGTGGGACCGCCGCCAGGACGGGCACGACTGACCGCAGCTCACTGAAGACCGACTGACGGGCCGATCGGGGATCGGCCCGTTTCTCGTGTCCGAGGGCGATCCTCCACCGCCTGCGCCTCGAGCCCTCCACTTCCCTCCCTGCGCCGCACGCGATGCGCCACCGGCCGACGCGACTCCGTCTCACGACCGCGTTCCACTGGCGGCTCATACGCCCGATCGGCAGATCCCGTCAACCCCATGCGCTGGTCCATCCACTTCCCTCCACCTGCAGAATCCCCGTGGATCCGGGGCTGCACTGAGGCGAATGGGTCGCAAACCGGCCAATGTCGTTGTTTGGTGGAGGACAGTGGAGTAAAGTGGAGCCTGCACCTGGTTCCTGGCCGGAGGATGGGGGTGACGCGATGTTCCTCGGAAGCTATGAACCGAAGCTCGATGAGAAAGGCCGCGTCATTCTTCCGGCGAAGTTCCGGGAGGAGCTGTCGAACGGCCTCGTGCTCACGCGAGGTCAGGAGCGCTGCATCTACGTGTTCAGCGCGCGGGAGTTCGAGAGCATGAGCGAGAAGATCCGCCAAGCCCCCGTCACGAGCAAGCAGGCGCGCGACTACATGCGCGTCTTCCTCTCAGGGGCCTCTGCGGAGACCCCCGACAAGCAGCATCGGGTCACCATCCCCGCGAACCTCCGCACGTATGCGGGGCTCGACCGCGACCTCACGGTCATCGGAGCGGGCACGCGGGTGGAGATCTGGGATGCGGCGGCGTGGCAGAGCTACCTCGCCGAGCAGGAGGCGGCCTTCGCGGAGACGGCGGAGGAGGTGATTCCCGGACTCTTCTGAGTCCACGGGTCGCGACTCCCAGCCGTGCGAGCCTGCTGCACTTCCCCGCAGCAGGACGAACGGATGGGGATCGGGACCCGGAGGACCGGGAGCGGGAGGCATCATGGACATCGAACGGATCCACACCCCGGTGATGCTCGAGCGCACGCTCGAGCTCCTGGAGCCGGCGCTCGGGCGCGAAGGCGCGGTCTTCGTCGATGCCACGCTCGGCATGGGCGGCCACACCGCCGCGGTGCTCGAGCGGTTCCCGGGCGCCACGGCGATCGGGCTCGATCGCGATCCCGACGCGCTCGGGATCGCGGGAGAACGGCTCGCGGCCTTCGGTGGTCGCGCGCGATTCGTGCACACCGTGTACGACGGCATCGCCGACGCCGTGCGCGGCGAGGGATTCGACGAGGTGCACGGCATCCTGTTCGACCTCGGCGTCTCGTCGCTGCAGCTCGACCGCGCCGAGCGCGGTTTCGCCTACGCGAAGGATGCGCCGCTCGACATGCGCATGGATGCCACGCGTGGCCGCACCGCGGCCGACGTGATCGCCGAGTATTCCGAAGAGGACCTCCGCCGTATCTTCCGCGACTACGGCGAGGAGAAGCTCGCCGCTCGCTATGCGCGCGCGATCGTCAAGGCGCGTCAGTCCGAGCCCATCACGCGGTCGGGACGGCTCGTCGAGGTGCTGCACGATGCGACGCCCGCCGCGGTGCAGCGGGCGGGCCATCCGGCCAAGCGCGTCTTCCAGGCGTTGCGCATCGAGGTGAACGAGGAGCTCGCGGTGCTCGAACGAGCGCTGCCCGCCGCGCTCGACCTCGTCGCCGTCGAGGGCCGCATCGTGGTCCTCGCGTACCAGTCGCTCGAGGACCGGCTCGTCAAGCGCGTCCTCGCGGCGGCATCCAGTTCCACGGCACCCCCCGGGCTGCCGATGGAGCTTCCCGAGCATCGCCCGCAGTTCCGGCTCCTCGTCAGGGGTGCCGAGCTCGCGAGCGAGGCCGAGCAGGCGGAGAACCCGCGTGCCAAGCCGGTGCGCCTGCGCGCCGCAGAACGAGTGAGGAGGCCGTCGTGAGCGCACTGCCGGCCCAGACACGACCCGCACGCCGCGCTGCGCCCGGCGTGGCGCCCGAGCGCACGAGACGGCTCCGCCCCGCGCCCGAGACCGTGCGTCGCGCGAGGCCGAGGCTCGCCTACGGCGTCGTCGCGCTCGTCTCCATCGGCGTCATCGCCATGGCGCAGCTGCTGCTGTCGGTCGCGATGACGCAGGGCGCCTACGAGCTCGACGCGCAGCTCCTCCGCCAATCCGAGCTGCAGCGCGAGCAGCAGAAGCTCTCGGACGACCTCGACCGGCTCGAGTCGCCGCAGTACCTCGCCATGAACGCCGAGGCGCTCGGCATGGTCCCGAACTCGGATCCCGTGTACCTGCGCCTTTCCGACGGCGCCGTGCTCGGCGCACCGACCGCGGCGGCAGGTGCGGCCGGCGCATCCTCGTCCCTCGTGCCGAACGCGCTCATCGACGGCGTGCCGCCGATCACCGAGCAGGCCGCGGAGGAGACTGCCGGCAACGGCAACGGCAACGGCAACGGCAACGGCAACGGCAACGGCAACGGCAACACGCCCGGCGCCGGCACGCCGGCCGCGCCACCGGCCCTCCAGGGCGGACTGCCGACGCCCGCCACGCACTGACCGACCGACCGAGCCGCGAAGGGAGCGGACCCGACCGATGAACCGTGTGAGCCGGCGGCCGGTGCGCCGCGTCGTCGCGGCGGGCCTCGCGCTCGTGCTGATGGTGGGGTGGTTCGTCATCCGGCTCGTCGACATCCAGGTGGTGCGCGCCGCCGAGCTCAACGCCGCGTCCGAGGACGTGCGGTCCCGGGTCGCGACGATCTACGGCGAGCGCGGCGAGATCCTCGACGCGAACGGGATCGTCCTCGCCGACAGCGTCATGCGCTACGACATCGCGCTCTCGCCGAAGCAGGCGATGCTCGGTCCGGTCGTCCGGGAACAGCCCGATCCGGCCGACGCATCCAAGACCGTCGACGTCGAGGTGCCGCTCGAGCAGGTCCTGTCCGAGCTCGGCGCGGTCATCGGACGCTCACCCGAAGAGCTGCGCGGCGTCATCGACGCATCGCTCGAGGAGGACCCCGACTCCGACTTCGCGTACGTCGCGAAGCTGGTCGACACCGAGACCTACGAGAAGGTCGAGGCGCTCGACATCCCGTGGGTCGTGCCGTACGAGCACCCCAGCCGTCGGTATCCCAACGGCGCGGTCGCAGGGAACCTGCTCGGCTTCATGGACCCCGACGGCCTCGCCGTCGCCGGGCTCGAGTACTCCGAGGATGCGTGCCTCGCCGGCGAGAACGGCCAGCGCACGTGGCTGCACAGCCTGAAGGACTGGGTCGAGATCCCCGGCTCCGAGCGCGTCCTCTCCGAGGCGCGCCAGGGCGGCGACCTGCAGTTGACCATCGACGCCGACCTGCAGTACTTCGTGCAGCACGTGGCCGCCGCGCAGGTGCAGGCGACGGGCGCGCAGTGGGCGACCGTCTCGGTGATGGAGGCGAAGACCGGTCGCCTCCTCGCGGTCGCCGACGTCCCCACGGTCGATCCCAACTCGCCGTCGGCGGTCGACTCCGACGACCGCGGGTCGCGCGCGTTCACGGCGCCGTTCGAGCCGGGCTCGACCTTCAAGACGCTCACCTCGGCCTCCGTCATCGACGCCGGGAAGGGCGACCCGACTGCGGGCGTCACCGCGGACTACCAGTACCTGCCATCGAACGGTGCGGACATCACCGACAGCCACGGTCACGGGCCGACCAACTACACGATGACCGGCATGCTCATCGACTCGTCGAACACGGCGATGTCGCTGTTCGGCGAGCGCGTGAGCGACGAGCAGCGCTACGAGGACATGCTCGACTTCGGGCTGGGATCGGTGAGCGAGGTCGGATTCGCCGGCGAGGCATCCGGCGACCTGCACGGCGGGCCCGAGGCCTGGGACGCCCAGACGAAGTACGCGACGATGTTCGGCCAGGGACTCTCGACCACCGCCATCCAGATCGCCAGCGTGTACCAGACGATCGCGAACGGCGGCGTCCGGATGCCGGTGACGCTCGTCGAGGGGTGCCGGACGGCCGACGGGGCCGTCACCGACGTCGCGTCCACCGAGGGCAGCCGAGTGGTCTCCGAGAAGGCGGCCGACCAGACCGCCCAGATGCTCGAGCAGGTCTACCTCGAGGGATGGCTCGCCGACGACTGGGAGATCCCCGGATACCGGGTGGCGGCGAAGACCGGAACCGCGCAGGTCGCCGACGGGAACGGCGGCTACCAGAGCGGCCACCTCGTGTCGGTGTCCGGGTTCGCCCCGGCCGACGACCCCGAGTTCGTCGTTTCGGTCAGCATCATGGACCCGGTTAAGATGAATTCGTCCGCCGCATCCGCTCCCGTCTTCCAACAGGTGATGAGCCAGGTGCTGAAGAAGTATCGGACGATTCCATCCGGCGCTCCGGCGCCCGAATTGCCAGCCACCTGGTAGAAAGTTGGGTTCGTGACCGGAACGCCTCCGACGGCACTCCGGCCGCTGCACCCGAGTCCTCGATCGCTCCGCGGCCTCGCGGAGGCGTTCGGATTCGAGGTGCGTGGCGGGATCGACGAGATCGACGTGACGGGCGTCGCCATCGCCTCAGGGGCGGTCCACGGCGGCGACCTGTACGTCGGCGTCCCGGGTCGCAACGCGCACGGCGCCGACTTCGCGGCGCAGGCTGCGGCCAACGGCGCCGTGGCCGTGCTGACGGATGACGCGGGCGCCGAGCGCGCGGCCGCGTCGGGTCTTCCCGTGCTGGTGACGCCCGACGCGCGCGCCGCACTCGGCGAGGTCGCCGCCTGGATCCACCGGACCGCCGACAATCCGGCGACGCTGTTCGGGGTGACCGGCACCAACGGCAAGACGAGCGTGGTCTACCTGCTCGACGCGCTGCTGCGCCGGCTCGGCGTGACCGCCGGCCTCACCTCGACGGCGGAACGGCGGATCGGCGACATGGCGGTCACCAGTTCGCTGACGACGCCCGAGGCGAGCGAGCTGCACGCCCTGCTCGCCCGCATGCGCGAGGTCGACGTACGCGCCGTCGGCATCGAGGTGTCGGCACAGGCCCTGAGTCGGCACCGCGTCGACGGCATCGTCTTCGACGTGGTGGGGTTCACGAACCTCAGCCACGACCACCTCGACGACTACGCCTCGCTCGAGCAGTACTTCGAGGCCAAGCGCGAGCTCTTCACACCCGAGCGTGCGCGCCGCGGCGTGGTCGCCGTCGACTCGGAGTGGGGGCGCCGACTGGTCGCCGAGTCGAGGATCCCGGTCACCACGCTCGCGACCGAGCCCGGGGTCGATGCGGACTGGACGCTCGAGGTCCTCGATGAGGCGCCGACCCACACCGCGTTCCGGCTCGTCGCGCCCGACGGCCGCGCGCTCGAGACCCGCGTGCCGCTCATCGGGCGCTTCATGGCGGCCAACGCGGCGCTGGCCGTCGTCATGCTCGTCGAGGCGGGCCACGACCTCGACCTGATCGCGCACGCGGTGGCCGAGCACGGCATCGAGGCGTACATCCCCGGCCGTGCGGAGCGCGTCTCCGGCGAGCGGGGCCCCGTGGTGTACATCGACTACGGCCACACGCCCGACGCCTTCCGGCAGACCCTCGACGCCATCCGCCGGACCACCGACGGACGCATCGTGATGGTCTTCGGCGCCGACGGCGATCGTGACGCGACCAAGCGCGGCGACATGGGAGCCATCGCGGCGCGCGGGGCCGACGCCCTCGTCATCACCGATTTCCACCCGCGCTGGGAGGATCCGGCGGCGATCCGGGCCGCGCTCATCGCCGGGGCCCGCGCGGCGGTGCCCGAGCGGGAGATCCACGAGATCGCGGATCCGCGAGCCGCCTTCCGGCGCGCGCTCGCACTGGCCGGCGAGGGCGACGCGATCCTGTACGCCGGCCCCGGACACGAGGACTACCAGGAGGTCGCAGGCGTGAAGCATCCCTACTCGGCGCGAGACGACGCGCGGCTGGCGCTGCGCGAAGCGGGGTGGCTCGCATGATCGCGCTCACCCTTGCCGAGGTCCTGGCGGCGACCGGCGGCCGCCTGGAGACCGCCGGCACGTCGACGACCGACTCGACCGTCGTGGACGGCCCGGTCACGACCGACTCCCGCGAGGTCGTCCCCGGCGGCATCTTCGTCGCCAAGCGCGGCGAGTTCGACGACGGGCATCGCTTCGCGCCGGGCGCGGTCGAGCGCGGCGCCGCCCTGCTCATCGTCGAGCGTCCGCTCGACCTGGCGGTGCCGCAGGTCGTCGTCGCCGACTCGGTCGACGCGCTCGGCGCGCTCGCGACCGAGGTCGTGAGCCGCGTGCGCGCGCTCGGGCGGCTGAGGATCGTGGGGGTCACGGGCTCGAACGGCAAGACGACCACGAAGAACCTGCTCCGCACGGTGCTCGAAGCGGTGGGTCCGACGGTCGCGGCGCGCAAAAGCTACAACAACGAGGTCGGCGCGCCGACCACCATGCTCGAGCTCACCGAGCAGACGGAGTACCTCGTCGCCGAGATGGGCGCATCGGGCGTCGGCGAGATCGCCCGCCTGATCCGGATGGCGCGACCCGACGTCGGCATCGTGCTCAAGGTCGGCCTCGCCCACGCCGGCGAGTTCGGCGGCATCGAGAAGACCGTGCAGGCCAAGTCCGAGATGGTGACCGACCTGCTGGCGACCGATGTCGCGGTGCTGAACGTCGACGACCCGCGCGTGGCGCCCATGGCCGAGCTGACCGCCGCGCGCGTCGTGTGGTTCGGGCTCGGCGAGCGGGCCGATGTGCGGGCCACCGAGGTGGTCGTGCATGCTCGCGGCACCGAGTTCACCGTGACGGTGCCCGGCGGCGAGTCGGCCCGCGTGCGCTTCTCGGTGCTCGGCGAGCACCACGTCATGAACGCGCTGGCCGCGATCGCGGCGTCGCTCGAGCTCGGCGTCCCCCTGGCCACCGTCGTCGCAGGACTCGAGCGCGTGACGCTCGCCGAGCAGTGGCGCATGCAGGTGATGGGCGGCCGCGACGAGATCACGGTCATCAACGACGCCTACAACGCGAGCCCCGACTCGGTCGCGGCGGCGCTGAAGACGCTCGCGCAGGTCAAGCGGCCCGAGGGGCGCACGATCGCCGTGCTCGGCGAGATGAGCGAGCTCGGCGAGTTCTCCGGCGAGGAGCACGATCGCATCGGCCTGCTCGCCGTGCGCCTCGGCGTCTCCCAGCTCGTGGTCGTCGGCGAGGGCGCGCGGCGGCTGCACATCACGGCGATCAACGAGGGTTCGTGGGACGGCGAGTCGGCCTACGTCGAGACGGCCGACGAGGCGTTCGAGCTCGTCACGTCGACGGTGCGCCCGGGCGACACCGTGCTCGTGAAATCGTCGAACTCGGCGGGCCTCCGCCACCTCGGAGACCGACTGGGAGAATGGTTCGCGTGAGAGCACTTCTGACCGCCGGAGCTTTGTCGCTCTCCTTCACCCTGTTCCTGACGCCGCTGTTCATCCGGCTGTTCACGAGGCTCGGCTGGGGCCAGTTCATCCGCGACGACGGGCCGAAGACCCACCACGTCAAGCGCGGCACGCCGACCATGGGCGGCATCATCTTCATCCTGGGCACGCTGTTCGGGTACTTCGCCGCGACGCTGCTCATCGGCGACGGCCCCACGGCGTCGGGCCTGCTCGTGCTGTTCATGATGGTCGGCCTCGGCATCGTGGGCTTCGTCGACGACTTCCTGAAGACCCGCAAGAAGCAGAGCCTCGGCCTCGGCGGCTGGGCCAAGATCGCCGGCCAGACGCTCGTGGCCGCCGCGTTCGCCCTGCTCGCGCTGCAGTTCCCGAACGAGGAGGGCGCGACGCCCGCGACGACGAAGATCTCGTTCATCCGCGACCTGCCGCTGGACTTCATGGTGCTCGGCACGGTCGTCGGCATCATCGCGTACGTCGTGTGGATCGTGCTCATCACCGCGGCGGCGTCGAACGGCGTGAACGTGACGGACGGGCTCGACGGCCTGGCCTCCGGCGCCTCGATCCTCGCGATCGGGTCGTTCATCATCATCGGCTTCTGGCAGTTCAACCAGTCGCGCTTCAGCGAGAACCTCAACCCCGACGACCTCTACCGCAGCTACGACGTGCGGGATCCGCTCGACCTGGCGATCGTGGCGACCGCGATCGTCGGGGCGGTCGTGGGCTTCCTCTGGTGGAACACCAACCCCGCGCACATCTACATGGGCGACACGGGCTCGCTCGGCCTGGGCGGCGCGCTGGCGGCCCTCGCGGTGACGAGCCAGACCGAGCTGCTGCTGCTCATCATCGGCGGCCTGTTCGTGATCGAGGCGGGCTCGGTGATCGTGCAGCGCGCGTACTTCAAGGCCTCCGGCGGCAAGCGCATCTTCCTGATGAGTCCGATCCACCACCACTTCGAGTTGAAGGGGTGGGCCGAGGTCACGATCGTGGTCCGGTTCTGGATCATCGGCGGACTGTTCGTCGCAGCGGGTGTCGGCGCGTTCTACTTCGAATGGCTGCAGAGTTGACCGATGACGCAGCGCGCGCCGCGCGCCTCGACGGGCTGACGAGCTGGCATGCCGACGGATGGCGCGGCCTGCGCGTCGCGGTTCTGGGCCTCGGCGTCACGGGGTTCGCCGTGGCCGACACGCTCGCGGAGCTCGGCTCCGAGGTCACCGTGTATGCGCGCGACCGCGATGAGGACCGCGAGCGGATCCTCGAGGTGATCGGGGTGCGATTCGCGCAGCATCCGCTCGATGACGTGCCCGACGAGCTCGTTGCATCCGCCCCCGACCTCATCGTGGTCTCGCCGGGCTTCCGGCCCGACCATCCGGTGCTCGCCTGGGCCGCGGACCATGCCGTGCCGGTGTGGGGCGACATCGAGCTGGCGTGGCGCGTGCGCGACAAGGTGAAGGCCGCGGAGTGGATGCTCGTCACGGGCACGAACGGCAAGACCACGACCGTGCAGCTCGCGGCGACGCTGATCGCCGCGAACGGCGTCAGGGTCGCGCCGTGCGGGAACATCGGCGTGCCGGTGCTCGACGCCGTCCGCGACCCGCTCGGCTACGACGTGCTCGTGGTGGAGCTGTCGAGCTTCCAGCTGCACCACCTGCCGACCGTCGGACCCGGCGCGATCCATCCGTATTCGAGCGTCTGCCTCAACGTCGCCGACGACCACCTCGACTGGCACGGCTCGGCCGACGCGTACCGGGGTGCGAAGGGCAAGGTGTACGCCAACACCAAGGTGGCCTGCGTGTACAACCGCGCCGATGAGGCGACGCGCACGATGGTCGAGGAGGCCGAGGTCGAGGAGGGGGCCCGCGCCATCGGCTTCGGGCTCGACACGCCCGGCCCGAGCGACTTCGGCGTCGTCGACGGCATCCTGTGCGACCGGGCGTTCCTCGAGGATCGGCGCACCGCGGCCCTCGAGATCACCACGCTCGACGAGCTCGAGCCGCACGGACTCGCCGCGCCGCACATCGTGGCGAACATCCTCGCGGCGTCGGCGTTCGCGCGCTCGTACGACGTGCCGGTCCGGGTCATCCACGATGCGCTCGCGACGTTCCGCCTCGACGCGCACCGGATCGAGACCGTCGCGGTGGCCGGCGGCATCCGCTGGATCGACGACTCGAAGGCGACGAATCCGCACGCCGCGGAGGCCTCGCTGCGCGCCTTCGGCCGCGTGGTCTGGATCGTGGGCGGCCTGCTCAAGGGCGTCGACGCCGATGCGCTCGTCGCGCGTCACGTGGCGCGACTGCGCGCCGCGGTCGTGATCGGGCGCGATCGCACGGCGCTCGTCGAGGCGTTCCGCCGACACGCGCCGGGACTACCCCTGTTCGAGGTGCTCGCGGATGACACTGAGAACGTGATGCCCGACGCGGTCGCCCTGGCGGCCTCGGTCGCGGAGGACGGCGACACCGTGCTCCTCGCCCCGGCCGCGGCATCGATGGACCAGTTCGCGGACTACGCCGACCGCGGCCGGCGCTTCCACGACGCCGTCCGCGAGCGGCTCGGAGGGGAGGCGCATGACGAGCCCGCCTCGGACGAGCCGCCCGCCGAAGCGCCCTGAGTCGTCGGGCCTCGCCGCCCGCATCCGCCTCGGCGCGTTCCGGCCCGAGTCGAAGGACTACTTCCTCCTGCTCGGCACGACGCTCTTCCTCGTGCTGCTCGGGCTCATCATGGTGCTGAGCTCCTCGATTGTCGAGTCCGGGCTCGAGAACGACGGCGACTTCACGTGGCGCGCGCTGCAGCAGGCGACGTACGCGCTGATCGGCGTGCCGGTCATGCTGCTCGCCGGCCGCATGCGCGAGGGCTTCTGGATGCGCATCGCCTGGCTCGTGCTCGCCATCGCGTGCGCCCTGCAGCTGCTCGTCGTCGCGACGCCGCTCGGCGTCGAGGTCGGCGGCAACACCAACTGGCTGCGGATCGGCCCGGTGCAGTTCCAGCCGTCCGAGCTCATCAAGGTGGCGCTGGTCCTCTGGCTCGGCCTCATCGTGACGAAGAAGCAGGAGCACCTGCACGAGTTCGGGCAGGGCATCATGCCGATCCTGCTCGTCGGCGGGGGCGCGATCGGGCTCGTGCTGCTCGGCGGCGACCTCGGCACCGTCATGGTCATGGCCGCCATGCTGCTCGGCACGCTGTTCCTCATCGGCGTGCGGCTGCGGCTGCTCGTCATCCCGCTCGTGGTGGGCGCGATCGCGTTCTGGCTCGTCGCCATCTCCAGCGAGAACCGGATGCGTCGCATCACCGCCTTCCTGCACGAGCACTGCACGCAGTACGACACGGCCGACTGCTGGCAGATCCAGCACGGCACGTTCGCGCTCGCGAACGGCGGGATCTTCGGCGTCGGGCTCGGCAACTCGGCCGCGAAGTGGTCGTGGCTGCCCGCTGCCGACAACGACTTCATCTTCGCGATCATCGGCGAGGAGCTCGGACTGATCGGCGCGGTCGTCGTGATCGGGCTCTTCGTCGTCCTCGCGATCGCGCTCGCGCGGATCCTCCGCACGGCCCCGACGCCGTTCGGCCGGACCGTCGCCGCCGCGGTGCTCGTGTGGGTCGTCGGGCAGGCATGTGTCAATATCGGTGTCGTGCTCGGCGTCTTCCCCGTCCTCGGCGTTCCGCTGCCGCTCGTCTCGGCCGGCGGCACCGCGCTGCTGACCACCCTGTTCGCCATCGGCGTCGTCCTCTCGGTCGCCCGCGATCCCGGCGCGCCCGCGCGTGCCGCGGCGCGCGCCGAGCAACGCCGCGCGACGCGTGCGACCCGGACGGCCCGCGGGCGATGACGACGTACCTCCTGGCCGGCGGCGGCACCGCCGGCCACGTGAACCCGCTGCTCGCGGTCGCCGACCGGCTCCGCGATCGCGACGCCGACGCGATCGTCCTGGTGCTCGGCACCGCGGAGGGCCTCGAGTCGCGTCTCGTGCCCGCGCGCGGATACGAGCTGCTGACCATCGAGAAGGTGCCGTTCCCGCGGCGCCCGAACGGCGCTGCGCTCCGGTTCCCCTCGCGCTTCCGCCGCTCCATCACCGACGTCGCGGAGATCATCGGCGAGCGCGGCGTCGACGCGGTCGTGGGCTTCGGCGGGTACGTGGCGACGCCCGCGTACCTCGCCGCGCGTCGCGCCGGCGTCCCCGTCGTCATCCACGAGGCGAACGCGCGTCCGGGCTTGGCGAACCGGCTCGGGGCTCGGTTCGCGGCCCGCGTCGGCGTCGCGTTCCGCGGCACCCCGCTCCCGCACGCGGAGTTCGTGGGCATGCCCCTGCGCCGCGAGATCGAGACGCTCGACCGTCCGGCGCGGCGCGCCGAGGCGGCGGCGCTCTTCGGCCTCGACGCCGCCCGCCCCGTGCTCCTCGCGACGGGCGGCTCTCTCGGTGCGCGCCGCATCAACCGCACGATGGTCGCGAGTGCTCCGGCGATCGTCGCCGCCGGTTGGCAGGTCCTCCACGTCACCGGGGCCAAGTCCGACGTCGAGGACCCGGGCCTGCCTGACTACCGCATGGTCGAGTACGCCGACCGGATGGACCTGGCGTTGTCGGTCGCGGACGCAGCGGTCTCGCGGGCCGGTGCCGCGACGGTGAGCGAACTCTCGGCCCTCGGCATCCCGGCCATCTACGTGCCGTATCCCGTCGGCAACGGCGAGCAGCGCTTCAACGCCGCCGACGTGGTCGGCGCGGGCGGCGGGGTCCTCGTCGACGACGCCGCGTTCCTGCCGGAGTGGGTGGAGCGCGGGCTCGTCCCGCTCCTCGCCGACCGCGACCGCCTCGACGCCATGGCGCGCGCCGCGGCATCCGTCGGGGCGCTGGACGGCACCGACCGCACCGTCGCCCTGATCGACGCCGCGCTGCGCCCGGCGGGCCGACCCCCAGGCGCAGGCGCGTAACGTTGAACCGACCGATCATCCGACCAGGAAGCACCGCGACACCGTGACGATCAAGCCCGACCTCTCCACCCCGATCCCCGCCGACCTCGGCGCCGTGCACTTCGTCGGCATCGGCGGCTCGGGCATGAGCGGCATCGCCCGGCTCGTGCTCGGCGCAGGGCACCGCGTCACCGGGTCCGACGTGCGCGACTCCGACAACATCGCGGCGCTCCGCGCGCTCGGCGCCGAGATCGCGATCGGGCACGCCGCAGAGAACCTGCCCGATGACGTCGACACGGTCGTGGTGACCGGTGCGCTCTGGCAGGACAACCCGGAGTACCAGTCGGCGCTGCAGCGCGGCATCCCGGTGCTGCACCGCTCGCAGGCACTGGCTTCGGTGATCGCCGGCCAGCGGCTCGTCTCGGTCGCGGGCGCGCACGGAAAGACCACCTCGACCGGCATGATCATCACCGGCCTGCTCGCCCTCGGCGAGGATCCGAGCTTCGTCAACGGGGGAGTGATCGAGGAGCTCGGCGTGAGCTCGGCCTCCGGCTCGGGCGAGTTGTTCGTGGTCGAGGCCGACGAGTCCGACGGCTCGTTCCTGCTCTACGACACCGCCGTGGCGCTCATCACGAACGTCGACCCCGATCACCTCGACCACTACGGGTCCCTCGAGGCGTTCGAGCAGGCCTTCGTCGACTTCGCGGATCGGTCCCGCGAGCTGGTCGTGATCTCGTCCGACGACCCCGGCGCGACGCGCGTGCGCGAGCGGCTCTCGCACGCTCGCGTCCTGACCTTCGGCGAGGCGCCGGATGCCACCGTGCGCGTGCACGACATCGTGACCGACGGTCCCGTGGCCTTCGCCGTCACGCACGAGGGGCACGAGTACCGCGCGCAACTGCGGATCCCCGGACGTCACAACGCGATCAACGCGGCGGGCGCGTTCGCCGTGCTCGTCGGGCTGGGCTTCGACCCGCAGCGCGCCCTCGACGGCATCGCGCGGTTCGCCGGCACGGGCCGCCGCTTCGAGCTGCACGGCACGGTCGACGGCGTGAGCGTGTACGACGACTACGCCCACCACCCCACCGAGGTCGCCGCGGCGCTCTCCGCGGCGCGCACGGTCGTGGGCGACGGACGCATCATCGCCGTCCACCAGCCGCACCTCTACAGCCGCACGCGGCTCTTCGCGAAGGAGTTCGCCGAGGTGCTCGAGCAGTACGCCGACGAGACCGTCGTGCTCGACGTCTACGGCGCGCGCGAGGACCCGGAGCCCGGGGTCACCGGTGCGCTCGTCAGCGAGCGGTTCGAGCATCCCGAGCACGTGGCGTACATCGCCGACTGGCAGGAGGCGGCCGACCACACCGCGCGCATCGCGCGACCCGGCGACTTCGTGATCACGCTGGGCTGCGGCGACGTGTACCGCATCGTGCCGCAGCTCCTCGGATCGCTCGAGCACGAGCGGCGCGGCTGAGCGGGGCGACGTGAGGCGGCCGCAGGGATTCGATCGCGCGCGGACCGTGCGGACGCCTGCGGCGCCGCCCGCGGCCGCACGCGAGACATCCGAGCCGGCAGGCACCGCTGCCCGCACGGTCGCGACCGCGGCATCGCGTCGCGCGGGGGAGGGTCACGACGCGAACGTCACCGAGCCGATTCCCCACGCGGCGGTGCGGCCGCCCGCGACCGAGGCGAGCCGGGTCGCACCGCGTCCGGCGCAGGCCCCGAACGGATCCGGCGAACGCACTCCGTCGGGCCGCGACGAGCGCGCCGCGCGGCGCGCGATCGCCGCGGCCGAACGCGAGCGCCGGCGCTACGAGCGCCAGGAGGTTCGGCGGTTCACGCGTCGCAGCCGCATGCGCCGCATCGCCTGGATCGTCGGGATCGCGTCCGTCGTGGGACTCGCGGTGCTCGCGGTCGCGGTCGCCTACTCGCCGCTCATGGCACTGCGCGACGTGCGCGTCGAGGGAGCCTCCCGCATCCCGGCCGCCGACATCCAGGCGGCGTTCGACGAGCGGATCGGAACCCCCCTCCCGCTCATCTCGGCGGACGATATGCAGGCGACGCTGTCGGCGTTCCCGCTCATCGAGACGTACGCGACCGAGACGGTGCCGCCCGGCACGCTCGTCGTCCGGATCGTCGAGCGCACGCCCGTCGGCGTGGTGGAGGGCCCCTCGGGCTACACGTCGGTCGACGCGGCGGGCGTGGTCATCGCACGCTCCGACGAGCAGCCGGAGGCCCTGCCGCTGATCACGGTGGTGGGCGGTGTGGATGGCGATGCGTTCCATGCCGTCGGCGCCGTGCTGCGGAGCCTGCCCGCCGACCTCCTGGCCCGCGTGACGACCGTCACCGCACGCACGCCCGACGACGTGGAGTTCGAGCTCGCGGAAGGCGCCGCGGTCGCGTGGGGGAGCGCGGAGGACTCCGCGCTGAAGTCGGCCGTCCTCGTCCGGCTCATGACGGCCGCACCGCCCGAGGACGTCGATCGCTACGACGTATCGGCTCCGCTCAGTCCCGTGACGCAGTGATCGCGCACGGGCGGTCGTCGCGACATCCTGCCCGGCCCGCCCATCGGATCGCGACACGCGGGAGCGCCTTGCGGGATGCCTCGGATGCGGCACCTACCTTCGAAATCAGGAATTGCATACTCGGCAAAACTTTAACCTTCGAGTAGAGGTTCAAGGTTCAGAGTTCGCAGAGAGGGCCGGACATGTCGACAAACCAGAACTACCTCGCCGTCATCAAGGTGGTCGGTATCGGCGGCGGCGGCGTCAACGCCGTCAATCGCATGATCGAGCTCGGCCTGCGCGGGGTCGAGTTCATCGCGATCAACACCGATGCGCAAGCGCTGCTCATGTCCGACGCCGACGTCAAGCTCGACGTCGGACGCGACCTCACGCGAGGCCTCGGCGCAGGCGCCGATCCCGAGGTGGGCCGCCGGGCAGCAGAGGACCACGCGGAGGAGATCGAGGAGGCGCTCGCGGGGGCCGACATGGTCTTCGTCACTGCGGGTGAGGGCGGCGGGACGGGCACCGGCGGCGCGCCCGTCGTCGCACGCATCGCGAAGTCGATCGGCGCGCTCACGATCGGCGTCGTGACCAAGCCGTTCAGCTTCGAGGGCAAGCGCCGCCAGACCCAGGCCGAACAGGGCGTCGCACGCCTGAAGGAAGAGGTCGACACCCTCATCGTCGTGCCCAACGACCGCCTGCTCGAGATCAGCGACCGCGGCATCTCGATGCTGGAGGCGTTCGCGACGGCCGACCAGGTGCTCCTCGCCGGTGTCCAGGGCATCACCGACCTCATCACCACGCCGGGCCTCATCAACCTCGACTTCGCCGACGTCAAGTCGGTCATGCAGGGTGCGGGCTCGGCGCTCATGGGCATCGGCTCCTCGCGCGGCGCCGACCGGGCGATCAAGGCGGCCGAACTCGCCGTCGCGAGTCCGCTGCTCGAAGCGTCCATCGACGGCGCCCACGGCGTGCTGCTCTCGATCCAGGGCGGGTCGAACCTCGGCATCTTCGAGATCAACGACGCGGCGCGGCTCGTGCAGGAGGCCGTGCATCCCGAGGCGAACATCATCTTCGGCGCGGTCATCGACGACACGCTCGGCGACGAGGTGCGCGTCACCGTCATCGCTGCCGGGTTCGACGGAGGCGACCCGATGCCGAAGCCCGTCGAGGTCAAGCGCCCCACCGTGGTCCCGGCGACCGTCGGGGCGGCTGCGATCGGCGGCGCCGGCATCGGAGGCGCATTCGGCAGTGACGCCGCCGGCGAGCCCCTCGCCGAGATCGACATCGAGGAACTCGTCGAGACGGCCAACTGGGGCGAGGCGACGAGCAGCTCGGCCGACCAGATCGTCACCGATCCCGCGTTCGGCGACGACTCCGACGACCTCGACATCCCCGACTTCCTCAAGTGACGTCAGTGGACCCCGGCCGGGGGCGAGTCGCGTGAGCGAGCTCGCCACCCGGCTGTCGGCCGTGCGCGGCGGGATCGCGGAGGCGGCTGCCGAGGCAGGACGCGACGCCGAGGACATCACCACCGTCGTGGTCACGAAGTTCCAGCCCGCCTCGCTGGTCCGCGAGCTCGCCTCGCTCGGCGTGCGCGACATCGGCGAGAACCGGCACCAGGAGGCGCAGGCGAAGGCGCGCGAACTCGCCGACCTCGGGCTGACCTGGCACTTCGTCGGACAGCTGCAGGGCAAGAAGGCGCGGCAGGTCCGCGCCTACGCCTCGGTCATCCACTCGGTCGACCGGATGTCGCTGGTCGACGCGCTGCGCTCGGACGAGGCATCCGTCGACTGCTTCGTGCAGGTCAACCTCACGGACGATCCGGGCCGTGGCGGCGTCGAGTCCGCCGACCTCGAGCGCCTCGTCGAGCACGTGCTCGGCACGCCCGGGCTGCGACTGCTCGGGCTCATGGCGGTCGCCCCGCTCGACGCGGCGGCGCGACCGGCGTTCGCGCGCGTCCGGTCGCTCTCCGATCGCATCAGGCCGCTCGCGCCCAAGGCGACCGCACTGTCCATGGGGATGTCGCACGACTATCGCGACGCGATCTTGGAGGGTGCGACACACCTGCGGATCGGGACCGCAATCACGGGGAATCGGCCGGCCCCGGGCTAGCCTCGAACCACGAACGACTGACGGAGGCAGCGATGTCGAACCCGCTCAAGAAGACCATGGTCTACCTCGGACTCGCCGACGAGGAGCTCGAGGCCGAGACGCCGCCCGCAGCGGCCGCCTCCGCGCCGATCGTGCATGCCGCGCCCGCGCCGGTGGCGACCAAGGGCGGAGCGGCCGTGACCCCACTTCGAAAGCACCACGTGCAACCGACACCACCGCAGGCGGAGATGAACGAGATCCTCACGGTGCACCCGCGCCAGTACCGAGACGCCCAGATGATCGCCGAGTCGTTCCGCGACGGCGTGCCGGTGATCATCAACCTGTCGCAGATGTCCGACGCCGACGCGCGCCGGCTCATCGACTTCGCCAGCGGCCTCTCGCAGGGCCTGTACGGCAAGATCGAGCGCGTGACGAGCAAGGTCTTCCTGCTCTCTCCGGCGCACGTCGTGGTCTCCGGAGAGGCCGGCGACGCCGAAGGCGACGTTGACGCGTCGTTCTTCACGCACGCGTAGACTCCCCGTCGTGAGCGCCCTCTCCGTCGTCTGGAACCTCCTCTACACCCTCCTCCTCATCTACTTCTTCATCATGTGGGCGAGGTTCGTCCTGGACCTCGTTCGCACCTTCAACCGGTCGTGGCGCCCCAAGGGATTCGTGCTCGTGCTCGTGGAGGGCGTGTACACGGTCACCGATCCGCTCGTGCGATTCTTCCGCCGCCTCGTGCCGCCGATCCGCCTCGGGCAGGTCGCACTCGACCTCGGCTGGAGTATCGCGATGCTCGTGGTGATCATCGCGATGACGGTCGTGTCGTGGCTCGCCGCGGCATCCGCCGCGACCGCCTGAACCCCGATGACGCGGGGTGGCGCGCCGTTGTGTCGCCGCTCTGCATCCCCGAGGTTCTCTTTGCTACCGTTAGCTGAACGTGATCGAACGGTTCGACAGATTCAAGGGATGGGAAGCCATGGCGCTAACTCCGGAAGATGTGGTCAACAAGCGCTTCCAGGCGACGAAGTTCCGGGAGGGCTACGACCAGGACGAGGTCGATGACTTCCTCGACGAGGTGGTCGTCGAGCTTCGCCGGCTCAACCAGGAGAACGAGGAGCTGCGCCAGCGCCTCGCCGCCGCCGAGGCCCGTGCCGGCGAGGGCGGTGGTTCCGCACCTGCGGCCGCCCAGTCGCCCGTGTACGCCGAGCCGGCCTCCGCACCGCCCACCGTCGCGGTGCCGACTCCGACCGCCTCCGCGCAGTCCGAGATCGACGAGCAGACCAGCACCACGAACCTGCTGCAGCTGGCCCGCCGCCTCCACGAGGAGCACGTCCGCGAGGGCGTCGAGAAGCGCGACGCGCTGATCGCCGAGGGTCATGCGACCGCGGCTCGCATCGTCGCCGAGGCCGAGGCCAAGCAGCGCGCCCAGATGGGGATTCTCGACCAGGAGCGCGTGGCGCTCGAGAAGCGCGTCGACGAGCTCCGCATCTTCGAGCGCGAGTACCGCCAGAAGCTGAAGAGCTACATCGAGGGCCAGCTCCGCGAGCTCGACACCGCCCAGCCGGTGCAGGTCTCGGGCGGCGCCGGCTTCTCGGCCCCGGTCGGCGCGAGCAGCGAGCAGCCCGCCCCGACCTTCCAGGGCTTTGCCGGCTGAGCGCGCGGCGAGGGTCGGCACCACCGCGCTGCTCATCCTGGTCGGCGTCGCGATCACGGTCTACGGCGTCGACCAGCTGAGCAAGTACTTCGTCGTCACCACTCTCGCCGAGGGCGAGGTCGTCCCGGTGCTCGGCAACGTGCTGCAGTGGCAGTTCGTGCGGAACCCGGGCGCGGCCTTCTCGATCGCGAGCGGCATGACCTGGGTCTTCACGATCCTCGCGGCCGGCGTGATCACCTTCATCGTGTGGTTCGCCCGTCGCATCCGATCGATCGCGTGGGCGCTGGTCTTCGGCCTGTTGCTCGGCGGCGTGCTCGGCAACCTGACCGACCGCCTGTTCCGCGAGCCGGGCTTCGGCATCGGGCACGTCATCGACTTCATCTCGACGCCGTGGATGCTGCCGGCCATCTACAACGTGGCCGACATCGCGATCGTCTCGAGCATGGTGCTGTTCATGATCCTCACGATCCGCGGCGTCGGGCTCGACGGGTCGCGTCCGTCGCGCAGCGACGACGAGATCACGGAGGCGGCGGATCCCGGTGACGAGCCGCGGGACGAGCCCCGCGGCGGTACGCCCGCCGCGCTCGCGCGCGAGTCCTGAGGTGGAGCACCGCGCACTGCCCGTCCCCGACGGGCTCGAAGGGTCGCGGGTCGACGCCGGCCTCGCGAAGCTCCTCGGGTTCTCGCGGACCCAGGCGGCCGAGGTCGCCTCGGCCGGCGGGGTGCTCCTCGACGGTGCCGTCGTCGACAAGGCCGATCGGCTGCGCGCCGGCGCCTGGCTCGAGGTGAGCTGGTCGCCCCCGCGGACCCTCGAGGTCGAGGCCATCCCCGTGCCGGACCTCGGCATCGTCCACGACGATGACGAGATCGTCGTCGTCGACAAGCCCGCGGGCGTGGCAGCGCACCCCTCGCTCGGCTGGGACGGGCCGACCGTCGTCGGCGCGCTGGCCGCGGCCGGCTATCGCATCTCGACGTCGGGAGCACCCGAACGACAGGGCGTCGTGCACCGGCTCGACCAGGGCACGAGCGGGCTGATGGTCGTGGCGAAGTCCGAGCGCGCGTACACCGACCTCAAGCGCAAGTTCCACGACCGCGAGGTCGAGAAGATCTACCACACCGTCGTGCAGGGCCATCCCGACCCGCTGGCGGGCACGATCGACGCGCCCGTCGGACGTCACCCGCGGTCCGAGTGGAAGTTCGCGGTGACCTCCGACGGCAAGCACGCCGTGACGCACTACGAGACGATCGAGGCGTTCCCCTACGCGTCGCTGCTCGAGGTGCACCTCGAGACGGGTCGCACGCATCAGATCCGCGTGCACATGGCCGCGCAGCGCCATCCGTGCGCCGGCGACACCATGTACGGCGCCGACCCGACGCTCAGCGCGCGGCTGGGACTGGCGCGGCAGTGGTTGCACGCGAAGGAGCTGTCGTTCGTGCACCCGGGCACGGGGGAGTGGACGACGTACGAGTCGGACTACCCGGCCGACCTGCAGCACGCGCTGGACGTCCTGCGGGGCGACTAGTTCTCGGGGCGCGGCGGAGGATGCGTCCTCCCGCACCGCAGTCCCGAGGCCGCCTCCGGCGGCCTCCCGCCAGGCCCGATGCCTGCGACGCGGAACGGGACATCCGCCGCCGCGTGGGGCGAGTCCCAGGGTCGGTGGGCGCCCCTAGACTGGTGATTCCGAAGAGCTGGTGAGGAGTTCTGTGGCCGCCGATTCCTTCGTCCACCTGCACGTGCATTCCGAGTACTCGATGCTCGACGGCGCGGCCCGGGTCGGCGAACTGATGAAGGCCGCCGCGGCCGAGGGCATGCCGGCCGTCGCGATGACCGACCACGGCAACGTGTTCGGCGCGTACGACTTCTGGAAGCAGGCGACGGACGCCGGCGTGAAGCCGATCATCGGCACCGAGGCCTATCTCACGCCCGGCACGCACCGCAGCGACAAGACCCGGGTGCGCTGGGGCAACGGCGGCGGTGACGACGTCTCGGGGTCGGGCGCGTACACGCACATGACGCTGCTCTCCGAGACGACCGAGGGCATGCACAACCTCTTCCGGCTCTCGAGCCTGGCGTCGATCGAGGGGTACTACTTCAAGCCGCGCATGGATCGCGAGCTGCTGCAGACGTACTCGGCGGGGCTCATCGCGACCACGGGATGCCCGTCGGGCGAGGTGCAGACGCGCCTGCGGCTCGGCCAGTACGACGAGGCGGTGCAGGCCGCGGCAGAGTTCCGCGACATCTTCGGCAAGGAGAACTTCTTCGCCGAGATCATGGACCACGGCCTGGGCATCGAGAAGCGCATCATGGACGACCTGCTGCGCCTCGCGAAGCAGCTCGACCTGCCGCTCGTCGCCACGAACGACCTGCACTACACGCACGCCCACGACGCCAAGAGCCACGCGGCGCTGCTCTGCGTGCAGTCGGGGTCGACACTCGACGACCCGAACCGGTTCAAGTTCGACGCCGACGAGTTCTACCTCAAGTCTGCAGCCGAGATGCGGCACCTGTTCCGCGACCACCCCGACGCCTGCGACAACACGCTGCTCATCGCCGAGCGCTGCGACGTGCAGTTCAACACGAGCGCGAACTACATGCCCCGGTTCCCCGTTCCCGAGGGCGAGTCCGAGCAGAGCTGGTTCGTGAAGGAGGTCGAGCGCGGCCTGCACGGGCGCTACCCGAACGGCATCCCCGGCGAGGTGCGCACACAGGCCGACTACGAGGTCGGCGTCATCAGCCAGATGGGCTTCCCGGGCTACTTCCTCGTCGTCGCCGACTTCATCAACTGGTCCAAGCACAACGGCATCCGCGTCGGGCCGGGCCGCGGTTCCGGCGCCGGGTCGATGGCCGCCTATGCCATGCGCATCACCGACCTCGACCCGCTCCAGCACGGACTCATCTTCGAGCGCTTCCTCAACCCCGACCGCGTCTCGATGCCCGACTTCGACGTCGACTTCGACGAGCGTCGGCGCGGTGAGGTCATCAAGTACGTCACCGACAAGTACGGCGACGAGCGCGTCGCCCAGATCGTGACGTACGGCACGATCAAGGCCAAGCAGGCGCTGAAGGACTCCAGCCGCGTGCTCGGCTTCCCGTTCGGCATGGGGGAGAAGCTCACCAAGGCGATGCCGCCGGCGGTCATGGGCAAGGACATCCCGCTGTCGGGCATCCTCGACAAGGACCACGCCCGCTACAAGGAGGCGGGCGACATCCGCGCCCTCATCGAGACCGACGCCGAGGCGAAGACGGTGTTCGACACCGCGCTCGGGCTCGAGAACCTCAAGCGGCAGTGGGGCGTGCACGCGGCCGGCGTCATCATGTCGAGTGAACCGCTCGTCGACATCATCCCGATCATGAAGCGGGAACAGGACGGCCAGATCGTCACGCAGTTCGACTATCCCGCCTGCGAGTCGCTGGGCCTGATCAAGATGGACTTCCTGGGCCTCAGGAACCTCACGATCATCGACGACGCGCTCGACAACATCGAGGCGAACCGTGGCTTCCGGCCAGTCCTCGAGGACCTCGCGCTCGACGACGCGGCTGCGTACGACCTGCTCTCGCGCGGCGACACGCTCGGCGTGTTCCAGCTCGACGGAGGGCCCATGCGATCGCTCCTCCGGCAGATGAAGCCCGACAACTTCGAGGACATCTCGGCCGTCATCGCGCTGTACCGCCCGGGCCCGATGGGCGCGAACTCGCACATCAACTACGCCCTGCGCAAGAACGGCCTGCAGCCGATCACGCCGATCCATCCCGAGCTCGAGGAGCCGCTGCACGACATCCTCGACACGAGCTACGGCCTGATCATCTACCAGGAGCAGGTCATGGCGATCGCGCAGCGCGTCGCCGGCTTCAGCCTCGGCCAGGCCGACATCCTGCGCCGCGCGATGGGCAAGAAGAAGAAGTCCGAACTCGACAAGCAGTACGAGGGCTTCTCGGGCGGCATGAAGGCCAACGGCTATTCGGATGCCGCGGTGAAGACGCTCTGGGACATCCTGCTGCCGTTCTCCGACTACGCGTTCAACAAAGCGCACTCCGCCGCGTACGGCGTGCTCAGCTACTGGACGGCGTACCTCAAGGCCCACTACCCGGCCGAGTACATGGCCGCGCTGCTCACGAGCGTGGGCGATGCGCGCGACAAGCTCGCGCTCTACCTCAACGAGTGCCGTCGCATGGGCATCAAGGTGCTGCCGCCCGACGTGAACGAGTCCATCGGGTTCTTCGCCGCCGTCGGCGACGACATCCGGTTCGGCCTCGGCGCGGTGCGGAACGTCGGCTTCAACGTCGTGGACGCGATCCGTGCGGCCCGCGACGCCAAGGGCAGGTTCGAGTCGTTCCACGACTTCCTGAAGAAGGTGCCCTCGCAGGTGACCAACAAGCGGACCGTCGAGTCGCTCGTGAAGGCCGGTGCGTTCGACTCGCTCGGCCACACGCGCCGGGCGCTCGTCGAGATCCACGAGGGCGCGGTCGAAGCGGCCGTCAAGGAGAAGCGCGCCGAGGAGAACGGCGACATCGGCTTCGACTTCGACAGCCTCTTCGAGGAGCACGAGCGGCAGGCCGCGCCGTCACCCGTGCCAGACCGGCCCGAATGGGCCAAGCGCGACAAGCTCGCCTTCGAGCGCGAGATGCTCGGGCTCTACGTCTCCGACCACCCGCTCGCGGGGCTCGAGGCGACGCTCGCCAAGCACGCCTCGACGACCATCACCGACCTGATGTCGTCGGATGCCACGCAGGACGGCGACACCGTCACGATCGCGGGTCTCGTCACGAGCGTGCAGCACCGCGTGGCCCGCCAGAGCGGCAACCAGTACGGCATGATCCAGGTCGAGGACTTCTCGGGCGAGATCACCGTCATGTTCATGGGCAAGGCGTACCAGGAGTTCGCGCCGGCACTGAAGGGCGACTCGATCGTGGTGGTCCGTGGCCGTGTCAGCCTTCGCGACGACGGCATGAACCTCCACGCCTACAGCGTGTTCGAGCCCGAGGTCGGCCAGGGCGACGAGAACGGGCCCGTCGTCATCTCGCTGCCCGACGTCCGCGCCACGACCGACACGATCACGGCCCTCGGAGACGTGCTCATCCGGCACCGCGGCGACACCGAGGTGCGCCTGAAGCTCACCAAGGGCCGCACCGCGCGCGTGTTCGAGCTGCCGTACCCCGTGGCCGTGAGCGCCGACTTCTATGGCGAGCTCAAGAGCCTCCTCGGCCCCAACTGCCTGACGTGAGCGGCGCGGGCGCGCCGCGAGGCCGTCGGTAGGCTGGAGGCATCATGCTGCGCACCATCGATCTCCGCGGTTCACGTCCCTCCGAGAGCGAGCTGCTTGCCCTCGTGCCGCGTGCGGCGACCGATGTGGCGGCCGCGCTCGAGCCTGCGCGCGCACTCATCGACGACGTCCGGGCGCGGGGCGAGGCCGCGCTGCTCGAGCAGGCCGAACGGTTCGACCGGGCCAACCCCGGGGCGGTCCGCGTCGCCGCGAGCGAGCTCGCCGAGGCGCGCGACGCGCTTCGGCCCGACGTGCGCCGCGCGATCGAGTCGACCGTCGCCCGGGTACGCGCCGCGAGTGCCGCGCAGGTCCCCGCGTCCGAGCGCACGGTGCTCGCCACCGGTGCGGTCGTCGAACAGCGCTGGCAGCCGGTCGGACGCGTCGGGCTGTACGTGCCGGGCGGCAAGGCCGTCTACCCGTCGAGCGTCGTCATGAACGTCGTTCCGGCACAGGTTGCCGGCGTGCGGTCGATCGCGCTCGCCTCGCCGCCGCAGGCGGCGTACGGCGGGCGGATCCATCCGACGATCGCGGGCGTGGCGGCGCTGCTCGGCATCGACGAGGTCTACGCGATGGGCGGCGCGGGCGCGATCGGCGCGTTCGCGTACGGCGTGCCCGACATCGGCCTCGAGCCCGTGCAGCGCGTGACGGGTCCCGGCAACGTGTTCGTCGCGGCCGCGAAGCGGCTCGTGCAGGGCGTCACGGGCATCGACGCCGAGGCGGGCCCGACCGACATCGTCGTGATCGCCGACGATGCCGCCGACGCCGACTTCGTGGCATCCGACCTGGTCAGCCAGGCCGAGCACGACGAACTCGCCGCCGCCGTGCTGGTCACCGACTCGATCGACCTCGCCGAGCGCGTGCTCGAGCGCGTGACGATCCGCTCCACCGAGACCCGGCACTCCGCGCGCGTGCGCGCCGCCCTCGAGGGGCCGCAGTCGGCCGTCGTGCTCGTCGACGACCTCGACGTGGCGACCGACTTCGCGAACGCCTTCGGCGCCGAGCACCTCGAGATCCAGGTGCGCGATCCCGAGGCCGCGCTCGCGCGCATCGAGAACGCCGGCGCCATCTTCGTCGGGCCGTACTCGCCGGTGAGCCTCGGCGACTACGCCGCCGGCTCGAACCACGTGCTGCCGACCGGGGGGATGGCACGACACGCCGCGGGACTCTCCGCCGCGACCTTCCTGCGGCCCCAGCAGGTCGTGCGGTACGACGAGGCGGCGCTGCACGAGGTCGCCCCGATCATCGCGACCCTGTCGGCCGAGGAGGACCTCCCGGCGCACGGCGAGGCCGTCATCGCACGCTTCGGCGATTGACGCCTCGGCCGCCGGTACGCTGAGACCACCATGTACTGCCCGTTCTGCCGCCACCCCGATTCGCGCGTCATCGACTCCCGCACGAGCGACGACGGGCTCTCGATCCGTCGCCGCCGGCAGTGCCCCGAGTGCGGTCGCCGCTTCTCGACGACCGAGACCGCGAGCCTCGCCGTGATCAAGCGGTCGGGCGTCATCGAGCCGTTCAGTCGCGAGAAGGTGGTCGCCGGCGTCAAGAAGGCGTGCCAGGGCCGACCGGTGACCGACTCCGACCTCGCGGTGCTCGCGCAGAAGGTCGAGGAGACCATCCGCTCGACGGGCGCGTCGCAGATCGAGGCCAACGACATCGGGCTCGCGATCCTGCCGCCGCTGCGCGAGCTCGACGAGGTGGCCTACCTGCGGTTCGCGAGCGTGTACCAGGCGTTCGAGTCGCTCGACGACTTCGAGATCGCGATCGAGACGCTGCGGGAGGAGCACGGCCGGCTGCCCGCACGTCCGGTCGAGTAGCGCCGCCACGCGCTCCGGTAGCCTGATCGACGGCATGTATCGACTCCTCTTCTCCCTGGTCTTCGCCCGCATGGACCCGGAGCGCGCGCACCACCTCGCGTTCCGCGTCATCCGCACCCTCCCGGCCATCGGTGTCGGCCGGCTGGTCGAACGATGGACGGCCCCGTCGCCCGAGCTCGCGGTCGAGGCACTCGGCCTGCGCTTCCCGTCGCCGTTCGGCCTCGCCGCGGGCTTCGACAAGGACGCCGTCGGCGTCGTCGGCCTCGGCGAGCTCGGCTTCGGCCACGTCGAGGTCGGCACGATCACGGCGCAGTCGCAGCCCGGCAACGACCGGCCGCGACTGTTCCGCCTCATCGCCGATCGTGCCCTCGTCAATCGCATGGGCTTCAACAACGGCGGCGCGGATGCCGCAGCCGGGCGCCTCTCACGGCTCGCTCGCCGCACGAGCCGACCGGTGCTCGGCGTGAACATCGGCAAGAGCCGCGTGACGCCCGTTGAACGCGCCACCGACGACTACGTCCGCAGCGCGAAGGTGCTCGCGCCGCACGCGGACTACCTCGTGGTCAACGTCAGCTCGCCGAACACGCCGGGACTGCGCGGCCTGCAGGAGCTCGACGCGCTCGCGCCGCTGCTCGAGGCCGTGCAACGCGCTGCCGGGCGCACCCCGCTGCTCGTGAAGATCGCGCCCGACCTCGACGACGAGGAGGTGATCCGGATCTGCGAGCTCGTCGTGCGGCTCGGGCTCGACGGCATCATCGCCACCAACACGACGATCTCACGCGACGGACTCGTCACGCCCGCCGCCGACGTCGCGGCGATCGGCGCCGGCGGGCTGTCGGGAGCGCCGCTCGCGGCGCGGTCGCTCGCCGTCCTGCACCTGATCCGCGACCGTGTGCCGGCGTCGCTGTGCGTGGTCTCGGTGGGCGGTGTCGAGACCGCGGAGCACGTGCAGGAGCGCCTCGACGCCGGCGCCACGCTCGTGCAGGGCTACACCGGGTTCATCTACCGCGGGCCCCTCTGGGCGAGGCAGATCAACCGGGGGCTCGAGCGCATCCGGCGCGAGCGTCGCGCCGCGCCATCCGTGGCCTGACGACGCGCTCGCGTCACGGCCCGGCGATGCGTCGGGCATGCCGACGCGTCAGAGCATCCCGACGTCGGAGAGGCGATCGGCGAGCGTCGCGCCGTCGCTCGCCGAGACCCACGGCACGCCGGCGCCGTGCTCCTCGGACTTCGTGCGCCCACCCGCGAGGACCGCCTCGCCGACCGACAGCTCGCGGATCGCGATCGCCGCGACCTGGCCCCGATGCTTGCGCGCGAAGTCGGCGTAGAGCTCCTCGTCGTGCTGCCCGTCGTCACCGACGAGGAGCCAGCGCATGTGCGGGAACTCCTCGGCCAGCCGGTGCAGGTTCTCGGTCTTGTGCGCTCGGCCGCTGCGGAACCAGCGGTCGTGCGTGGGTCCCCAGTCGGTGAGCAGGATGGGCCCGGCGGGGTAGAGGTTGCGTGAAAGGAAGCGCGTGAGCGTCGGGGCGACGTTCCAGGCGCCCGTGGACAGGTAGATGACGGGCGAGCCGGGATGCGCGCGGACGAGCCGCTCGTACAGGACCGCCATGCCCGGCGTGGGGCTGCGGGCGTGCTCGTCGAGCACGAACGTGTTCCAGAAGGCCACGAACGGGCGGGGGAGCGCGGTGACCATCACGGTGTCGTCGATGTCGGAGACGATGCCGAAGTCGACCTCGGGCCCGACGACCCAGACGGGCGCCTCGACCTCATCGGAGCCTTCGACCCGGAGCGTCACGCGGTTCCAACCCGGGTGCAGCTGTGCCGGGACCTTCGTGTCGACCACGCCGCCCCGGTCGGCGAGCACCTCGATGCGCTGGCCTCCGACCTCGATCACGACGGGCACGTCGCCGACCGGCACGCTCGTGAAGCTGCGCCATCCGCGGATGCCCTGCTCGCGACGTCGGCGGCGCCGCTTCGACGTCTCGTCGGCGCGGACGGGCTTGGACAGCAGCACGCGGCAGAACACCCGCACCCACTCGGTGGAGCCGTAGCCGGTGTACGGAACGACGGTCGGCACGTGTCCGCGACGTCGGGCCCAGCGCTCGCGCACGTCGTGGAACCAGTCCTCGACGCGTGCGGCACCATGCCGGACCGGCCGCTGCCGGGAACCGGCCGGGATGGGGGAACTCACCGGCATCCACTCAGTCTGTCATGCACCCCCGCGGCGAGGCGAAACCCCGGCGCCATGGTGAGGACCACTCGAAAGCGCGGGTAGAGTGGGTCGGCAAGTGAGGAGGTCCCGTGCCAAACATCGACCTGATCCTCGGGGCCGATCACGGACGGAAGCGTTCGGTTCGCACCGAGCCGACGCAGCGCCGCAGCAGCCAGCGGCTGGACGCGCTGCTCGACGCCGCCGCCGAGATCGTCGACGAACTCGGCTTCGAGCGCCTGACGACCCAGATGGTCGCCGAGCGCGCCGGCGCGTCGATCGGCACGGTCTACCGCTACTTCCCCGACCGCGTCGCCGTGCTGCACGCGCTCCGCGAACGCGGCGTGCGCCGCTACCGCGAGCGCCTCGCGGAGTCGATGGAACGCGCCGACCTGGCCGAGTGGTGGGATGTCGTCGCCCTCGCGCTCGACGTCTGCACCGACCTCTACCGTGACGAGCCCGGCTTCAGCGTGCTCCACGCCGCACCGCGCGAGCGGTCCGACCGCGACGGCGAGCCCGAGCTCGCGCACCGCGTGGCGCGACTCATGGAGCACGAGTTCGGCATCGACGACGAGGCCGAGGTCCGCTTCCGGCTCGGGGTCTCGCTCGAGATCGGCGGTGCGCTCATCCACCGGGCGTTCGAGCGCGACGCCGCGGGCGACGAGCGCTACCTCGATGAGGCCCGCCGCGTCGTTCGCGAGTACCTCGACGAGCACCTCGCCGAGCGCGCGTCGTCGGCCGCCTGACGCGCGACCTCACGGAACGCAACCCACCGAAAGGCGATTGCCTCCGCGGCCTGCGAGGTGTTTGGCTTGACCGTGTGCGCCGAACGGCGCACGCACCGGGAAGAGGCAGCATGATCGAGTTCCGCGGCGTCACCAAGCAGTTCCCCGATGGCACGGTCGCCGTCCGCGACGTCGACATCGTCATCCCCCCGCACAAGACCACGGTCTTCGTGGGATCCTCCGGCTCGGGCAAGACCACGCTGCTGCGGATGATCAACCGCATGGTCGACCCGACGTCCGGGCAGGTCCTGATCGACGGCGCGGATGTCGCGACCCGCGACCCGGTGAAGCTCCGCCGCGGCATCGGCTACGTCATGCAGAACTCGGGGCTGCTGCCGCACCGCAAGGTCATCGACAACGTCGCCACGGTCCCGCTGCTGCGCGGCACGGGCCGGCGCGAGGCGCACGCCCGAGCACTCGAGCTCCTCGACACCGTCGGTCTCGACCGGTCGCTCGCCGACCGGTACCCGAGCCAGCTGTCGGGCGGCCAGCAGCAGCGCGTCGGAGTTGCGCGCGGGCTGGCGGTCGACCCGAACATCCTCCTGATGGACGAGCCGTTCGGCGCGGTCGACCCCATCGTGCGTGCCGAACTGCAGCAGGAGCTGCTGCGGCTGCAGGGCGAGCTCGGCAAGACCGTCGTGTTCGTCACGCACGACATCGACGAGGCGTTCCTGCTCGGCGACCAGGTGGTGATCATGCAGCAGGGCGGCAAGATCGTGCAGTCTGGGTCGCCCGCCGAGATCCTCGCATCGCCCGCCGACGACTTCGTGGCGGGATTCATCGGTGCCGATCGCGGCCGACGGATGCTGCACATCACCGAGGTCGACGGGCGCCGACTCGTCGTGGACGACGACGGCCGCCCGGCCGGGGTGCTCACGCCGTGACTTGGCTGTGGGACAACCTCGACCGCGTCGGCGAGCTCGCGCTCGTCCATCTGGCATTGTCAGTGCCTGCCGTCATCCTGAGTTTCGTGATCTCCGTGCCGATCGGGTGGGCCGCGTGGCGGTACCGGTGGTCGCGCGGCGTCGTGCTCGGCCTCTGCGGGATCATGTACGCGATCCCGTCACTGCCGTTGTTCATCGCGATGCCTGGCATCATCGGCACCAGTCTGCGTTCGCCCGTGAACGTGATCGTCGCCCTCACGCTCTACGGCATCGCGCTCATGGTGCGCACCGCCGCCGACGCGTTCGGCGAGGTCGACCCCGGCGTTCGCCTCTCGGCGACGGCAGTCGGCTATTCGTCGCAGGGTCGCTTCTGGACGGTCGATCTCCCGTTGGCTGGGCCGACACTGCTCGCTGGGCTCCGCGTCGTGATCGTCAGCACGGTGAGCCTCGTCACGGTCAGCGCGGTTCTGGGCATCCAAAGCCTCGGCAGCCTGTTCACTGACGGATTCCAGCGGAACATCCCGGTCGAGATCGCAACGGGCATCGTCGCGACCGTTGCGCTCGCGCTCCTCCTCGATCTCGCGGCGGTGCTGCTCGGTCGCCTGCTCCTGCCCTGGACCACGGCCGCCGGCCGTTCGCAGCGCGCCGTCCGCCATCTCATCCGCGATCCCGAGGGGGCCGTCACGTGAGCCTGTTCGCCGAGGCGTTCGCCTGGATCCTGGACCCGGCGAACTGGAGCGGACCCGACGGCATCGGCGCCCAGCTCTGGTTTCACCTCGTATTCAGCCTCGCCATCGTGGCCGCGGCCACCATGATCGCCCTGCCCATCGGTGCGTTCATCGGCCACACCGGTCGGGGGCGCGAAGCTGCCGTCTCCATCTCCGGCGGCATGCGCGCCCTGCCCACGCTGGGCCTACTCGTCCTGGTGGCGCTCTGGCTGGGCGTCGGGCTCATCGCGCCGTTCATCGCCCTCGTGGTGCTCGCGATCCCGCCAGTTCTCGCAGGCACGTACGCCGGGATCGGTGCGGTCGACCGCCGCACTGTCGATGCGGCCCGAGGCATGGGCATGACCGAGGCGCAGCTCGTTGGGCGCGTCGAGTTCCCGCTCGCGCTGCCGACCATCATGGGCGGCGTCCGGTCGGCGGTGCTGCAGGTCGTCGCGACCGCAACCCTTGCCGCGTATGTCGGTGGTCCCGGTCTCGGCACCTACCTGTTCCTCGGCATCCAAACGCGCGACTACCCGCTCATGCTCGCCGCGTCGATCCTCGTCATTGCGCTCGCGCTCGTACTCGACGGGGTCTTCGCCGCGCTCCAGCGGCTCGTCGTGCCCGTGGGTGTCCGCGCTGCGCGCGATGGCGACGGTCTTCGCCTCCGACCATCCCGGTCGAGGGCGATCGTGGGCTCCCCGGTTGCGGGGCCCGTCAACGAAGGGAATGCATCATGAGGTCCGTGACTGGAAAAGGCCGGCTCGCCGCGTTTGCGGCGGTCGCGGTCGGGGCGACAGTGGCCCTGGCAGGGTGCGCGTCGGGGGATCCCCTCGACGAGGATTCGGGAAACGGGGGTGACGGCGGCGGCGAGACGATCGTGATCGGCTCGCAGGACTACTACTCGAACGAGATCATCGCGGAGATCTACGCGCAGGCTCTCGAAGCGAACGGTCACACGGTCGAGCGCGAGTTCCGCATCGGGCAGCGCGAGGTCTACATCCCCGAAATCGAGTCGGGTGCGATCGACCTCTTCCCCGAGTACACCGGCAACTTGCTGCAGTCCTACGTCCCCGACACGACGGCCACCACGGCTGATGATGTGTACGCCGAACTCGAGGGCGCACTGCCTGAGGGACTCCGCGTCCTCGATCAGTCCCCGGCGACCGACCAGGACTCGTACAACGTCACGCGTGAATACTCGGAGGCGAACGGTGTCACGAGCCTCGCTGACTTGAAGGACGTGTCCGAGTCGATCACACTCGGCGGCAATGCCGAACTGAAGACACGTCCGTATGGGCCCGATGGGCTCAAGGAGGTCTACGGCGTGGAAGTCGGTTTCAAGCAGATCAATGACTCCGGCGGCCGGTTGACGCTGGACGCGCTCCTCGACAACACGGTGCAGATGGTCAACATCTTCAGCGCGAACCCCGAGATCGCAACGAGCGACCTCGTCACCCTCGACGACCCCGAGGGCCTGTTCCTCGCCTCGAATGTCGTCCCCGTGGCGAGCGAGAACGTCACCGACGAGATCGCCGAGATCATCAACGAGGTCAGTGCCGCGCTGACGCCCGAGGGTCTCGTCGAACTCAACTCGCAGAGCGTGAACGAGCAGCGGTCGGCCGACGACATCGCGGCCGAATGGCTCGAGGCCGAGGGGCTGGCCTAGGCCTCGCGCTCGCGCTCCGAGGGGTCGGTCGTCTCGGCGGCCGGCCCCTCGTGCGTCTCGTGCGGCATCGACCCGGCGGGGTGCGGGTGCCCCGAGTCATCCGGGGCCGCCGTCATGTGCCGGGCCTCGAGCTTGAGCAGGACCTTCTTGCCGGCCCAGACGATGACGAGGAACAGCACGATGGCGCCCACGAACAGGTAGCCGGCTCCGTGGAGGTCCTCGCTGAGTTGCCGATATCCGCCTGCCGCGGCCGATCCGACGCTCACGTACGAGAACGACCAGATGACACAGGCCGGCACCGTCCAGGCGAGGAACCGGCGATACGACATGTCGCTCATCCCGACCGTCAGGGGGACGAGCGAGTGCAGCACCGGCAGGAACCGCGAGATGAACACGGCGGGACCCCCTCGGCGCGCGAGGTAGCGCTGCGCCCGGTGCCAGTTGTGCTCGCCGATGCGCCGTCCGAGCCTCGAATGCTGGATGTGCGGGCCGAACCACCGGCCGAGCGCGAACCCGATGCTCTCGCCGATGAGGGCGCCGACGATCACCGTGAGCGCGAGCCCGAAGTACTCGGCGGGCCCGTCGACCGCGGTGGCGGCGACGATCACGATGGTGTCGCCCGGCACCACGAGCCCGACGAGCACCGACGTCTCGAGCATGATGCCGAGCCCGGCCAGCAGGGTCCGCAGCACCGGGTCGACGCTCGCGACGAGTCCGAGGATCCCGTCGAGCAGCTCGTTCACCCTTCCGAGCCTACGGGCTTCGCAGGCGACCGCGGTGGGGTGCCGGCGGTCAGGTCGCGATCGCGGCGAGGATGCCGAGCGGCACGACGACCAGGCCGATGGTGGCGGCCCAGCAGGCCACCCGTGCCCCTCGGTCGAGCGGACGCCGCGCCCCGCCGAGCCGCGTCAGCCGCTGCTCGAGCATGGCCGCGTCGGGATTCACGCCGCCGGAATCGGCGTAGGGCCCGGGCTCGCCGGTCGCACCGAGGCGCGTGAGCGCTGCAGCGAGCGGTTCGGCGCCGACCTCACGGCGGGCGGCGTCGTCGGCGAGCATCTCGGTGAGCAACGACACGGCCCGTTCCGCGCGGTTGGCGATGGGGAACCACGGCAGCGCCTCGTGCCAGGCACGGAACGCCAGGAGCACGAGGTGGTGGAACTGGTCGAGGTGCGCACGTTCGTGGGCGAGCACGGCGCGCAGCTCATCGGCGTCGAGGAGGTCGACGAGGCCCTCGGTGACCACCGTGACGGTGCGCAGGCCGGGTACGCAGTACGCGAGCGGGATGGGATGGGACAGCACGCGCGCCCCGGATCCGTCGGCGGCAGGATCGGCGAGCAGGTCGACCATGGTGTGCAGGCGCCGGCGGGCACGTTCGGCGCGGATCGCGGTCGTGACGAGGTTGAGCGCGAGGTGCACGGCCAGCCCCACGGCGAGCGTGAGTGCGGCGACCTGGACGACGCCGAATCCCGTCGGGATCGGCCCCGCAGCGAAGGCGGGCAGCAGCTGGCGTGCGGCGTCGAGGAGCGAACCGGCCGGAGCGGCGCCGAATGCGAGCAGCGATCCGATCATCGCCAGGCCGCCGCCGAGGGCGATGCCCTGCCAGAGTGCGAGAGCCGCCGCAGGGGAGCGGCTCGGCCAGGCCGCACGTGAGAGTACGACCGGCACCGGCCACGCGAGGGCGAGCGCGAGCGCGCCGAGTGCGACGGCGGCGGCGATCACGTCAGTGGCGGACGAGCTCGTCGAGCAGCCGGCGCAGCGTGTTCGCCTCGCCCGCTGAGGCCGTGCCGACGAACCGTGCGAGCGCCGCGTCGCGATCGGACGACGAGGACAGCACCTCGTGCATGAGTTCGGCCGTGTGCTCGGCGCGACTGAGCAGCGCGTGGTAGCGGTGCGGTCGGATGTCGCGGGCGCGGGCGACGAAGCCCTTGCGCTCGAGCCGGGAGAGGACGGTGAGCACGGTGGTCGTCGCGGGCCCGTGCGATGCGGCGGACGGTTCGGCGAGGCGGTCGCGGACCTCGTTCGCGGTGAGCGGGGTATCGCTCATCCAGAGCTGCTCCATGACGGAGCGCTCGAGCTCGCCGAGTCCTGCCATACGACGAGGATAACGCGCGGGCCGCAATGTTTCTACATGGCGTAGAAATCTGCTCTACGCTGTGTAGAAGAATCGCGTCGCAGTTCACTCCCACGGAAGGGGCCCTCCAGTGAACGACCTCCTCGATCCGCTCCTGCTCGCGCGGTGGCAGTTCGGCCTCACGACCGTCTACCACTTCCTCTTCGTGCCGATCACGATCGGGCTCGCGAGCACGGCGGCGATCTTCCAGACGGCGTGGGTGCGCACCGGCAAGGTGGAGTACCTCCGCATCACGCGGTTCTTCGGCACGATCTTCCTGATCAACTTCGCGATGGGCGTGGTCACGGGAATCGTGCAGGAGTTCCAGTTCGGCATGAACTGGTCGGAGTACTCGCGATTCGTCGGCGACGTCTTCGGCGCGCCCCTGGCGCTCGAGGGCCTGCTCGCGTTCTTCCTCGAGGCCACCTTCATCGGCCTGTGGATCTTCGGCTGGAACCGCCTGCCGCAGAAGGTGCACCTCGCCACCATCTGGGCGACGGCGATCGGCACCATCCTCTCGGCGTACTTCATCATCGCCGCGAACGCGTTCATGCAGAACCCCGTCGGCTACGAGATGAACGCCGAGCGCGGGCGCGCGGAGCTCGTCGACATCTGGGCGCTGCTCACCAACCCGGTCGCGCTGGCCGCGTTCCCGCACACGATCGCGGCCTCGTTCATGGTGAGCTCGGGCCTCGTCATCAGTGCGGCCGCGTGGCACCTCGCGCGCAACCAGCACCTGGACACGATGCGGCCCGCGCTCAAGTTCGGCCTCTGGGCGATGGTGATCTCCGGCGCGCTCACGACGTTCTTCGGCGACCAGCTCAGCCTCGCGATGGTGGCGACGCAGCCGATGAAGATGGCCGCGGCCGAGGCGACGTACGACACGGTCTGCGGGGCGGATGCCTCGTTCTCGCTGTTCACGCTCGGCACCCCCGACGGCAGCAGCGAGCTGTTCTCCATCCGCGTGCCGTACCTGCTCTCGCTGCTGTCGACGCATTCGTTCGACGGCTGCGTCGAGGGCATCAACGACCTGCAGGCGCTCTACACCGAGCTCTACGGCCCCGGCGACTACGCGCCCATCATCTGGGTGACCTACTGGGCGTTCCGCTGGATGATCGGTCTCGGCATGCTCCACGTGCTCGTCGCGGTCGTCGGACTGTGGCTCACGCGCAAGGGCCGCATGCCGAAGCAGCGCTGGGTGTGGCAGGTCGCCGTCTGGAGCTTCCCGCTCTCGCTCGCCGCGATGATCGTCGGCTGGATCTTCACCGAGATGGGACGGCAGCCCTGGATCGTCTTCAGCCTGCTGCCCACCGAATCCGCGGTGTCGCCGAACGTGACGGGGCTGGAGGTACTCATCTCGCTCGTGGTGTTCACCCTCGTCTACGGGGCGCTCGCGGTCGTCGAGGTCAAGCTGATCCTCCGCGCCATCCGGAAGGGCCCGCCTGAGGTCGCGCCGCCCGACCCGGAGACGGGTGAGGTCGAACACGCGGCAACGGTCTACTAGGAGGAGAACGACATGGATCTCGCAGTGCTCTGGTTCTGGATCGTCGCGTTCCTGTTCGTCGGCTACTTCGTCCTCGACGGGTTCGACTTCGGCGTCGGGATGTCGCTGCCCTTCCTCGCGAAGGACGACACCGACCGGCGCGTGCTCATCAATACGATCGGCCCGGTGTGGGACCTCAACGAGACGTGGGTCATCGTGGCCGGCGCCTCGCTCTTCGCCGCGTTCCCCGAGTGGTACGCCACGCTGTTCTCGGGGTTCTACCTGGCGCTGCTGCTCATCCTCGTCGCGCTCATCGCGCGCGGTGTCTCGTTCGAGTACCGGCACCAGCGGCCCGAGGCCGAGTGGAAGCGACGCTTCGATTGGATGATCATCATCGGATCGGCGGTGCCCGCGCTGCTCTGGGGCGTCGCGTTCGCGAACATCGTGCAGTGCGTGCCGCTGGACGCGGACCACAACTACATCGGCACGCTGTTCGACCTGCTCAACCCGTACGCCCTGCTCGGCGGGCTCACGACCCTGCTGCTGTTCTTCACGCACGGCGTCGTGTTCGCCGCGCTGAAGACCGACGGCGAGATCCGCGAGCGCGCCCGGCGCCTCGCCGCTCGCTCCGGCGTGCTGACGATCGTCGTGGCGGCGACGTTCCTCGTGTGGACCGGGTTCGCGCACGGCACCGCGTGGTTCTGGGGCCTCGCCGCGGTCGCCGCCGTCGCCCTCATCGGCGGATGGCTCGCCAACGGGCGCGGCGCGGAGCGCACGGCGTTCGCACTGATGGCCGTGACGATCGGCGCGGCAGTGTTCGCGCTCTTCGCGGCGCTGTTCCCCGACGTCATGCCGGCTTCGAACGACCCGGCCAACAGCCTCACCATCGCGAACGCGTCGAGCACGCCCTACACCCTGACGGTCATGAGCTGGACGGCGCTGATCTTCCTGCCGCTCATCCTCGCCTACCAGGGGTGGACGTACTGGGTCTTCCGCAAGCGCGTCACGCGGCAGACCATCGACGCCGCCGTCGTGCACTGACGTGCGCCCCCTCGATCCGAGGCTGCTCCGCCGGTCGCGTGCCGCGCGGGGCTTCCTCGCGGCCGGTGCGATGCTCGCGCTGCTCCAGGCGGGCGCGATCGTCGCGTTCGCCTGGTCGCTCGCGACGCTCGTGGTCGGCCTAATCGAGGGCGGCGGCGCGCTCGACGCGGTGCCCGGCGGTGCCGGCGCGATCGTCGCCGTGCTGCTCGTCGCCGCGAGCATTCGCGCGCTGGCCGGTTGGACCTGGGAGTGGATCGGCTCCGCCGGTGCCATGCGGGTCAAGTCCGAGCTGCGCGAGGACGTGCTCGCCACGCTCGAGGATCGCCGTCGTGCCCGGTCGATCACGACGGCGCGCGCCGCGACGCTGCTCGGCTCGGGCCTCGACGCGCTCGACGAGTACTTCGGGCGGTACGTGCCGCAGCTGCTGCTGACGGCCGTCGCCACGCCCGTGCTCGTCGCCGCGGCATGGACGGCGGACTGGCTCTCGGGGCTGATCGTCGTCCTCGTGCTGCCGCTCATCCCGGTGTTCATGGCGCTGATCGGCATGGCCACCGAGGTCGTGCAGCGCACGCAGTGGCAGCGCCTCCAGGCGCTCTCCCGCGGCTTCCTCGAGGTGCTCGGCGGGCTCTCCACGCTCATGGTGTTCGGGCGTGCCGAGCGGCAGGTCGGCCGCATCCGGGCCGTCACCGACCAGTACCGGTCGAGCACGATGAAGGTGCTCCGCGTCACGTTCCTGTCCGGCTTCACGCTGGAGCTCGCGGCGAGCCTCTCGGTGGCGCTCGTCGCCGTCTCGATCGGGCTCCGGCTCGTCGCCGGCGAGATGTCGTTCGCGCCGGGGCTGTTCGTCCTCATCCTCGCGCCCGAGGTGTTCCTGCCGATCCGCAACGTCGGTGCGGCGTTCCACGCGTCGACGGCGGGCCTCGAGGCGTCGCGCGATGCGCTCGACGTGCTCGATGGTGGTGGGGACGACGCTGCGGCGGTCGCGCCATCCGACCGGCCGAAGACCACGAGCGAGCCGGATGTCGCGGGGGTGCGCGCTCGGGACCTTCGCGTGCTCCGCGACGGCACGCCGGTCGTCGAGGGAATGGACCTCGACGTCGCGCCGGGCGAGCTGGTCGCGCTCACGGGCCCGAGCGGGTCGGGAAAGAGCTCGGTCCTCGCCGCGCTGCTCGGGTTCGCCGAAGCCGAAGGCGAACTCCGCATCGACGGTGAGTCGGCCGGCGACGCGACTCGCCGAGCGGTGGCGTGGTCGGGCCAGTCGCCCCAGCTGCTCGAGGGGACGGTGGCCGAGAACGTGCGGCTCGGATGTCCCGACGCAGTGCCTGCAGTCCTCGAACGCGCCCTGGCCGTTGCCGGCGTCGACGTGCCGGCCGAGCTGTCGCTCGGCCCGGGCGGAGCAGGACTTTCCGGAGGCCAGGCGCAGCGCGTCGCCGTCGCCCGCGCCATCCACCGATCCCTCGCGACCGGCGCGGGCGTCGTGCTGCTCGACGAGCCCACGTCCGCGCTCGACGCCGAGCGCGAGGCCGCGCTCGGGCGGGCGCTGCGGGAGTTCGCGCGCGAGGAGCGACGAGCCGTGCTGGTCACCACGCACCGCGGCGGACTCGCGCAGGCCGCCGACCGCATCGTGCCGATCATGGAGGACGCGCATGTCTGATCGCTCACGATCGGTGCTCCGGGACGCCGTGCCGCCGGCCCGGTCGCTGATTCCCTCGGTCGTGCTGGGCGTGCTCGCCGGGCTCTCGAGCGTCGCCTTGCTCGGTGCCAGCGCGTGGCTCATCGCCCGGGCCGCGGAGCAGCCGCCCGTCCTCTACCTCCAGGTCGCGGTCGTCGGCGTGCGTGCGTTCGCCCTGGGTCGCGCCGCCTTCCGGTATCTGGAGCGGCTCGCCGGGCACGATGCCGCCTTCCGCCAGCTCGCGCGCATCCGCTCAGGCGTGTTCGAGCGGATGCTGCCGCTCGCACCCGACGGCCTCGCGGCGTCCCGGCGCGGCGACCTGCTCGCGCGGTTCGTCGGCGACGTCGACGACCTCCAGGATGTCTCGCTGCGGATCGTGCAGCCGATCGCGAGCGCGACCATCGTGCTGGTCGCGGCGATCGCCGGGCTGGCGTGGCTCGCTCCGACATCGGCGCTCGCCGTCGGCACCTGCCTCGTGGTCGGCACCGCGCTCGCCGCACTGGCGCAGGTCGTGCTCGCGGCGCGGGCCGACGCCCGGATCGCGCCCCTGCGCGGCGACGTGCAGGCCGCCATCGTCGAGCACGTCCAGGCCCTCGACGTGCTCGTCGCGTTCGACGCCGCCGAGGCCGGCCGTGCCCGGATCCGCCGGCTCGGCGCGCGACTCGAGCGCGCGACCCGCGCGCGGGCATCCGCGGTCGGACTGGCCGCCGGGGCCATGAGCGCGGTGGGGGCGGTCGCTGCCGCGGCGAGCCTCAGCGCAGCGCAGCCGCTGCTCGAGGGCGGGCGGATCGACGGGCCGACCTTCGCGGTGCTGTGCCTCGTGCCGCTCGCGATCGCAGAGGTGGCCGCCGCCGTGCCGGTCGCGATCGGGTCGCTGCGGGTCGTGCGTGCGAGTGCGCACCGGGTGGCCGACGCCGTGCCCGAGCGGGTGCCGCCCGCGATCCCGGCTCCATTCGACGCCGCGACCGCGACGGCGATCGCCGAGGACGCCGACGATTCCGTGCCGGCGATCCGGCTGCGCGGCGTCCGGGCGAGCTGGCCTGCGGTCGTGCACGCGGGCGCTGCGACATCCGCCCCCGTCGCCCTCGACGGCGTCGACCTGGACGTGGCGCCCGGTGAGCGACTGCTCGTCGAGGGCCCGTCGGGATCGGGCAAGACGACGCTCGCGCACGTGCTCGTCCGATTCCTCGAGTACGACGGCTCGTACCTCGTCGGTGGACGGGAGGCGCACGATCGGCACCCGCGGGAGATCCGCCGCGTCGTCGGCCTCGTGGAGCAGCGCCCGTGGCTCTTCGACGAGGACGTGCGCCAGAACCTGCTGTTCGCCCGCGACACCGCGACCGACGAGGAGCTCTTGGACGTGCTGTCCCGGGTCGGGCTGCGCGAATGGGTGGAGCGGCGCGGCGGGCTCGACGCGCCAGCCGGAGAGCGCGGCGCGCTCGTCTCGGGCGGGCAGGCGCAGCGGATCGCGCTCGCCCGCGCGATGCTCGCCGACTTCCCGGTCCTCGTGCTCGACGAGCCCACGGCGAGCGTCGACCCCGAGCGGTCGGAGGCGCTGCTCCGCGACCTGATGGCGGCGGCCGGTCGGGACCGGTCCGTGATCCTCATCTCCCACACCGGCGCGCCGGAGGACCTCGTCGATCGCCGGCTCCGGCTCGAGGCCGACGCCCCCATGGCGCCGGCACGCCCTGGATCCTGACGGCGGGCACGCGCGCGACGCGCGGAATCGCGCGCACGACGCACCCATCGTGCGCCGTGAGCGCGAAGTCTTCCCGAGGCCCCCTCACGTGCGCTACGGTCACGGTCAACGGCGCGCGCCGTTCGACGTGTGCCGAGCACCTCCCTCCAGTACGAAGGAGCACCTGTGAATCACCGAACCCGAAACACCCTCCGTGCCGGCGCCGTCGCAGCGTCGGCCGCGGTCTGTGCGACGCTCGCGATCGTCGGCCCCGCCAATGCCTCGGTCGTCACCGACACCTCCGATCTGCAGGACGCCGTCACCGTCGACGGCGTGAAGGAGCACCTCGAGGAGTTCCAGGCGATCGCCACCGCCAACGGCGGCAACCGCGCAGCGGGAACGTCGGGGCACGAGGCGTCGCTCGAGTACGTCGAGAGCCAGCTCGAAGGCGCGGGCTACACGACCACTCGCCAGGAGTTCACCTACGAGCGGACGAACTTCACAGGGACGTCGCTCTCGCGCACGTCGCCCGACCCCGACGTGCAGTACACGCTGGGCATCGACTACTTCCCCATGGACTTCACCGGCGGCGGGAACGTCTCGGCGCCCGTGACGGCCGTCGACGTCAACCTCGTGGGCGACCGCGCGTCGACGAGCGGCTGCGAGGCCGATGACTTCACGGGTTTCCCGGCCGGGAACATCGCGCTCATCCAGCGCGGCTCGTGCGACTTCGCGGTGAAGGCCGCGAACGCCCTCGCCGCAGAGGCCAGCGGCGTGATCATCTTCAACCAGGGCAACGTCGTGCCCGGCGACGACCGGCTCGGGTTGTTCGGCGGCACGCTGGGCTCGATCATCGACGAGAACCTCCCGGTGGTCAGCGCGCCGTTCGCGCTCGGCGAGGAGTGGGTGAACACGCCCGGACTGGAGATGAACCTCAGCGTCCAGATCACCGTCGAATCGGTCACCACCGAGAACATCTGGGCCGACACCAGCGGCCGTGCCGACCGCACCGTCGTCGTCGGCGGCCACCTCGACTCGGTGGCTGAGGGTCCCGGCATCAACGACAACGGCTCGGGCACGGCAGCGATCCTCGAGACCGCGATCCAGATGTCCGAGCTCGGCATCGAGCCCGAGAACCGCGTGCGCTTCGCGTTCTGGAGCGGCGAGGAGGACGGCCTCATCGGCTCGAGCTATTACGTGTCGCAGCTGACGAAGAAGGAGCTGAAGGGCACCGCCCTGAACCTGAACTTCGACATGATCGGCTCGGTCAACGCGGTGAACTTCATCTACGACGGCGACGGCGACGCACTCGGCGTGGCGGGCCCGAACGGCTCTGGCACGATCGAGGGCGTCTTCGAGGACTTCTTCGACTCGGAGGGCGAGCCCACCGAGCCGACCGACTTCGACGGCCGCAGCGACTACTTCGGCTTCATCGAGGCGGGCATCCCGGCGGGCGGCCTGTTCACGGGCGCCGAGGGGATCAAGTCGGCCGAGCAGGCGGCCATCTTCGGCGGCACCGCTGGGGTGGCGTACGACCCGTGCTATCACGCGGCGTGCGACACGTTGGCCAACGTCGACGACGAGACGCTCGGCCTCATGTCCGACGCGGTCGCGCACTCGACCCTCGTCTTCGCCGAGACGACCTCCGCGGTCAACGGAACGGGCAAGGGCAATGCGGTCGGCCAGTTCACGCCGGAGTTCAAGGGCCACAAGGCCATCCGCTGACACCGACGCGCATCGATCGGGGTCGTCGCTCACGCGGCGGCCCCGATCCGCGTCCGGGTGGGCCGGGGTGCGAGCGCCCGTATCCTGAGGGGATGCCGCGACGCGTCCGGAGCCTCACGCTGTCCGAGTGGCGCGACCCCGAGTCGGTGTTCCTCGCCCTCGCGGCGGACGCTCGCCGCGTGGCCTGGCTCGACGGGGGACACGACGCCCGCGACGGTCGCAGCGTGATCGCGGTGGCAGCCGACGACGCACCGCTCGTGCTCGCGTCGGACTCCGACGACGCCGACGACGTGTATGCCCGGCTGGGCTCCGAGCTCGGCCCGGTCGAACTCGGCGAGGAACTCGATCCCGCGGGTCGTGCCGCCGTCGGCTGGCACGGCTGGTTCGGATACGAGTTCGGCGCCCGCACGCTCGGTGTGCCGATCGCCGAAGCGGAAGGGCCGGCGGTCGCGTTCTTCCTCGCCGATCGGGTGGTCGTGTTCGAGCACGACGCGCGAGTCGTTCGGCTCGAGTGGATCGAGGACGACGGCGACGCGGCAGCCATCCGCGAATGGGTGCGCGCGACGGAGTCCGCGATCGCCGCGATCGACACGGATACCGCCGCCTCGGCGTCGCCGGAGCAGGAGCGCGGTGCTGCGACATCCGTCGCCGCGACACCGGCGACCACCCGGTGGCGACACGACGCCGCCGCGTACCGCCGCATGATCGCGGAGTGCCGCGCCGCGATCGTGCGCGGCGACGCCTACCAGCTCTGCCTCACCAACCGCGTGGAGGTCGACGCCTCGCCCGACCCGGTCGCGGCGTACCTGCGGCTGCGTCGATCGAGCCCGAGCCACCACGGCGGCTTCGTCCGGATCGACGACGTCGCCCTGCTCAGCGCCTCACCCGAGCAGTTCCTGCTCGTCGAGCGCGACGGCACCGTCGCGACCAAGCCCATGAAGGGGACCCGGCCGCGATCCGACGACCCCGCGACCGACCTCGCGCTCCGCGCCGAGCTCAGCGCGAGCGAGAAGGAACGCGCCGAGAACCTGATGATCGTCGACCTCATGCGCAACGACCTCGGCCGCATCGCCGAGGTGGGCAGCGTCCAGGTGCCGAGCCTGCTCGAAGTGGAGGAGTACCCCCACGTGCACCAGCTCGTCTCGACGGTCACCGCGCGGCTGCGCCATCCGCTCACCGCCCTGGACGCCGTGCGGTCGGCGTTCCCGGCCGGATCGATGACTGGCGCGCCCAAGCTCTCGGCCATGACGATCCTGCACGGGCTCGAGCACGGCCCGCGCGGCGTCTACTCGGGCGCGTTCGGATGCCTCGGAGTGGACGGCACGGCGGACCTGGCCATGGTGATCCGATCCATACTGCTCACCCCGTCCGGGGCGTCGATCGGCACCGGTGGCGGCATCACGGCCCTGTCCGACCCCGACGATGAGGTCGAGGAGACCCGGGTGAAGGCCCGTGCGCTCATCGCCGTGCTGGGTGGCGAGGTGCCCGGCGCGCCCGGCTCCCCGCGTGCGGAGGACCCCGCTGCGCCCGACGCGAACGGCCACCGGCCGCCTCGGCCGATCGAATAGGCTTGTCACCCGGGCGTCGCCTCCGCGCGCCCGCTTCCGGGCATGCGCCCAGGCCCCCCGCGCTTCACGATTGAGAGTCACGTGGCATACGAGCAGGACACCCCGCAGGCCGCCGACACCGGCACGTACGACTTCGCCGCGATCCAGGCGAAGTGGCTTCCGGTGTGGGAGGAGCTCGCGCCGTTCCGCGCGGCCCGGCCCGGCGACACGCGTCCGCGCAAGTACATCCTCGACATGTTCCCGTACCCGTCCGGCGACCTGCACATGGGCCACGCCGAGGCGTTCGGCTTCGGCGATGCGGCCGCGCGCTACTGGCGCCACCAGGGCTTCGACGTGCTGCACCCCATCGGCTGGGACTCGTTCGGCCTGCCCGCCGAGAACGCCGCGATCAAGCGCGGCGCCGACCCGCAGGAGTGGACGTACGCGAACATCGAGCAGCAGAAGCGCTCGTTCAAGCAGTACGCGCCGTCGTTCGACTGGAGCCGCGAGCTCCACACGAGCGATCCCGAGTACTACAAGTGGAACCAGTGGCTGTTCCTGAAGCTCTACGAGAAGGGCATCGCGTACCGCAAGGCAGGCCTCGTCAACTGGTGCCCGGTCGACCAGACGGTGCTCGCCAACGAGCAGGTCATCGACGGCCACTGCGAGCGCTGCGGCGCCGTGGTCACGAAGAAGGCGCTGACGCAGTGGTACTTCCGCGTCACCGACTACGCCGACCGCCTGCTCGACGACCTGAACCAGCTCGAGGGCAAGTGGCCCTCGAAGGTGCTCACCATGCAGCGCAACTGGATCGGCCGCTCGACGGGTGCCGACGTCGACTTCGCGATCGAGGGCCGTGATGAGCCCGTCTCGGTGTTCACGACGCGTCCCGACACGCTGTACGGCGCGACGTTCATGGTCGTGGCCCCCGACTCCGAGCTGGCGGCCGAGCTCGCGGCCGGTGCCTCCGACGACGTGCGGGGGCGCTTCGAGCAGTACCTCGAGTCCGTGCGCTCCGAAAGCGAGATCGAGCGGCTCTCGACCGAGCGGCCCAAGACGGGCGTGTTCCTCGAGCGCTACGCGACGAACCCGCTGAACGGCGAGCGGCTGCCGATCTGGGCGGCCGACTACGTGCTGGCCGACTACGGCCACGGCGCCATCATGGCCGTGCCCGCGCACGACCAGCGCGACCTCGACTTCGCGCGTGCCTTCGAGCTGCCCGTGCGCGTCGTCGTCGACACGAACGCGCCCGTCACCGGCGTGATCCCCGTCATCCCGGTCGACGACGAGGGTGTGCCGCTGCCGCTGGAAGACCTGCCCGAGCTCGACCCCGCGAGCACGGGCGTCGCCCTCGCCGGCGACGGCCGGCTCATGAACTCCGGGCCGCTGAACGGGCTCAGCAAGTCCAACGCCATCCGGCGCGCCATCGAGCTGCTCGAAGAGCGCGGCGTCGGGCGCGCGGCGAAGAACTACCGCCTGCGCGACTGGCTGATCTCCCGGCAGCGCTACTGGGGCACGCCCATCCCGATCATCCACTGCGACGAGTGCGGCGAGGTCGCGGTGCCCGAGGCCGACCTGCCGGTGCGCCTGCCGGATGCCGCGGGGCTCGACCTGAGCCCCAAGGGTGCGAGCCCCCTCGGCGCGGCCGAGACGTGGTCGCGCGTCGCATGCCCGAACTGCGGCGGCGACGCGCGCCGCGACTCCGACACCATGGACACCTTCGTCGACAGCTCGTGGTACTTCCTGCGCTACCTCGACCCGAACGACGACACGCGTGCCTTCGACCCCGCCGAGGCCGAGAAGTGGCTGCCCGTCGACCAGTACGTCGGGGGCGTCGAGCACGCCATCCTGCACCTGCTCTACGCGCGGTTCTTCACCAAGGTGCTGTTCGACCTCGGCTATCTGGGCTTCACCGAGCCGTTCACCTCGCTGCTCAACCAGGGCATGGTCATCATGGACGGCGCGAAGATGTCGAAGTCGAAGGGCAACCTCGTCGAGTTCGCGTCCGAGCTGTCGGCGCACGGCGCCGACGCGCTGCGGGTCACGATGGCGTTCGCCGGCCCGCCTGAAGACGACGTCGACTGGGCGGATGTCTCGCCCGTTGGTGCCGCGAAGTTCCTCGCTCGCGCGTGGCGCATCTCGGGCGAGGTCGCCTCGAGCCCCGACGTCGAGTGGAAGACAGGCGATCCCGCGCTCCGACGCGTGACGCACCGGCTGCTCGCCGACGCGCCCGGGCTCGCCGAGGCGTTCAAGTTCAACGTCATCGTGGCCCGCCTGATGGAGCTCGTGAACGCGACCCGGAAGGCGATCGACTCGGGTCCCGGCGCGGGCGACGCGGCGGTCCGCGAGGCGGCCGAGGTGACGGCCATGATCCTCGACCTGTTCGCGCCGTTCACCGCGGAGGACATGTGGCAGCGGCTCGGTTACGAGCCGACCGTCGCGAACGTCGTGTGGCGCAAGGCCGACCGCGCCCTGCTCGTCGAGGAGTCGGTGACCGCGATCGTGCAGGTCGACGGCAAGGTGCGCGACCGGCTCGAGGTGTCGCCGAAGATCGGCGCCGACGAGCTCGAGGCGCTCGCGCGTGCCTCGGCCGCCGTGGCCCGCTCGGTCGGCGAGCGCGAGATCGTCAACGTGATCGTTCGCGCGCCCAAGATCGTGAACATCGCGACGCGGGGCTGACCGGTCCTCCACAGCGCGTTGCCCCGGCCGGCCGCTCACGCGGTGCCTGGCGCGCGTCGAACGGCGACCGTCGCCGCCGTAGCGTCGGGCCATGCCCGAGCCCGCCGCCGATCCGCTGTCCGCGCTCGACGGCAGCCGGGCGCGCCCGCGCGCCCGCATCGCCGTCGGTGCGGCGGTCGCGCTGTTCGTCGTCGCCGTTGCCGTGTCGGCGATCGCCTCGTTCGTCGGTGGGGGCGGCGGAGCGCAGGGTGAGGTCGTCCCCGCGGCATCCGTCGACGGGACGGGCGACGTCGCCGCAGGCGGCGCGCCGGCTTCGGGCACGACCACGACGGAGGGTGCCGCCGACATCCTCCTCGTGCACGTCCTCGGCGCGGTCGCCGAGCCGGGCATCGTCGAGCTGGCACCGGGGTCGCGCGTGGTCGACGCCGTCGCGGCGGCGGGCGGGCTCACGGCCGAGGCCGATCCCGGAGGGGTGAACCTCGCCCGCGCCCTGGTCGACGGCGAGCAGCTCGTCGTGCCGAAGGTCGGCGAGGTGCCGCCGCCCGCGAGCGCCTCGGGCGGCACGGGCGCGGGCGCCGGCGGCGCGCCGGCCGCGGGCGGCGCCGGCGGCCGTGTGAGCCTCAACAGCGCCGACGTCGCGGCGCTCGACACGCTCCCGCGGATCGGTCCGGCGCTCGCGCAGCGCATCATCGACTGGCGCGAGGCGAACGGGCCGTTCACCGACGTGTCGCAACTGCTCGAGGTCACCGGCATCGGCGACGCGGTGTACTCCGGCCTGGTCGATCTCGTGAGCCTCTGAGATGGTGCGCGTCCACGACCTGCGGCTGCTGGGACCGGCGGTCGCCGCATGGGCGGCAGCCTGGCTTGCGACCGGTGCCGCGGATGTCTCGGCGCCGGCCTGGATCGTGCCGGCGGCGTGCTGGGCGCTCGCTGCGCTTGCGGTCGGGAGCCTGGCAGCGGGCGTGCTCGGCGCTCGGCGTGCTCGGATGCGCGCGGATGCGCCCGCCCGCCGCCTGACGACGCTCGCGGCCTTCGCTGCGCCGCTCCTCGTGGCCGTGGTGTGCGCCGCGCTGTCGGCGACCACGGCGGGCGCCGCGCTGTCCGCCCGCCAATCGAGCCCGCTGCTCGAGGCGGCGGCGACCCGAGAGCCGGTCGACCTCGCCGTGCGCCTCGATTCCTCGCCTCGGCCGGCGCCCGCGTCACCGTGGGGCGGGGAGGGCTCCGTGCGCGTCCGCGCCACGCTGATGACCGTCGACGGCCGTGCGGCGCCGCCGCTGTCGCTCGAGGTCTCGATGCCCGACCGTGATCCGCCGTCCGGGCATCTCGGTTTCGGGTCGCGCCTCGAGCTCGTCGGACGGGTCGCCGAGCTCGCAGGCTCCGAGCGGGCGGCGTTCCGCGTACGGGCGTCCGACGTCTCGGCGATCCACCCCGCTCCGGCATTCATCGCCTGGACGCATCCGCTGCGCTTAGGGCTCGCCGACGGCGCCGAGCGCCTCGGCGGCGACGGCGGCGCGCTGGTCCCGGGACTCGCCATCGGCGACACGTCACGACTCGAGCCCGGACTCGAGGACGCGATGGCGAGCGCGTCGCTGACTCACCTCACCGCCGTCTCCGGAGCGAACTGCGCCCTCGTGACGGCGCTGGCATTCTGGGCCGCGGGCGCGATGCGGCTGCGCCGTTCGGTCCGCGTGATCGTCGCACTGGCGGCCCTCGGAGGCTTCGTGGCGCTCGTCACGCCCGAGTCCAGCGTGGTCCGCGCCGCCGCGATGGCGGTGGTCGTGCTGGTCGCGTGCGCCACGGGTCGGACTGGTGGTGGCGCACCCGCCTTGGGGCTCGCGACCATCGCGCTGCTCGTCGTCGACCCCTGGTACGCGCGAGACTACGGGTTCGCGCTCTCGGTCTGCGCCACCGCGGGACTCGTGCTCGGGTCCGGACCACTCGCGAAGCTGCTGGGGCGGTGGATGCCGCGCCCGCTCGCCCTGGTCCTCGCCGTCCCGCTCGCGGCGCAGCTCGCGTGCCAGCCGGTGCTCGTCCTGCTGGACCCCGTCGTGCCCGTCTACGGCGTGCCCGCCAACCTCCTCGCGGCCCCTGCGGCACCGATCGCGACGATGGCCGGACTCGCCGGCTGCCTCCTGCTGCCAGTGCTGCCCTCGGCCGGGTTCGCCGCACTCCAGCTGGCCTGGCTGCCTGCGGCATGGATCGCGCTCCTCGCGGGCGGCGTCGAGTCCATGCCGTTCCGGGCGGTGCCGTGGCTGCCCGATGCCGTCGGGGCCGTCCTGTGCGCGGCGTCCATCGCCGCGGGCGTGCTCCTCGCCGCGCGATCCGAGCCGGGCCGGTGGTCGCGGTCGTTGCGTGCGGCCGCCGCGGTCGTGCTCTGCGTCTCCCTCGCCGTGCCGATCGGAGTCGCCGCGGGCCGACCGGTCCTGGCTCAGGCCACGCTGCCCGACGGGTGGAGCATCCTGCAGTGCGACGTGGGCCAGGGCGATGCCGTGCTGGTGCGCGACGGCGGAGCCACCCTGCTCGTCGACACCGGACCCGACCCCGCACGCCTCGCGTCATGCCTCTCGCTCGCGGCGGTGGACCGCCTCGACCTGGCGATCATCACGCACTGGGATGCCGACCACGCCGGCGGAGTCGCCGCGATCGCGGGCCGCGTCGACGTCGTCCTCCACGGCCCGCTTGACGGCGGGCGATCGGACCGGGCACTCGAGCCGCTCGAGCGCGGCGGCGCCGAACTCGTGCAGGTCGGCGACGGCGCGACCGGCGGGCTCGGCGACGCGCGGTGGCGCATCCTCTGGCCGCCGGCCCGAGCCGAACCCGGGAACGACGCGAGCGTCGTGCTCGATCTCGTCGCGCCCGACTACCGCGCCGTGTTCCTCGGCGACCTCGGTGCCGACGCGCAGGCGGCGATGCGGCACGCCCATGAGCTCGGACGTGCCGACATGGTGAAGGTCGCCCACCACGGCAGCGCCGACCAGGATCCGGAGCTCTACCGCGAGCTCGCGGCGCCGGTCGGGCTGATCGGTGTCGGGGAGGCCAACGGCTACGGCCACCCGACGCCGAGCCTGCTCGGGATCCTCGCCGAGACCGGCACCGTGGTGGTCCGCAGCGACCGCTCGGGAGCGGGCGCGCTCGTCGTCGACTCCGGCCGCTTCGCGCTCTGGTCGGAGCGGGGGGATCCCGCGCTCGGTGTCACCGGGGCTCCGTAGACTGGTGCGGGCCCTGCACCACGGCGCAGGCGAAGGGAGACACGTGGCGGCACGCGGTGGCACGGCGAAGGCGAAGGTCGCGATTCCGCAGCTCTCGTGGAAGGCCGTGCGAGCTGCGCCGATCGTGCTCGTCTCCGGCCCCGAAGACGTGCTCGCCGAGCGAGCCGCGACCATGCTGCGCGATGCACTGCGCAGCGAGGACCCCTCGCTCGAGGTCAGCGATCTCGAGGCCGACGGGTATGCGCGCGGCACGCTATTGACCCTCGCGAGCCCGTCGCTCTTCGGCGAGCCCCGGCTCATCCGGGTCAGCGGTGTCGAGAAGGCGAGCGACGAGTTCCTCGCCGATGCCCTCGACTACCTCGCCGATCCCGCAGACGGGACCACCGTCGTCCTGCGCCATCGGTCCGGCGTGCGCGGCAAGAAGCTCCTCGACGCCATCCGCGCGGGCGAGGGCAGGGGCATCGAGGTCGTCTGCGCCGAACTGCGCAGGGACCCCGAGAAGCAGGACTTCGCCGCCGACGAGTTCCGGCTCGCCGGCCGGCGCATCGCCCCGGCGGCCCTGCGCGCGCTCGTGGGCGCCTTCAGCGACGACCTCGGCGAACTGGCCGCGGCGTGCCGGCAGCTCATCGCCGACGTCCCCGGCGACGTCGATGAGGCGACGGTCGCCCGGTACTACGGCGGTCGCGTCGAGACGACGGCGTTCGAGGTCGCCGACGCGGCGATCGCCGGCCGGCACGGCGAGGCGCTGATCGCACTGCGCCACGCGCTCGACTCGGGCGCAGATCCCGTTCCCATGGTCGCGGCGTTCGCCATGAAGGTGCGCACGATGGCCAAGGTCGCGGGTGCGCGCGGCGCGGCCGCCGGCTCGCTCGGCCTCGCGCCCTGGCAGGTCGACCGGGCCCGACGCGACCTGATCGGCTGGACCGACGAGGGCCTGGGTTCCGCGATCCAGGCGCTGGCCGCCGCCGACGCCGCGGTCAAGGGCGCCGAGCGCGACCCGGTGTTCGCGCTCGAGCGGCTCATCGGGGTCATCGCGGCGCGCGGCCGCGTCGAGGCCTGACGACCTCCGCATTGGGCTCGGAATCGCAGGGCCTTCGACGGTCCGAGCTCCGGCCGGAAACGACGAAGGCCCCGCACCGAACGGTGGGGGCCTTCGAACGAACGGCTCGGATCAGAGCGCGGCGACCTGCTTCGCGATGGCCGACTTGCGGTTCGCGGCCTGGTTGCGGTGGATGACGCCCTTGCTCACGGCCTTGTCGAGCTTGCGCGTCGCGACGCGGAGGGCGGCGGTCGCCTTCTCCTTGTCGCCGGCGGCGGCGGCCTCGCGCGCGGCGCGGACGACCGTCTTCAGCTCGCTCTTGACGGCCTTGTTGCGCTCCTCGGCCTTGCGGTTGGTGCGGATGCGCTTGATCTGCGACTTGATGTTTGCCACGTGGTTCGTCTTTCGTGTGTTCTGCGGGTACCGGATGAGTGCCGCAATCGGTAGAGGGGCCGTCGCGGCGAATCGTGCGGGGTGGGACCCACACGCAAGCCAACAGGCAACGATACCAGCTACGACCGGGCGGCACCAATGCGGCGGAGGCCCCGCCGCGCTTCCGCTCGGCCGCGACGAACGGCGCGCACCTCGAGCTCGGCGACCACGCCGAGCACCGCCGCGGCGAAGTCGTCCGGCCGCACGAGGCTGACCAGGTGGGTGGCGCCGTCGATGAGCACGAGGTGTCCATCGCGGGCGGCGCGGACGATGCGCTGTTCCTCGAGGCGGAAGTGGTCGTAGCGCCCGTTGACGAACCAGATCGGCACGTCGATCGCCGCGATCGACCGTTCGATGTCGAGCTCGGCCACGGCGGAGATCGCGGGCTGCATGACCTCGAGTGCGACCCCGCCGGCGAGCACGTCGTCGACCGCGGCAGGGGAGAGGAACAGCCGGGCCATGGCGTCGTTGAGTCCGCGGCCGCGGTCGGGGAGCCGCCGGATCGCCGCCGCGATCGCGAGGTACCCGCGAAGCGCCGCGCCGCGCGGCCGTGTGCCGCACGATGCCGCGATGAGCCCGTCGATCCGATGCGGATGCCGCGCCGCGTACTCGATCGTGACGTAGCCGCCGAGGCTCAGTCCGACGAGCAGTCGCGGCACCAGGTCGTCGCCGTCGGCAGGCGTGCCGATCGCCTCGTCGATCGCGCGCATGGCGGCCTCGAGCGTGAACTCCTCGTCGATCCGGCCGCCGTGCCCGGGCAGGTCGACGGGGACGACCTCGAGGTCGTGCCGCTCGAGGCGCGCGACCTGCCCCCGCCACATGGTGGCGGACGTGCGGATGCCGTGCACGAGGATGACGCGGGCCCGCGGCATCCGTCAGCCCGCCCTGATGGCGCCGAGCTCGCGCGCCCTCGCCACCGCCGCGGTGCGGGAGCCGACGCCGAGCTTGGTGAAGATGTGCACGAGGTGCGACTTCACGGTCGCCTCGCTGAGGAACAGGGCCTGCCCGATCTCGCGGTTCGTGCTGCCGGCCGCGACGAGCTGCAGCACCTCGGCCTCCCGCACCGTGAGCCGCTGGTCGGCGCTGCGCTGCGATTCGTCGAGGCGCGATGCGACCGCGGGAGCGAGTGCCGACTCGCCGGCGGCCGCGGCGCGGATCGCGGCGACGAGCTCGCCGGGTGGGGCGTCCTTGAGCAGGTAGCCGCTCGCCCCTGCCTCGATCGCGCCGAGGATGTCGGCGTCGGTGTCGTAGTTCGTCAGCACGAGCACGCGCGGCGAGTCGGGCAGGGACCTGATGCGGCGCGTGGCCTCGACGCCCTGCAGTGAGCCCGGGAACTGCAGGTCCATGAGCACGAGGTCGATGCCCGGTGCCGCGGCGAGCTGCACGGCCTCCTCGGCGGACGCCGCCTCGCCCGTGACCTCGAGGTCGGGCTCGGCCTCGAGGAGGGCGCGCATGCCGGCCCGGACGACGGGGTGATCGTCGCTCAGCAGGAGCCGGATCACGCGGCCACCGCCGGGATCCGCACCGACAGCGCCGTGCCGCCGCCGGGCCTGGACTCGACGTCGGCGGTGCCGCCGAGGTTCTCCGCGCGCTGGCGAATCGCCCGGAGCCCGAACGACGGCTCGCCGGCGCGCTCGCCCTCGAGCGTGGCGGGATCGAAGCCCACGCCGTCGTCGACGACGTCGAGCGCGACCTCGTCGCCGAGGTAGCTCAACGTCAGCTCGGCACGCGCCGCATCGGCGTGCTTGACGACGTTCGAGAGCGAGCCCTGCGCGATCCGCAGCAGCGTCGCCTCGATCGACATCGGGAGTGCGACGGGCTCGCCGCTCATCGAGAACGACACGCGGGTGCGGGAGCCCGCCTGCGCCGACTGCTCGTTCGTGGCGTCGGCGAGCCGGCGGAGGGCGGCGGGCAGCGTGCGCTCGTCGAGCGCCGGCGGCGTGAGCTCCCGGATGAACCGACGCGTCTCCTGGAGGTTGTCGGCGGCCGTCTCGCGAGCAAGCCGCAGCTTGTCGCGCGTCGCCTCGTCGGCGACGTCGCGCTCGGCCGCGTGCAGCAGCATCTGGATCGACGAGAGCCCCTGGGCGACGGTGTCGTGGATCTCGCGCGCGATGCGCTCGCGCTCGGCGAGCGTGCCGGCTTCGCGGCTCGCGGCAGCGAGCTCCTCGCGCGTGGCGAGCAGGTCGAGGATGAGCGCCTGGCGCTCGCGCGACTCCACGGCCATGGCGCGGTACCCGAGGCCGATGATGACCGCGACGCCCGCGGAGATCAGGGGGCCGAGCACGCTGCCGACCTCGAAGCCGAGGTGGGACGTCGAGCCCCAGACGCTCAGGACGAACGTCACCGCGACGAGCGGCACGCTCCAGCGCGCCGGGAGGACGTGCAGCTCGATGAAGAACAGCGGGAACGCGAGGAACGCGGCATCGGGTGTCAGCGCACTGAGCCCGAGCCAGAGGCCGAGCAGCATCACGAGCCAGCCGGCGCGCATCCACGGCGTGATCACCTGGTGCGCGGTGACGATGCCGACCGCGTACGTGCCGAGGAACGCGATCGACAGGATCGCGATGGCGACCAGGTCCTCACTGCCGACGACGACCGCCCGCGCGGCCACGAAGACCGTGAGGCCGACGACGAGGACGTGGAGGCCGACGCGCAGCGAGGTGAAGACGGGCCGCAGCGCCGATGGCTGCACCCGTCCGACGAGGGGGGCATCGAGCACGGTCATGGTGCGATTCAGCCTAGTGACCGGCCCCTTCCGCGGCATCCGTCGAAAGTGTGATCGGGCGCATGGGAGAATCGTCGGGATGTCTCCGAGAGCCGCCAACCCGCCGGTGCCCGCCGCCACCGACCCCGCGCTGATCCGCAACTTCTGCATCATCGCGCACATCGACCACGGCAAGTCGACCCTCGCCGACCGCATGCTCCAGATCACGGGCGTCGTGGCCGACCGCGACATGCGGGCGCAGTACCTCGATCGCATGGACATCGAGCGCGAGCGCGGCATCACCATCAAGAGCCAGGCCGTGCGCATGCCGTGGCAGCTCGCCGACACGTCGTACGCGCTGAACATGATCGACACTCCTGGGCACGTCGACTTCAGCTACGAGGTCTCGCGCTCGCTCGCGGCGTGCGAGGGCGCGATCCTGCTCGTCGACGCGGCGCAGGGCATCGAGGCGCAGACGCTCGCGAACCTCTACCTCGCGCTCGAGAACGACCTCGAGATCATCCCCGTGCTCAACAAGATCGACCTGCCCGCGGCCGAACCGGAGAAGTACGCGAAGGAGCTCGCCGACCTCATCGGCGGCTCGCCCGACGACGTGCTGCGCGTCTCGGGCAAGACCGGCATGGGCGTCGAAGACCTGCTCGACCGCGTCGTCGACCGCATCCCGGCGCCCGTCGGCAATGCGGATGCCCCGGCCCGCGCGATGATCTTCGACTCCGTGTACGACAGCTACCGCGGCGTCGTCACCTACGTGCGGATGGTCGACGGCAAGCTCAACCCGCGCGAGCGCATCCAGATGATGTCGACGAAGGCGACCCACGAGATCCTCGAGATCGGCGTGAGCGCGCCCGAGCCCACGCCCACGAAGGGCCTCGGCGTCGGCGAGGTCGGCTACCTCATCACCGGCGTGAAGGACGTGCGCCAGTCGAAGGTCGGCGACACCGTGACGACGGCGGTCAAGCCCGCCGCCGAGGCGCTCGCCGGCTACACCGAGCCGCTGCCCATGGTCTTCTCGGGGCTCTACCCGATCGACGGCAGCGATTACCCCGAGCTCCGCGAGGCGCTCGACAAGCTCAAGCTGTCGGATGCCGCGCTCGTCTACGAGCCCGAGACGTCGGTCGCCCTCGGCTTCGGCTTCCGCGCCGGGTTCCTCGGGCTCCTGCACCTCGAGATCGTGACCGAGCGCCTGCGACGCGAGTTCGGGCTCGACATCATCAACACGGCGCCGTCGGTGGTCTACGAGGTGACGACGGAGGACAAGAAGACCGTCACCGTGACGAACCCGAGCGAGTTCCCGACGGGTGGCAAGATCGCCGAGGTCCGTGAGCCCATGGTCAGGGCGGCCATCCTCGCGCCGAAGGACTACGTCGGCACCATCATGGAGCTCTGCCAGTCGCGTCGCGGCAGCCTCCTCGGCATGGAGTACCTCGGCGAGGACCGCGTCGAGATCCGCTACAACATGCCGCTCGGCGAGATCGTGTTCGACTTCTTCGACCAGCTGAAGTCCAAGACGGCCGGGTACGCCAGCCTCGACTACGAGCCCTCGGGCGAGCAGGCCGCCGACCTCGTGAAGGTCGACATCCTGCTCCAGGGCGAGCAGGTCGACGCGTTCAGCGCCATCGTGCACCGCGACAAGGCGTACGCCTACGGCGTGCTCATGACCGGGCGCCTGCGCGAGCTCATCCCGCGCCAGCAGTTCGAGGTGCCGATCCAGGCCGCGATCGGCGCGCGCATCATCGCCCGCGAGTCGATCCGCGCGATGCGCAAGGACGTGCTCGCCAAGTGCTACGGCGGCGACATCACCCGCAAGCGCAAGCTCCTCGAGAAGCAGAAGGAGGGCAAGAAGCGCATGAAGATGGTCGGCCGGGTCGAGGTGCCCCAGGAGGCGTTCATCGCCGCGCTCTCGGGCGAGACCGAGAAGAAGGACGCCAAGAAGTAGGCGGTCCGACTCGGTCAGGGCCGTTCCGTAGAATCGACGGATGACTCGCCGGAGCACCTTCACCGACCAGTCCGTCACGTACGGCGCGATCGGCGCCACACTCGACCCCGACCTGCTGCGCTACCCGCCCGCCGGATTCCGGCCCGCTGAGGACTCCGTGAAGCTCGGGTCCGGCAGGGATCGGTTCGACCGCGCCGCCGAGGAGCTCATGACCTGGGGCGTCCAGAAGGGCGCCGGCTTCGAGATCGTCGACGCGGCGCCGGGAACGGGGGCGCAGTACACCGGCATCACCTACGGCCCCGACGGGGCGCCGCTGGCCGACCAGCCGGCCGCTCGGGTCGAGCAGCGGTACGGCCCCGACGGCACCCCCTACGTCGGCGCGGGCATGACGGCGACGCTCAAGCCGCGCGGGCGACGCCGCGCGCGCGGCATCCCGGTGCTCGTCGTCTACGTCGTCGACGAGCCAGAGCGCGTGGGCTTCGCGTACGGCACGACCGGTGACGCGCCCGAGAGCGGCGAGGAGTCGTTCATCCTCGAACATCGTGACGACGACACCGTGTGGCTGACCATCAGGTCGGTGCTCGAGCCGCGCGGCGGCATCCGGCGGATGTTCTCACCGCGGACCCGCCGCCGTCGTCGCGAGCTGACCACGCGCGAGCTGCGGGCGCTGCATCCCGCGTACGCCTGACGATGGCGGGAGCGCTTCCCCTCGCCGACCCGGCGCCCGCCGACGGGCTCCTGCCCGCCGTCGCGGCGACCGCCGCCGCCGGGCGCGCGTTCGGCGTCTACGTGCACGTGCCGTTCTGCCGCGTCCGCTGCGGCTACTGCGACTTCAACACCTACACCGCCGGCGAGGTGCGCGGCACGTCGCAGGCGCAGTACGCCGACCAGGCGATCGCCGAGCTCCGCTTCGCGCGCGGCGTGCTCGAGGCATCCGGCGCTCCCGACCGCCCCGCCGACACGGTGTTCTTCGGCGGCGGGACGCCGACGCTGCTGCCGGCCGCCGACCTCGTGCGGACGCTCGACGCGATCCGCCACGAGTTCGGCATCGCCGCCGGCGCCGAGGTGACCACCGAGGCCAACCCCGACTCGGTCGACGCCGACGACCTCAGGCGCCTTGCCGACGGCGGGTTCACGCGCGTCTCGTTCGGCATGCAGTCCGCCGTGCCGCACGTGCTCGCCACGCTCGATCGCACGCACGATCCGGCGCGCGTGCCCCTGGTGGTGCGCTGGGCCCGCGACGCAGGGCTCGACGTCAGCCTCGACCTCATCTACGGCACGCCGGGGGAGTCGCTCGACGACTGGCGTCGGAGCGTCGATGCGGTCATCGCCGAGCGGCCCGATCACGTCAGCGCCTATGCGCTCATCGTCGAGGACGGCACCAAGCTCGCACGGCAGATCCGCCGTGGCGAGCTCGCGACCCCCGACGACGACCTCTCGGCCGACATGTACGAGCTGGCCGACGACCTGCTCGCCGCCGCGGGCTACGGATGGTACGAGGTGTCGAACTGGGCGACGGATGCCTCGCACCGCTCGGGCCACAACCTCGGCTACTGGCGCGGCGACGACTGGTGGGGCGTCGGCCCGGGCGCGCACAGCCACGTCGGCGGCGTGCGGTGGTGGAACGCCAAGCACCCCGCGGCGTACGCGGACCGCCTCGCCGCCGGGATCTCTCCGGCGGTCGGCCGGGAGACGCTCGACGGCGCCGCTCGCGAGACCGAGCGGGTGCTGCTGGCGACGCGCATCCGGGAGGGCATCGAAGTGGCCACGCTCGGTGCCGGGGGCCGGCACGCGGTCGCCGGCCTCATTGCCGACGGCCTCGTGGATGCGGCAACCGCCCTCGCCGGTCGGCTGACGCTGACGCGACGAGGGCGGTTGCTCGCTGACGCCGTCGTGCGACGGCTGTTGACGGCTAGCTGACGAACTTGATCGTCAGCGGGTAGGTGTAGGGCTGACCCTGGTTGGCCTTCACGGCCGCGATGATGCTGAACACGATCGTCACGACCCAGATGGCGATCGACAGGAAGATGCCGATGATCAGCACCCACAGGATGCCGGCGACGATGTTGGCGATGAGCATCGTGATCTGGAAGTTCAGCGCGGTCGCCGAGTGCTCGCGGACGAAGTTGCCCCGGTCCTTCAGGACCAGGTAGCCGACGAGCGCCGGGACGAACGAGAAGAAGATGCCGCCGACGTGGATCAACGTCGCCCACAGACGCTGGTCCTGCGGGCTCATCGCCACGTTCTGCTGGTAGCCCTGCTGGTATCCGGGGTCGCCCGCGGGCGGCGGAGGCGGGGTCGGACCGCCGGGCGGCGGCGGAGGCGTGGTGCCGCCGGGCGGCGGAGGCGTGGTTCCCCCGGGCGGCGGGGTGGGGGGCGTGGGAGGTGGTGCGTCGGACATGATGCTGGCTCCTTGGAAGGTCGCGCCCGGATCGCGGGTCGTTGTCATCATGCTGGCACAGTGCGACGCGCCGGTCGAGGCATACCCGACCGGCGCGTCGCGAGCCGCGAGGAGGCGGACTACTTGATGAGGCGGATGGCGAAGGGATAGCGGTAGTGCTGTCCCTCCTTGGCCTTGAGGAAGCCCAGGACCGAGAAGACGATCACGGCCGCCCACAGCGCGAGGTACAGCAGGCTCGCGACCACGCCGAACAGGCCGAACGTCACGGCCGTGAGGATCGACGAGACGATGAACAGCGCCACCCAGCCGATCAGCGCGGTGATCTGGAAGTTCAGCGCCTCCTTCGACTCGGTCGCGGTGAAGCGGCCGCGGTCCTTGAACACGAGCCAGATGATCAGTGAGGGCAGGATGCCGAGGATGCCGCCGAGGTGGGCGAAGGATCCCCACTGCACGTCCTGCTCCTGCGAGAGCGGGGCGCCGGGCTCGGCGGCCGGCTGCGAGGCGACGTTCGGGTCGTGCGGGGGGACGTTGGGGTCGGTCATGTGACTGCCTTTCGGATCGGGAAGCGCGCACCGGCCACGAGTGGGGGATGCCGGCGCGGTGCTGCGAGGACGTTGCACACGCTACTGCCGCGCAGATCCGGGCGGCAACGGTGCCATCGTCGAATGTCGCGATATGATTAGCAGTCACGTGAGCCGAGTGCTAAGCCTCGGCGCGCCCCGTGCGACGGTCGAGGGAAGCGAGGGCCATGGTCTCCGAACGCAGTCTCGCCGTGCTCCGCGCGATCGTGCAGGACTACGTCGCCTCGCGCGAGCCCGTCGGGTCGAAGACGATCGTCGAACGGCACCACTTCGGCGTCTCGGCCGCGACCATCCGCAACGACATGGCCGTGCTCGAAGAGGAAGAGCTGATCGCCGCGCCGCACACCTCGTCGGGCCGCATCCCGACCGACAAGGGATACCGCGTGTTCGTCGACCAGCTGGCCGACATCCGCCCGCTCACGAGCGCGCAGCGGCAGGCGATCGAGACCTTCCTCGGGGAGTCGAACGACCTCGACGAGTTGCTCGCGCGCACCGTCCGGCTGGCGTCGCAACTGACTCGGCAGCTCGCGGTCGTGCAGTACCCGAGCTTCCAGCGCGCCCGGGTGCGCCACGTCGAGCTCGTCTCGCTCGCCCCGACGCGCGTGCTGTGCATCCTGATCTCCGACACCGGCCAGGTCGAGCAGCGGCTGGCCGAACTCGACCACCCGGCCGACGACGAGACGCTCGGCCGCCTGCGCAACCGCCTGAACGAGGTGGCGGCCGGGCTGACGATGACGGATGCCGCGACCGCGCTGTCGGCCGAGACCGCGAGCGCCGATCGGGCGCACGCCGAGGTGCTCCGCACGCTCGCGGCGACGCTCGCCGACCAGGCGGCGTTCACGCGGAGCGATCGACTCGTCGTGGCCGGCGCGGCGAACCTCGTGCGGACCGAGCAGGACTTCTCGGGCAACATCCTCGGCGTCATCGAGGCGATCGAGGAACAGGTCGTCATCCTGAAGCTCTTCGGCGAGATGCACTCCGAAGACGGCATCACCGTCCGGATCGGCCGCGAGAACGCCGCCTACGGCCTCGGCGACGCGTCCGTCGTGTCGAGCTCCTTCGAGATCCCGGGTCGCGACGTGTCGCGGCTCGGCATCGTCGGACCCACCCGCATGGACTACTCGCAGGGCATGGCCGCCGTGCGCGCCGTCGCTCGCTACCTCTCCCGGACGCTCGGCGAGAGCTGAACCGCGCGGAGCCGCCCGTCGCGGCATCCGCCACCGGCAATTCGAAAGGAACCCGCCTGCAGTGGCCGACCACTACGAGGTCCTCGGCGTCTCCCGCGACGCCACCCCCGACGAGATCAAGAAGGCGTACCGCCGTCTCGCGCGCGAACTCCACCCCGACGTCAATCCCGGCGCCGAGGCGTCCGAGCGGTTCAAGCAGGTCACGCACGCGTACGACGTGCTCTCCGACCCCAAGCAGCGCCAGCAGTACGACCTCGGCGGCGGCCAGGGCGGATTCTCGGGTGCCGGGTTCGGCGGGTTCGGCGACATCTTCGAGACGTTCTTCGGGGCCGGACAAGCCAGCCGTGGGCCGCGGTCGCGCCGTGAACGCGGCCAGGATGCGCTCATCCGGCTCGAGGTGAGCCTCGACGAGGTCATCTTCGGCACGCATCGCGACCTCGAGGTCGACACCGCGGTCACGTGCGAGACGTGCCACGGCTCGTGCTGCCAGCCGGGCACGGCGCCGGTCACGTGCGACATCTGCGGCGGCTCCGGGCACATCCAGCGCTCGGTCCGTTCGCTGCTCGGCAACGTGATGACCTCGAGCCCGTGCGGATCCTGCCGCGGCTACGGCACGATCATCGCCACGCCCTGCGTGACGTGCCAGGGCCAGGGGCGCGTGCGTGCGCGTCGCACGGTGCCCGTCGACGTGCCCGCCGGCGTCGACACCGGGGTGCGCCTGCAGATGCCGGGCTCGGGCGAGGCCGGGCCCGCCGGGGGCCCGAACGGCGACCTCTACCTCGAGGTCAAGGTGCGCAACCACGACGTCTTCAGCCGCAACGGCGACGACCTGCTCTGCACGCTCGAGGTGCAGATGACCGATGCGGTGCTCGGCACGACCGCGAAGGTCGAGGCGCTCGACGGCGACGTCGACCTCGAGCTCAAGGCCGGCGTGCAGAGCGGCGAGATCCTCACCGTCAAGGATCGCGGCATCACCCACCTGCGGGGCGGCGGGCGTGGCGACCTCAAGGTCGCGGTGCACGTCGTCACGCCCACCAAGCTCAGCCACAGGGAGCGCGAGCTCGTCGAGCAGCTCGCCAAGGCGCGCAAGGCGCAGCCGCCGGAGCTGGGGCACTTCCAGCAGGGGCTGTTCGCGCGGCTGCGCGACCGGTTCCTCGGCTGACGGCGACGATCGGGCGGATGGCGCGATGAGCAGCCTCTACCTCGACGAGACGCTCGACCTCTCGGCGGTCGGGCGCGGCGATGAGGTGACGCTCGGCGGCGACGAGGCGCGCCACGCCGTCACGGTCGCACGGGTGCGCGCGGGCGAACGGGTCTCGGTGGGTGACGGCCACGGCCGGGTGGTGACCGGCGTGGTCGCGACGGCCGAGGGGAGGCGGCTCGAGCTGACCGTCGACGAGGTCCGCGACGAGCCCGAGCCCGCGCCGCGGATCACGCTCGTCCAGGCGCTCGCGAAGGGCGACCGCGACGAGCTGGCCGTGCAGGCCGCGACCGAGCTCGGGGTCGACCGCATCGTTCCGTGGTCGGCCGGCCGCTCGGTGTCGCGCTGGGACGGGCCGAAGGCCGAGAAGGGTCGCGCGCGCTGGGCGACCATCGTGCGCGAGGCGGTCAAGCAGTCCATCCGTGCGCGCATCCCGTCGGTCGAGCCCGTCGCGTCGACGCGTGAGCTTCCAGAGCGCCTGGCCGGCGAGCGGATGCTGCTCCTCGTGCCCGGCGCCACGACGCCGTTGTCCGCCATCCGCCCCGACGGCCGCGACCTCGCACTCGTCGTCGGACCCGAGGGCGGCATGGATCCCGCCGAGATCGAGCGGCTGCGCGAGGCCGGCGGCGAACCCGTCCGGCTCGGGACGGGCGTTCTGCGCACCTCGACCGCCGGGCCCGCCGCGATCGCCGTGCTCTCGGTCGCGCTCGGGCGGTGGTGAGCGATCGCTCGCTACGATGGGGGCATGAGCGGAACGGGTGAGCCCACGGTCTTCGAGCGCATCGCCGCGGGCGAGATCCCGGCCAGCATGGTCCTCGAAACCGACCGCGTGATCGCGTTCCACGACATCGCGCCGCAGGCGCCCGTCCACGTCATCGTGACGCCCCGCGAGGGCCGGCACCGTGACGTGGTCGAACTCGCCGCGGCCGACCCCGAGCTGCTCGCCGAGCTCGTCGCGGCCGCCAAGCGGATCGCCGACGAGCTGACCGACGGCGAGTTCCGGCTCATCTTCAACACCGGCCCGGCCGTGGGGCAGACCGTGTTCCACGTGCACGCGCACCTCCTCGGCGGAGGCCTCAAGGAGGGATCGCTTGCCGGCTGACGACCTGGGCGAGACGCCGCTGCCCGCACCCGAGCGCCGCGCCGACGAGGAGCGGCTGCACATCGACGGTATCGCCATGGTGCGGCTCCTCGGCCCGCAGGACCGCCTGCTCACGAGCATCGAACACGAGTACCCGGGCGTCGAGGTCCATGTGCGGGGCAACGAGATCGCCATCCGCGGTGAGCCGGAAGACCGCGCCCGCGTGCGCCGCCTCATCGAGGAGCTCCTCGAGCTCGTCCGCGGCGGCGAAGACCCGACGCCCATCGAAGTGAGGAGCTCCGCCCGCATGCTCGACGCCGATCCGGCATCCCGTCCGTCCGACACGCTCGGCCAGGTGATCGTCTCCAGCCGGGGCAAGTCCATCCGGCCGAAGACCGAGGGCCAGCGCGCCTACGTCGACGCGATCGACGACTTCACCATCGTGTTCGGCATCGGGCCTGCGGGGACGGGCAAGACCTACCTGGCCATGGCGAAGGCCGTCCAGGCGCTGCAGCGCAAGGAGGTCAACCGCATCATCCTTACGCGGCCGGCCGTCGAGGCGGGGGAGCGGCTCGGGTTCCTGCCGGGCACGCTGACGGACAAGATCGACCCGTACCTGCGGCCGCTGTACGACGCGCTGAACGAGATGATGGACCCCGAGATCGTGCCGAAGCTGCTCGCGTCGGGCACGGTCGAGGTGGCGCCGCTGGCGTACATGCGCGGCCGCACCCTCAACGACTCGTTCGTCGTGCTCGACGAGGCGCAGAACACCACGCCCGAGCAGATGAAGATGTTCCTGACGAGGCTCGGGTTCGGGTCGAAGATGGTGGTCACGGGCGACATCACGCAGGTCGACCTGCCGGGCGGCGCGTCGGGGCTGCGGCTGGTGACGCGCATCCTCGACGAGGTCGACGACATCCACTTCGTCCGGCTCACGAGCGACGACGTCGTGCGACACTCGCTCGTCGGCCGCATCGTCGACGCCTACACCGAGTACGACCAGCGCCAGCAGGCGGCCCGCTTCGAGCGCGAACAGGCACGGGAGTTCGCCAACCGCGCCGAGCGGCGCGGCGCCGACCGGCGCACCCCGCCGGGCCCCCGCGACCACCTGCCCCGCAAGCGGCCGTCCTGAGAGGAGCATCGTGAGCATCGAGATCAACAACGAGTCGGCCATCGAGGTCGACGAGGGGGCGCTGCAGCGACTGGCCGTCTACGCGCTCGATGCGATGCACGTGCATCCCGACGCGGAGCTCGCGATCGTGCTGGTCGACGAGGGGGCGATGGAGCAGCTTCACGTGCAGTGGATGGATGAACCGGGTCCGACCGACGTGCTGAGCTTCCCGATGGACGAACTGCGCCCGGGCACCGAGGACCAGCCCTCGCCTCCGGGACTGCTCGGCGACGTGGTGCTGTGCCCCCAGGTCGCCGAGTCGCAGGCGAAGTCGGCCGGCCATGCGCTCCTCGACGAGCTGCTGCTGCTGACCACCCACGGCATCCTCCACCTCCTGGGTTTCGACCACGCCGAGCCCGCCGAGGAGAAGGAGATGTTCGGGATCCAGCGCGACATCCTCGTCGGATTCTCGATGCAGGAGCGCCGCCGCTGACCATGCTGCCCTGGCTCTTCCTCGCGGCGGCGTTCGTGCTCGTCGCCTTCGGCGGCCTGATGGCCGCGGTCGACTCCGCGATCGGCGTCGTCTCGCGTGCGGACATCGTCGACCTCTCGATCGGCGCACGCGCGGCGCGCTCCCTGCGCGCGATCGCCGACGACCCCGGCGCGCACGTGAACGCCGTCAACTTCATGCGCATCCTCGCCGAGACCGCGGCGGCCGTGCTGGTCACGCTCGCGTTCACGTTCTTCATCGACGACGTGTGGCTCGTGCTGCTCGTGTCGGCGCTCGTGATGACGGCAGTGTCGTTCGTGCTCGTGGGCGCGAGCCCGCGCAGCGTCGGACGCGCGCATCCCGACGTCGTGCTGCGGCTCTCGGCACCGCTCGTGCGGTTCGTCCGCGTGCTGCTCGGCCCGCTGGCCAACGCGCTCGTCTCGCTCGGCAATCGCGTGACGCCGGGACGCATCCGCTTCGCCGGCGTCTCGAGCGAGGAGCAGCTGCTCAGCATGGTCGACGAGGCGACGGAGCTCGAGGTCCTCGAGCAGGGCGACCGCGAGCTCATCCACTCGATCTTCGAGTTCAGCGACACGCTCGTGCGCGAGGTGATGGTGCCGCGCACCGACATGGTCACGATCGAGACGACCGCGCACCTCCCGCAGGCGATGGCGCTGTTCCTGAAAGAGGGGTTCTCGCGCATCCCCGTCGTCGACCGCGAGGCCGACGACGTCGTCGGCATCCTGTACCTGCGCGATCTCGCGCGTCTCGGCTTCGAGCGGCCGCTCGACGCGGAGACCCTGACCGTGGGCGACCTCGCCCGGCCGGCGTCGTTCGTCCCCGAATCGATGCGCGCCGACGCGCTGCTGCGGCAGATGCAGCTCGAGTCCAACCACCTGGCGATGGTCGTCGACGAGTATGGCAGCATCGCCGGCCTCGTGACCCTGGAAGACCTGATCGAGGAGCTCGTGGGCGACATCTCCGACGAGTACGACCGCGAGGCCGCGCAGGTCGAAGAGCTCGGCGAGGGGCGGTACCGGGTCAACGCCCGGCTGCCCGTCGACGAGCTCGGCGAGCTGTTCGGGCTCGACCTCGAGGACGAGGACGTGGACTCCGCCGGCGGCCTGCTCGCCAAGGAGCTCGGCCACCTGCCGCAACGCGGCGACCGTGCGTCGGTGAGCGGGCTCCTGCTCGAGGCCGAGCGCACCGAGGGGCGTCGCAAGCGCATCGCGACGATCCTCGTCGAGGCCGACCAGGCGCTCATCGACGTGCGCACCGCGTTCGCGGGCGACGCCACCGCAGACCAGGGGGATCGAACATGACCGACTACCGCGCCGGATTCGTCTCGTTCGTCGGGCGCCCGAACGTCGGCAAGTCGACGCTCACCAACGCGCTCGTCGGCGAGAAGGTCGCCATCACCAGCTCCAAGCCGCAGACGACGCGTCGCGCCATCCGGGGCATCGTGCATCGCCCGTACGGCCAGCTCATCGTGGTCGACACGCCGGGCCTGCACCGGCCGCGCACGCTCCTCGGCGAGCGACTGAACACACTCGTGCAGACCACGCTCGGCGACGTCGACGTGATCGGGTTCTGCGTGCCGGCGAACGAGGCCATCGGCCCGGGCGACCGGTTCATCAACGAGCAGCTCGACCAGTACCCGCGCGCGAAGAAGGTCGCGATCGTGACCAAGACGGATGCCACGGGCAAGGCGAAGGTCGCCGAGCAGCTGCTCGCGGTGTCGCAGCTGCGCGAGTGGGACGCGATCATCCCGGTCTCGGCGCCGAAGGGCGAGCAGCTCGACGTGCTCGTCGACGAGCTGCTCGAGCTCATGCCCCAGTCGGAGCATCCCCTCTACCCGGCCGAGACGACCACTGACGAGGAGACGGCGGAGCGCATCGCCGAGTTCGTGCGCGAGGCGGCGCTCGAGGGCGTGTCCGACGAGCTGCCGCACTCGATCGCGGTCACGGTCGACGACATGATCGAGCGAGACGACAAGGACCTGCTCGAGGTGTACGCGAACCTCTTCGTCGAGCGCGACAGCCAGAAGGGCATCATCATCGGCAAGGGCGGCGCGCGCCTGCGCGAGGTCGGCGAGCGGGCCCGCCGCGAGATCGAGGCGCTCCTCGGCCGCAAGGTGTACCTCGCGCTGCACGTGAAGGTGGCGAAGGACTGGCAGCGCGACCCGAAGCAGCTCGGCAAGCTCGGCTTCTGACCCGGTGGGGCGTCAGACCGGAGGATGATTTCCTGAGGTCGCCTCTCCTGGGGCCGTGCCGAGGACGTAGCGTGGGTCGGTGAGCTTCTCGTCCCAGCGCGCCGTCCTCGTCGTCGACGGGATCCTCGCGGCGCTGTTCTTCGGGGTGTGCTCGCTCTACGCCCTCGTCGCCGGGCCGCCCGACCTCATCGTCGTCGCGCTGTTCTCCGCGGCGCTCGTGCTGCGCCGCGCTGCGCCGGGCGCCGCACTCGTCGTGGCCTGGATCGCCGCGTGCACGCAGATGCTCATGCTGCGCGACCTGCAGCCGGCGGATGCGGCGGTGTTCGTGATCGTCTACTCCACCTCGGCGCATGGCTCGCGTTCCGTCCGGTGGTGGGGGCTCGGGTCCGCCGGCGTGGGCGCGTTGCTCGCTACGATCTACCTCGGCGTCGTCGTGCCGATCGTGGGCGGCGTCGGCCCGGCGGTGTCCGGCGACCTTCCCGGGCGGATCATGTGGAGCGCGATCCTGTTCGGCGCCGCCCTGGCGGGGCTCGTGCTCGCCTGGACGATCGGACTGCTGACCCGAACGGTGCGCGATGCGCGCGAGCAGCGGCGCCGCGCCGAGTTCGACCGCCGGGAGCGCGAGCACGCCGAGTACCGCTACGTCGTCGAGCAGGAGCGCACGCGGATCGCCCGCGACATGCACGACGTGGTCGCGCACTCGCTCGCGGTCGTCATCGCCCAGGCCGACGGCGCCCGCTTCGCGGCACGGAGCCGACCCGACGCCGCCGTCGAGGCGCTCGGCACCATCGCCGGCGTCGCGCGCGGCGCGCTCGGCGACGTGCGGTTGCTCCTCGGCGAGCTGCGCCACCGCGAGGGCGCGTCGCCGCAACCCGAGCTCGACGACCTCGACGACCTCGTTGAGCAGGTGCGCGGCGCCGGGCTCGACGTGCGACGCAGCGACCGCGGCGAGCGCGTGCCGCTCGGCGCGGGCCACCAGATCGCGGTGTACCGCATCGTGCAGGAGGGACTGACGAACGCGCTCCGGCACGGCGACACCTCGAAACCGGTCGAGCTCGAGCTCGATTGGGACGCCGATGGCGTCGGCGTCCGGCTCGAGAACGCGGTGCCGGCGGATGCCGCGGCGAACGAGGCCGGGTCGGGGCCGCGGCATGGCATCCCGGGCATGCGCGAGCGCGCCGAGCTCGCCGGCGGCGCATTCGCCGCGGAGGCGACGGAGGACGGACGGTTCCGCGTCACCGCGCGCATCCCGGCGCGGAGCGCCGCATGAGCGCCATCCGCGTCGCCCTGGTCGACGACCAGGCCCTGTTCCGCGCCGGGATCCGCATGCTGGTCGAATCGCAGGACGACCTCGTGTTCGCGGGCGACGCGGCGGACGGGCGGGCGGCCGTCACCCTCGCCGAGCGCAGCCGTCCCGACGTGATGCTCATGGACGTGCGGATGCCGCAGCTGGACGGCATCGCGGCCACCGAGCAGATCCTCGCCGACGCCGAGCTCGACGGTCGCGAGCCGCCCCGGATCCTCGTGCTGACCACGTTCGACCTCGACGAGAACGCGGCGCGCGCCATCCGTGCCGGTGCGAGCGGCTTCGTGCTCAAGGATGCGGATCCGGAGTTCCTGCTCGCCGCGATCCGCACGGTGCATCGCGGCAATGCGGTGATCGCCGCGAACGCGACGCGCGAGCTCATCGCGAGCGGCGCGCGGCGGAGCGGGCGACGTCCGGCTCCGCCGACGTGGAACGACCTGACCGCGCGCGAACGCGAGATCTTCGCCCTCGCGGCGAAGGGCCTCTCGAACGCCGAGATCGCGGCATCCGAGTACCTCAGCGAGGCCACCGTGAAGACGCATCTCAGCCGCGTGCTCGCCAAGCTCGGGTTGCGCGACCGCGTGCAGCTCGTGGTCTTCGCGTACGAGCACGAGCTGACCGGAGGCTGACGCCCTCCGCTCAGCCGTCATCCGATCGGATGACGCGGAAGGCGACGCGCGGCCGACGCGGCGGGTGATCCGCCGTCCGTAGCGTCGACGACATGCAGATCCAACCTTCGGACCTCGGACTGGTCGCCCGCGTCGCCGGGCTCGGCAAGCGGTACGGCACGGGCGCGGGCAGCGTCACGGCCCTCGCGGACGTCTCGCTCGGCCTGCGGCGCGGCGAGTTCACCGCGATCATGGGCCCGTCGGGCTCGGGCAAGTCGACGCTCATGCACATCATGGCCGGTCTCGACACGCCCACGTCGGGCCGCGTCTGGCTCGGCGACACCGACATCACCGAGTTGCCGGATGCCGCGCTCACCGTGCTTCGCCGTCGCCGGGTGGGCTTCGTCTTCCAGTCGTTCAACCTCGTTCCCACGCTCGATGTCGAGGGCAACGTGCTGTTGCCGTTCGAGCTCGACGGCCGGCGTCCGACGCGCGAGGAGCGCGCGCTGATCGACGGCCTCATCGAACGCCTCGGCCTCGCATCCCGCCTGCGGCACCGGCCTCACGAGCTGTCGGGCGGGCAGCAGCAGCGCGTCGCGATCGCCCGCGCCCTCGCGACCCGCCCCGACCTCGTCTTCGCCGACGAGCCGACGGGCAACCTGGACTCGCGCACGGGGCGCGAGGTGCTCGCGATCCTGGCCGACGCGAGCCGCGAGTCGGGCCAGTCGATCGCGATGGTCACCCACGACCCGATCGCGGCGAGCCACGCCGACCGCATCCTGTTCCTCGCCGACGGCCGCATCGTGCGCGACGCCGCACGCTCGAGCGCCGAGGAGATCGCCACCTACATGCTCGCCATGGAGCGTGCCGCGTGATCCGGCGACTGCTCGCCGAGCACGGTCCCACGCTGCTCGTCGCGACGCTCGCCTCGTCGTTCGGCGTGGCGCTGCTGCAGGTCACCGGGTACCTCGGCTCGGCGATCCGCGCCGACGACGTCACGGGCGAGAGCGGCACCGCCGCCCTGATGGTGCAGATCGCCGCGTGGGTCTTCATCGTCATCGCGATCTACGTCAGCGCGATCGTCACGTCCAACACGGTCGCGACCGTCGTCGCCGGCCGCACGCGGCTCATCGCCCTGCTCAGGCTCATCGGGTCGAGCGCGCGGGCGCAGCGGGCGGCCATCGCGCGCGAGGGCCTCGTGATCGGCGCGATCGGCGCGGTGCTGGGGCTCGTGGTCGGCACGGCGGCCGCGATGGCGCTGGCCGAGCTCGCGGCCGCCGCGGACGTCCTGCCGCGCGTCGAGCACGCGTGGGTCGATGCCGCCGTGCTGCCGCCCGCCGTCGTCGCCGCGCTCACGACGTGGCTCGCCGCATGGGTGGGCTCGCGCCGGGTGCTCGCGGTGCGCCCGGCGGAGGCGCTGGGCAATGCGACCGAGTCGTCCCGCGACGAGCTCGCGGCGCGGCGCGGCCGCACGGCGACCGCCGCCGTGCTCGCCGGAGTCGGCCTCGTCCTGCTGCTCGGCGGCGTCGCGCTCGGCCTCGTCACGCCGCTCGGCGTGCTCGTCGGCCTGCTCGGCGGAATCCTCTCGTTCACGGGCATCGTGCTCGGCGCGCACGTGATCATGCCGCCGGTGCTGCGGCTGGTCGGCCGGGCGCTCGGCACGTCGCCGCCGGCGCGACTGGCCGCAGAGAACGCGGTGCGCCATCCGGAGCGCAGCTCGCGCATGACCATCGGACTCGTCAACGGCGTGACGCTCGTCACGATGTTCGCCGTCGCGATGGAGTCGTACCGGACGCTGCTCCTCGCTGCGACGGAGGACCGCCCCGAGATGGGCGCCGCGATCGAGGAGATGGTGGCCGCCACGGTCACGGTGTTCAGCATCCTGGTCGGCTTCAGCGCCCTCATCGCGGCGATCGGCTTGGTGAACACGCTCTCGCTCAGCGTGCTGCAGCGCACGCGCGAGCTCGGCCTCCTGCGCGCGCTCGGCTTCGAGCGGCGCCAGCTGCGGCTCATGGTCGTCGCGGAGGCGGCCGCCCTGACCGCGGCGGCGACCGCGACCGGGCTGGTGCTCGGCGTGTTCTACGGGTGGGCCGGCGCGCAGTCGATGCTCGGCAGCGTGCAAGGCGACCCACTGGTGATCGCGCCGTCCGTTCCGTGGCTGCTCGTGGTCGCGCTCGTCGGCGCCGCGGCGGTGCTCACGGTCGTCGCCTCGCTCACGCCCGCTCGACGGGCCACGCGCGTGTCGCCGGTCACGGCGCTCGCGATCGAGTGAGGCCGACCGGATGACGCGTGGCGGGTGCCGTGACCTGGGGGGCGGCACCCGCCACGACGCGCGCGGACGCCCGCCCGCGCCATCCGCTCGCCGATGTCATCGTTGCGCACCCACCGGACGCCGGTGTTAGCCTTGCTTCGTGCTTCACGGCGTGCTTCTCCTTAGCTGCCGCAGCGAGTCCTAGTTCACAGGCCTCCCTCGCTGCGGAGTTCGTCGTCGGCTGAAACCCCCGAAAAGCGAGAAGAGCGTCCCATGCAGAACCATCAGAAGCCGTCGCCGATGCCCGTGCATCGGTATCGCCCGTTCCACGAGCAGATCCGCGTCGAGCTGCCCGACCGCACGTGGCCGTCCAAGCGCATCGAGAAGGCGCCGCGCTGGTGCGCCGTCGACCTGCGCGACGGCAACCAGGCGCTCATCGACCCGATGAGCCCCGAGCGCAAGCGCATCATGTTCGACCTGCTCGTCAAGATGGGCTACAAGGAGATCGAGGTCGGGTTCCCGAGCGCGAGCCAGACCGACTTCGACTTCGTGCGCAGCCTCATCGACGAGGGCGCCATCCCCGACGACGTCACCATCCAGGTGCTGACGCAGGCGCGCGACCACCTCATCGAGCGCACCTACGAGTCGATCCGCGGCGCCAAGCAGGCGATCGTGCACCTCTACAACTCCACGAGCGTGCTGCAGCGCGAGGTGGTCTTCCGCACCGACAAGCAGGGCATCATCGACATCGCCCTGCACGGCGCCCGGAAGTGCCGTGAGATGGAGGCGACGGTGCCCGGCACGACCGTCTACTACGAGTACTCGCCCGAGAGCTACACGGGCACCGAGCTCGAGTACGCGGTCGACGTGTGCAACCAGGTGATCGAGGTCTTCGAGCCCACTCCCGAGCGCAAGGTCATCATCAACCTGCCCGCGACCGTCGAGATGGCCACCCCCAACGTGTACGCCGACTCGATCGAATGGATGTCGCGGCACCTCGCGCACCGCGAGAACGTCATCCTCTCGCTCCATCCCCACAATGACCGCGGCACCGCCGTGGCGGCTGCCGAGCTCGGCTACCTGGCCGGCGCCGACCGCATCGAGGGGTGCCTGTTCGGCAACGGCGAGCGCACCGGCAACGTCGACCTCGTCGCCCTCGGCATCAACCTGTTCACGCAGGGCGTCGACCCGCAGATCGACTTCTCGAACCTCGACGAGGTCAAGCGCACCGCCGAGTACTGCAACCAGCTGCCGGTGCACGAGCGCAGCCCGTGGGCCGGTGACCTCGTCTACACGGCGTTCTCGGGCTCGCACCAGGACGCGATCAAGAAGGGCTTCGAGGCCATGGAGGCGCGCGCCGACGAGCGCGGAGTCTCGGTCGACGACCTGCAGTGGGCCGTGCCCTACCTGCCGGTCGACCCGAAGGACCTGGGCCGCAGCTACGAGGCCGTCATCCGCGTCAACTCCCAGTCGGGCAAGGGCGGCGTCGCCTACCTGCTGAAGAACGACCACGCGCTCGACCTGCCGCGCCGGCTGCAGATCGAGTTCTCCGGCGTGGTGCAGGCCAAGACCGATGCCGAGGGCGGCGAGGTCACGAGCGAGCAGATCTGGTCGGTCTTCACCGACGAGTACCTGCCCGCTCCCGAGGATCGCCCCGACGAGAAGTGGGGCCGCTTCGAGCTGCTCTCGATGCGCACCGAGAGCGACCTCACGGGCGACGTGCGCGTGCGCGTCGGCCTGCGCGACGGCGACGAGCGCGTCGACGCCGACGGCTCGGGGAACGGCCCGATCGCGGCCTTCCTCTCCGTGCTCGCGGCTGAGGGTGTCGACGTCCGCGTGCTCGACTACAGCGAGCACGCGCTCTCCGCGGGCGGCGACGCGCTCGCGGCGGCGTACGTCGAATGCCAGGTCGAAGGCCGCACGCTCTGGGGCGTGGGCGTCGATGCCGACATCTCGACGGCGTCGCTCAAGGCCGTCGTGTCGGCCGTCAACCGCGCGCTGCGCGCCGCGCGCGTGCGCGAAGAGGCGGCGGCCCCGGCGCTCGCCTGAGCTCCGATCCGGATCGCACGGGCGGGCGCGACCTCGGTCGTCCCGCCCGTCGCCGGCTCAGGGGCGCGCGGTGCGCTCGGTGCGCCGCCAGACCCGCCAGCTCGCGATCGCGCGCTGCTCGGGCAGGCTCCAACCCCAACGCACCGACCCGAGCCGGATCAGCGTCGTCACGATCACGCACGTCGTCGCGGCCACCGTGATGTTCGCCCCCAGCGCGACGAGCACCACGATGAGCACGGTTCCGGCACCCGCCGCGACCGCGTAGAGCGAGCCCACGTGCATGAGCGCGATCGGAAGGTTGAGCGACACGTCGCGCAGGATCGACCCGCCGACCGCCGACACGACGCCGACGAACACGGCCGGCACCTCGGGCACGCCGTACGCGAGCGCCTTGGTCGTGCCGATCGCCGCGAACAGCCCGATCGTGACGGCGTCGAGCGCGATGATCAGCGGGTTCAAACGCGTGAAGACGCGCAGCAGCGCCATCCCGAGCAGCGCGGCGAGCGTCGCGACGACCAGGTACCAGTTGGTCTTCATCGCCGCGGGCAGCTGGTTGAGCAGGATGTCGCGCAGGAGGCCGCCGCCGAGACCGACGAGGATGCCGATCAGCGCGACGCCGAGCAGGTCGAGCCGGCGTTCCTTGAGGCGGCCGGCGAACATCGCGCCCTGCAGGGCGCCGATGCCGACCGCGGTGAGGTCGGCCCAGAGCGGGATCTCGAAGGGTGCAAGCGTCATGCCTCGGTCGTCCCATGCGAGTCGCGCGGCGCGGCCGTTGGGGCGGCGTCGGTCTCGAGGAACTCCTCGAACGTGATGCGGCCGTACGGCTCGCCGGGCACGAGGTTCGCGCCGGAGGAGAACGCCCGGAATCGGGTGCCGGGAAGCCGGAACGCGAGCGTCGGACGCCGGGACCCGCGCGCGGCGAGGTAGGCGCGGGCCAGGTCGCGGGCCGTGCGGACGTCGGGGCCGCCGATGTCGGGTGCCATGCCCGCGGCATCCGCGTCGAGCAGCTCGACGAGCCGGCGCGCCACGTCGTCGACCGCGATCGGCTGGAACGAGAACGCCGGCGCGGCGACGACGGGGGAGAAACGCTGGATGCGGAACAGCATGGCGATGAAGTCGTGGAACTGGGTGATGCGCTGGACGGTCCACAGCATCCGCGATTCCGCGATCAACCGCTCGGACGTGCGCTTGCCCGCGTAGTACGCGAGCGGGATGCGGTCGATGCCGACGATCGACGAGTACAGGATGCGCGGACGGCCCGCCCGATCGGCCGCCTGGACGAGCGTGCGGGTGATCTCGGTGTCGTCGCGCAACGTCGTCGCCAGGTGCAGGATGGCGCGCGTGCCCTCGATCGCGGCCTCGACGCCCTCGCCCGTCGCGAGGTCGCCCCGCACCGTGCCGGGCGCACCGCTGCGACTGAGCACGCGAACGTCCTCGCCGCGATCGGCGAGCAGGCGGACGACGGCCCGGCCGAGGGTGCCGGTGCCTCCCGTGACGAGGACGGGCGCTGACGACGTGGTCACCCGACCATTCTGCCGTCCGATCCGGTGCGCCGTGCGCGGCCCTCGGCCGGGGTGCCGGCGGTCGGTGGGACAATCGACAGGTGCCCGTGTACCGAGATGACGCCGTCGTGCTGCGCACGCACAAGCTGGGCGAGGCCGACCGCATCGTCACGCTGCTCACGCGCCGCCACGGCAAGATCCGGGCCGTCGCGCGAGGCGTCCGGCGCACCGCGTCGAAGTTCGGCTCGCGGCTCGAGCCGTTCATGGTCGCCGACCTGCAGCTCTACGAGGGCCGCACGCTCGACGTCATCACGCAGGCCGAGACCATCGGGGCGTACGGCGCCGAGATCAGCCAGGACTACGCGGCCTACACCGCGGCGAACGCGATGGTCGAGGCCGCCGACCGGCTGACCGAGGCCGAGGGCTCGCTGCAGCAGTACCTCCTGCTCGTCGGCGCGCTCCGGTCGCTGTCGCGGCGCGAACACGGCCCGGCCCTCACGCTCGACTCGTACCTGCTGCGCGCACTCGCGATCGCGGGCTGGGCGCCGACCTTCGCCGACTGTGCGCGCTGCGGTCGCGAGGGCCCGCACACGGCGGTCGTGGTCCAGCTCGGCGGCGTGGTGTGCGACGAGTGCGCCCCGCCGGGCACGCCCCGCATCGCGGCGTCGACGGTCGAACTGCTCGGCGCGCTGCTCGCCGGCGACTGGGAGCACGCCGAGGCTGCTCCCGAGCGGGAACGCGGGCAGGCGAGCGGTATCGTCGCCGCGTACGCCCAGTGGCACCTCGAGCGCGGGCTCCGCTCGCTCTCCCACGTCTCCCGAGAAACGGCCCCCCAGTGACCCCGAAGCCCTACACCCACAAGGATGCCGTGCCCTACCGGCCCATCGACTGGACCGGCGTGTACCCGCCCGCCCTCCCGAAGGGCGCGGTTCCCGATCACGTCGCGATCGTCATGGACGGCAACGGGCGCTGGGCGAACCGCCGCGGACTCACGCGCATCGAGGGGCACAAGGCCGGCGAGGCAGCACTGCTCGACGTCGTCGCCGGCGCGGTACAGGTCGGGGTGAAGCACCTCTCGGTGTACGCGTTCTCGACCGAGAACTGGAAGCGCTCACCCGACGAGGTGCGCTTCCTCATGGGCTACAACCGCGACGTGCTGCATCGGCGTCGTGACCAGCTCAACGAGTGGGGCGTTCGGATCCGATGGGCGGGCCGTCGGCCGCGGCTGTGGCGGTCGGTCATCGACGAGCTGCAGTACGCCGAGAAGCTCACGGCCGGCAACGCCACCCTCACGCTCACGATGTGCGTGAACTACGGCGGCCGGAACGAGCTCACCGACGCCGTCCGATCGATCGCCGACGACGTGGCATCCGGTCGCCTGCGCCCCTCGGCCGTGAGCGAGAAGCTCATCCAGAAGCGCCTCTACGTGCCCGACCTGCCCGACGTCGACCTGTTCGTGCGCAGCTCGGGGGAGCAGCGCACGTCGAACTTCCTGCTCTGGCAGTCGGCGTATGCCGAGATGGTGTTCCTCGACACGCTCTGGCCCGACTTCTCGCGCGTCGACCTGTGGCATGCGATCGAGCTGTACGCGGGCCGTAACCGCCGCTTCGGCGCGGCCATCGACGCGCCGACGGCGTAGGGGCGCGGTCGAGCAAGCCCGCGGATGCCGCGGACCGTCATGCTGCCGGCCCTTGCGTCACACCCGCGCGACTCCTGAATCGAAGGACAGTCCCACGCCGCTCCGCGGTGCGCGTCGGCGTGTCGACGCCTCCGTCCTTCGATTCAGGAGTCGCGGCAGGGGTGAACGCCGGCCAGTTGCATGCATGGGAATACGGATGCCGCGGCATCCGTTCGCATTGAACGTGACGTCCCCCATCAAGATCGACATCTGGTCCGACATCGCGTGCCCGTGGTGCTACATCGGCAAGCGGCACCTCGAGGGCGGTCTCGCCGCGCTCGGCGCCGACGCGCCTGAGGTCGAGATCGAGTACCACTCGTTCGAGCTCGCGCCCGACACGCCCGTGGACTTCGAGGGGTCGGAGGTGGACTTCCTCGCCGGGCACAAGGGCATCCCGATGGAGCAGGCCCGCATGATGATCGACCGCGTCACCGGCGTCGCGGCGCAGGCCGGGCTCGAGTACGACTACGACGCGCTCCAGCACACCAAGACGCTGAAGGCGCACGAGCTCCTGCACTTCGCGAAGGAGCAGGGCAGGCAGCTCGAGCTGTCCGAGCGTCTGTTCCGCGCATACTTCACCGAGGGCCGGCACGTCGGTCGCATCGACGAACTGGTCGAGCTCGCGGCCGAGGTGGGGCTCGATGCGGATGCCGCGCGCGAGGCGCTCGAGTCCGGCCGGTACGACGCGGCCGTGCAGGCCGACATCGCACAGGCCGGGGCGTACGGCATCCAGGGCGTGCCCTTCTTCGTGTTCGAGGGCAAGTACGGCGTCTCGGGTGCGCAGCCGGCCGAGGTGTTCGCGCAGGTGCTGACCCAGGTCGCCGGCGAGCGCGACGGAGCCGCAGCGTGAGCGACGCGGTGACGCCGTTCACGATGCTCGGCGGCGCCGGAGTCGTCTGCGAGGGCGACGTGTGCGAGATCCCGCCCGCGGCGGTCTCGGGCGAGTAGCTATTCCGGGTCGCTGATGTCGGCGACCGTCGCGTCGAGCGCGCGGACCAGCGCGTCGGCATCGACGAAGAGGCTGCGGCCGTGCTCGCCGGCGCCCATCGAGACCCGGCGTCCCGGGATGGTCGCGTCGACCACGACCGGCCACGCGGTCGTCGAGCCGAGCGGGGTGATGGTGCCGCGCTCGTAGCCCGTCGCGGCGAGGGCCAGCGAGGCATCCGGCAACTGCAGCTTGTTGACCGAGAGCAGCGCGCGCAGCTTCGGCCAGCTGATCTTTCGGCCGCCTGGCACGAGCGCGAACACGTAGGTGTCGTCGCTGCGCTTGACGACGAGCGACTTCACGATGTCGCCGGGCTCGATCCCCATGAGCTCGGCCGCCTCCTCGAGGCTGCGTGCGGCGGGCCGATCGATGACGTCGATCTCGAGGCCGCGGGCCGCGGCATCCGCCCTCACGCGCTCGACCCCGACGAGTCCGTCGAACGCGGTCATGCCGTCCTCCACAGCGCAGCCATGACCGCATCCTAGGCCGCGCCGCTGCCGCGCCGGGCCGAATGCACCGCCGGTCTGGGAGAATCGAAGGCGATGCCAACGACCACGACCCCCACCCGCCCGCTCACGATCGGCGGCCTCGACCTCGAGGTGCCGGTCGTGCTCGCTCCGATGGCGGGCATCACCAACACGGCGTTCCGGCGGCTCTGCCGTGAGTTCGGCGCCGGGCTCTACGTCAGCGAGATGATCACGTCGCGCGCGCTCGTCGAGCGCACGCCCGAGTCGATGCGGCTCATCACGCACCACGAGTCCGAGACGCCGCGTTCCATCCAGCTCTACGGCGTCGACCCCAAGACCGTGTCCGAGGCGGTCACCATGCTCGTCGCCGAAGACCGGGCCGACCACATCGACCTCAACTTCGGATGCCCCGTGCCCAAGGTCACCCGCAAGGGCGGGGGAGCCGCGCTGCCCTGGAAGAGCGGGCTCTTCCGCGACATCGTCGAGGGCGCCGTGCAGGCCGCCGGCGACGTCCCGCTCACGATCAAGATGCGCAAGGGCATCGACTCCGACCACCTCACCTACCTCGAGGCGGGCCGCATCGCCGAGGGTGCGGGCGTCGCCTCGATCGCCCTGCACGCGCGCACCGCCGCCGAGTTCTACTCCGGCCAGGCCGACTGGTCGGCCATCGCGAAGCTCAAGCAGGCGGTCACGAGCGTGCCGGTGCTGGGCAACGGCGACATCTGGTCGGCCGACGACGCCCTGCGCATGGTCGACGAGACCGGGTGCGATGGCGTGGTCGTGGGGCGCGGATGCCTCGGGCGGCCGTGGCTCTTCGGCGACCTCGCGGCGGCGTTCCGCGGTGAGGCGTCGAAGGCCGAGCCCTCGCTCGGCGACGTGGCGCGCACCTTCCGCCGTCACGCCGAGCTGCTCGCCGACTTCTTCGACAGCGAAGAGCGCGGGTGTCGCGACATCCGCAAGCACGTCGCCTGGTACTTCAAGGGCTACCCGGTCGGCGGCGAACTGCGTGCGAAGCTCGCGACGGTCGAGTCGCTCGCCCAGCTCGACGACCTGCTCGGAACGCTCGACTGGTCGATGCCGTACCCGGGCGAGGGCGCCGAAGGGCCGCGCGGGCGCGCCGGCACCCCCAAGAATCCCTCGCTGCCCGACGGGTGGCTCGCGTCGCAGGAACTCGCCGGACACGACCGGGTCACGCTCGTCGACGCCGAACTCGACACGAGCGGCGGCTGAGCCGGTGCGCGACCGACTGTTCGGCGGCTACCACGAGGCCGACGCCGAGCGCTTCCTGCCCGAGCAGCACGAGAACCGACGTCGCAGCGACTTCGCACGCGACCGGGCGCGCCTGTTGCACTCGTCCGCGCTGCGCCGGCTCGCCGCCAAGACGCAGGTGCTCAGCCCGACGTCAGGGCTCGACTTCGCCCGCAATCGGCTCACGCACTCGCTCGAGGTCGCGCAGGTCGGCCGCGAGCTGGCGGGCAGCCTGGGGCTCGACCCCGACGTAGTCGACACCGCGTGCCTCGCGCACGACCTCGGCCACCCGCCCTTCGGCCACAACGGGGAGAAGGCCCTCAACACCTGGGCCGCCGGCATCGGCGGCTTCGAGGGCAACGCGCAGACGCTGCGGATCCTGACGCGACTCGAGCCGAAGGTGTTCACGCCCGAGGGCCGGCCGATCGGGCTCAACCTCACGAGGGCCAGCCTCGACGCGAGCTGCAAGTACCCCTGGCCCGAGACCGCGGGTGTCGGCGACCCGAGCGGGCGCACCAAGTTCGGCTTCTACGCCGACGACGTCGACATGTTCGAATGGATGCGACGCGGCGCGCCCGAGCGACGGCTGTGCATCGAGGCGCAGGTCATGGACCTGTCCGACGACATCGCCTACTCGGTGCACGATCTCGAGGATGCGATCGTCGGCGGCTACGTCGACGTCGCCGCGCTCGGCCGACGCGTCGACCACGACGAGCTCGTCTCGTCGATGTACGAGTGGATCGGCGGCGCGATCGGCCACGACGAGCTCATCGCGGCATTCGACCGGCTCGACTCGCTCGACGTATGGATGTCGTCATGGGAGGGCAGCCGGCGCGATCACGCCGCCCTGAAGAACCTCACGAGCCAACTCATCGGCCGCTTCGCGCACGCCGCGACCTCGGCCACCAGAGCGCAGCACCCGGTCGCAAGCCTCATCCGGTTCGACGCCGACATGGTCGTGCCCCGCCACATCCAGGCCGAGATCGCCGTACTCAAGGGCATCGTCGCCGCCTTCGTGATGTCGCGCAACACGCGTCAGCCCATCTACAGCCAGCAACGGCAGGTGCTCATCGCCCTCGCCGACGTGCTCCACGGGACCGGCGACGCGAACCTCGACGCCGGCTTCGCCGAGGACTGGCGAGCCGCCGCCGACGACGCAGGACGCAAGCGGGTCGTCGTCGACCAGGTCGCGAGCCTCACCGATCAGTCCGCGCTCGCCTGGTACGAGCGGCTGTGCCAGTGACCGGGGAATAGGATCGAAGCATGGCGGGCCGCATTCGACAGAGCGATGTCGAAGAGGTGAAGGCCCGCACGAACATCGCCGACATCGTCGGCGAGCATGTGGCGCTGAAGTCCGCCGGCGTGGGCTCGATGAAGGGCCTCTGCCCGTTCCACGACGAGCGCAGCCCCAGCTTCCACGTGCGACCGCAGCTCGGGTACTACCACTGCTTCGGCTGCGGCGAATCCGGCGACGTCTACACGTTCCTCCAGCGCATGGACCACGTCTCGTTCACCGAGGCCGTCGAGCGGCTCGCGGGGCGCATTGGCTTCGAGCTCCACTACGAGGATGGCGGTCCCGCCGCCGAGCACGGCAACCGCGCCCGGCTGCTCGCTGCGAACCAAGCCGCGGCCGAGTTCTTCGTCGAGCGCCTCACCTCGGCCGAGGCCGAGGTCGGTCGGCGATTCCTCGGCGAGCGCGGCTTCGACGCCGTCGCCGCGAAGCACTTCGGTGTCGGATTCGCCCCGAAGAGCTGGGATGCGCTCACCGACCACCTCAAGGCGAAGGGCTTCACGACCGAAGAGCTCGCGGCAGCCGGACTGGTGTCGCAGGGCGACCGGGGCGTCTACGACCGATTCCGCGGGCGCCTCATCTGGCCGATCCGCGACGTGACCGGTCAGACCGTCGGCTTCGGCGCTCGCAAGCTCCTCGACGACGACCCCGGGCCGAAGTACCTGAACACCCCCGAGACGGCGATCTACCACAAGGCGCAGGTGCTCTACGGGCTCGACCTCGCCAAGCGCGACATCGCGAAGACGCACCGCGTCGTCGTGGTCGAGGGCTACACCGACGTGATGGCGTGCCACCTCGCCGGGGTGACGACCGCCATCGCGACGAGCGGCACCTCATTCGGCGTCGACCACATCAAGGTGCTCCGTCGTGTCCTCGGCGACGATTCCGGAGTCGGCGAGGTGGTGTTCACGTTCGACGGCGACGCGGCCGGCCAGAAGGCCGCCATGCGCGCCTTCGCGGAAGAGAAGCGGTTCGCGGCGCAGACGTTCGTCGCCGTCGCTCCCGACGGGCTCGACCCGTGCGACCTGCGGCTCGCGCGAGGCGATGCGGCCGTCAGATCGCTCGTCGAGGCCAAGACGCCGATGTTCGAGTTCGTGATCCGTCACACGCTGGCTCGCTTCGACCTCGAGACCGTCGAGGGGCGCGTCGCCGCGCTGCGCGCCACCGCACCGATCGTCGCCGACCTGCGCGATCCCGCCCTGCGACCCGGGTACACGCGCGAGCTCGCGCGCATGCTGGGGATGGAGCTGGGCGAGGTGGACCGTGCGGTGCGTGCGGCCGGGGCTCGCGACCGTGCCGCGGGAGGCCGCGAGCGTACCGAGGCCGAGCGCGGTCGCGGCACCCGCACGGACCCGGACGGCCGGCCCGGCGGCCCGAACGGGGGAGCGGCTGCGCCCGACGGCCGCGGCGCACCGGGCCCCGCGATATCCGATCGGCCGTTCTCGATCGTGCAGCTGCCGAACGACCCGGCCACCCGACTCGAGCGCGATGCGCTGCAGGCGATGCTGCAGTACCCAGATATCGTCGGGGCCGACCTGCTGCGCCAGGGCGTCGACTGCCGATTCGGCAACGCCACGCTGGCCGTCGTCCGCGACGGCATCGCCTCCGCGCTGGCGTCGGGCGCGGGCGGCACCGCGGCCACCACGCTCTCGGTGGATCGCGTCGTCGCCGAGGTGCCGGCGCGGTTCGCATCGATCGTGCAGCAGCTCGCCGTGCTGCCCGTCCCGCAGCGCAACGACGCAGAGCTGGCCGCGTACGTCCGCGGCGTCGTCGGCGGACTCGTCGATCGCGAACTGCTGCGCCAGAAGCAGGAGCTGCTCGGGCGCCTCCAGCGCACCGACCGTGCCGACCAGACGACGTTCGCCGCCATCCAGCGCGCGCTCGTCGACCTGGAGCACGAGCGGCGCTCGCTTCGCGGCGACTGATCGCGTCGCGTCATCCGTGCGCGGCGGCGCTGCGCAGACGAGCACAAGGTTGCAGATCGGTCACATTCGGCAGCCCGGAGCCGCCCTGCCGAGTTCGCGTCCCGGCCCGTGTGCTAGGTCTGGGAGATACGAGATCTGCGAGGCGGCGACCCCGTCCGCGATCATCCCGACAGGAAGAGGTAGACGGATATGTCATCCGCATCCATGCACCGCGGGCGCGGCATCGCCCTCGCCGCGGGCTTCTCCGCGGCGGCGCTCGTACTCGCCGGCTGTGCCGCCGGTGGAGGCGACGAGGGATCGTCCGGCGGCGCCGACACGATCACGATCGGCACCACCGAGCAGATCACGTCGCTCGACCCCGCCGGCGCGTACGACAACGGCTCGTTCGCGGTGATGAACCAGGTGTACCCGTTCCTCCTGAACACCCCCTACGGCAGCCCCGACGTCGAGCCCGACATCGCGGAGTCGGCGGAGTTCACCTCCGACAGCGAGTACACCGTCACCCTCAAGGAGGGCCTGACCTTCGTCAACGGCAACGAGCTCACCTCGTCCGACGTGAAGTTCACGTTCGACCGCCAGCTCGCGATCGCCGACCCCAACGGCCCGTCCGCGCTGCTGTACAACCTCGACAGCGTCGAGACGCCCGACGACCTCACCGTCGTCTTCAAGCTGAAGTCGCCGAACGACCAGATCTTCCCGCAGATCCTCTCGAGCCCGGTGGGTCCGATCGTCGACGAGGACGTCTTCTCGGCCGACTCGGTCACCTCCGACGACGACATCGTCGCGGGTGAGCCGTTCGCCGGCCAGTACACGATCTCGAGCTACAAGTTCAACGAGCTCGTCTCGTACGAGACCAACCCCGACTACGCGGGCATCCTCGGCGAGGCGAAGACCCCGACGATCAACGTCAGCTACTACACCGACGCGTCGAACCTCAAGCTCGACGTGCAGGAGGGCAACGTCGACGTCGCGCACCGTACGCTGAGCGCGACGGACATCGAGGACCTCCGTGGCAACGACAACGTGAAGGTCGTCGACGGCCCCGGCGGCGAGATCCGCTACCTCGTCTTCAACTTCAACACGATGCCGTTCGGCGCCGAGACCGCTGAGGCCGACGAGGCCAAGGCACTTGCCGTGCGCCAGTCGATCGCGCACCTCATCGATCGCGACGCGATCTCCGAGGACGTCTACAAGGGCACCTTCACGCCGCTGTACTCGTACGTGGCCGAGGGCCTCACCGGTGCCAACGAGTCGCTGAAGGGCCTCTACGGTGACGGCAACGGCGCGCCCGACCCCGACAAGGCCGCAGAGGTGCTCGAGGCCGCCGGCGTCGAGACGCCGCTGGACATCAGCATCCAGTACGTCGCGGAGCGGTACGGCCCGTCGTCGTCCGACGAGTACGCGATCATCAAGGAGAACCTCGAGTCGAGCGGGCTCTTCACGGTCAACCTCCAGTCGACCGAGTGGGTCCAGTACTCCGAGGACCGCGTCGCCGACCTGTACCCGGCCTACCAGCTCGGCTGGTTCCCGGACTACTCGGACGCCGACAACTACCTGACGCCGTTCTTCCTCAAGGAGAACTTCCTCGCCAACCACTACGACAACCCCGAGGTCAACGACCTCATCCTGCAGCAGGCCGTCACGGCCGACCCGGCCGAGCGTGAGGCGCTCATCAGCGAGATCCAGGACAAGGTCGCGGCCGACCTGTCGACGATCCCGTACATGCAGGGCGCGCAGATCGCGGTCGTCGGAGCAGACGTGGAAGGCGCCGAGGACACCCTCGACGCGTCGTTCAAGTTCCGCTACGCGGCACTCTCGAAGGGCTGATGACGGACTAGAGTCGTTGAAGCTCGACGACGGGGGCGACCTGCTACCGCGGGTCGCCCCCGTTCCCCTGTACCCCTGAGGAATCCATGAGCACCGTTGACACGACCTCCACGGCGGAGGGGCCGGCCGCAGCCCGACCGAAGCCGAAATCGCAGGGCGGAGGCTTCGGCCGATACCTCCTGATCCGCTTCCTGCTGATCTTCCCCACCATCTTCATCCTCGTCACCGTCGTCTTCTTCCTGGCGCGCACGACGGGCGATCCCATCACCGCGGCGCAGGGCGGACGGCTCGGTCCCGAGCAGCTCGCCGAGCTCCGCGCCGCGGCCGGGTACGACCGGCCGCTCATCGTCCAGTACTTCGAGTACCTGGGCCAGCTCCTGACGGGCAACTTCGGGTCGACGCTGACCACGAACCGCCCCGTCATCGAGGTGCTGCTCACGTACGGCCCCGCGACCTTCGAGCTCGTGTTCTACTCGCTCATCGTCGCGTTCGGTGTCGGCATCCCCCTCGGACTCCTCGCCGCCTACCACCGCGACAAAGTGCAGGACGCCATCTACCGCGTCCTCGCGATCCTCTGGTACGCGATCCCCATCTTCTTCGCCGGCCTCCTGCTCAAGCTGGTGTTCGGCGTCTGGCTCGGCTGGTTCCCGATCGCCGGCCGTGCCAGTGTGCGCTCCGAGATCGAGATGGAGACCCTGCCCAACCCGACCGGGCTGTACACGATCGACGCCATCCTCACCGGAGACCCCGCCGTGCTCATGGACGTGCTCTCGCACGCCGTTCTCCCGGCGGTCGCCCTCGGCCTGCTGACGGCGGGGATCTTCCTCCGGCTCGTGCGCACGAACGTCATCGGCACGCTGTCGACCGACTACGTCGACGCCGCGCGCTCGCGGGGCGTCGCCGAGTCGCGACTGCTGCGGAAGCACGCATACCGGCCCGCCCTCATCCCGATCGTCACCGTGATCGGACTGCAGATCGCGCTGCTGCTCGCGGGCGCGGTGCTCACCGAGACGACGTTCGAATGGCGCGGACTCGGATTCATCCTCGCCGAGTTCCTGGAGTCGCGCGACTTCGTCGCGGTCCAGGGCATCGTGGTGCTGCTGGCCGTGATCGTCGCGCTGACCAACTTCGTCGTCGACATCATCGCGGCGTTCATCGACCCGAGGGTGAGGTACTGAGATGACCGCCGTCACCGCACCGGCCGTCCCGCGTCGTCGCTGGCGCGACCGCCTTCCCGTCGTGCACCAGCTCCGGCAGAGCGTCGGCCTCCAGCGCGGCATGCTCGTGGCCGGGCTGCTCATGCTCCTGGTCTTCGTGCTGTGCGCGATCTTCGCGCCGCTCCTGGCGCCGTACGGCTTCGCGCAGCGTTCCGACGACGCCGGGTCGTTCGGCACCCAGCAGCCGCCGTCGGCCGAACACTGGTTCGGCACCACCGTCGGCGGGTACGACGTGCTCTCGCGAGTGATCTGGGGCACCCAGACGGCGATCCTCGTGATCATCATCGCGGTGCTGCTCTCGATCTTCATCGGCGTCGCGCTGGGGCTCTACTCGGGCTACTTCGGCGGATGGCTCGACCGCGTGCTCGTCGTCATCTGCGACGCGATCTACGCGTTCCCGTCGCTGCTGCTGGCGATCGTGCTCTCGATCGTGATCTCCGGCGGGCAGTCCAACCTGTGGGGCGGCGTGCTCGCGGCCGCGGGATCGATCACGGTCGTCTTCATCCCGCAGTACTTCCGCGTGATCCGCGCCGAGACCGTCCGCATCAAGTCCGAGGCGTTCGTCGAGTCGGCCAAGGTGCTGGGCGCATCGAACTCCCGGATCGTGTTCAAGCACGTCTTCCGGAACTCCACGCGCACGCTGCCGCTCATCATCACGCTGAACTCGTCCGAGGCGATCCTCACGCTCGCGGCGCTGGGCTTCCTCGGCTTCGGCATCGAGCCGTCCGCGGCGGCGGAGTGGGGCTACGACCTGAACAAGGCGCAGTCCGACGTCACGAGCGGAATCTGGTGGACCGCGATGTTCCCAGGCCTCGCGATCGTCTTCACGGTGCTCGGCATCACGCTCGTCGGCGAGAGCCTGAACGACCTGGCCGATCCGCGTCTCCGCGGACGCCGACGCGTCGCCCAGGCCGCGGGCGAGGTGGCGCAGACCTCGGTCGTCCCGGGCGGCACGCTCACGGCCGGACCTGGCGGGCTTGCCGGGCTGGAGGACGGCGAGACATTCGAAGAACACGGGATCGAGGTCAACCGATGAGCACGGTGGTCAGCATCGAACGGCTCGGCGTATCCTTCGCGACCGACGCGGGAGCAGTGAAGGCCGTCGACGACGTCAGCCTCTCGGTCGAACGCGGCGAGGTCCTCGCGATCGTGGGTGAATCCGGGAGCGGCAAGACCGTCACGGCGAAGACCATCCTCGGACTGCTGCCCGAGACCGCGACGACGGGTGGAGCGGTCGTCCTCTCGAACCGCGCCGGCACCGAGGAGAACGACGTCATCAGCCTGTCCGGCGACCGGCTGCGCGCCATCCGGGGAACCGACGTCGCCATGGTGTTCCAGGAGCCGTCGACGGCATTGAACCCCGTCTACACGGTGGGTTGGCAGATCATGGAGGGCCTGCTCGCGCACGGCAAGCTCTCGAAGAAGGATGCGCGCGCCAAGGCGATCGAGATCCTCGGCAAGGTCGGCATCCCCGACCCCGAACACCGCGTCGACCACTACCCGCACCAGTTCTCGGGCGGGCAGAAGCAGCGCATCGTGATCGCCATGGCGCTCGTGCTCGAGCCGGGACTCATCGTCGCCGACGAGCCGACGACGGCGCTCGACGTCACCGTCCAGGCCGAGATCCTCGACCTGCTTCGCCGCGTCCGCGACGAGTTCGGCACGGCGATCGTGCTCATCACGCACAACATGGGCGTGGTCGCCGACCTCGCCGACCGCGTCGTGGTCATGTACCAGGGCCGGATCGTCGAGGAGGCCACCGCACGCGAACTCTTCGCCGCGCCGAAGGACGACTACACGAAGGCGCTGCTCGCCGCCGTCCCGTACGTCGGACACGGGTCGGCGAGCGCGATCGAGCGTGCCGCGGCCCGACCTGCGGGTTGGGCCGAGGAGGCACCCGTCGTCGAGGCACGCGGGCTCGAGATCGAGTACCCGGGCCGCTTCGGCCGTGCCGGGTTCCGCGCCGTCGACGGCGTCGACCTGCTCATCCGTCCCGGCGAGGTCCTCGGGCTCGTGGGCGAGAGCGGTTCCGGAAAGACGACGATCGGGCGCGCCATCGCCGGGCTGACGAAGGTCACGGGCGGCTCCCTGAAGGTGCTCGGTCACGAGATGCTGGGCATCCGGGAGCGCACGTTCCGACCGGCGCGCAGCCGCATCGGGTTCGTGTTCCAAGACCCGGCGTCGAGCTTCAACCCGTTGCTCACGATCGCCGAGTGCGTGGCCGAACCCCTCGTCATCCACGAGCGCGCGGTCGACGCCCGCGACGCACGTCCGCGCGTCAACGAACTGCTCGAGGCCGTGCAGCTGCCCGCGTCCTACGGCGACCGGTATCCGCACGAGCTCTCGGGCGGGCAGCGGCAGCGCGCCAGCCTGGCCCGCGCGCTCGCGCTCGGACCCGAGCTGCTGATCGCCGACGAGCCGACCTCGGCGCTGGATGTCTCGGTGCAGGCGCGCGTGCTCGACCTCTTCGCCGAGCTGCAGCGCGAGTTCGGGTTCGCCTGCCTGTTCATCAGCCACGACCTCGCCGTCGTCGACCTGCTCGCCGACAGGATCGCGGTGCTCTACCACGGCCGCCTCGTCGAGGAGGGCACCGGCGCCGAGGTGCTCGGTGCACCGGAGGAGCCGTACACGCAGCGGCTGCTCGCGTCGCTTCCCGTGCCCGACCCCGTGGCACAGGCCGAGCGGCGTGAGGAGCTCCGGCGCATCCGGGAGGCCGGCCGATGACCCGTGGCGCGACCCACGGCTACCCGATCGTCATCAGCGACCTCTCGGTCGAGTATCCCGCGCACGGTGCGAGCGCGGCCCACGTGGCCGTGCACGGCGTGAACCTGCGTATCGCGCCGGGTGAGGTTCTCGGCCTGCTGGGCTCCGCCGGCAGCGGCAAGACCACGCTCGCGCGCGTGCTGTCGGGCGTCGGCCTCGAGCCGGGCGGGCCGGGCAGCGACGTCCGGCCCGTGATCACCGGCGGCGAGGCGATCGTGCTCGGAACGCCGCTGCGCGGCATCACGCGGCGCCGGCTCAACGAGCTGCGGTTCCACGTCGGCTACCTCGCGCAGGATGCCGCCGAGCACCTGCCGTCCGACCGCACCGTCTCCGAGATCATCGGCGAGCCCATCCTCGAGCGTGATCACCGCTACAACCGCAAGGCGCTCGCGACGCGCGTCGCCACCATGGTCGACGCGGTGCGCCTGCCGCTCGGCATGCTCGAGAAGTACCCGTACGAGCTCAGCGGCGGCCAGCGCCAGCGAGTCGCCCTCGCGCGGGCCCTGGTGCTCGGGCCGAACCTGCTCATCGCCGACCAGCCGACGGCGGGCATCGACCTGACGGTCCGCGACGCGGTGGCACAGCTGATCAGCGAGCTGCGCGACGGCCACACGTTCTCGGCCGTCATCATCACGCACGACCTTCCGGTGCTCCGCCGCGTCGCCGACCGCGTCGCGGTGCTCGACCGGGGCGAGGTCGTCGCGCTCGGCACCATCGACGACGTCTTCGACGATCCGTCCCACCCGTACGTGCAGGCGCTCGCGGGCGCCCTCGACGCCGGGCACGCGGTGATCGACGACCTCCAGCCCGAGCCGCCGGCGTGACGGAGCACGACGCCGTCCACGGACCGCCGCGCCACCGTGCGGTTCCCGGCGCGCTCGTCGATGCGTGGCCGGATGCCGCTGCCGCCGCGTCCGCGGCCGACATCGGGCCGATCGCCATCGTGCCCGACACCGAACCGCGGTTCGCCGAGGCGGTGAACCGGGCCGGCGGCGTGGTCGCCCCGATCTCCGCGGATACGCGCGGACTCGTCTGGACCAGCTCCGAGGGCGAGGACGAGCTCGAGGCGCTGCTCTCCGCGCATCCGTGGATCGCCTGGGTGCAGCTGCCGTGGGCCGGCGTCGACGCGTTCGCCGGCCTGCTCCAGCGGCACCGCGACGACGGCCGCGTCTGGACGAGCGCCAAGGGCGCCTATGCGCAGCCCGTGGCCGAGCACGCGCTCATGCTCGCACTGGCCGTGCTCCGCGAGCTTCCGGCCCGCATCCGCGCGGGGGAGTGGGCGGCCGACGAGCGCGGTCGCAGCCTCTACGGCGCCGACGTCGTGCTGGTCGGCGCGGGCGGCATCGCTGTCGAACTCCTGCGCCTCCTCGAACCGTTCGGCGTCCGTGCCACGGTGGTGCGGCGATCGGATGTCGCGGTGCCCGGCGCCGCGCGCACCGTCACGACCGACCGCCTCGCCGAGGCGCTTTCGACGGCCGAGGTCGTGTTCGTGGTCGCGGCACTCACCGACGGCACGCGCGGGCTCATCGGTCGCGACGAGCTCGCGGCGCTGCCCGAGGGGGCCATCCTCGTCAACGTGGCGCGCGGAGGGCTCGTCGACACCACGGCGCTCGTCGACGCGCTGGAGTCGGGACGGCTCGGCGGCGCCGGGCTCGACGTCACCGACCCGGAACCGCTCCCGGCGCGCCATCCGCTCTGGGATGCGCCGAACTGCATCGTGACGCCGCACGTCGCCGACACCGAGGCGATGACGGTTCCGCTGTTCGCCGAGCGGGTCCGCTCGAACACCGCGGCGTTCCTCGGGAACGGCCGGTTCGAGGGCCTGATCGACCTCGACGCGGGCTACTGAGCGGCGACGGGCGGGAGCCCGGACGCGAGCCCGCCTCGGATTGGGAGTCCGGCGCTCGCTTTGCTAGAGTGTCTCTGCGCGATACGCGATCCTCCATAGCTCAATTGGCAGAGCAATCGGCTGTTAACCGATAGGTTCTTGGTTCGAGTCCAAGTGGGGGAGCTTCGAACCCCGGTCCTCCCTGAGGCCGGGGTTCTTCCATTCGCACCCCACGATCGACGCGGAGGAGGCGGCCCGTGGCCGAGGAGTCCGTCGAGCCCGACGCCGTGGCCGCCGATCCGGTCGATGCCGCCGACGGGGGCGCGATCGCCGATGACGCCGAGGCCGAGCGCGCGGAGATCCGCATCGCCCGGCGCGACGGGCTCGCGGTCGGACTGGCCACTGCCGCGTACGGCATCTCGTTCGGCGCGCTCTCGGTCGCGTCGGGCCTCGACGTGTGGCAGACCTGCTTCCTCAGCCTCGTCATGTTCACCGGTGGATCGCAGTTCGCGCTGGTCGGCGTCATCGGCGCCGGTGGCCTCGCCGCCAGCGGTTCCGCGATCGCCGCGGCGGCGCTGCTCGGCGTGCGCAACGTCGTCTACGGCATGCGCATGCGTCCCGTGGTCGGCGAGCACGGGATCGCGCACCGCATCGCCGCGGCCTGGGTCACGATCGACGAGTCCACCGCGGTGGCGCTCGCCCAGTCGCGCGAACGGGCGGCGCGCGTCGGCTTCTGGGTCACCGGGATCGCGATCTTCGTGGGCTGGAACCTGACCACCCTCGCGGGCGCCCTCATCGGCGATGCGCTCGGCGACACGCGCGCGTACGGGCTCGACGCGGCGGCCGCCGCCGCGTTCCTCGGCCTGCTCTGGCCGCGGTTGAAGAAGCTGCAGGCGGGCGCGACCGCGGTCGTCGCCGCCGTCGTCGCCACGATCGCCACGCCCGTGCTCACGCCGGGCCTGCCAGTGCTCGTCGCGGCCGTCGTCGCCGTCGTGATCGGATGGTTCGACCTCTTCCGCCGTCGGGAGGAGCGATGACCCTCTGGCACGTCATCCTGCTGGCGACCGCGGCGACCCTCGCGCTCAAGCTGGCCGGCCACCTCGTGCCGGCGGGCTTCCTCGAGCGGGAGCGCCCGGCGCGCATCGCCGACCTGCTCACCGTGGCGCTGCTCGCGGCCCTGATCGCCGTGCAGACCCTCGGCGCGGGTCAGTCGCTCGTCGTCGACGCCCGGGTCCCGGCCGTCATCGTGGCCGCCGCCCTCTACGCCGTGCGGACGCCGTTCATCGTGGTGGTCGCGGTGGCGGCCCTGGTCGCCGCGGGCATCCGACTGATCACCTGACCGAGCGGATGTCGCGGGGTCATCCCTCGAGGTGCTCCTCGCCCGGCGTCCAGCTCACGCCGGGCCGGCCCCATCCGCGCTTCTTCGCGATCTTCTGCACGATGCGCTGGTCGTGGTCGTCGAGGCGGTCCACGTAGAGGACGCCGTCGAGGTGGTCGTACTCGTGCTGGAGGATGCGGGCGAGCCATCCGTCGCCGACGATCTCGTACGGCTCGCCCTCGAGGTCGGTCGCGCGCAGGATCGCGCGCTCCGCGCGGCGCAGCGCGAACCGCTCACCGGGGAACGAGAGGCATCCCTCGGACTCGTCGTCCTCGTCGGGCATGCCGGGCACGAGCGGTGAGATCCACAGCTCGGGATTGACGGCCACGCCACGCCACTCGCGCTCGCCCTCGTCGGTCCATCCGTAGGTGAACAACCGCAGCGGGACGCCGACCTGCGGGGCGGCGAGTCCGACGCCGGGCGCGGCATCCATCGTCTCGAACATGTCGCGCACGAGCGTGCGGATCTCGTCGTCGATTCGGTCGACCGGAGAAGCCGGCGCGTGCAGCACCGGGTCGCCGGTGATTCGGATGGGGAGGACGGCCATTCGCCAAGGATATCGACGGGCGAACCGGTAGGGTCGTGGTCGTGGATCCGGACCTGAGTGAACTGACCGAGCTCATTCCGCTCGATCCCACGCAGTTCATCGGGATCCCCCTGGCGCTCACCGGCGCGGTGTTCCTGTCGCTCGGCGCGCAGTTCCAGCACCGCGGCGTCGTCAAGGTCGAGGCGCAGACCGTCGACACCCTGGGCAAGGGACTGAACGGGCGCCAGCTCGCGCTCCTGCTCGCGCGGCCGTCGTGGGTGCTCGGCACGCTGATGCTGGGGCTTGCGATCGTGTTCCAGCTCGCGAGCCTCTACTTCGCCCCGATCATCGTGGTGCAGCCGCTCGGCGCGCTCGCGCTCGTGATCACGTCGATCCTGAACTCGCGGATCAACCACGTCCAACTGAACTCCAAGTCGATCACCGCGATCGTGATGTGCGTGGGCGGCGTGCTCCTGTTCGTCGGCGTCGCCGCCTTCACCGCGGTCGACCGGCCGGTGACCGCGCGCCAGCTCATCATCATCCTCGTGATCCTCGCGGTGGTGCTCGCGGCGGCGGCGGTGACATTCGCCCTCTTCCGCCGCCGGATCCGGGCGATCTTCTACGTCCTCATGGCCGGCGTGCTGTACGGATTCGTGGCCACGCTCGCCAAGGTCGTGCTCGGCCGGATCCAGCAGGGCGACTTCGAGTGGCTCACCCTGACGTGCGTGCTCGCGCTCCTCCTCGCCACCGCGCTCGGCGCGTACTTCGTGCAGAACGCCTACGCGAGCGGGCCGCCCGACCTCGTGATCGCGGGACTGACCGTCGTCGACCCCATGGTCGCGGTGCTCATCGGCATCATCGTGCTCGGCGAGGCGTCGCAGGCGCCGCTCTGGGCGAACATCGTGTTCGCCGTCTCCGGCGCGATCGCCGTGTGGGGCGTGTTCCTGCTGGCCAAGAACCATCCGCAGACGCGGCTCTGATCCGTCTTCGCGTGCGCATCCGAGCAGGGCGCCGCGCCATCCACAGGTCCTGCGGATGCCACTCTCGTAGACTATGTTCGGAGAATCCCGCCCCGATGGCCTCGCCGCACCCCGCGAGAGCCTGCCACCCGTTCCACGAACAGCGAGGTACCGCAAGACGTGTCCGACTCATCGCGAGTGACCGATGACGCCGAGCGTCCGCTCCGCATCCTGATCGGCGCCGACACCTTCGCGCCAGACGTCAACGGTGCGGCCCGGTTCGCCGAGCGCCTCGCCGCAGGACTGGCCGAGCGAGGACACGATGTGCACGTCATGGCGCCAGCCGCGAGCCGCAAGCACGGCTCGTGGAAGGAGGTCCACGAGGGCCAGGAGATCACTGCGCACCGGGTGTACAGCTGGCGCTGGTACCCGCACGACTGGCTGCGCTTCGCGCTGCCGTGGCGGATCAAGCAGAACGCGGCCCGCATCCTCGACACGGTCAAGCCCGACGTGGTGCACTTCCAGTCGCACATCGTCGTCGGGCGCGGCCTCTCGGTCGAAGCCGAGAAGCGCGGCATCCGCATCGTCGGCACCAACCACTTCATGCCCGAGAACATGCTCGAGTTCTCGCTCATCCCGAAGGCGTGGCAGCACTGGTCGGTCGGCCTCGCCTGGAAGGCGGCCCGGCGCACGTTCGGCCGCGCCGAGTCGGTCACAACGCCGACGAGGCGCGCCGCCGACTTCCTCGAGCGCTACACCGGGCTCCGCGGCGTCCACGCGATCTCGTGCGGCATCGACGCGCACAAGTACTTCCCGAACTGGGCGCCGCGCACCGAGAACCGCATCATCTTCGTCGGCCGCGTGACCGGCGAGAAGCAGATCGACGTGCTGCTGCGCGCCGTCACCCTGCTGCCGGCCACGCTCGACGCGAAGGTCGAGATCGTCGGCGGCGGCGACCAGAAGCGCAACCTCGAGCACCTCGCGGCCGAGCTCGGCATCGCCGACCGTGTGACCTTCTCGGGCTACGTCACCGACGAGGAGCTGCGCGAGGCCTACCACCGTGCGTCGGTCCTCGCGATGCCCTCGATCGCCGAGCTGCAGAGCATCGTGACCATGGAGTCGATGGCGTCGGCCCTGCCGGTCGTCGCCGCGAACGCCATGGCGCTGCCGCACCTCGTGCACGACGGTGAGAACGGCTACCTGTTCGAGCCGGGCAGCGCCGAAGACCTGGCGGCCAAGCTCCGCCGCGTGCTCGAGGCCTCGCCCGAGGACTACCGCGCGCTCAAGGAGGGCTCGGTCCGCCTCATCGCGGCACACGACATCCAGCGCACCATCTCGACGTTCGAGAATCTGTATCGTGGGAAGCCGGTGACCGACCCGGTCACCGACGTCGCGCCGGTCGCCGTTCCCGAGTGACTCGACGCGCGGGGCGGTAGCTCAGCCGGTCAGAGCAGTGGACTCATAATCCATCGGTCACGGGTTCAAGTCCCGTCCGCCCTACGAATCTCCATCTGATCTGGGATTTTTTGCGCCATCACGGTCATTGCGGCATGGGTATGTGCCTTCGAAGGGAGTTCGTCCGTGCTCGCGCGCGCTCCGGCACACCCTCCTCGGACCTCCAACTTCGTGAGAAACTGACAGGACCGCGTTCAACCCCCACCACAACTCGTGCGGCGCAGAACGGGTCGAGCGTCATTCGTTGGGTCCGACGAACACGATCGAGTCGAAGATGGCGCGCGCCTCCTCGATCAGCGCGGGATCGATTGATTCGTGGGATTGGCTCACCGAGATCACAGCGCGCTCGCCGTTCAGGTCGACCACTAGGTAGGTTTCGCGCTCGCCTGCATTTGAGTACTGGCGTCCGGTGCAGTCCCCTACCTGATCCGATTAGATGCATATTTTGCCGATGTCGCAGTCGGTGATGTCGACGTCGCTCTCGACGGCGTGGTCGAACTCGTAGCCGGAGTAGTCGCCCACCATGACCTCGACGGGAGGGGTGGTTACCGTTGACGCCTGTGCCGTCATCGCATCGACGAACGCCTCTGCGGTCGGATCGATCTGGACGAGCGCGCCCTTCCAGGCGCATGCGTCCGTCGGGACATCGGTGACGGGGTCGGGGTAGAACCACAGGAAGGCATTCCACTCATCCGGTAGATCCGGGTCGTCCCTGCCCAGTTCCCGGCCGTTGTAGGTCCTCCAGCCGTCTGGGACGGTGATCTCGAAGGGCACCGGGTATCCGGTCACGAGGTATGTGCCGGCGTCGAGGACGCCGCGCTCCGGGAACGGTGCGATCGTGTCGGCCTCCGTGGTCGATGCGGGGGACGGCGGTTCGGTCGCGGTGCACGCGGCGAGGCCGACGCACGCCAGTAACGCGACGGCGACACCCGCCAGCTGCGAGCGAGTCGACTGAGCGGAGCGGGTTCGCGGAGTTGAAGTCCACATGTCACGTCCTTTCCTTCGATCCATACAGCGCCGTGGCTGCTCGATCCGTGAAGGACTGACGTGTATCAGCGGGATAACGGCGCCTATCGGGTGTGTATCGGTCCGATATCAGCCGTCTTGACGGATGTCGGAGCCGGGCGCACAGTGGCCCCATGGAGGTTCGCGTTCTTGGAGCGCTGACGCTCGATGACGGTGGGATTGCACTGGCTCCGCGCGATCGTGCGGTGATGGCAGCGCTCACGATCCGCCTGGGTGCGCCATTGTCGGCGGCGTCCCTCGCGGCGGCGCTGTGGGGTGGTAACCCGCCCCCGTCCTGGTCGCATGTCGTTCCAGGGTGCATCATGCGGTTGCGGCGGCTTATCGCGCCGGCCCAGATCGAAACCACGCCGCACGGGTACCGACTGGTCCCGGAACACGTCGAGGTCGACGCGGAGCGGTTCGAACGACTCGTCGAGCGGGGTACGCAGCAGCTGGAGCTGGGTGAACCCGATCGCGCCGCGCACACGTTCTCGGAGGCGCTCGCGCTGTGGCGGGGCGAGCCGTTCGTCGAGCTCCCCGACTGGGAACCGGCTCAGATCGCGGCGGGTCGCCTGGAGGAGGTGCGACTCGGCGTTGAGGAACTGCTCCTGGACGCACGGCTGCAGGCGGGTGAGGTGCAGGAGGTGGCCGCGCTGTCGCGCGCCCGCGTCGCCGAGGCACCGCTGCGCGAGCGGCGTTGGGTTGTGCTGAGCGTTGCGCAATACCGATCGGGTCGGCAGGCGGATGCGCTCGACACCGTGCGCCGCGCCCGGGGGCTGCTCGCCGCCGAGCTCGGTTTAGATCCCTGCATCGAGCTCGCCGAACTGGAGCAGGCGATCCTCCGGCAGGATCCCTCGCTGCTGTCGGAGCGGGTGTTCCGGGCGGCTAGCCCTGAGTGTCCGTACTTCGGCCTGCCGCCCGCGGGCGTCGGCGACGCCGAGCGGTACTTCGGTCGCGAGCAAGAGTTGGCCGGAGCTATTCGGGCGCTCGACGAGCACGGTGTTCTCCTCGTCGCCGGATCATCGGGCGTCGGCAAGTCCTCATTCGTTCGAGCAGGGATCGGTGCGCACTACATCGCGCAAGGCAGGGAGGTCGCCATCGTCACGCCCGGCGAGCACCCGATCGATGCCCTTCGCAACATCGATCTCACCGCCGGAGCGTCACTGCTCATCGTCGATCAATGCGAACAGGCGTTCGCCGCAGACGATCCCGCCGAGATCCGGGAGTTCTTCGACGCCCTGTCGCAGATGGCCTTCCGCGGCATCCTCGTCGTCGCGATCCGGGCCGACCGCCTCGGAGACCTCGCCGATCACCGAGGATTCGCCCAGATCATCCAGTCGCACCTGCTCATGCTCACCGCGCTCAGCCCCGACGGACTCCGAACCGTGATCGAAGAGCCCGCAGAGCAAGCCGGGCTCATCCTGGAGCCGGGCCTCGTGGAGATCCTGGTCCGCGACGCCGATGGGCGGGCCCTTCCACTGCTGTCCCACGCCCTGCGTCAGGTGTGGTCACGTCGTGAGGGCCGCGTTCTGACCGTCGAGGCGTATCGGGCATCCGGTGAGATCGACGGTGCCGTCGCGAAGACCGCCGAAGAGGTCTACGCGACGCTCTCGGAGGGGGGCGTACGCCTGCTGCGCGACATCCTCCTCCGTCTCGTCGAATCATCCCCGGACGGCGCGGTGATCTCGCGCCGCGTCGAGCGCACCCGGATCGCGATCGACGACGCCCACGCGAAGATCATCGACCGGCTGGCCGATGCACGCCTGCTCACTACCGATGAAGAGTCCGTACAGCTGTCGCACGAAGCGCTCGCACGTGAATGGCCACGGCTGAAGGAATGGCTCGCCGACGATGTCGAGGGCCAACGCATCATGCGGCACCTCGGCTCCGCCGCCGCCGCTTGGGACGCGATGGGACGACCGGACAGTGAGCTCTATCGCGGCAGCCGGCTCACCACCGCCGAACACTGGCGGGATGCGGTCGATCCCGCACTCACGGCGGTCGAGCGCGAGTTCCTGGACTCCGCTGCGGCGAATGAGACCGCAGGACTGGCCGCCGCGGAACGACAACTGCGCAAAGAGCGCCGGATGGTGCGCCGACTGTCCTGGGTGTCGGCGGGCGCCGCTGGTCTCGCGATCGTCGCTGTCACGGCCGGCATCCTCGCGGGGCTCCAGGCGAATCTCGCCGCGACGGCCGCTGAGGCACGGCACGTCGCCGCACGCGCGCTCGACGAGCCCGACCTCGACCGCGCACTCCTGCTCGCCGTGGAGGCCACCCGGCTCTGGGACAGCTCCGAGACACGTCTCAACCTCGTACGCGTCATCTCCCGCGCACCCCGCCTGACGAGCATCATCCACATACCCGAAGACGAGGTGGCCGCCTTGAGCATGTCACTCTCGGAGGACGGGACCCGAGCATCCGTGATCGACAGCGACCAGGGTGTGCGCCTGTTCGATCTCGACGACCGCACGCAGCTCGGTGAGTACTCGCCGCCGGGCGAGATCGTGGACCCCGGCAGGATCGTTGTGACCTCGGCGATCGACCCCGTCACTGGGGCGGTCGTGTTCAGCAAGATATCCGACCCTGTCCTGCGAACGGGAAGGCTCGATCTCGCAGACGCCGGCCGATCGCGGGTGACCACCTACGAGGGGGTGGATCGGACGGCCGCAGACGTCGAGTTCTCGGTCGACGGATCCCTATTTGCAGCGGTTGCGCCGACAGGGCAGACCGGTGGCGTCGCCCTCTGGTGGGGCGCCAAGGGGAAACTGACCGGGCCGGTTTTCCTGGACCTGGACGTGAGGTTCCCCGATCCTCCGTCCGGGCAGGTCTTCACCTTCAGTGCCGTGAAGTTCTCTCCGGACGGCTCGCGGATGTATGTCAGCGGATCCAGAACGACACTTGTTCTTGAGACGGCAACGGGCGAAGAGCTCCATCGGATCCCCGGCAACGGAATTCTCGCCATCAGTCCGGATGGCAGCCGGATCGCGGTCCGAGATGGCGCACGCGCCGTTCGGATCGTGGATCCCTCCGGGGTCGCAGCCCCCATCACCGTCTCGCTGTCATCCTTTCCGTGGGCGGCCGACTTCGACCCCGACAGCCCTCAACTCGCCATCGCAGGTGCAGGGGTCGTGGTGGCCAGCACCAGGACCGGCGAGATCACCGAGACACTCGTCGGTCATGACGGCTGGGTCAGCGCGGCCGAATTTCGACCGAACGGCGAGTTGGTCACGGCCGGAATCGACGGTGCGATCATCACATGGAATCTCGGGGACTGGTCGGCGGACCTTCCCGGCAGTGTTGTTCAACGGCACCAAATGGGGATCGAACCCAATGAGCGCACCGTCAAGCTCAAGGAGACCCTCGGGGGTTGGCAGCATGTCGTCGCCGAGCCGGCGGCGTGGGAGGAACACGCCTGTCGGATCGCGGGACGGGTACTGACCGAGGAGGAGTGGGCGGAGCTCCTGGGGGCTCGGCCGTACGCCCCCGCATGCGGGGAATGAGCGCGCGGCTGTAGCTTGAAGACGCCCTAGGCTCGCGTGGCTCGCGCCGGCGTATCCGGAGGCGGACTTGCGCGCGAAGGCGAGTTCTCCGCCAAACCTACCTGGGGTAGGTCGCCCGCGGTCGGGAGCTCGACAGAGACGGCGAGCGCCATGCCGGCGGTATGTGCCAACGCTCGGCAGCCGCGGATATCAGCGTGATTCCGCGAACCTCAAGGCAAAGGTCGGTTCGACAGGCTCAACACGGCTCATCCCTTACAGATGGAGGAGAAGTGTCACCACCAACTACCCCGGAAGCGTCACCGATGTCCTGATACAGAAACGTCACCGATGTCCTGAGACATACAGTTGGATCGATGACTGTCATGTCGCAGGACATCGGTGACAGTTATGCATCTTTGCATCGGCGACGTTTCGGATCGGTTTGGTGGTGACAGTTCCCCGACGTTTGGGGAATGAGCCGCAACGAGCCCGTCGATCCTCGTGTCCGTCTCGCGATCACGCAGTGGCCGCCTGATGCGCCGCGCGGGGCGGTGTCGACGTTCTGCCTCGAGCATGGGATCTCGCGGAAGACGTTCTACGAGATCCGCAGGCGGGTGCAGGTTGATGGGCCGGCCGCGGCGCTCGAGCCGCGCAGCCGGCGACCGAAGACGAGCCCGAACGCCATCACTGATGACGTGAAGCAGCAGGCGGTCGGGGTGCGGGCCGCGTTGGAACGTTCGGGTTTGGATCACGGGCCGATCAGCGTGCACGAGAAGATGCGCTCGCTCGGGATGACCGCACCCTCGGTGGCGTCGCTGGCGCGGATCTTCCGCGACGCCGGGGTCGCCAAGCTCGAGCCGCGGAAGAAGCCGCGGGCCGCGTTTCGCCGGTTCGTGTACCCGGCGCCGAACGCGTGCTGGCAACTGGACGCGACCGAGTACGTCCTCGCGGGCGGGCGGGCGCAAGTGCGTGATCTTCCAGCTCATCGACGACCACTCCCGGTACGCGGTCGCGTCACTGGTCGCGGACGCGGAAACCTCGGACGCTGCGATCACGGTCGTGGACAAGGGCATCGCCGCGCACGGGGTGCCGCAGCGGTTGCTCACGGATAACGGGTCGGCGTTGAACCCGTCCCGGCGCGGCTACGACGGTCAGCTCGTCGCGCACGTGCGAGCGCTCGGCGTGCAGCCGATCACCGGCAAGCCGTACCGGCCCACGACGCAAGGGAAGAACGAGCGCTTCCACCAGACCCTGTTCCGGTTCCTGGACAAGCAGCCCATCGCCGGCATCCTCGCCGAACTACAGGAGCAGGTCGACCGGTTCGACGCGATCTACAACCAGGAGCGTCCGCACCAGGCGCTGCCCGGCCGGATCACCCCGCAACAGGCCTGGGACGCGACGCGGAAGGCCGACCCTCCCAGGCCGGGCGTGCCGGCGCCGCGCACGCCGATCGCGTTCCGCACCGATGGCCGCGACGATCAGGTGCGGGTCGTGAAGGTCGCGGGCAACGGCACCGCCTACGCCCGCGGGATCAGCTTCCAGACCGGCCGCGACACCATCGGCCAGTACGTGTACGTGGTCTACCCGAGGGCGTCATGATCTTCGATGACCGCGGCACGCTCATCGTCGAGCACCCCTGGCCGGCACCCGGAACCCGATACGTCGGCAACGGCAAACCCCGCGGCCGACGGCCCAAGACCCTCCCACCGTCACCGATGTCCTGAGACATCAACTGTCACCGATGTCCTGAGGCAGAACTGTCACCGATGTCCTGAGACATCACAAGCTGGATCGATGACTTGATCCGCGCACGTTTATCCAGCACTTTTGACCCGAGATGCCCCGAGGGAAGTCGAGCTCATCGGGTAGCATCGGAGACCGACAGTGACGATCGCGGCAAGGAATTCCTGATCACGTCGAGATTGTTCGAGGCATCCCGGCTCACGCCGAGACCGAGGCTCCAGGATGAGGAGATCCATCGGTCACGGGTTCAAGTCCCGTCCGCCCTACGAACACCTGTATGTCTTCGCCCGATCCTTGACGTTTGATCGTCGGGTGATGCTTGAGGTGTTTCGGCTGATCCTTGACGGTTGTGTCGGGTGATGGTTGACACTCAAGCAGTCGCGCACGATTCTCAGCATGCTGCTCGGCTTCGCGGTCCGTCGTGGCGTCATCGCGGCGAATCCGGTCAAGGACATTGCTCGCATGAAGTGACCCAAGCGCATTCCGAAGGCGCTCACCGAGCGCCGACGCGCCCATCAGCTAATGGCAGCTGGTCGCCGGGTCCCCGTCGATGTCGCCGAGGAAGCTACCGAACTCGCCGACGTGGGCGTCTTCGCCCAGAATTTCTCGGGTGACGTTCCCGAGTCCGAGGCGTGGCTCCTCCTGGGACGATGCGTGCTCGCCGATGTCGTGGTGGGCTATCGCTCGCTGCTGGGTCACCACGCCAAGGCAGTTGGCGGAGTCGGGCGTGTCTGCTGCGACCGGGCCGGCGGTTCCGAGTACGAGGAGTGACGCCGCCACCGCTGTCGCCAGTGTCCTGTTCATGCTGTCTCCTGATTGTCGTCTGGGCTCGAAGGAGTGTCCTCGAACCGGCGCCCAATTAATACTCAGCGCTGCCGAGCGCCGCAATCGTTTCGGGCCCAGCCGAAACGTGGCGGCCGTCGTTGGCATGATCCGGCCTCGGGCCGACAATGAACTCATGCTGCGTCTTCACTTCGGGATCGACGACCTCGCCCGGACGACGTTCGAGATGCCGTCGGTGATCGACGACATCGTCGGCAGCGCGCAGTCCGTGCAGCAACCTCACAGCCGGGTGCGAAGGCAATTCCAGGGTGCCAGGATGCCGCTGCCCCCCGCAGCCCGACCGCTGCTTGAGCTGGCCCCTGCACACGGTGATGTGCCCGGCTTCCTCATCCCGGAGGCCACCGGCACGGTCGAGGAGCTGTTGGACCTGGTGATGGCCACCCCTCCAGCGCAGGTTCGGGCCGACTTGGAAGCTGCGACGGCCACGTCGCCGCGAGTAGCCTGGGCGAGCGAACTCGCCACCGGGAGAGGGCGCGCGATGGATCTGCTTGGCGCGGCGTTGGACGCCTTCCACCGGGAAGTAGTGGCACCGATGCGGCCCGGGTTCCGCAGGATCGTGACCGCCGAGCTCGGCCGCCTGGCCTGGCAGGCCGCCACACTAGGGATGGAGTCGGCACTGAACAGCATGCATCCCGCGATCAGGTGGCGCGAAGGGCGGCTCGATGTCGATCTCCCGGTCGACGCCGACGTTCATCTGGAAGGGCGTGGCCTGATCATCAGCCCGTCCGCCGCCTGGTCCCGTCCGGGGTTCACTTTCCACTGGCGCGACCAGCTTGGCCTGATCTACCCGGTCCAGGCCGACTGGGCAGCACCGGCTGCGGTCGCCGACGACCCGAATCTCCGACTGGGCACCGTGCTCGGGGCGACCCGGGCGAAGGTGCTCACTGCGCTCGCCGAGGGGCCGGCCGAGGGCCACACCACGAGCAGCCTGGCGACCAACCTCGGCATCAGCCTGGCATCGGCCTCCTCACATGCGGCGGCACTGCGCGGCGTGGGCCTCGTCACTACCAGGCGCGCCGGGCGGGCCGTGCGGCACACCCTCTCAGACCTGGGCCGCAGGATGGTCACCGCCGAGCCGAGCGCCGAACCCGGCAATGCCGACCTGCGCCTGCTCGGCCCGTGACAGCCAAGTCTCGACAGCGGTGCTGTGGGGAGGCTCCACCCTTTGGACGTCGGTGTCCAGTGGTGGGCGGCGAGAGCACGGTGGCCGTGGATTGGGACTGGCTGATCCAGCCCCAGTCATACCTCACCCGGCTGCTGCATCGTCACGCCACGTGAACTCGACAGAATCTTTGCGCTGTGGCTCTGCCTCATTGCCTCCGCTGAGCGTGCCCGAATAGCGTTCTTGGCATGGAGACGACACGACGCGAGCGATTGTCGACGACCGCTATGTCCGGAGTGGCGCTCGCACTCGCCGCGTGCGGCGCCCTGTCGCTTGCTGCGGGCGAGGCGATGTGGTTCGGCATCCCGAGTTCAGACGATGTGCCGACCCTCCTGTTCATCGTCGGGTGGCTGTTCGTCGTGTGGGCGATTGTCGTCGGCGGGCTCGCTTCAGCACCGCTCATGCGCACAGTTCGCCACGGTCGCGGTCTGTCCTTGATCGACGCCGTGCTCTGGGGCGCGACCATCGCGGTCATCGCGGGCAGTATCTGGCTCTACCCGCTCGCCGGCAGCGGAGCGGGGGCGGGGTAAGCGGCGGTACGGCTCAGGGCCCCGGGCTCGCGCGGCGCTCGAGGGCCTCGATGACGGTCTGGGCGATGTCGATGTCGTAGAGCCTCTCGACGCTCTGGAACCCGCCGGGACTCTCCGCGTTGATCTCCACTATCTTGCTGCCGATCACGTCGATGCCCACGAGGAACATGCCATCGGCGACGAGCTTGTCGCCGATGGCCTCGACGATGCCGAGCTCGGCCTCACCCAGCTCGAGGGGCACCGACCGACCGCCGGTGCTGATGTTGGCGCGCGGGTCGTTGCCAGTGGGCACGCGTCGGAAGGCGGCCGCCTTGCCGTCGCGCTCGAGGATGCGGCCCTCCAACAGGAAGATTCGGGCATCGCCGTCCTGGGCTCCGTCGATGAACTCCTGGACGATCGCGTAGCCGTCCTGCAGGACCGCCTCGGTCATCTGCGCGAGGTTCGTCTCTCCCGGGCCCTCGATCATGAAGACGTTGCGGCCCTTGGCCCCGTACAGCGGTTTGACGACGCAGTGGCCGACTTCGTCGACGAACCGCTCGATCGCCTCCGGATCTCGTGTCACCAGCGACCGGGGTCGGACCTTCTCGGGGAACTCCTCCAGGTAGAGCTTGCTGGTCGCTCGATGGAGGGTGTTCGGGTCATTGACCACCGTCACGCCTCGGTCCGCGAGCATCTGTCCGAACACCACGCCCATCGGGCTGGCCCACGGGCGTTCCTGCAGGTCGTCGACCGACTCGTTGCGCAGTACGAGCGCATCCAGGTCGTCCATGACGATCCGCTCGGCATCGCGCGCCTTGATCCCCTCCATGAAGCTCGCGAGGGTGTCGTCGCTCTTCCACTTCGCGGCGCGAGCCCTGCCCGCGAACAACCCGTCGCTGCTGCCGAACTCGAGGTCCCCGACGCCGACGTACCAGGTCTCGTGCCCGCGCCTGGATGCGGCCCTGGCGAGTCGGGTGGTCGCGTACTCGTCCACCTCGGTGTCGACGTCCTTGACGAGGAATGCAAGCCTCATGCCGCCACACCTCCCTCGTAGAGGTCGGTGACCGTCGCGCCCGCGCGCAGCCTCTCCAGACGTTCTTGTGCACCGGGCGCGTCCAGCCATCGTGGCCGAACCCACGGCGCGTGGAGCACGTCGCGGTCGAGCAGGTCCTGCACCAGGGGGATGTGGTCCAACGCGAGCTTGCCGACGAGCAGGACGTCCAGGCGGCTGCCCTCGGCGAGGGCGTCGAGGATGCGCGTGATCCCGCGCAGGTAGATCGCGTCCTTCACCGAACCGCCTCCGACGATGACCCGGATGGCGATGGACCACGCGGTGCGTGCCGGCATGCGGTGGTCGGCTCGCAGCGACTCGAAGATGTCCAGGAAGCCGGCGCCGTCGAGCATCTTGCCGACCGCGACCACTCGCGCCGCGAGCACGCGCAGCCGCCGGGGGTCCAGCCCCCCGGTCAAGTACTCGGCGAGCACGGCGAGGCCCTCCTGGGTCTCGTCGTAGCCGGGCAGGCCGATGGTCAGCAGCGTCAGTGGCTGCCGGGCACCGTTCTGGTAGGTGACCACGTGGGTGCCGACCTCGTGGTGCAGCAACGGCTCGACCCGGTCGGCCCGGAAGGCGGCGGACTCCGGGATGAGCAGGTGGCCGAACGACACCATCAGCTCGGAGATGTCGTCCCGTACCTCGACGTGGACCGGGAAGTCCGGGTACACGGCGCGGTAGCGCTCGAACTCCGCACGGGCCGCGTCGGCGAACGCCCCGGCCGTGACGGTCTGGGTGCTGGGCGCCTGCGGGGGGATCGTCTCGAGCAGCTCCTCCGCCGCTGCGGCCAGCGGGGGAGCCACCGTTCCGTAGAGCTGGAGTGAGCCGTAGAGGAATCGTGACGTGTCGCGGTCCTCCAACGCGGTGATCTGCCGGGCGATCTCGTCCCTCTTCGCCCGGAAGAGCGTGTGCAGCGCCGGGTCGTCCACGTTCTCGACCTCGAGGTCGTACAGGTCACGGTGCGCCAGGTCCGGGTCGAAGTCCAACGGCCGCAGCCGCAGCGTGGGTGCCATGCCGAAGTCACTGCGTTCGAAGTCCGCCCACGCCTCCGCCGCGTTGAGTGGCGTGACGTTGACGAGCAGGTCCACACGGCGCTCGATCTCGGTGAGCCGGGCGTCGATGTCGAGTGCGGGCGCCAGCTGCTCGGTCGGAGATGACATGGCACGAACATACCCACGGGTGGTAGGCCCAACTCAACCCCTTGCACAGGCCGAGCTTCTTCGTCCCAGCACGTTCGATACTGTGAAGCGCACTGATCGCTGGGAGCCACGCGGGCCGCAATGGCCGAACTCGCGTCGAACCTCGGCGGGAGTCGTCGCTCGCTACGTGATCAGAGGTCGACGTCCGGCGCGACCAGCCGGCCAGGAACAAACTCGGAAGGCTGGTGATCCGAGTGGCTCACCGAAGGCTCGGTGACGAGCAGGCGATGGGGGAGAGCATCCGTCTGGCGGCTCTCGCACGCGAGCGTGGCGAGCTTCCCTATGGCGCCGTGGTCCTGACGCCTGAGGGCGCCGTCGTCGGACGTGGGCACGATCAGGTCGAAGCCGACTCGGACCTGACCAGTCACGCGGAGATCCTCGCGGTCCGCGACGCCGTGCGTCGCCACGGGCGGTCGCTGGATGGCTGCACGCTGGTCAGCACCGTCGAACCGTGTGCGATGTGCTTCTCGGCCGCTTGGACAGCCGGCGTCTCGCGTCTGGTCTTCGGGTTGTCCATGGCCGAGTTGCTCGTGATTGATCCTGCGTCGATGGACGAGATCTCAATCGACGCGGTCGAACTCAACCATCGCACGCGGCGTCGCCTCGAGATCCGAACGGGGGTCCTCCGGTCGGAGTGCCTGGCGCTCTGGGCCCAGCGCGAGCGGTGATGCCGCCTTGGTCAGTCAGGGAAGGTTCGTTCACGAAGATGGCCAGAACCCGTCTGAGCGGTGCCTCGGCCTGACGCGGACCATCCCGACCAGTCCAGCACGAACCTGTCGTGCATCATGACGCTCATCCGAGTGGCGCCTCCACGTTGCCGGCCGCGCTGTGCGGGGTGGCGCCTTGTGCGAGTTTCAATCGTGTCCAGACGTTCATGTTGATGACGACGGCGGCGAGTTCCGCGATCTGGGTTGCGTTGAAGTGGTTGATCAGCTCGCCATGCAGGGCGGGGAACCCGATCAGGTCGTAGTTCGTCAATCCTTCGCAATACGCCAAAGCGGCCTGTTCGGGTGCCGTGAACATGTCGCTCTGGCGCCAGCTTGCGAGATGCGCGATCTTGTCCGGGTTGATGCCCTTCTCGACGGCCGTCCTCGTGTGCAGGATCAGGCAGTACGAGCAGGGCGTCAGCTGCGCGACACGCAACCGGACCAGTTGGGCGAGTTGAGTATCGATGGCGAGCTCGGCGGTATATCCGAAGGCGTCTGCCATCTGCTTGGCGATCGAATGCATCGAAGTCAGGTCGGGGTCGAATCGGAGATTGGTGTACGTCACATCGTTCATCTCTGTCGCTTTCTCCATTTGGTCGGCGAGACCGTCACACCGTTACTCGGACGTTGGGCGAAGGCTGATGATCGTCTTCCCTGTGACCCGCTCGGTCGGATTGAACGCCGCAACGGCGTCGTCGATGGTCGCGACCGTGCCGATGTTCGTCCGAAGTCGTCCGTCCCGCACCCGCTGGACGATCTGACGGAGTTGGGCGCGATCGGATTCGACGACGAAGTCCACCGCCAGGCCGTCTGCAGGCCGGGCCTCGGGCGGCCCGACGACGGTCACCAGTGTTCCTCCGGCTCGAACTCTGCGTGCGGATTGCTGCTGGATGTCCCCGCCGATGACATCGAACACCAGATCGACTGCGCCGACGTCTTCCAGTGCGTCGTTCTCGAGGTCGACGAACTCGTGCGCGCCGAAGTCGAGTGCGGTCTGACGGTCGGCGGCGCGTCCCGTGCCGATGACGTAGAGACCGGCCTCTCGTGCGAGCTGCGTCACCATCGAACCGACTGCGCCGGCCGCGCCATGTGCCAGGACGCTCTGCCCCGCCTGGACGTGGCCGTGCTCGAACAGCCCCTGCCACGCGGTCAGGCCGGAGATGGGTAGGCTTGCGCCTTCGATGAAGTCGACGTCGCCAGGCAGTGGCGCGAGGTTGCGTGCCTCGACGGCCACGTACTCGGCCAGGGTGCCGTCGCGATGCCAGTCCGTAAGGCCGAACACCCGCTGGCCCACCGAGAGTCCCGTCGTGCCGTAGCCGAGGGCGGTCACCACCCCAGCCAGTTCGTGCCCGGGAATCGACGGCGTTCGGTCACGATCGAGGCGATCCGCCCAGGTCGACGGCCACGTCAGCTCGGTCGGCACGAATCCCGCCGCATGCACCTGAACGACGACGTCGTTGATCGCTGCGCGCGGCTCGGACCGTTCCACCAGCGCCATCCCAGCCGTTCCCGCCGCCTGGTCCGTCACCACTATCGCCTTCATCCGGCATCTCCTCGTATTCGGCTTCTTCGTCCCGGGTTGCCGCACGGAAGGGTCCGGTCCGGCTCACGACGGGCGACTCAGGCGGCATGGGCATGCGCCGTCCTCGCCGCCTCATCCTCATCCTCGGCGCCGCCACCACCGGGTTCGTGATGCGCCCTGCTCGTGCTGTGCGCCCTCCTCTGCCGCCTGGCGTTGATGGGCCTCGCGGCGCTCGCGCCATGCACGAACCTCGTCGCCGGCATCCCGAGTCGGCGTCACGACGGGCGGCCCGCCGAGGAGTTGGCGGCGCGCCTCGACCACGCGCCGGTTGAAGTCCTCGACTGCTTCGCGTACGTCGGATTCGCGGTGCATGCGATCCAGGCGAGCCTCGAGCTCAGCGTTCTCGACTCGCAATGTGAGCGCGGGCGGACCCAATCCGCTCAGTTGCTCGCGGTCGATCTTGCGACGAATCCACCAGTCGGGGTCATGCTGCCCCGTCAATCCCTCGAGTGGCTTTCCCGCGCCGGGGAGGTTGTCGAATTCGCCGCGGCGGATCGCCTGCTGGATCGCGTTCTCCACGTACGCCGATCGCTCGGCCTGCGTGGGCGGTCGAGCCGGTTCGTGCGTCACGTCGGCGACATCGGGCTCTTCGCCACGGGCGATCGCCTCTTCGCGGGCGAGGCGATCGAGCTGGTACTGCCACGCGGCGCGCGCGGGATCGTCGCTCATCCTCGACCTCCCTCGCAGCGTGGGATTTCCGTCTTCCACGATACGACGCCGCACACCGGGGAGTGCGTGGTGGGCGCCGGTGGCCGAGCGGCTCTCGGGCGGATTCATGACTCAGGGAATCGGCGTGACTGCATCGCCTCCGAGACGCCCGTACAACGCACGGGTCAGCACCGAGGCCGCCCCCGACCCCGCTTGCTAGCGTTCGCAGTGAGAACTCCGCAGACCTGCAATGACCGTTTCCAAGCATCGGAGGCGCGAGATGCCCCGCTACCTGCTCTGCTCGACGCCAATCCAAGGTCATGTCGCACCGATGCTCGCGATCGGGCGGCGCTTGGTCGAACGGGGGCACGTCGTCACGATGATCACCGGGACCCGATTCCGGGGTGCGGTGGAAGGCATCGGTGCTGAACACCGGCCGCTGAAGGGCGCAGCCGACTACGACGACCAGACGCTCCAAGAGGACGACGAGGAGGGGCAGAAGCTGAGCCTCCGGCTGATTCGAGAGGGCATGGAGACGATCTTCGTCCTTCCCATCCCCGAGCAGGCCGATGCGATCAGCCGTGCGATGGACGACCTCGCACCCGACGCGATCCTCGTCGACTCCGCGTTCATGGGCGTCATCCCATTCCTGCTCGACGCCCCGGCGACGCGACCTCCGGTGCTCGCCGCTGGAGTCGTGCCGCTCAGCCAGTCGAGCGCCGATGTCGGCCCCATCGGCCTGGGCCTTCCGCCGGCAACATCGATGGCAGGTCGGCTCCGGAACCGAGCACTGAACGCCCTCCTCGCGAACGTCGTGTTCCGCCCAGTCCAGCAACTCGCGGACCGCATTCTCGAGGACCTCGGCCGACCTCCCCTCGACATCTTCGTCTTCGACTTCTCGCGCCTGTTCGACCGATTCCTCCAGCTGTCGCCTCCGGAGTTCGAGTATCCGCGTCGCGACCTCTCCGCGAACGTACGCTTCGTCGGCACCGTGCTTCCCGCAGCACTGATCGAGGCACCACTGCCGGGGTGGTGGTCCGAGCTCGACGACGAACGGCCCGTGGTGCACGTGAGTCAGGGGACGATCGACAACCACGACTTCGGCCTACTCGTGGGCCCGACGCTCGAGGCACTGGCACGCACCGACGTGCTCGTGGTCGCAGCGACGGGCGGCCGTCCGATCGAAGAGCTCGGCAGCCTGCCGACCAATGCACGCGCCGCCGAGTTCCTGCCTTACGACCTTCTGTTCCCCAAGACCGACGTCTTCGTGACCAACGCGGGATTCGGCGGCGTGCAGTACGCACTCAGCCATGGCGTTCCGGTCGTCGCCGCAGGAGCGGGCGCCGACAAGCCCGACGTCGCGATGCGCGTGCAATGGTCCGGCGTCGGACTCAACCTGAAGACCGGCCGGCCGACGCCTGACGCGATCAGGTCTGCGGTGGACCGACTGCTCGGGGAACCGGGTTTCCGTCTGCGAGCGCGCGAGCTTGCCGCACACATCGCCGAGCTTCGCACTCTTGACGTTATCGAGGAGGAACTCGCAACTGCCGTCTCGGCCCGTCGCTCGTCATGAGAACGTCTCCGGCGCTTGCTCGCCGGGCACGGTGCGAGCCTTCACCAGTGGATCCGCCGTGAGAAGTCCCCGCTCGGGCAGGATCCATCGTGGTCTGCGTATCGCGACTGGCAGCGGACCAACCGGATGGCTCGCAGAGGGCACCCGCACCCGTCGGAGCGAGGCGGCCCGCGTTACGGTGATCGGGTGACCGCCACGCCCGAACGCCCCGTCGATCGTGTCCCCGGATCGCTCGTGCACGTGCGGGCGACGAAATGGGACCGCCCGCCGCACGGGGAGTTCGACGGCATCTGGCTGGGCGAGGACGCACACGGCGTGTGGCTGGGCTTTCCGCGCGGGACCCGCTACGACCGCCCCGGGCACGGATTCACAGTCGAGTGGGACTCGGTGACGCTGTTCCCTCGCTCGGGTTGGGCGCCCTCGTTCGTCGCGGGGCATCCGCGTGGCCTCATCACCTACGTCGACCTGGCGACGGTGCCCGAGTGGCGGGCGGATGCCTCGGGGTGGACGCTTTCGTACGTCGACCTCGACCTCGACAAGTCTCCGGCGGCGGTGTCGCAGCACCTGGCGAAGCTCCGCCTCGCGCGGATCGTTGCGACCCGGCAGGACGGGCAGCGGGTGTTCTACCGGCTCGAGAAAAAGCACGCATCGCGCCTCGTCGCCGACGCGATCCACCAGGCCGAGCATTCGCTCGGCGGCACGCCTCGCCGCCACCGCGCAGATCGGGTCGTCGAATGAGCCGCCAAGGCGAGGGCCGATCCGAGGACCAGCATGAGCAACGCCCGGATCGTGCGCAAGACCACGACCCTGCGCACGCCCATGGCCACGACCATTCGCACAACCGCGATCACGGCCATCCGCATGGTTACATCCACGATCACGGACACCCGCACGGGATCCGAGGGTTCCTGCACGACCTGTTCGTCCCGCACACGCACGACGCCGCGGATTCGATCGACGATGCGATGGAGGCCAACAGCGCCGGCATCCGTGCGCTGAAGATCAGCCTCGTCATCCTGCTGGTCACCACGGTGCTGCAGGCCATCGTGGTCGCGTTCAGCGGGTCGGTCGCGCTGCTGGCCGACACGGTGCACAACTTCTCGGACGCACTGACCGCGGTGCCGCTGTGGATCGCGTTCGTGCTCGGCCGACGGGTCGCCACGAGGCGGTACACGTACGGCTTCGGTCGGGCTGAAGATCTCGCGGGCCTCTTCATCGTGTTCGTCGTCGCGCTGTCGGCGGTCGTCGCGGCGTGGCAGTCGATCGACCGCATTTTCAACCCCCAGCCGCTCGAGCACGTCGGGTGGGTCATCGCGGCCGGCGTCATCGGCTTCGCCGGGAACGAGGCCGTCGCGATCTACCGGATCCGGGTCGGCCGCCGGATCGGCTCGGCCGCCCTCGTCGCCGACGGCGTCCACGCCCGCACGGACGGATTCACTTCGCTCGCGGTCGTGTTCGGCGGCCTCGGGGTGCTCCTCGGATTCCCACTCGCCGATCCGATCGTCGGCCTGATCATCTCGGCGGCGATCTTCGTCCTCCTGATCGGCACCGTTCGCAGCGTCGGACAGCGCCTGCTCGACGGCGTCGAGCCCGAGCTCATCGATCGGGCCGAGCACGCCATCGAGCATGTCAGCGGTGTCGTGCGGATCGAGCGCATCCGGCTCCGCTGGGTCGGACATCGACTGCACGGCGACGCGGTCGTCGCCATCGGCGACCACGTCGTCCGGCTGGACCACGTGGCGACCGAGGTCGAGCACAGCGTTCGCGCCCACCTGCCCAACGTGGACGATTTCCTGGTGAGGGTGCACTCCGATCGGTAGTCCTTCGAGCCGCCAGGTCGACGCTCGAATGGTGGGGGGTGACTACCCGTCTGCCTTCCAGAGGATCTCGCGTATCGGGCCGACCCGCGATTTGGACTCGATGAACTCGTACGACTCCTTCACGATCTGCGCGAGCACACCCAGGTCCACGTCGCTGAGTCGCTTGATGTAGACGCAGTACCCCGTGGCGGAGTGTTTGCCCAGCCTCGCGAGATGCGCCGAGTGGCGCGCCGTGCCGTCCATCAGGTAGACGGTCAGCTTGCCCTTTCGTGGATAGAAGCCGATGGTGTGACCGTCGCCTTCGCGGCCGCTGTCGTACTTGTAGTGGTACGTGCCGAAGCCGATCGTGCCGACATTCCAGAGGGTCGGCTCGTGCCCACTGATCCGCTGCATCATCTCGATCAGCGTCTCGGTGTCCTCGAGCGTCTGTTCATCGAGCGATGCGAGGTATCGGTCGACCGGGCCGTCGTCGAGCCGTGTCATCCCGTCACCGCGTTCCAGCTCACCGAACCCAGGCGAGGACCTCGCGGGGAATCCGACCGCTGGAGGCGGCGCGGACGTGCCCCATGCCCTCGAACCAGACCACGGTGCAGTCTGGGATGCCCGCCGCTGTCTCTCGGACGATGTCGGGCGTGAAGAACCGGTCGTTGTCGCCGCAGAGGAGGAGGACGGGCACGGTGATGCGCCCGAGCACCTCGCGCGCATCGAAGGCTGCCTCGGCCTCTCCCTCCACGAGCAGATCACCCGGCGGGATGTGGGACTGCGCGAACATCCGGCCGATCAGTGGGCCGAGCCGGCGCCGCAACCCCGCCATCTCGTCACCAGGCACGACGTATTCGAGGGCGATGGCACCGGCATCGTCGAACCGGCCCTCGGCGCGCGCCTGCGCCCATCGCAGGTCCAGGTCTCGTCCGCTGGCTGTGATCGTCGCGGCGGCGAGCGCGAGCACCACGCGGTCCATCAGGCTAGCGTGATCGGCCGCGAGGTGGATGGCGATCAGCCCGCCGTACGACTCGCCGACGACGACGTCGACGTGTCCGCCGAGCTCGTCGCGGATGAACTGCGCGTAATCGTTCGCCATGTCGGCGACCGTGTGGCCTACTGGCATGTCCTGGCGCCGGCACACGTGCCACACCGTGTATCCGGCAGCCGCATACGGCTTGACCTGCGCCAGGATTCCCTTCCTGGCGAAGCCTCCTGTCGGGATCTCACTTCCGGGCCCGCCCGGAATGAAGAGCAGCGTCTTCGGCCCATGGCCCAGCGCGGCGTACTCCATTCCGTTGTCGGAGACCTCGACTCGTGGCGTGAATGCATCAGCGCCCGCCCGCTTGCGCCGAGCAACGACGACGAGTGCCGCACCGATCGCGGCCAGGAGCGCGAAGGCTCCGACGAGACGAGCAGCGCGCCGGCGTCCGTGTCGGTGCGTGGTAGCGGCCATCAGCCCTCCCGAAGAGACGCGGCTCGGCCGGGTGCCGAACGGGGCCATGATCCCGCACTGGCGTGGCTCACGCCAGAGGCACCCAGCTGCGATGCGAGACGGGGGTGGGGGGGGGGGGGGGGGGCCCCCCCCCCCCCCCCCCGGGGGGGGGGGGGGGGGGGGGGGGGGGGCTCGGACCCCAGCCAAGGGGGTGCCGCAGCCGACCCGCACCCCGCCGCCGGCGGCCGCGCCGGGGGCGGGGTGCGGGG
>NZ_JBHTTM010000002.1:194885-855503 GCF_042794545.1 Agromyces sp. NPDC056523
GGGCGCCCCCCGGGGCCATCCCCCCCCCAGGGGGGCGCCCCCCCCACCCGCCACCCCCCTGCTCGCGCCGGGGGGGGGCCGGCGGGGCGCCCGCCGCCACCCCCGTCAACGGTCGCGTCAGTTGGCCTTCGAGGTGACCTGCGCCGCGTCGTGCGCCGCGACGATCCGCCCGCCCGCCAGGCCTGCGAGGATCGAGCTGACGTCGAGGCCCGTCAGCGACTTGACGACCTCGGTGCCCTCGCCGAGCACCTGCCCGACGGTCTTCGTCATGGCGCTGGCGCCGTCGGTCGAGACCACGGTGAGGGTGTCGATGCTGGCGATGGGCTCGGCCGCGGCGCGGACGATCTCGGGCAGGCGGGAGATGATCTCCTGCGCGAGGGCCGCCTCGCCGTACTTCTTCAGTGCCTCGGCCTTGGCGTCGGTCGCAGCCGCGTCGGCGATACCTTCAGCTTGGACGGCGGCGGCGCGAGCCTCACCCTCGGCGCGAATACCGGCCGCGAGTGCGACCTGGCGGTCGCGCTCGGCCTCACCAGCGAAGCGGACGCTCGTGGCGGCGGCCTCGGCATCCTGCACTGCGGCCACCTTGTTCGCCTCGGCGATCTTGGTGCGCTTGTACGCGTCGGCCTCGGTGGCGGCGTTCGCGGCGTCGCGCTGCGCGGTCGCCTTCTGGACCTCGGCGTACGCCTGCGCCTCGGCGGGCTTGCGGATCTCGATGTCGAGCCGCTCCTGGGTGACGAGCGCTTGCTCGGAGAGCGCGTCGCGCTCCTGAACGGCGACGAGCTTGTCCTGCTCGGCCTTCGCGAGCAGGCCGGCGGCTTCGGCCTCGGCGTTCGCCCGGTCGGTCTCGGCCTTGATGCCGGCCTGCTTCAGGCTGAGCGCCTTCTGGCGCTCGGCGACCTGCTCGGCCGCCTCGATGCGTGCGAACTCGCTGACCCGCGCCGCCTCGGCCTCGCTGACCTCGGCGACCTGGCGGGCGCGTGCGGCCTCGGCGCGGCCCAGGTTGGCGAGGTAGTCGCTGCCCGGCGTGGAGATGTCGCTGATGTTGAGCAGGTCGACCTGCAGCCCCTGCTCGGCGAGGTCGGTCTTCGTCTCGGCGACGACACGGTCGGACAGCGACTTGCGGTCGGAGATGATCTGCTCGATCGTCATGTCGCCCACGATGGATCGCAGGGATCCCTCGAGCGACTCCTTGATGATCTCGGTCAGGAGGTCCTGCTGCGACAGGAAGCGCTGCGCGGCGCGGCGCACGCCCTCCTCGCTGCCGCTGACCTTGAAGTTGATCGACGCCTTGATCGCGATCTTGATGCGGTGCTTGTCGACACCCTCGACCGTGATGCCGATCTGGCGCTGCTCGAGCGAGATCGAGAAGCCCTGCTGCAGCACCGGCCACACGAAGGTGCGACCGCCGATGACGACGCGCTGCCCGGTGCCGATCTCGGCGGTCGGGCGACCGGCGCCCCGACCGACGATGATGAGCGCCTCGTTGGGCGGCACGCGGCGGATGCGCCCGGCGATGAAGCCGAGCACGCCGAGGAAGGCGATGGCGATCGCGACGATCGCACCGATCTGGATGAGGGCGGGGTCGAGCATGGGGTCCTTCCGGTTCGGGTCGAGATGGGATGGCTGGGGGTCAGGCGGGCTCGGCGACGACCTTCACGCGCGAGCCCGAGTGCTGGACCACGCGCACACGCGATCCCTCGGCGATCGCGGTGTCGGCGTACGCCAGTCGCCGCTCGAGTTCGCCGGGACCATCGAGGCTCACCTCGCCGCCCGACGCCGTGATCGTGACGGTCGCCACGCCGGACAGCCCCACCGCGGAGGCCGGCACGCCGTCGGAGCTGCGCGCCAGCGAGCGGACGAAGGCGACCGAGGCGATGTACGCCGCCACCGCGAGCACCGCGGCGAGGACGTACGCCCACACGAGTTCGAGTCCGGCGCTCACGGTGAGCGCGCCGGCGGCGCCGAACACGGTCAGGCCGACGCCGAGGGCCGTGCCGGAGACGAGCCCGTCGCCGAGCTCGAAGTGATCGAGCACGTCGCCGATGACGAGCGAGATCACGAGCAGCACGAGGCCGAGGCCTCCGACGACGAGGAAGGGGATGAGCACGGAGCGGCCTCTCTGCACGACGATGTCCCCGCCTCAGGTAGCGGGGACATCGCTCACCCTACCGGCGGCGCGACCCGCCGCACCAGAGGGAGCGGTGCCCATCCGGAGAGATTCCTCCGGGCGCGGGATCGTCCGATCACGTCGTCGCGGGCACGCTGACCCGGAGCCGTTCGACCGCTTCTTCTCCGCGGATGAGGATCATGAGCCGCACGATCTCGTCGACGACGTCGGCCGTGAGCGAGCGGCAGACGATGCTGTACGGACCCAGCGCCTCGAGCCCGCCCGCGCGCACCCGGATGACCTCCCATCCGACCTCGCGCAGCGCCTCGTCCTTCTCGACGTCGGAGCCTTCCTTCAGCCCTCGGTGCGCGCGTCTCGAGCGGCCCGGATCGTCGTACTCGATCGCGATGCGCAGTTCGGCGACCAGGATGTCGGGCCACACCTCCTGGCGGCCGTAGAAGGTGCGTGCCAGGCGGACGGCGTTCGCGCGATGGTGCAGGCGCACGCGCTCACCGAGCATCGCCCGGAGTCGTTGCTCGGTCATGGAGGTACCGACCCGCAGACCCGGCTTCATGAACGGCATGCCGGCCTCGCGGGTCGCCGCGCCCGGTGCCGACGCGTTCGCCCGGCACTTGGCGCACCCCGGTCCGGTGAGCACGTCGATCACCGTCGCCCGGAAGCGGTCGTGCCCGCGCCGGCACTGCCAGTCGTACTCGGCGCCCACCCTCGTCTCGACTGCCAGCGCTCGGCGTCCCGCGGGAGCGACCCGGCCGAGCAGGTCTCCGCGGGTGCGCTGCGTCTCGTCGAGCAGCATGCAGAGGGGGCAGCGGCGACGGATGGCGACCGCCGCCGGATCCTCGGCGGCCGCTCCGTGGCCGCAACCGAACCTCACCGCGACCATGTCGTCGACCTCTTCCGCATGCCGACATCGTGCTCCCTTCCACCGACATCGCGATGTCGTCGGCACAGGAGAGAATCGTGAGCGTGCGGATCGCGGTCGCGGCGACGCGCGGCGGGCGCGCAGAGCTCGTCGACCCCGACGGCGGCCTCCGGCTCCAGGTCGATCGCGCCATGCTGCCCGCAGAGATCGCTCGGCTCGAGTCCGAGCTCGGGCCGCGATGGGTGTGGCGCGAGACGCGCGAGTGGGCGTCCGAACTGCTCGACGCGGGCGTGCGCGTGGCGCGATGCCACGATCTGCGGCTGTGCGGCGCCATCCTGGCTTCGTCCACCTTGGTCGGCGATGCCGGGCCGTCGGCCGGCGAACGACCCGCGTGGTTGCCGCCCGGGCCCGCCGAGGCGGCCGGCCTCGCCGACGTGCCCAGCCCCGCGCCATCCGCCGATCGCGGGCCGGCACTCTTCGACTTCGACCACCTCGAAGCAGGGGGCGCGTCGAGCAGCGCCACCGCGTTGCCCACGGCCGACGAGCTGCTCGAGGAGCAGGACCGCCAGCTCGCGCTCGTCGACGGCGCCGAGCGGCCCGGTGCGCTGCGCTTGCTCATGGCCGCGGAATCGGCCGGGGCGCTCATCGCCGCCGAGCTGCACGCGGCCGGGCTGCCGTGGGACCGACGGGTGCACGAGCGCGTGCTCGAGGAGGCGCTCGGCCCGCGTCCCGCGTCGGGCCGGAAGCCGGCGCGGATGGGGGAGCTCGCCGAGGCGGTCCGCGGCGCGCTCGAGGCTCCGACGTTGAACCTCGACTCGCAGGCCGACCTGCTCCGAGGCCTGCGCCGCGCCGGCATCGGCGCCGACTCGACCGCCCGATGGGAGCTGCGCGAGCACGACCACCCGGCCATCGAACCGCTCATCGCGTACAAGCGGCTCGCGCGCCTGCTCTCCGCGAACGGATGGGGCTGGCTCGACGAATGGGTCGTCGCTGGCCGCTTCCGCGCCGACTGGGTCGCCGGTGGTACTGCGACGGGTCGGTGGGCGACGGCCGGGGGTGGCGCGCTGCAGCTGCCCAAGGCGATCCGGCGCGCCGTCGCCGCCGACGACGGCTGGACGCTCGTCGTCGCCGACGCCTCCCAGCTCGAGCCCCGTGTCCTCGCGGCACTCGCACGGGATCCCGCAATGGCGGCGGCGGGCCGCGGTCGCGACATGTACCGTGCGATCGTCGAGGCCGGCGTGGTCGCGACGCGCGACGAGGCGAAGGTCGCGCTCCTCGGCGCGATGTACGGGGCCACGACCGGCGACAGCGGCCGCCTCGTGCCTCGGCTCGCGCGTGCCTACCCCCGCGCGATGGCGCTTGTCGACCGGGCCGCGCGCGACGGCGAGGCGGGGCGCGCGGTCACCACGCTCCTCGGCCGTTCCTCGCCTTTGCCGCCCGCGCGCTGGCACGAGCTGCAGGCGCGCGCGACCCAGCCCGACGCGACCGAGGTCGACGAGCGACGGGCGCGGACCGCCGCTCGCGAATGGGGACGGTTCACGCGCAACTTCGTCGTGCAGGGCACCGCCGCGGAATGGGCGCTCTGCTGGCTGGCGGGCGTGCGGAACCGGCTGGTCGGCCTGGGGGAGCGGCCGGACGGTTCGCCGGCCGCGCCTGCGTCCGGACCGGCGTTCGAGCGTGCGCCGCACCTGGTCTACTTCCTGCACGACGAGCTGATCGTGCACACGCCGGTCGAGCTCGCGCCCGCGGTGGCCGAGGCGGTTCGCGATTCGGCGGCCGAGGCCGGGCGACTGATCTTCGGCGATGCGCCGGTCGAGTTCCCGCTGAACCTCGTCACGGTGCCGAGCTACGGCGCGGCCACCTGAACCTCGCGCACGGCGCGTGCCGGACGACGACCACGCCGGGGCCGCTCGGCGCTGGGTGCGAAGGCGAGCGACGCGGCATCCGCTCGGCTCACCTGACCGAGCCACGCGATGGCTGCTGAAGCGCGCGCGACGTCGGCCTCGGCGGCGAGGTCGGCGAGGCCGGCGGCGCCCGCGAGGCCGGCCGGCTCCGACGCGACCGAATCCGACGCGCCGCCGCCGTCGGCGACCTCCCGAGCGGCGTCGCGCCGCGTGGTCCATCGGTGGAGCTCGCCGTCGAGGATCGGCGCCGCATCGATCGCAGGCATGGACAGTGCGAGCAGGACCCGGTCGATCGTCTCGTGCCACGGATCGGCGCCTGCGGCATCCGCACCGTCGAGCCAGGCCGCCGCAGCCGCGCGACCCGCCGTCGTGAGCCTGTGAAGGGGGAGTCCGTCGTCGGTCGCGCCGGCCGATTGGACGAGGCCCTGCGCGCCGAGGCGATCGAGTGTCGAGTAGGTCTGGCCGACGTTGATCTCGCGTCGGCCGCCCGTCCGTGCGGCGAGACCGCCGTGCAGCTGGAACCCGTACGCGGGTCCGTCGATCAGCAGCACCAGCAGCGCATCGCGTACGGCCACCCGGTCTCCTTCGCCCACGGGCAATCACTCACCCGGTGAGCAGTTTAGCGTCAGGCCTTGTCAGGCGCGGGGATGGACGGGCATACTCGTCCTGACGACTCGTCGTCGCCAATCGAACATTCGCGCTCACGCCGAGCCCGCAGTTTCCGAGGTCGTAGGGGAAGACGCACCTCACGAGGAAACGGAGCAGGAGATGGCGGAGCAGGTCACGCGGGCCGCACGCGCCGCGCGAGGGATGCTGTTCGTGCATTCGTCGCAGCGGGCGCTCTGCCCGCATGTCGAATGGGCGGCAGGAGGGGCGATCGGCACCGCCGTGAACTTCGACTGGGTCGATCAGCCCGTGCTGCCGGGCACCATGCGCGCCGAGTTCTCGTGGACGGGCGAACCCGGCACGGGCGCGCGGATCGCCTCCGCGCTGCGGGGGTGGGAGCAGCTGCGCTTCGAGGTGAGCGAGGACCCGGGTCCGGGCTCCGATGGCGCGCGGTGGATGCACACGCCCGAGCTCGGGGTCTTCTACGCGCAGACCGACTCGGCAGGCAACCTCGTCGTGCCCGAGGATCGCATCCGCTACGCGATGGAGATCGCCGCGTTCGACGCCGGGGAGCTGCACCGCGAACTGCGCCTCGCGCTCGGCCAGGCATGGGACGACGAGCTCGAGCCGTTCCGCCACGCCAGCGACTTCGCTCCCGTGGTCTGGCTGCACCGCGTGGGATGAGACCCGCCGCCCGGTGGCGCGACGCGTTCGTCGGTCGACTCGATCCCGGCAGCGCACGACCGTACCCCATGGCGGCGATGCAGCGGGCCCCGACGCCGTGAGGCGGCCGGGGCCCGATGCATGTCGGTGAGACGGATGTCGCGGCATCCGCCGCTCGCGTCAGGCGGAGCGGAACGCGGCGACGGCGTTGTGTCCGCCGAAGCCGAACGAGTTGCTGATCGCGACGAGGTCGCCGTCGCCGAGCGAACGCGGGGACGTCACGACGTCGAGCGGGATCTCGGGGTCCTGCTCGGTGAGGTTGATCGTCGGGGGAGCGGTGCGCTCGTGGAGCGCCAGCACCGTGAAGATCGCCTCGATCGCGCCGGCCCCGCCCAGGAGGTGCCCGGTCGACGCCTTCGTCGCGGTGATCGCGATCCGGTCGAGGTGGTCGCCGAAGACGCGTCGCAACGCGTTGTACTCGGCGATGTCGCCGACCGGCGTGCTCGTGGCGTGGGCGTTCACGTGCACCACGTCGGACAGGCTCGCGCCGGCGCCCTCGATGGCCGCCGTCATGGCGCGCGCCGCCGCGGACCCCTCGGGGTCGGGCGCGGTGATGTGGTACGCGTCGCTGGTGATCGCCCCGCCGAGCAGCTCGGCGTAGATGTGCGCGCCACGGGCCTTCGCGTGTTCCTCGGTCTCGAGGACGAGCGCGGCACCGCCCTCGCCCATGACGAAGCCGTCGCGCGCGACGTCGTAGGGCCGCGACGCGACCGCGGGGTCGTCATTGCGCTTGGACAGCGCCTGCATCGAGTTGAACGAGGCGATGGTGATGGGGTGGATGGCCGACTCCGAGCCGCCCGCGATGACGACGTCGGCGACGCCGTCCTGCAGGTGCTCCCACGCGTTGACGAGCGACTCGGTGCTCGAGGCGCATGCCGACACCACAGTGCGGATGCCCGCGCGGGCGTGGAGGTCCATGCCGACTGCGGCGCCCGGGCCGTTCGGCATGAGCATGGGCACGGTCATCGGCAACACGCGCCGTGGGCCCCGCTCGCGCAGGGTGTCCCACGCGTCGAGCAGCGTCCACACGCCGCCGATGCCGGTCGCCCAGTCGATGGCGAGACGCTCGGGGGCGACCTCGGGGGCGCCCGCGTCGGCCCAGGCCTCGCGGCCGGCGATCAGCGCGAACTGGCTCGACGGGTCGAGGCGCTTGACCTCGTGACGCTCGAGCACCTCGGCGGCGGGGACCTTCGCTGTCGCGGCGAACGTCACCGGCAGCTCGTACTTCTCGACCCACTCGTGCTCGAGGGGGCGCGCGCCGGACTCGCCGGCGAGCAGGGCATTCCAGCTGTCACGGGCGGTGCCGCCGATGGGCGTGGTGGCGCCGATGCCCGTGATCACGATCTTCTTGGTCATACGAAATCACTCCGTGGGGGCGAGACGACGGACGGGTCGGCTCGCGCCGACCCGTCCGTTCGTCACTAGGCCTGGGCGTTGACGATGAAGTCGACGGCGTCGCCGACGGTCTTGAGGTTCTTGACCTCTTCGTCGGGGATCTTGACGTCGAACTTCTCCTCGGCGTTGACGACGATCGTCATCATCGAGATGGAGTCGATGTCGAGGTCATCGGTGAACGACTTGTCCGCCTCGACCGTGTCGGTCGCGATGCCGGTCTCGTCGTTGATCAGCTCAGCCAGGCCGGCAAGCACTTCGTCGCGGGACAATGCCATGGTTCTTCTCCTTGCAGGGGTGTCTCGTCGTATGACCGAGACACAGTCTAGATGGACGGGGAACGGCGGCTCAGGGCAGAACCACCACTTGAGCGCCGAACACGAGTCCGGCGCCGAAGCCGATCTGGAGGGCGAGTCCTCCGGAGAGCTCGGGATGCTCCTCGAGCAGGCGGTGCATCGCCAGCGGGATGGAGGCGGCCGAGGTGTTGCCGGTCGTGGCGATGTCGCGACCGATGACGACCGAGTCGGGGAGCTTCAGCTGCTTGGCGAACTCGTCGATGATGCGCATGTTCGCCTGGTGCGGGATGAACGCGGCGAGGTCATCCGAGGTGATGCCCGCGGCATCCAGCGCCTGCTTGGCGACCTTGGCCATGTCCCACACGGCCCAGCGGAAGACCGTCTGGCCCTCCTGGCGGAGGGTGGGCCACTCCGACTCGCCGTTGCGGAACTCGGTCAGCGTGTGGTTCATGCCGACCGCGCCGGCCTTGGAGCCATCCGAACCCCAGACGGTGGCGCCGATGCCGGCAGCGTCGCTCGGGCCGACGACGACCGCTCCCGCGCCGTCGCCGAGCAGGAACGAGATGGTGCGGTCGGTCGGGTCGACGACGTCGGAGAGCTTCTCGGCGCCGATCACGAGCGCGTAGTTGGCGGCGCCGGCGCGGATGAGCGCGTCGGCCTGGGCGACCGCGTACGCGTAGCCGGCGCACGCGGCGTTCATGTCGTAGGCGGCGGCCGGGTTCGCACCGACCCGATCGGCGACGACCGCCGCGATGGACGGCGTCTGCTGCACGTTCGAGATGGTCGCGACGATGACCAGGTCGATCTCGTCGGCGGGAATGCCGGAGCGCTCGACGGCCTCACGCCCCGCCTCGGTGGCGAGGTCGACCGCGAGCACGTCGGCGCCCGCGCGAGCGCGCGTGATGATGCCGGTGCGCTGGCGGATCCACTCGTCGGACGAGTCGATCGGGCCGACCAGGTCGTCGTTCGGGACGAGGTTCTCGCCGCGCGACGCCCCGACCGAGAGGAGGCGGGTGAAGGCGGGTCCGTGCGACTGCGTGAGGGTGGGGTGCGTCATTCGTTCTCTCGTCCGGAGTCGGTGGGCTACGCCGCGGCCTGCTCGAGCAGCTCGATCGCGGCGGGCAGGTCGTCTGGCGTCTTGACGGCGACGGTGGGCACGCCCTTGAGGGCGCGCTTGGCGAGCCCGACCAGCGCACCGGCCGGTGCGAGCTCGATGAGTCCGGTGATGCCCTCGGCCGCGAACGACTCCATGCAGCGGTCCCAGCGGACGGGAGAGGCCACCTGGCCGACGAGGAGGTCGACGAACTCGGCGCCCGAGGCGACCTTCGACCCGTCGCGGTTGGTCCACAGCGTGACGCCGGGGTCGGACACGGACAGCGACGCGGCGACCTCGGCCAGCCGCTCGCGGGCGGGCTGCATGTAGCGCGTGTGGAACGCGCCGGCGACCTGGAGCGGGATGACGCGGGCGCCCGTCGGCGGCTCGCTCCTGAGTTGCTCGAGGGCGTCAACCGCGCCGGCCACGACCACCTGTCCGCCGCCGTTGAAGTTCGCCGGCTCGAGGCCCAGGCCGTCGAGGCGACCGAGCAGGTCGGCCTCGTCGGCGCCGATCACGGCGCTCATGCCCGTCGGCACCAGTGCGGCGGCATCCGCCATGGCCCGGCCGCGAGCCGCCACGAATCGCATCGCGCCGGCGTCGTCGAGGATGCCGGTGGCCGCGGCCGCGGTGATCTCGCCGACCGAGTGGCCCGCGATCCCGCCGATGCCGGAGACGCGCCCCTCGGCGGTGAGTGCGTCGAACGCGAGGATGCCCGCCGCGACGATGAGCGGCTGGGCGACGGCGGTGTCGCGGATCGTGTCGGCGTCGCTCTCGGTGCCGTGCGTGCCGAGGTCGATGCCCGCGGCCTCGGAGAGGCCCGCGAGTCGGTCGGCGAAGGACGGCTCGGCGAGCCACGGAGTGAGGAAACCGGGGGTCTGGGAGCCCTGTCCAGGGCAGACGACGACGATCACCGCTCCAGTCTGCCAATCACGACGTGGCCATGTGTGTGCACTCGCGACAAGGTATCTGCCGAGGCGTTGTCTCCGCGATACATACGAGGCTCAGCTTCCCGGTCGACGCCGGGGCGCGGCCTCGTGATCGCTCATCGAGCCGATGATCAGCGCCGACTGCAGGATCAGCGCCTCGCGAGCCCCCGTGGCATCCCAGCCGATGACGTCGGACACGCGCTTGAGCCGGTACCGCACCGTATTCGGGTGGACGAACAGCTCGCGCGCGGTCGCCTCGAGCGACCGGCCGTTGTCGAGGTAGCTCCAGAGCGTCGTCAGGAGCTCGGTGGAGTGCGCCTGCAGCGGGCGGTAGATCCGGTGCACCAGCGTCGCGCGCGCGAGCGGGTCGCCCGCGAGGGCGCGCTCGGGAAGCAGGTCGTCGGCGTGCACCGGACGCGGCGCATGGCGCCACGACCGCGCCACGGCGAACCCGGCCAGCGCGGCCTTCGCGCTCTTGCCCGCGTCGACGAGGTTGGCGACCTCGTGTCCGAGCACGAGGTGGCCTGTCCCGAAGTGCGGCTCGAGTTGGGTCGCGATCTCCATGAAGGTCAGCGCCGGCGCGGTGCCGACGGCCTCCTCGGCGTCCGGGGCGCGCGGGTCGGCGCGGCCGATCACCACCACGAGGCGGTTGCCCTGCACGCCCACCAGCACGTCGGCCTGCATGTGCCGGGCGGCGCGGCGGACCTGGTCGACGTCGAACAGCTTCGGGGCCGTGCCCACGAGCACCGCGACCTCGCCGTGGCCGTGCCACCCGAGGGCGGCGATGCGGCTCGGCAGCTCGTCGTCGTACTCGCCGGAGAGGATCGAGTCGACGACGAGCGCCTCGAGGCGCGCGTCCCACAGGCCGCGCGCCTCGGCCGCACGCGCGTAGACGTCGGCGGCGGCGAAGGCGATCTCGCGCGAGTACAGCAGGATCGCCTCGCGCAACGGCTCGCCGCCGTCCTTGACGCGCTCCTCGACGACCTCGACCGTGACGCGGATCAACTGCAGCGTCTGCTGCAGGCTCACCGAGCGCAGGAGCTCCCGTGGCGCGGCCCCGAACACGTCGGCGGCGATCCACGGCGTCGAACGCGGGTCGTCGAACCACGCGATGAACGAGCTGATGCCAGCCTGCGCGACGAGGCCGACCGCCGAGCGCCGGCTCGGCGGCATCTCGCCGTACCAGGGCAGGGTGTCCTCGAGACGCTTCAGCGTCTGCGTGGAGAGCTCACCGGAGATGGTGCGCAGCCACGCGAGGGTCTCCGCCTTGGTCCTGGGCTTCGTCGCCACCGTCGGGACGCCTGCTAGCTCTCGCCGCCGGCGGTGCCGGTCGTGCCCGCGTTGACGTCGTGCAGGCGGTACTTCTCGATCGCCTTGGCCGGGAGCGACCGGTCGACCTCGCCGCGGTCGGCGAGCAGCTGCAGCGTCCGGACGACGACCGAGGGGCCGTCGATCTTGAACCAGCGGCGCGCGGCCGGGCGCGTGTCGGAGAAGCCGAAGCCGTCGGCTCCGAGCGTCGCGTATTGACCGGGCACGTAGGGACGGATCTGCTCCTGCACGGCGCGCATGTAGTCGGACACGGCGACGAACGGGCCGCGCGCCCCCGCGAGCTTCTGCGTGAGATACGGCACGCGCCGCTCGGCCTCGGGGTGGAGGAAGTTGTGCTCGTCGGCCGCGAGCCCGTCGCGATTCAGCTCGGACCAGCTCGTCACCGACCACACGTCGGCCGCGATACCCCAGTCCTGCCCGAGCAGGTGCTGCGCCTCGATGATCCACGGGACCGCGACGCCCGACGCCAGCAGCTGGGCCCGAGGGCCGTCGCCCCAGCCCTCGGAGATGCGGTGGATGCCGCGGACGATGCCGTCGACGTCGACCGTCTCGGGCTCGGCCGGCTGCACGAGCGGCTCGTTGTAGACCGTCAGGTAGTACATGACGTTCGGGTCGGAGTGGCTGCCGCCGTACATGCGGTCGAGGCCGGAGCGCACGATGTGCCCGATCTCGTAGCCGTACGCCGGGTCGTACGAGACGACCGCGGGGTTCGTCGACGCCAGGAGCGGCGAGTGGCCGTCGGCGTGCTGCAGGCCCTCGCCGGTCAGCGTGGTGCGGCCCGCCGTGGCGCCGATCATGAAGCCGCGCGTCATCTGGTCGCCGGCCGCCCAGATCGCGTCGCCCGTGCGCTGGAACCCGAACATCGAGTAGAAGACGTAGATCGGGATGAGCGGCTCGCCCTGCGTGGAGTACGAGGTGCCGACCGCGGTGAACGCGGCGAGCGCGCCGGCCTCGTTGATGCCGACGTGGATGATCTGGCCCTGCGGGCTCTCCTTGTAGGCCAGGAGCAGCTCGCGGTCGACCGAGGTGTAGTGCTGGCCGTTCGGGTTGTAGATCTTCGCGTTCGGGAAGAACGCGTCCATGCCGAACGTGCGAGCCTCGTCGGGGATGATCGGCACGATGCGGTTGCCGAAGTCCTTTGCGCGCATGAGGTCCTTGAGCAGCCGGACGAACGCCATGGTCGTGGCGATCTCCTGCGTGCCCGAGCCCTTCTTGGCGATCGCGTACGCCGAGTCGTCGGGTAGCGAGATCGCGGTGTGCTTCGTGCGGCGCTCGGGCAGGTAGCCGCCGAGCTCGCGGCGGCGCTCGTGCAGGTACTGGATCGCCTCGTCGTTCTCGCCGGGGTGGTAGTACGGCGGGAGGTACGGGTTCTCTTCGAGCTGGGCGTCGGTGATCGGGATGCGCATCGTGTCCCTGAAGGTCTTCAGGTTGTCGAGCGTCATCTTCTTCATCTGGTGCGTCGCGTTGCGGCCCTCGAAGGCCGGGCCCAGGCCGTAGCCCTTGATGGTCTTCGCGATGATGACGGTCGGCTGGCCCTTGTGCTCGACGGCCGCCTTGAACGCCGCGTACACCTTGCGGTAATCGTGGCCGCCGCGCTTGAGGCCCCACACCTGGTCGTCGGTGAGGTCCTTCACGAGCTCGAGCGCGCGCGGGTCGCGGCCGAAGAAGTTCTCGCGGACGTACGCGCCGGACTCGGCCTTGTAGGTCTGGTAGTCGCCGTCGGGCGTGACGTTCATCAGGTTGCGCAGCGCGCCGTCATGGTCGCGTGCGAGCAGGTCATCCCACTCGCGGCCCCAGACGACCTTGATGACGTTCCATCCGGCACCGCGGAAGAAGCTCTCGAGCTCCTGGATGATCTTGCCGTTGCCGCGGACCGGGCCGTCGAGGCGCTGCAGGTTCGCGTTGATCACGAACGTGAGATTGTCGAGCCCCTCGTTCGCGGGGACCTGGAGCTGACCGCGGCTCTCGACCTCGTCCATCTCACCGTCGCCGAGGAACGCCCAGACCTGCTGGTCGGAGGCGTCCTTGACGCCGCGGTTGGTGAGGTACTTGTTCAGCTGCGCCTGGTAGATCGCGTTGATCGGGCCGAGGCCCATCGACACGGTCGGGAACTGCCAGAACTCGGGCATGAGCCGAGGGTGCGGGTACGACGAGAGGCCGTCCGGGGCGTGCGACTTCTCTTGACGGAAGCCATCGAGCTGTGCGGCCGAGAGCCGGCCCTCGAGGAACGCGCGCGCGTACGTGCCGGGGGAGGCGTGTCCCTGGATGAAGATCTGGTCGCCGCCGCCGGGGTGGTCCTGGCCGCGGAAGAAGTGGTTGAAGCCGACCTCGTACAGGGCCGCCGACGACGCGTACGTCGAGATGTGGCCGCCGACCGCGATGCCCGGACGCTGTGCGCGGTGCACGAGCATGGCGGCGTTCCAGCGGATCCATGCGCGATAGCGCCGCTCGATCTCCTCGTCACCGGGGAACTCGGGCTCGTTCTCGGGCGCGATGGTGTTCAGGTAGTCCGTCGTGGGCACCATCGGCACGCCGAGGTGCAGCTCCTTCGAGCGCTTCAGCAGGCTGAGCATGATCTCGCGCCCGCGCTCGTGGCCCTTCTCGGCGACGAGCGCGTCGAGGGACTCCGCCCACTCGCCGGTCTCCTCCGGATCGGAGTCCATCGCCTCGACCGAGTACGGGTCCTGGTCGTTGACAGTCACACTCGACCTCTCTCTTCAGCAGATCGTGCCTTCGGTTCCGTGCGTGCGCACGCCGAAGCGACCGGGTCACGGTCGGGGGCACCACGCCATCCTAGTGATTCTAAGCCGGGGGATGACCGGCTAGGCTGGCGCGCGTCCACGCCCGCTCGTGAGGAGGCCCCTCGTGATCCTCGGTGCCGGGGCGATCGCGCCCGACTTCGACCTGCCCGACCAGTTCGGCGCTGCGCAGCGGCTGGGCGCTCGCCGCGGCCTCCGCGGCGTCGTGCTCGTCTTCGTCCCGTTCGCGTTCTCGCGCACCTGCACGGGGGAGCTGCACGACCTCGACGCGCACGCCGACCTGTTCGAGGCATCCGGTGCCGACCTGCTCGTCGCCTCGGTCGACGCGAAGTACGCGCTCCGGGCCTGGGCCGAGGCCGAGGGCGTCGGCGTCACGTTGGTGTCCGATTTCTGGCCGCACGGTGCGGTCGCCCGCGCCTACGGGGCCTTCGACGAGCGCGCCGGCCACGCGCGGCGCGCCACGTTCGCGATCGGTCCCGATGGCGCCATCCGCTCCTCGTTCATGACCGCGCCGGGCGAGGCGCGACAGATGGCTGCCTACCGTGAGGCTCTTGCGGCGCTCCGGCCGGATGACTTGGGCGCCCCCGCCTGAGGCGTGGTCTCAGTCGGAACCGAACCCGCACGTCGAACGATACGATCCGAGGCCGTCGAGGTGTGCCGCCCACTCGTCGGGCGTCAGGTCGCGGCCGGCCATCCGGCAGGCGATCTCCGAGTGCGTCGCCGGGCGGAGGTCCCACACCGCGATGCCGCCGGCGGTGTCCACGGCCAGCTGTCCACCATCGGCACTGAACCTGCCGAGCCCATCGGCGGGCAGCGGTCCTCCGATCGGGATGCCCGCGACGAGGTCGTAGACCGAGACCGTGCCATCCCGCCCGGATGCACCCAGCGTCCGACCGTCGGCGCTCAGACTGAACGCCGCCAGCCCGCCGGGCACCGCGGGAAGTGAATCGACGAGCGCGAGCGACGTGCTGCTGTGTCGGACGATCCGATCGTTCCGAGCGCTGAGGATCCCGCCGTCAGCGTCCAGGATCGCCTCTCGGAGTTTTTCGGGCCCGGACCGCAGCTCCTCGCCGGTCGTCCCGTCGAAGACCGAAATCCGCTCCTCGTCATCACGTTGGTACCACGCCGTGACGATCACCTCGGTGCCGTCCGCGCTCGACGACACCGACCAGACCTGCCCATTCGTGCGGATGGTCGGCTCGGTGCGCGAGCCCGTGCTGGGGTCGATCGTCCAGATGTCCCCGTTCGCGCGAACCGCGAATAGGCGCTTCCCCGCGGCATCCGCGAACGCGCCTGCGAGGTCCATCGGGATCGCCTCGGAGCCATAGCTTCTCCCCGTGCCGACGTCGAGAAAGCCGCGCACCGGACGATGGCCGTCCCAGATGTCCCCGAAGAGGATGCCTCGTCCGCCCCAGATCACGCGGTACGACGGAACGGGCAGCCGGGTGGTCAGTTCGCCGGTGCCAGTGTCCAGCACGGCGAACTCAGTGGGAGCGGAGCCTGCAGTCGCGCCCTCCTGTCGTCGACCGACGAGGATCTGAGGATCGCCGGGCGAGTACCCGTCCACGAGGGTCCATCCCGGCGCGACCAGCCGCGTGGCAGGGCCGGAACCGTCCAGCATCCAGCGGGTGATGGTGGGAGATCCGCGGCCGATGACGATGAGCTCCTTCCCGTCGGCCGAGACGGCGAGCGGCCCGACCTCGCCGAGCCTCGGGTCGTGGTGGATGCCGGTGGACACACCGGTACGGAGGTCGCGCTCGTCGATGTGACCGAAGAGATCGCCGCAGTACAGCGTGCCGAGTTCGACGGAGGCCGCCAGCCAGGGACAGGGCTGGTCCTCGCGAAGAGCGTCGACATCCTCTTCCGGCAGCAGATTCTTCGGGCGTATCGGGGCGCCTCCGCTGTCGTCGATCGCGAACTCGTGCACCCACTCCACCCGAGCATGCTCGAGGTCGACGAATGCGATCCGTCGCTGGCCCGTCGTCACGACTCGGGCGTCGGACAGCACTGCCATCGACACGCTCGTCGCCCCGGGCGGCATCTGAACCGCGACCCGCGCCGTCGCTGTCGCGGGGTCGATCACGAGGAGCTGCCCCTCCATGGTCCCGTAGAGCAACCGTCCGTCGGGCGTGAACTGGAGGGCGCCGTCGGCTCGCGGGAATTTCAGCGACGCGTGCTCGAGGGTTCCCTCTACGGTCCGCATCGAGCCATCGGCCGTGTCGATGAGTCGGAGTCTCCCGGTCCCGTCGAGTGCCGCGAGGACGCGGCCGTCCGGAGCGAGTGCGATCACCGAGGGGTCGAATCCCAGCAGCATCGGCCCGAGCAGCCGCTGCCCTGTCACCACGTCGGCGATGACGAGCCGACCGTTGAAATCCGTTCCCAACCATTCGGTGCGCAGCCACTCGACGGCGGCGACGCGTGTGCCGTCACTGCTGACCACCGGACCGATGCGTTCATCGAGGTATGATCCGCCGTAGCGCGGGATGTCCAGGGTGCGGAGCGTCTCCATCGAGTCGATGTCGACGATACGCACGTCCAGCGCATCGGTTACGAGCACCGCCTCGCGTGATCCCGGGATGAGTGTGCCGGCGATCTCATCCACCCGCTCGACGTAGCCCGTGCCGACCATTCCGAGCGAACCGGTCATCGTGGCCATCAACGCCGATCGGGTGCGAGGATCCTCGGGCCAGCGGCGATAGGACTCCACGGCGAGCAGTGCTGAGACGTCGGGCTCGGTGGCCTGCAGCGACTCGGCCCTGCTGGTCAGCGCCTCGATGCGCGCCTCGACGCGCTGACGGTCGATCTCCGCCGCCCCGGTCACGACGAAGCCGCCCGCGATGAGGGCGACGAGCAACAGCCCGGCAATCGCGCCGAGCGACGTGCGCAGGCGGCGGTTCTGTCGACGATCCCGGGCCGCACGTGCTCGGACCTCCTCGAGCGTGCTCTGATGAAGCCGCGCCGATTCGTCCAGGAACGCAGCCTCGGTCTGCGTCAGCTCGGGAGCATGGCCCTCCCGCCACTCGAGTGCCGCCTGGAGGCGCGCGCCACGGTAGAGGTCCTCGTCGGGGCGTCCGTCCGCATCCCACGTGCTCGCCGCGTTTGCGAGCCCGTGCATCGCCCGGATCCACTGGGCGTCCTCATCCAGCCAGCCGCGCAGGCGCGGCCATGCGACGGCGAGCGACTCGTGCGCGACGATCAGTGAGTCCTCTTCGACACTGACCAGCCGCGATCGCGCCAAGATGGTGAGCACGCGGTCGTGCGCTTCGTCTTCGCGCAGTGGTGCCAGGCCGACACGTCGACGCATGGGCGCGCCATCCGCTCCGATCTCCACCAGCCGGAGGAACGTCGAGCGGCAGATCTCCTGCTGCGCCGAATCGAGCGAACGGTACAGCCGGTCGGCCGACTGGGCGATGGCGCCGTCGAGAGCGCCGGCCGCCTCGTACCCCGCGACGGTGAGCGTCGCACCCTCGCGACGCGCCCACGTCTCCACGAGGGCGTGGGAGACGTGAGGGAGCACGGCGGGCGCGCCCGCAGCGTCACGGAGGAGCACCTCGACGAGGCCGGGCTCGATGCGGAGTCCGGCGAGGGCGGCCGGACCCTCGACCGCCGCACGAAGGCCGTCGGGGGTGAGCGGCCCGACGAGGTGCACGCCGTCTGCGAACAACGGCCCGATGCCGGCTGCGGTCGCGCAGGCGCTGAGGAAGTCCGCGCGTACCACGACGATGACGCGTCGCCCCGCCGCGACCGCGTCGGCGATCAGGGTGCCCGCCTCCTCGACCTGCGACGCGGAGAATCCGGAGTGGAACAACTCCTCGAACTGGTCGATCACCACGACGCCGTGCGCCGACCCCGCCAGCACCTCGCGAAGACGTGTCAGCGGTGCAGCGCCCGAGGCGATCACCACCACGTGCTCGCCGCGTGCCCGGAGGGCCGGAACGATCCCGGCGAGAACGAGGGACGACTTGCCGCAGCCCGAGGCGCCGGAGATCGCCAGGAACGGCGCGACCGTGAGCCGATCCAGTGCCGCCCGGACCTCAGCCTCCCGACCGAAGAACTCCTCGGCGTCTTCGGTCCCGAACGGCTGCAGGCCCCGGTAGGGGCATTCCGCGTTTCCGAGAAGCAGTATGGCGGGCGCCTCGAGTGACGGGTCCTGGTTGAGGATCGCAGACTCGAGAGCGACGAGTTCAGCACCGGGTGCGATGCCGAGCTCCTCCGCGAGCCGCTCGCGCGCCGTGCGCAACGTGGCCAGTGCATCGGCCTGCCGTCCCGTCCGGTACAGCGCAGTCGCCAGGATCGCCCACCGTCGTTCCCTGAAGGGCTCGCGCCGCAGCAGGCGCTCGGCATCGGGCACGACAGTGCGGTCCTCGCCGCACTCGAGCCGCGCCGCCAACAGGTCCTCCTCGGCTGTGGCCCTGATCTGCTCGAGTCTCCGGACCTCGGCGACCGCGGGCGGCCATTCGCCGAGATCTGAGTAGGGCGCGCCGCTCCAGAGCGAGAGAGCACGGTCGATCACGTCGACGGCCCGAACGGGATCATGCTCGGCTCGATGCCGCACCGCGTCGGCGAGGAGGTGCTCGAATCGCAGTACGTCGATCGAGTCGGGTTCGACATCGAGTCGATATCCGGCGCCGAACGTGGCAATGGCGCTGGACCCGAGCTCCCGTCGCGCGTGCGCGACGAGTGCCTGCACCTGCTTGCGCCACGTCGCCGGCGGGTCGTCTCCCCACATCGCATCCGCCAGCTCGGACGGTGCGACGACGTTCCCGGATCGAAGGACGAGTACGGCCAGCAAGGACCGCTCCTTGGGGCTGAGCTTGCCGCCGTTGATCGTGAGGTCACCGAATACTCGGATCTCCACACCTGCATTGTCGAATGGGCCCCGAGGCCTGTCAACGACGGCCCGGCTGCGTCCATACCCGTTGCATACCGCTCGTCCGAGCGCGTCCATACCGACGCACCCGGAACACACTCGACGTGCTCAGCCGAGGATCCCGACCGACCGGGCGATCACGAGCGCGAGGATCACGAACCCGCCGAACGCCTGCAGGCCCATGAGCAGCTTGATCCGCTGCGAGAGCGGGATCGCGTCGCTCGCGCTGAAGGCCATGCTGTTCGACAGCGACGTGTAGAAGTAGTCGACGAACCGGGGCGTCCAGTCCATGACCGCGGACGACCGCGCGGCGACTTCGGCCACGGCGGTGTGGTCCTCGTCCTGCGGGAAGCGGAGGTCGGCCGGCGGCAGCTCGGTTCGCGCCCGCGTCGTTCGCACGACCGGTCCGCCGCGGTCGAGTTCCCAGTAGAGCAGCGCGAAGCCGATGACGTTCGCGACCCACACCTGGAGCGCGGCGAGCAGCAGTTCGGGGGCGTCGTGGGGGCCGCTCACCAGCTTGGTCACGATCACCACCAGGGCGACCTGGTTGACGAGGACGAGGAGGAGCGCGAACGCGACCGAGACGACCCGGTACCAGCGCGGCTGGCGGACCAGCTTGTGCGGATTCACGATCGAGAGCATGACGAGGAAGGCGATGCCCGCAGCGGAGACCACGAACCGCTGGACGCCGATGAGCTCGTTCGGGAGGAACGCGTACAGCGCGAGCGCGACCAGCAGCGCCAGCACCGCCGGCCAGCGGTACTCGGGCTCGGCGGTGCGGCTGGGATGCCGCGTGCCCACCTCCATGCCCGTGAGTCTAGGCCGCTCGGATACCATGGGCGTGCGCCGCACGGCGGGCCGAAGAGGCCCGACGCGGCGAGGGCCTTTAGCTCAGTTGGTAGAGCGCCACGCTTACACCGTGGATGTCGTCGGTTCGAGCCCGGCAGGGCCCACTGCTCCGTCTCGAGCGCCGTTCAGCGCCCGTCGCGTCCGAAGACGGTGACGGTGTCGGATGGCAGGGCGCGGCGTTCGATCGGCTCGAATCCCGCGTCGTGGAGCACCGCGACGTCCGCGTCGACGCCGCGCGCGCTCCGCGACACGACGATCACGCGGTCGATCCCGTCGAGTCGGTGGTCGACGTCGGCGAGCGGGGCCGTGACGTCCCACAGTCCGTCCGTCTCGTGGTGGGGTCGGATGAGGGTGAGGTCGACCAGTCCGCGGAAACCCTCGGGATAGACGTGCATCGCCAGGCGCGGCCGTCGCGACGGCCGCACCTGCCCGTCGAACACGATGCCGTCGCCCGGCTCGGCCAGCTCTGCGACGGCGGCGGAGACGGCCTGCCAGTCGGTACGCCCGTTCTTGGCGTACGGAGTGCGTTGGTCGACGTACGCCGGGACCGCGAGCGCGACGAGCGCGGCGACCGCCGCGACGCGGGGCACGAGTCTGGGCAGCGCGGAGCACCCGACCGCGATCAGGATCGCGACGCCCGGCGCGCTGACGACCAGGTAGCGGGGGGTGAACGCGGGGGTCACGAGCGCCGTCAGGATGAGGAGCACGGCGGCGGGAAGCACCACCCAGGCGCCCGCCAGCACGAGGAGCTCCCGGCGCCCGGACCACGTCGCGTCGTGCCGGTGGGCGACACCGGTCACGACGCCGACCACCATCAGGGTCCACGCCACGGCGGCCACCGCCGGGAGGATGAACCACGGTGAGACGAGGACCGAGGCGAGGCTCACGATGTCCTGCTGCCCGCGGAACGCGATCTGCTCGCGCTGCCGGATCGCGAGCACGGCGACCGGCGCGGCCAGCAGTGCGGCGCCGGCCCAGGTGAACGCGAAGGGGTGGAGCCGCCCTGCGGCGCCGCCGGAGGAGGCACCGGCCCGCGCCATCCGGTGCACCACGACCACGACGTGGACGAGGATCAGCAGGCCCGCATAGAGGAACACGTACGTCCCGGCCGCGAGTCCGATCGCGTACACGACCCACCACGCGCGCCGAGCCGGGCCGTCGAGCAGACGGAGGAGGAGCAGCGTCGTCCAGACCGCGATCGCGGTCGCGAGGGCCATCGAACGAGCCTCGGTGGCGACGTACGTCACGCGGGGCATCACGGCGAAGACGCAGGCCGCGACGAGCGCGACCCATCGATCGGCACGTCGTCGCACGAGCAAGTAGAGGCCCGCCGCCGCCGCACCGACCGCGAGGGCGGAGGGGAGGCGCACCGCGAACGGCGATGCCCCGACGAGGTCGACCCAGACGTGCAGCAGTGCGTAGTAGACCCCGTGGACCGCGTCGACCGTGCCGAGCAGCGCGACGAGCGATTCCCATTCCCGGCGCGCGGACATGATGGAGGCCGCCTCGTCACCCCAGAGCGACGGAACCCAGGACCCGCTGACGACGAGCACGGCCGAAGTCGTGCCGACGATTGCGGCGACGGACGCGTCGCGAACAGGGCGATCCCCTCTCGGGGCGGGCGCCCGATGCGTCCGCCCTGCGGTTCCGCGCAGGTCCTGCATCTGCCGCGATCCTATGCGGGCCGGGCCCGATCTGCCACGGTGCCGCATCACGGATCCCGCGTCGGGCCCGGCGCTAGGCTGGGCGGGTGCCAGTCCTCCTCGCCGACCTCCTCGCGACCGTGGAGCGCCTGTGGCCCGTTGCGGGCGCCGAGGCGTGGGACGCTCCGGGGCTCGTCACCGGTGATCCGCAGGGCGAGGTGGGCCGGGTGCTGCTCGCCGTCGACGCCGTGGCCGCGACCGTCGACGAGGCCGTCGACACGGGCGCCGACCTGCTCATCGCGCACCACCCGCTCCTGCTGCGCGGCGTGACCTCGATCGCCGAGGACCGCTACAAGGGAGCGCTGCTCGCGCGTCTCATCCGTGCCGACTGCGCACTGATCGCCGCGCACACGAACGCCGACGTCGTCGAGACCGGCACGTCGGCGGCGCTCGCCGATCGGCTCGGCCTGGTGGATGCGGCGCCCATCGTGCCCAGTGCGGCGGACCCGGGCCGCGGGCTCGGACGTGCGGGTCGGCTCACCGAACCCACCACGCTCGGCCGGCTCGCGCGCCGCCTCGCCGAGGTGCTGCCGCCGACGGCGAGCGGCGTCCGTGTCGCAGGCGGCTACGACGATCCCGTCGAGACGGTCGCCGTGTGCGGCGGCGCCGGCGACTCGCTGCTCTCCCACCCGGTCGTGCAGGGCGCCGACGTGTACGTCACCGCCGACCTGCGCCACCATCCGGCGTCCGAGGCGCGCGAGCAGGCCGTGCTCGGCGGCGGGCCCGCACTCATCGACGTGTCGCACTGGGCGAGCGAATGGCTGTGGCTGGATGGCGCGGCCGCCGAACTGCGCGAGGCGCACCGCGAGCTCGAGGTCGTGGTCAGCGACCTCCGCACCGACCCGTGGGACTTCCAGGTCCTGCAGTGAACGTCCGACCGACCCCCATCCCCACGAGGAGCACCACGTGAAGGCCAGCCCAGCCGACCAGCAGCAGTTGCTGCGTCTCCAATCGATCGACACGCGCCTCCAGCAACTCGCGCACCGCCTGCGGTCGCTGCCGCAGACCGCCGAGCTCACCTCGCTCGGCGAGCGCGACGGAGCCGTGCGCGCGCGCCGTGCCGAGGCCGTGGGCGCGCTCGAGGACGCGCGCAGCGAGCTGGGTCGCATCGAGTCCGATGTCGAGGTCGTCGAGAAGCGCATCGCGCGGGACAGCGACCGACTCACCCACACCTCGTCGATGAAGGATGTCGCGGCGCTCGAGTCCGAGCTGACGTCGCTGCGCAAGCGCCTCTCCGACCTCGAGGACCAGGAGCTCGTGGTCATGGAGAAGGTCGAGTCCGCGGAGGCGCACGTCGGCGACGTCGACGCCGAGCGTGCGGACATCGCCGCCGACGTGGCGCGACTCGAGGGCGAGCGCGACGAGGCCGCGGGTGGGCTCGCAACGGAGCGCGACGGCGCCGAGCGCGACCGCACCGCGATCGCGGGCACCGTGCCCGGCGACCTCCTGGCGTTCTACGAGCAGCGCCGTGCCCGCGGCGGGGGCGTCGGGGCCGCGCTGCTGCAGCAGCGCACGTGCGGCGGATGCACGATCACGCTCACCGGATCCGACCTCGAGGCCGTGCGGAAGGCCGCGCCCGACGAGGTCGTGCAGTGCCCCGAGTGCGACCGCATCCTCGTCCGCACCGACGAGTCCGGCCTCTGAGCCGATCGGAGCCGCAGCCCAGTTGCGACCTGTAGCCTTGGAGGGCGAGCGGGTCGGCAAGACGGTCGCGTCATCCGAGTGATCGGGTGCCGAGGAACGTCCGGGCTCCGCAGGGCAGGACGGTGGGTAACGCCCACCCGGGGTGACCCGCGAGACAGTGCCACAGAAAGCAGACCGCCGCAGGCTCGCCTGCGGTAAGGGTGAAACGGTGGGGTAAGAGCCCACCAGCGGCCGCGGTGACGCGGTCGGCTCGGCAAACCTCGTCCGGAGCAAGGCCAGACAGGGAACCATGGGGCTGCCCGTCCCGTTCCCGGGTAGGCCGCTGGAGGGTCACGGCGACGTGGCTCCGAGAGAGATGGCCGTCCAGCCGGTGTCGCGCAAGCGCCCGGTGAACAGAACCCGGCGTATCAGCCGGCCCGCTCGCACTCCTCCTCTAGTACTTCGCCGCGAGGGCGGCGGCGCCGAGGAGGCCGGCGTTGTTGCGGAACGCGGCCGGCACGATGGGCGTCTTCAGCGAGAGCCGCGGCAGGAAGTGCTCGTGGTGCTTCGAGACGCCTCCGCCGACGATGAACAGGTCGGGGGAGAAGAGGAACTCCACGTGCGAGTAGTACCGCTGGAGCCGCTCCGCCCACTGCTCCCACGAGAGTCCCTCGCGTTCCATCGCCGAATAGGCCGCGCGGTCCTCCGCATCGTGCCCGTCGATCTCGAGGTGGCCCAGCTCGGTGTTCGGCACGAGCACGCCGTCGTACAGGAACGCGGAGCCGATGCCGGTTCCGAGCGTCGTCAGGATGGCGAGGCCCCGCTCGCCCCGCGCGGCGCCGAACTGCGACTCGGCGTAGCCCGCGGCATCCGCGTCGTTGATGAAGTGGATGGGGCTGCCGAGCTCGCGCTCGAACAGCCGCTCGGCCTCGAGTCCGATCCACTCCTCGGAGATGTTCGCCGCCGAGAGCGTGCGGCCCTGCTTCACGATCGCGGGGAAGCACACGCCGAGCGGCAGCGAGGTGTGCCCCTGCCCGGCGATGATCGCGAGCAGCTGCGAGGTCGCCGCGACGATGTCGGCGGGTCGCCCGCCCGCGGGCGTCTTGATCTTCACGCGCTCGGTGACGAGCTCACCCGTGCCGAGGTCGACGACCGCTCCCTTGATGCCCGTGCCGCCGATGTCGATGCCGATCGCGCGCTCAGTCGCCATGCGGCCACACTATCGCGAGGCCCACGAGGCCCAGGAGCCGGGGCTCACGGCAGCGTCAGGATCTCCGCACCGCGCTCGGTCACGGCGACGGTGTGTTCGAACTGGGCCGTCAGCGATCGATCCCGCGTCACGACGGTCCAGTCGTCGGTCCACAGGTCCCACTCGGTCGTGCCCAGCGTGAGCATCGGCTCGATCGTGAAGACCATGCCCGGCTCCATCACGGTGGTGGCGTTCGGATCGTCGTAGTGGGGGATCACGAGGCCGGTGTGGAATGCGCGTCCCACCCCGTGACCGGTGTAGTCGCGCACGACGCCGTAACCGAATCGCCTGGCGTACGACTCGATCGCGCGACCGATCACGTTCACCTGACGGCCAGGGGCCACCGAACGGATGCCGCGGGCCAGCGCCTCGCGCGTGCGCTCGACGAGCAGCCGCGTCTCCTCGCTCACCTCCCCGACGAGGAACGTGTGATTGAGGTCGCCGTGAACGCCGTCGAGGTACGCGGTGACGTCGATGTTCACCAGGTCGCCGTCCTCGAGCACCGTGTCGTCGGGGATGCCGTGGCAGATCACCTCGTTCACCGAGGTGCACGACGACTTCGGATAGCCGCGGTACCCGAGCGTCGAGGGATACGCACCGTGCGCGACGACGTGCTCGTGCGCGATCCGGTCGAGCTCGTCGGTCGTGGCACCCGGCCGGATGGCGCGAGCCGCGGCCTCGATCGCACCCGCCGCCACGCGTCCGGCCGCCCGGATCCGCTCCACCTCGTCGGCCGAGTAGCGGTCGCCGCCGGTGTTCGGCGTCGGTGCGGCGCGGCCCACGTATTCCGGGCGGGGGATCGCCGACGGAACTGCGCGCGTCGGCGACGGTCGGCCGGGGATCAGGCGGCCGGCGGGGTCCTTGGGCATAGGATCAGCCTATGTCGCGGGACGCAGAGCATCAGTTCTGGTACAACCTCAACACGGGGCAGGTCGAGGAGGGCATGGTCTCTCCCGCGGTCGAGCGCGTGGGCCCGTTCGCCACGCGCGCCGAGGCTGAGAACGCCCTCGAGATCCTCCGCGCGAACAGCGCGAAGTGGGCCGAGGAGGAGGCCGCCGAGGAGTGACGGCGGCCGGCACGCGCGATCGGCGCGTCGGCCGGTGACACGCCTCAGTACGAGTGCTGCTCGGTCGGGTAGGCGCCCGACGCGACATCGGAACGCCACGCCGTCGCGGCGTCGCTCAGCACCCCCGCGAGGTTCGCGTACTGCTTGACGAACTTCGGGATGCGCCCGGTCGTCAGGCCCGCCCAGTCGGTCCATACGAGCAGCTGCCCGTCGCAGTGCGGCCCGGCGCCGACCGAGATGGTCGGGATCTCGAGCAGATCGGTGACCTCGCGGGCCGCGTCGGCGGGCACCATCTCGAGCACCACGGCGAAGGCACCCGCATCCTGGACCGCCTTGGCGTCGGCGAGGAGCTGGTTGATGCCCTCGCCGCGCCCCTGGATGATGTGGCCGCCGAGCTGGTGTTCGCTCTGCGGCGTGTAGCCGATGTGGGCCATCACCGGGATGCCCGCGCCGACGATGCGGCGGATCTGCTTGTGGCTGCGTTCGCCGCCCTCGAGTTTCACGGCGTGCGCGCCGGTCTCCTTCATGAAGCGGATGGCGGTGTGCAGCGCCTCGTCGGGGCCGTTCTCGTAGGACCCGAACGGCAGGTCGCCGATCACGAACGCGCGCGTGACCGCACCGGCGACCGCGCGGGTCAGGGGGATCAGCTCGTCGACCGTGACGGGCAGCGTCGTCTCGTAGCCGAGCACGTTGTTGCCCGCCGAGTCGCCGACGAGGAGGAAGTCGATGCCGGCGTCGTCGAAGATGCGCGCGGTGAGCTGGTCGTAGCTCGTGAGACCCGTGATCTTGATGCCCTCGCGCTTGGCGTTCTGGAAGTGCCGGGTTCGCACGCGCTTGGGCCCGCCGACGGCGGCCGAGGCGCCGCCGTACGGGTTCTCGGTCACGGTGGAGTCGGCTGCGGATTCGGCGTCGCTGGATGCGTGGTCGGACATGTCGTCATCCTCGCACAGCGGACCGTCACCCGGCCGGGCGCGACGGCGCGACCCAGTACGCTGAAGAGCGTCGAGGAAGGGTGTGCATGGACAAGCAGCGCGACTTCGTTCTCCGGACCATCGAGGAGCGAGGGGTCAAGTTCGTCAGGCTGTGGTTCACCGATGTCGTCGGCACCCTGAAGTCGGTCGCGATCGCCCCGGCAGAGGTCGAGGGCGCCTTCACCGAGGGCATCGGCTTCGACGGCTCGGCGATCGAGGGCCTCAGCCGCACGTTCGAGTCCGACCTGCTCGCCTATCCCGACCCCACGACGTTCCAGACGTTGCCGTGGCGCGGCGACATCGATCCGACGGCCCGCATGTTCTGCGACATCACGACGCCCGACGGCGAGCCCGCCGTGGCCGACCCGCGCAACGTGCTCAAGCGCACCCTGGCGAACGCCGCCGACCGGGGCTTCACGTTCTACACGCACCCCGAGATCGAGTTCTACCTCCTCAAGTCGAGCAAGTACGGCCCCGAAGGCCCCCAGCCCGTCGATTCGGCGGGCTACTTCGACAACGTCCCCGGCGGCACCGCGCACGACTTCCGCCGGCGCTCGGTGCGCATGCTCGAAGACCTGGGCATCTCGGTCGAGTTCAGCCACCACGAGGCGGGGCCGGGGCAGAACGAGATCGACCTCCGCTACGCCGACGCGCTGACCACCGCCGACAACATCATGACCTTCCGCACGGTCGTGAAAGAGGTGGCGATCGAGCAGGGCGTGTACGCGACCTTCATGCCCAAGCCGTTCTCGCACTATCCGGGTTCCGGCATGCACACGCACCTGTCGTTGTTCGAGGGCGACGCGAACGCGTTCTACGAGCCGGGCGCGCAGTACCAGCTGTCCAAGATCGGCCGCCAGTTCATTGCGGGCCTGCTGCGGCACGCCAACGAGATCTCCGCCGTCACGAACCAGTTCGTGAACTCGTACAAGCGCCTCTGGGGCGGCGACGAGGCCCCCAGCTTCATCTGCTGGGGCCACAACAACCGGTCGGCCCTCGTGCGCGTGCCGCTCTACAAGCCCAACAAGGGGCAGAGCGCGCGCGTCGAGTACCGCGCGATCGACTCGGCCGCCAACCCCTACCTCGCGTTCTCGCTCCTGCTCGCCGCGGGCATGAAGGGCATCGAGGAGGGCTACGAGCTCCCGTCCGAGGCCGAGGACGACGTGTGGGCGCTCACCGACAGCGAGCGTCGTGCGCTCGGGTACCACCCGCTGCCCGCGAGCCTCGACCACGCGATCGAGTACATGGAGGAGTCCGAACTCGTCGCCGACACCCTCGGCGAGCAGGTCTTCAACTACGTACTCGCGAACAAGCGCGCCGAGTGGCGCGACTACCGGTCGCAGGTCACGCCGTTCGAGCTGCAGCGCAACCTCGAGATCCTCTGAAGAGCGCGAGCGGATGACTCGACAGGTCCCCACGCTCGGCGGACTCGCTCGCGCAGGGTTCGACGACCTGGAGCGGGCCGGAAGCGGGCTGACCGGCCTTGCTGACGCCACCGGCCTGGCGCCGATGTCGCTGCTCGACGCATTCGCTGCCGCAGGCGACCCCGACCAGGCGCTCGCAGAGCTGCAGCGGCTGTACGAGCGGGCACCCGAGGCCGTCCGCGACATCCTGCACGACCCCGGCTCGCTCGAGCGGGCGGCGAGGCTGCTGGGCGCGTCGCGAGGCTTCGCCGAGTTCTTCCTCCGGAACGCCGGAGAGCTCGCAGTGCTCCGGGAGGCACCCCAGCCTCCGCCCTCGCCCGATGCGGCCGCGGCCGAACTCGTCGACGCGGTCGCGTCGGTCGACGCGCCGCCCGCGACGCTCGCCGAGGCGGGCGGACGGGCGCTGCGGGTGCGGTATCGGCGGCTGCTCGCCCGGATCGCGGTGTGGGACCTGACGCGCTCCGATGCCGTCGACGCCGTCGACGCGGTCTCGGCCGGCCTGGCCGATCTCGCCGGCGCCGCACTGGAGGCGGCCCTGCACCTCGCGCGCCGGATGGTCGGACGGAACGACGACGAGCCCGCGGCGCCGGGGCGGTTCCCGGCAGCCGAGGTCGCCGCCACGCGCCTCGCGGTCATCGGCATGGGCAAGGCCGGCGCGCGCGAGCTGAACTACGTCAGCGACGTCGACGTGATCTTCGTCGGGGAGTCCGCCGATGACGAGGCCGTGTCGTCGGCACGGGCACTCGACGTCGCGACCCGGCTCGCGATGACCGCCATGCGGCTGATCGGCGAGCCCGGGATCGAACCGCCGCTCTGGGAGGTCGACCCGAACCTGCGACCCGAGGGCAAGGACGGCGCGCTCGTACGCACGCTCGAGTCGCACCTGCAGTACTACGACCGGTGGGCGAAGAGCTGGGAATTCCAGGCGCTCCTCAAGGCGCGGCCCCTGGCCGGCGACCGCGAGCTCGGCGACCGGTACGCCGCGGGCGTCGCGCCGAAGGTGTGGGCGAGCTCGTCGCGCGAGGGGTTCGTCGAGTCCGTCCAGCGCATGCGCGAGCGCGTGACCGAGCACATCCCGGGCGACGAGGTCGAGGTGCAGCTCAAGCTCGGTCCCGGCGGCCTCCGCGACATCGAGTTCACGGTGCAGCTGCTGCAGCTCGTGCACGGCGCGACCGATCCGGCGATCCGCCAAGGAGGGACGCTTCCCGCGCTCGCGGCGCTCGCCGAGCACGGGTACGTCGGCCGCGAGGAGTCGGCCGTGTTCTCCCGGGACTACCGGATCCTGCGCGTCCTCGAGCATCGGCTCCAGCTCGCGCGCCTGCGGCGCACGCACCTGATGCCACGGGATGCGGCGGCGAGGCGTGCGCTGGCTCGGGCGTCCGGTCTCGGCCGAGATGCCGACGAGTTGACCTCCACCTGGCAGGCCACGCGTCGCCGGGTGCGCGGATTGCACGAGCGCCTCTTCTACCGTCCGCTGCTCTCGGCCGTGGCGGCCCTGCCCGCCGAAGGGCTGGGGTTGACGAGCGAGCAGGCCGAAGCGCGGCTCGCGGCCATCGGATTCCGGGATCCGCACGGGGCGCTCGCGCACATCGGCGCGCTCACCGCGGGTGTGTCGCGGCGCGCGACGATCCAGCGCCACCTGATGCCGGTGCTCATCTCGTGGTTCGCCGACGGCGCCGACCCCGACTACGGCCTGCTCGCGTTCCGGCGCATCAGCGACGGACTCGGAACGACCCACTGGTACCTGCGACTCCTGCGCGATTCCTCGGATGCCGCGCTGCGGCTCACCCGCGTCCTGTCGGGTTCACGGTTCGCCGGCGAGCTCCTCGAGCGCACGCCCGAAGCGGTCGCCTGGCTCGAGGACGTCGAGGAACTGCGCCCGCGACCCCTGTCGGCCCTTCGCGAGGAGACCTCCGCGGTGCTCGCGCGCCACTCCGAGCTCGAACCGGCCGCGAAGGTGCTGCGCGCGGTCCGTCGGCGCGAGGTGCTCCGGCTCGCGCTCGCGGCGATGCTCGACGTCTGCACGATCGAGGAGCTCGGGCACGGCCTCAGCGACGTCGTCGAGGCGCACATCGACGGGCTCGTCCGGGCGATCCGGCGAGGCGACGACGGGATCGAGTTCGCGGTCATCGGGATGGGGCGCTTCGGCGGGCGCGAGCTCGGCATCGGCTCCGACGCCGACATCCTCTACGTCTACCGCCCCGCGGGGGCCGAACCCGATGCCGCCCACTCGCGGGCGCTCAAGATCGTGTCCGAGCTCGTGCGCGTGAGCGAGGACGCCCGGTTGCCGTTCGAGCTCGACGCGGGACTGCGCCCCGAGGGACGCAACGGCGTCGTCGCCCGCTCGCTCGACGCGTACCGCGCCTACTACGCCCGCTGGTCGCTCACGTGGGAGGCCCAGGCCCTGTTGCGCGCGCGGGGCGTCGCGGGAGACCGCACCCTGATCGCCGACTTCACCGAACTCGCCGACGGTGTGCGGTATCCCGCCGCGATCGCCGAGCAGGAGGTGCGCGAGGTCAAGCGGATCAAGGCCCGCGTCGAGAACGAGCGGCTTCCTCAGGGTGCCGATCCGACTCGACACCTGAAGCTGGGGCGAGGATCGCTGAGCGACGTCGAGTGGTTCGTGCAGCTCGTCCAGCTCGAGCATGCGGCGCGCGTGCCGGCACTGCGGACCACGTCGACCCTCGACGCCCTCTCGGCGTCGGTCGAGGCCGGGCTCGTCGCCGCCGTCGACTCCGAGACGCTCCGAGCCGCGTGGATCTTCGCGTCCCGGGCGCGATCGGCGCTGACGCTCTGGCTCGACAAGACGACCGACGTGCTGCCCGTCGAACGCACCCAGCTCGAGGGCGTCGCCCGGATCATGGGCTACCCGCCCGGCTCGGCGACGCGGCTCGAGCACGACTACCTGCAGGTCACCCGCCGGGCCCGGGCGACCTTCGAGCGCGGCTTCTACGGCGTCGAGCCGCGACGCGAACCGACGACCGGCTGAGTCGCGCCATCCGCTCGCCCGCCGTCGGCCGGTGTCGGGAGACGAACGAGGGCCCGTGTCGCACGCGACACGGGCCCTCGACTCTCCCTGGGGGGCGGAGAGATCTAGACGCCGTAGTAGAGCTCGTACTCGAACGGGTGCGGACGCTGGGCCAGCGGCTTCAGCTCCTTCTCGCGCTTGTAGTCGATCCAGGTCTCGATGAGCTCCTTGGTGAACACACCGCCCTCGAGGAGGAAGTCGTGGTCGGCCTCGAGCGCGTCGAGCACGGCGTCGAGCGAACCCGGCACCTGGGGGATCGACTTGGCCTCCTCGGGCGGCAGCTCGTAGAGGTCCTTGTCGACCGGCTCGTGCGGCTCGATGCGGTTCTTGATGCCGTCGAGGCCGGCCATGAGCTGCGCGGCGAACGCGAGGTAGGGGTTGCCCGAGGCATCCGGCGCGCGGAACTCGATGCGCTTGGCCTTCGGGTTCGTCCCCGTGATCGGGATGCGGATCGCCGCGGAGCGGTTGCCCGCCGAGTAGACGAGGTTCACGGGGGCCTCGAAGCCCGGCACCAGGCGGTGGTACGAGTTCACCGTCGGGTTCGTGAAGGCGAGCAGCGCCGGGGCGTGACGCAGGATGCCGCCGATGTACCAGCGCGCGACGTCGGAGAGGCCGCCGTAGCCCGCCTCGTCGTAGAACAGGGGCTTGCCCTCGTTCCAGAGCGACTGGTGGGTGTGCATGCCCGAGCCGTTGTCGCCGAAGAGGGGCTTCGGCATGAACGTGGCCGTCTTGCCCCACTCGTTGGCGGTGTTCTTGACGATGTACTTGAACTTCAGGATGTCGTCGGCGGCGTGCACCATCGTGTCGAACTTGTAGTTGATCTCGCCCTGGCCGGCCGTGCCGACCTCGTGGTGCGAGCGCTCGACCTCGAGGCCCGCGTCGATCAGCTTGAGCACGATGTCGTCGCGCAGGTCGGCGTGCTGGTCGACGGGCGAGACGGGGAAGTAACCGCCCTTGTACGCCGTCTTGTTGGCGAGGTTGCCGCCCTCCTCCTCGCGGCCCGAGTTCCAGGCGCCTTCGCTCGAGTCGACCGAGAAGAAGCTCGAGTTCTGCTTCACCTCGTAGCGCACGTCGTCGAAGATGTAGAACTCGGCCTCGGGGGCGAAGAACGCGGTGTCGGCGATGCCGGTCGAGGCGAGGTACTTCTCGGCCTTCTTTGCGACCTGGCGCGGGTCCTTGCCGTAGATCTCGCCGTTGCGGGGGTTGTAGATGTCGAAGACCATGATGAGCGTGCGCTCGGCCCGGAACGGGTCGACGTATGCGGTCGAGACGTCGGGGATCAGCTGCATGTCGGACTCGTGGATCGACGCGAAGCCGCGGATCGAGGAGCCGTCGAACAGCTGGCCGACGGTGAAGAAGTCCTCGTCGACGGTGGAGGCCGGGATGTTGAAGTGCTGTTGCACGCCCGGGAGGTCGGTGAAACGGATGTCGAGGAACTTGACGTCCGTCTCCTTGATGAACTTGAGGACTTCAGATGAATCACTGAACATGTGACGATGCTCCAAGGGCGGGTAGAGGGCGCGGACGCAGTCGTTCGACCGGTAGCGACGCTACGCGGACGGCGTTTCCCGACCGTGACGCGAATGTTTCCACCGTGTTACGCGATCGGCCATCGGTAGAATCGTCCGGTGCCCGAACCCGCGCCCGCATCCGGTGACCTCACGCCCAATCGCTACCCGGGGGAACGCCTCGGACTCCCGGAGGAGGGCACCGGCTCCGTCGGCCGTGTCGGGCGCCGCGTCGCGGCGATCCTCGTCGACTGGGCGATCGCGAACGTCATCGCCCTGCTCGCCGGGCCCTACGCATCACCGGCCCAGTCCTGGGCGACGCTCGGGATCTTCGCGCTCATGCAGGTGCTGTTCATCCCCACCCTCGGCGGCAGCGTCGGCCACCGGTTCCTCGGGCTCCGGGTCGTGCCGATGGCCGGCGGCTGGGTCGGCCTGTGGCGGCCCGTGGTCCGCACCCTGCTGCTCCTGCTGGTGATCCCGGCCCTCATCTGGGATGCCGACCAACGGGGCTTCCACGACAAGCTCGCCGGAACGATCCTGCTCCGGAGCTGAGACGACCGCGGCATCCGCTCGAGGTGAACGGATGCCGCGGGGCAGTCGTGTGTGCGTCAGCGCATCTTGCCGCGCTGCGGACGTACCTTCATCGGGTCGATGCCCTTCGGGATCGGCAGCGGCGCCTGGAGCGAGTTGAGCCGGTTCGACACGGCGAGCACCTCGGGCTTGGTCAGCACGCGCTTGCGCTTGCGCAGCGCCGCTGCGAGGCGGTGCAGCTCGACCGAGCCCTCCTCGTGGCCGACGGAGAGCGTGCTCACGGGCACGTTCGGAAGCACGCGGGCGACCTTGCGCTGCTCGTCGGTCAGCATGCGCTCCGTGCGGGCGCGCGGGCCCTCGCTGATCAGGACCACTCCGCCCCGGCCGACCGCGCGGTACACCGCATCCTGCGTCTTGCCGTTCACGGCGACGGGCATCTCGCTGCCGACCCATCCGCCCCGCAGGCCGCTGCGCAGGACCGCGCCGACCGCGCCGGGCTGGCCGTCGATCTGCGAGTACGCCGCCCGTTCGGCACGGCGGCCGAGGATGACGAGCGCAACGAGGAGGCCGGCGAGCGCGCCCGCGACGATCCACAGCGCGATCGTGAAGCCGTTGCCCTCGCTGAGCCAGAGGGCGAGGACGAGGCCGACGAGCACGGGTCCGAGGAATCCGAGGAGCATGAGCCACTGCGCGGTGGGGTCGTAGCGGCGGGTCATCTGGAAGACCTGCCACATCTGCTTCATGCGGCCGGGCTCCTTCGGGGGCTTGGAAGCGTCCCCGGCGTCCTTGGTTCGTGCCATGCGACAAGGATACCGGCGGCTGACGGCACGTCCGACCGTCGAGTGACGGCCGGACGTCCGTCAGCCGCGCATCGACTCAGCCGACGGCCTGCGCGAAGCCGAGCGACTCGTCGGCGAGGTGCGCGAGGTCGGCCGGCAGGGCGCGGCCCTTGGCGTGCATCGACTGCGCCCAGAGCCGACCGGCGCGATACGACGAGCGGACGAGCGGACCGGCGAGGACGCCGAGGAACCCGATCTCCTCGGCCTCGGCCTTGAGCTCGACGAACTCCTCGGGCCGCACCCAGCGTGCGACCGGGAGGTGCCGCGGGCTCGGACGCAGGTACTGCGTGATCGTGATGATGTCGGTGCCCGCATCGTGCAGGTCGCGCAGTGCCTGCGAGATCTCCGCGCGCTCCTCGCCCATGCCGAGGATGAGGTTCGACTTGGTGATCAGGCCGGCATCGCGACCCTGCGTGATCACGTCGAGCGAGCGTTCGTACCGGAACGCGGGACGGATGCGCTTGAAGATGCGCGGGACCGTCTCGACGTTGTGGGCGAACACCTCGGGCCGCGCCGAGAACACCTCGCCGAGCAGCTCGGGGTTCCCCGAGAAGTCGGGCACGAGGATCTCGACGCCGGTTCCGGGGGACTGGCGGTGGATCTCGCGGATGGTCTCGGCGTACAGCCAGGCGCCCTCGTCGGGGAGGTCGTCGCGCGCGACGCCCGTGACGGTCGAGTAGCGCAGCTTCATCCGCACGACCGACTCGGCGACGCGTCGCGGCTCGTCGATGTCGTAGTCCGCCGGCTTGCCCGTGTCGATCTGGCAGAAGTCGCAGCGCCTCGTGCACTGCGAACCCCCGATGAGGAAGGTCGCCTCGCGGTCCTCCCAGCATTCGTAGATGTTCGGGCAGCCCGCCTCCTGGCAGACGGTGTGCAGCTCCTCGGACTTCACGAGCTGCTGCAGCTGGCGGTACTCGGGGCCCATCCTGGCCCGGGTCTTGATCCACTCGGGCTTGCGTTCGATCGGCGTCTCCGCATTGCGCACCTCGAGGCGCAGCATCCGCCGGCCTGCGGGATCGGCGCTCACGCGGCGGCCTCCTCGGCCGGGGCGAACTCGGCGGACAGGCGCGCACGGACCGCGTCGACGACGTCGGCCGGCGTCACGAGACGGTCGAGCTGCCTCGACATCGTCGTGATGCCGGCGTCGCGGATGCCGCAGGCCACGATCTTCTCGTAGGGCTCGAGCGAGTTCGAGCAATTGAGGGCGAACCCGTGCATGGTCACGCCGTCGGCGACGCGGATCCCGATCGCGGCGATCTTCTCCTCGACGGCGTCGCGGACGATCCAGACGCCCGATCGGCCCTCCACGCGACGACCCTCGATGCCGAAGGTCGCGAGCACGTCGATGAGCACGGCCTCGAGGCGGCGCACGTAGCCGACCACGTCGATCGGTTCGTCGAGGTGCAGGATCGGATAGCCCACCAGCTGGCCGGGGCCGTGCCAGGTGATCTTGCCGCCTCGATCGACGTCGACCACCGGCGTTCCGTCGGTCGGTCGCTCGTCGGGGGCGGTCCGCTTGCCGGCGGTGTAGACCGGCTCGTGTTCGAGGAGGATGACGGCGTCCGGCCGATCACCGGAGACCACCGCCTGATGGACGGCGCGCTGGAGGGAGAGACCCTCGAGATACGGCACGGAGTTGGCGCTTAGCCCCGTGACGACGTAGTCGAGCATGGGCTCCATCCTAGGTGGCGGCTCGTCCTCCACAGTGCTCGGGATGCGTTGGATGTGCAGGACGGCCCTCGTATCGGCTGGGACTGCGCTTGCTCGCGCGATCCTTGCGCCATGCCACGGTTCTTCCGCTCGCAGTCGCCGCCCAGCACCGCGCCTCCGGCCACCGGTGAGCTCACCTCCGGCGGGGACGGCATCGAACCTGTGCTGGCCGGCTACCGACTCATCCGCCGCCTGGCGACCGGCGAGCGCGCCGACGTGTACCTCGCGACGGCCCACGTCCCTCCCGGCAGCGCGGAACCCGGGGCGGCACCGCCCACCACCGGCTCGCTGGTGGTCGTCCGGGTATACGGTCGCGCGGCAGACGATGAGGCGATCGCGAACGAGATGACGGCGATGCAGCACGACGGGTCGGGTGCGACACCGGCGCTCATCGACGTCGCCGGGTTCGACGAGGGCCGATGCTGCCTGGTGGTGGAGCGCATCACGGGCACGCCGCTCGCTGCGCTGCTGGCCGACGGCGGGCTGCTTCCGGGCCAGGCCGTCACCGCCCTGGCACCGATCGTCGTCGCCGTCCGCGAACTCGCCGCCCGCGGCCTCGTCCATGCGCGGCTCGACATCGCCGACGTGACGATCGACGAGGACGGGAGGCCGCGACTCCTCGGGCTCGGTGCCCTCGAGCGACTGGACCGTGCCGTCGCCGCGGGGCAGCGCGCCGACCTGCTCCGCCGCGGGCAGGCCGCGCTGCTCCGGCTCATCGAGGACGTCGCTGCGGCCACGCGCGATCGACGTGCGCTCGACGCCGTCGTTCGCGTCGCCCGCGACGCGCTCGACGCACGTCCGTTCCTGCCTCGGGATCTCGACCTCGAGCGGGCGCTGTTCGACGTCGCGGCACCCCTGCCGCTTCCGGGGGTCCGGTCCGAGACGACGGCCCGTCGGCAGGTGCCGTCGCGTATCACGGCCGGCGTGCCTCGTGAGGTCGTCCCGGGAGCGGATGAGATCGACCCGAGTGATTCCGCGGAGTCGGGATCCCGTCGAACGAGGCGGTGGGCGAGACTCGCCGAGATCGCGCAGATGCCCCCCGGTGTCGCCGCCGAGGTGGCCGACACGCTCGATCACGATCCGCGAACGGCGCTGGCCGGGCGACTCGCGGAGGTCGTGCGGCGACGCCGTGGCGCGTTCCTCACGGGCGGCTTCGTGGGCGCCGGTGCCCTCGTCGTCCTGCTCACCGCGGGTCCGCCGTCGGCGGCCGACCCGGCATCGCGGCTGGGCGATTCGAGCATCGCATCGACCGCGCCGTCGCCGGGACCGGATGCACCCGTGGCGTCTCCGGAGACGGGCCCGGACCATCCGGATGCCGAAGGAGCAGGGACTGCCGAGGCGGTTCCGGTCCGCACCGACGACCCGATCGCCGCAGCGGCGGCGCTGCTGGAGATCCGCACGAGCTGCCTCGCCTCGCGCGACGTCGCATGCCTGGCGGCCGTCGCGCAGCCCGGCTCGCCGATCGAGGCCCGGGATCGTGCCGCCATCGAGCAGGGCGACGCCGGCTTCGAGGCGCAGGCCGACCTCGATGCGATCACCGTGGTCGCCGACCTGGGTGATGCGGTCGTGGTCTCCGTCCCCGATGTCGCGGGCGAACGCGAACCGGCCTCGCTCCTCATGATGCGGAGCGAGGCCGGGTGGCGGTTACGGGAGTGGTTCGACTAGATGCCGAGGTCGCCCTCGAAGTCGCCCTCCTCGAGCCGGGCCTTGACGGCGGTGAGGAACCGCGCGGCGTCGGCGCCATCGATGATCCGGTGGTCGTACGACAGTGCGAGGTAGACCATCGATCGGATCGCGATCGCGTCGGAGCCGTCTTCGGAGATCACGACCGGACGCTTCACCACGACGCCCGTGCCCAGGATCGCGGTCTGCGGCAGGAACACGACCGGCGTGTCGAACAGCGCACCGCGCGAGCCGGTGTTGGTCAGCGTGAACGTGCCGCCTGCGAGCTCGTCGGGCTTGAGCTGGTTGTTTCGCGTGCGCTCGGCCAGATCGGCGATCTGCTTGGCGAGTCCTGCGATGTCGAGCTCGCCCGCGTCGCGCACGACCGGCGTGAGCAGGCCGCGCTCGGTGTCGACCGCGATGCTCAGGTTCTCGCGCTCGGGGTAGACGATCGACTCGCCGTCGACCGTCGAGTTGACGATCGGGTAGGCGCGAAGCGCCTCGACCGCCGCCAGCGCGAAGAACGGCAGGAACGAGAGCTTCGTGCCGGTCTGCTCGTGGAAGGCGCCCTTGACCCGGTCGCGGAGGCGGGCGACGCGCGTCACGTCGACCTCGACCACGGAGGTGAGCTGGGCCGTCGACTGCATCGAGACCACGGCGCGCTCGGCGACGACCTTGCGCAGACGCGTCATCGGCTGGGTCGTGCCGCGGAGCGGCGACGTCTCGAGCGGCTGACGTGCGGGCTTGGCCTCGGCACCCGCGGCTGCCGGTGCTGCCGCCGGGGTTCCGGCCGACAGGACGTCCTGCTTGCGGATGCGGCCGCCGACGCCCGTGCCCTGCACCGACGCCAGGTCGACGCCCTGCTCGTTCGCGAGCTTGCGCACGATCGGGGTCACGTAGCCGGAGGCGCCGGCGTGGGCGCCCGCCTGCGGTGCGGGGGCGGCCTCGGCGGCCGGAGCAGGCGCGGCGGGGGCGGCCGGCTGCTCGGGAGCAGGGGTCGGAGCCGGTGCAGCAGGTGCCTGGGCAGCGGGGGCCTGGGCGGCGGGGGCCTGGGCAGCCGGGGCCTGGGCAGCCGGGGCCTGGGCGGCGGGCTGCTCGGGAGCCGGGGCCGGCTGGGCCGGTGCCTGCGGAGCCGCGGGCTCGGCGGCCGGAGCTGCGGGCGCTTCGGCGGCCGGCTGCGCGGCGGGCGCCTGGGCCGGGGCCTGCTCGGGAGCTGGGGCTGGGGCCTGCTCGGGAGCTGGGGCCGGGGCCTGCTCGGGAGCTGGGGCCGGGGCCTGCTCGGGAGCTGGGGCCGGGGCCTGCTCGGCCTCGGGTGCCGCAGCCTGTTCGGCAGCCGGCGCCTCGGCGGGCGCGGCGCCCGCACCGGAGCCGTCGCCGATGGTCACGAGCGGGGTGCCGACCTCGACGGTCTCATCCTCCTGGACGAGGATCGCCTCGATCACTCCGGCGACCGGGGATGGGATCTCGGTGTCGACCTTGTCGGTCGAGACCTCGAGCAGCGGCTCGTCGACCTCCACACGGTCGCCGACATTCTTCAGCCAGCGGGTGACCGTGCCCTCCGTGACACTCTCGCCGAGTGCCGGGAGGCTGACGGATTCGCTCATGCGCTTGTCTCCTTCACAGCGTTGACGCGTTCTAGCTTATTGCAGTCGTGGTGCAGCGGGCCGGGCTCAGAGCGCGTGCAGCGGCTTGCCCGCGAGCTTGAGGAAGGCCTCGCCGAGGGCTTCGTTCTGGGTCGGGTGCGCGTGGATGAGCGGGGCGATGTCCTCGGGGTACGCCTCCCAGTTGACCGCGAGCTGGGCCTCTCCGATGAGCTCGCCGACGCGCGCGCCGATCATGTGGACGCCGACGACGGGGCCATCCTCGACGCGGACGACCTTGATGATGCCGCTCGTCTCGAGGATGTGGCTCTTGCCGTTGCCGGCGAGGTTGTACTCGTACGCCGAGACCTTGTCGGCGCCGAACTTCTCGGCGGCACGGGCCTCGGTGTAGCCGACCGAGGCGACCTCGGGCTCGCAGTACGTGACCTTCGGGATGTTGACGTCCTCGACGACGATCGGGTTCAGGCCCGCGATCTCCTCCGCGACGAAGATGCCCTGCTGGAAGCCGCGGTGCGCGAGCTGCAAGCCGGGGACGATGTCGCCGACGGCGTACACGCCGGGGACGCTGGTCTGGAGGCGCTCGTTCGTGATGACGAAGCCGCGGTCGACGGTCACGCCGGCCTCCTCGTACCCGAGGTTCTGGGTGACGGGTCCGCGACCCACGGCCACGAGCAGGAGCTCGGCCTCGACGGTCTCGCCGTTCTCGAGCGTGACGACGACGCCGTCGTCGTGCTGGGTGACGCCCTGGAAGCGGACGCCGAGCTTGTAGTCGATGCCGCGCTTGCGGAAGGCGCGCTCGAGGTGCTTCGAGATCGCTTCCTCCTCGTTGGGGACGAGGTGCGGGAGGGCCTCGATTATCGTGACCTCGGCGCCGAACGACTTCCAGACGCTCGCGAACTCGACGCCGATGACGCCGCCGCCGAGGACCGCCACCTTCTGCGGCACGAAGTCGAGCTCGAGGGCCTGCTCGCTGGTGATCACGCGGCCGCCGAGCTCGAGGCCGGGCAGCGAGCGCGAGTACGAGCCCGTCGCGAGCACCACGTTCTTGCCGACGAGGCGCTGGTCGCCCACCTGGACGGCGTTCGCCGCCACCAGGCGGCCCTCTCCCTCGACCACGGTGATGCCGCGCGCCTTGACGAGGCCCTGGAGGCCCTTGAACTTGCTGGAGACGATGCTCTCGCGGTACTTGGTCACGGCCGCGACGTCGATGCCGTCGAACGTCGACCGCACGCCGAACTTCGCCGACTCACGCGAGTTGTCGGCCACCTCGGCGGCGTGCAGGAGCGCCTTGGTCGGGATGCAGCCGCGGTGCAGGCACGTGCCGCCGAGCTTGTCCTTCTCGACGAGTGCCACGGTGAGGCCGAGCTGGACGGCTCGCAGCGCCGCCGCGTACCCCCCGCTGCCGCCCCCGAGAACGACGAGGTCAAAGTTCTGCTCGGACAAACGGAATCTCCCTTGCGCATCGGTCTGCGGCGCCGTCCACCGCGGCTCGTGGCCGGGGCGGGCCTCGGGGCGACGATCGCCCCACACGACCTTACTACCTGGCGGCGAGCTGCTCGCCCAGCCGGACGAGCGTCCGGACGGCCGCTCCGGTCGCGCCGGAACCGGTGAATCCCCACGGCGATCCGCTGTTGAAGGAGGGGCCGGCGATGTCCACGTGCGCCCACGGGATGCGGGCCTCATCGGCCCCGTCGCGGTGGCCGACGAACTGCTGCAGGAAGACGCCCGCGAGCAGCATGCCCGGCACGACGGTGCCCAGCTTGGTGTTCGCCAGGTCCGCGACATCCGACTTCAGCAGCGTCTTCAGGTCGTCGGGCAGCGGCATCGGCCAGACCGGCTCGCCGACGGCGTCGGCGGCGCTGCGCACCTGTGCGACGAGATCGTCGTCGCCCATGAGGCCCGCGATCCGATTGCCGAGTGCCACGACCTGCGCGCCGGTCAGCGTCGCGACGTCGACGATCGCGTCGGGCTGCTCGGCGCTGGCCGCGGCGAGCGCGTCGGCCATGACCAGCCGGCCCTCGGCGTCGGTGTTGAGCACCTCGACGGTCGTGCCGTCCTTCATGCGCAGCACGTCGTTCGGCCGCACCGCGTGCCCCGACGGCATGTTCTCGGCGAGGCAGAGCCAGCCGGTGACGCGCACGGGCACGCGCAGCTCGGCGAGGGCGACGATCGCCGACAGCACGGCCGCGGCGCCGGCCATGTCGGACTTCATGCCGACCATCGAGGCGCCCGGCTTGAGCGAGAGCCCACCCGAGTCGAACGTGATGCCCTTGCCGACGAGCGCCAGGTGCACGGATGCCTCGGCGGGGGCGTACTCGAGGCGCACCAGCCTCGGCGGGCGCGACGAGCCGGAACCGACGGCGAGGATGCCGCTGAAGCCCTCGTCGGCGAGCAGGCGCTCGTCGAGCACTCGCACGGCGATCCCGGCAGCGGAGGCCGCCTCGGCCGCGAGCTCGGCGAGGGCCGCGGGCGGCAGGTCGTTCGGTGCGGTGTTGACGAGGTCCTTCGTGCGCGCCACCGCCGCCACCACGGCGCGGATGCGGTCGAGGCGGATCGCGTCCGCGTCGTGATCGGCGTGCAGGACGATCCGACCGGGACCGGACGGCCCCTCGCGATAGTCGGTGAACGCGTAGGCGCCGAGCGCCGCCCCCTCGAGCAGGGCCGCGGCCGACTCGGGCTCCGTCGCCGGGACGGCGATCGACACCGCCTCGAGGGACGGGCTGCTGCGCACCGCGGCGCCGGCCGCGAGGCGGAGCGTCGCGGCATCCGCCCGGTCGCCGACCCCGGCCACGATGACCAGCCGGCCCCGGTCGCCCGGTTCGACCAGGGACGTGACCTCGTCGGCGGCGCCCTTGGCGCCGAGGGCGGTGAGTGCCGCCGGCACCCAGTCGAATCCGGCCGGTGCGAGCAGCTCCGGACCGTCGCCGGTGCGGCGGGCGGCGAGCAGGACGGCGGGGGCCTCGGAGTCGACGGCGGGGGAGTCGGTGAGTTCGAGTGTGGGAACGGGCATGCGTTCGATGCTAGGTGTTCGCTCAGGGCATCACCTGCGGCGCCGTCGGCCGGCGGTGGGCGTCCCGCCCGTCAGTACCCTTGAGGTATGCGCGACCCCCGTTCCCTGTACGAGCTCAACGCCGATGTCGACGTGCCGACCGGGCTGCCGCTCGTCGCGGGACTGACGGGATTCGCCGATGCCGGGAGCGCCGTCGCGCAGACGTCCTCGTACCTCCTGAGCACGCTCGACACGACCGTGGTGGCGACGTTCGACGCCGACGAGCTGCTCGACTATCGCGCGCGGCGTCCCATCATCCTCTTCGAGGGCGATCACCTCACCGACTACCGCCCGCCTCGGCTGTCGCTCGACCTCGCGCGAGACGAGCTCGGGCAGCCGTTCCTCCTCCTCACCGGATTCGAGCCCGACTTCCAGTGGGAGCGCTTCGGGGCGGCCGTGCTCGGCCTCATCGAGCAGCTCGAGGTGGGCTCGACGACGTGGATCAACTCGATCCCCATGCCGGTGCCGCACACCCGCCCGATCGGCGTGACCGTGAGCGGGAATCGAGCCGACCTGATCGATGCGATGTCGGTCTGGAAGCCCACGACCCAGGTGCCCGCCAATGCGCTGCACCTCGTCGAGTACCGGCTGCAGGAGCGGGACCACCCCACGACCGGATTCGTGCTGCTCGTGCCGCACTACCTCTCCGACGCCGAATGGCCGTCAGCGGCGGTCGCCGCCCTCGAGGCCGTGAGCGCGTCGACGGGCCGGATCTTCCCGACCGATGCCCTGCGCGAGCAGGGTCGCGAGTTCTCCGCCCGCATCGACGAGCAGGTGGCCGAGAACGGCGAGCTCGCCAAGCTCGTGCACGCGCTCGAGGAGCGCCACGACGCGTACATGGAGGGCACGAGCCTCCGCTCGCCGTTGACCGACGAAGACGGCGAACTGCCCTCCGCCGACGAGATCGCCGCGGAGCTCGAGAAGTTCCTCGCGCATCGGCGCACCCGGGAGGACGACGGCGCCTGATCCGGGCGTCGACGCCCGCCGAAGGGGAATGCGGCGCATCGCCGTCGCGTTGGATCTGGAGACGGGTGCGATGCGCTCCGGATCCGGCGGTGTCGCGGGTCGGTTCGCGCGCGCAGCCCTGTATAATAGGGGGAAGGACCCGTTCTGGTCCGCTGTGCGGTTCGAGCCGCACGCATCGCGGACTTGACATGGGTCCTCATCGTGTCCGAAATCACCGAATCGTGACGCAGATCTCCGTGGGTCCCGTACTCGGGCTCCCGGACGCGACGGTGAGGAAGAGGTTCTAACGCATGGCAACCAAGGCCACCAAGGCCACGGCTTCGACCGACGAGTCGGCTGAGGCCCGGACGACCGCAGCGCCCAAGCGCGCGGCCGCCAAGACCACTGCGGCGTCGAAGTCCGCATCCACCAAGGCCGGCGCCAAGAGCACTGCGACGAAGTCGCCGGCGAAGGGCAAGGCCGCCACGACCGCATCGAAGACGCCACGCACGTCGACCGCGAAGGGCTCGAAGTCGAAGGCCGCTCCGACCGGCGATGACGTTTCCGTCGACGACGAGGAACTCGACCCCGAGGTGCTCGAGGTCGACGAGGCCGATGGCGGCGAGACCAGCGCGGCGGTCGCCGAGAGCGCCGAGGCGACCGAGTCCGCCGAGCCGGAAGCCGCTCCGGCCGACGACGAGGAGGAGGCCAAGCCGATCCCCGTCGAGCCGCACCCGACCGGTGCACTCGTGCTGCGCGCGTCCGATGACGAGGATGAGATCCCGGTCTACTCCACGACCATCACGGGCGCCACGGCCGACCCGGTCAAGGACTACCTCAAGCAGATCGGAAAGGTCGCGCTCCTGAACGCGGCCGAAGAGGTCGAGCTCGCGATGCGCATCGAGGCGGGCCTCTTCGCCGAGGAGAAGCTCTCGCACATGGGCGACTCCGAGAAGAAGTCGCAGCTCGGCCGCGAGCTGCAGTGGGTCGCGCGCGACGGCCAGCGGGCCAAGAGTCACCTGCTCGGCGCGAACCTGCGCCTCGTGGTCTCGCTCGCCAAGCGCTACACGGGTCGCGGCATGCAGTTCCTCGACCTGATCCAGGAGGGCAACCTCGGCCTCATCCGCGCGGTCGAGAAGTTCGACTACACCAAGGGCTTCAAGTTCTCGACGTACGCCACGTGGTGGATCCGCCAGGCGATCACCCGCGCGATGGCCGACCAGGCCCGCACCATCCGCATCCCGGTGCACATGGTCGAGGTCATCAACAAGCTCGCGCGTGTGCAGCGCCAGATGCTGCAGGACCTCGGCCGCGAGCCCACGCCCGAGGAGCTGTCGAAGGAACTCGACATGACCCCTGAGAAGGTCATCGAGGTGCAGAAGTACGGCCGCGAGCCCATCTCGCTGCACACCCCGCTCGGCGAGGACGGCGACAGCGAGTTCGGCGACCTCATCGAGGACACCGAGGCGGTCGTGCCGGCCGACGCGGTGGGCTTCACCATGCTGCAGAAGCAGCTCGAGTCGCTGCTCGACTCGCTGAGCGAGCGCGAGGCAGGCGTCATCCGCATGCGCTTCGGCCTCGGCGACGGCATGCCGAAGACCCTCGACCAGATCGGCGACACGTTCGGCGTGACGCGCGAGCGCATCCGCCAGATCGAGTCGAAGACGATGGCGAAGCTGCGCCACCCGTCCCGCTCGCAGTCGCTGCGCGACTACCTCGAGTAGGCCGCGGTGCGCTACGCGCCGGCGATCCTCGTCGGCAGGCTCACCCGATTCGCCGCCCGGCTGCGCAAGCCCGGCGGCGGATCGGCCGTTCCCGGGCTCGTCGTCAACCGGCTCGCGCCCGGCTACCTGAAGCGGACGCTGTCGGGATTCCCGCAGGGTCTCCTGGTCGTCTCCGGGTCGAGCGGCAAGTCCACGACCACCAAGATGCTCGTCGCCATCCTTCGCGCGCACGGCGTCGACGTGTTCACGAACCCGTCGACGGCGAACATCAGCCAGGGGCTCACCTCGGCGCTCCTGGAGCGGGCCGACTGGCAGGGTCGCGTGCCCGGCGACATGGCCGTGCTCGAGATGGACGAAGGCCATGGCGCGCTGGTGATGCAGGGTGTCGACGCGCGCGTCGTGACCCTCACGAACGTGATGGTCGACCAGATCGACCGGTTCCACGATTCCGAGATGGTCGCCGGCATGCTCGCGAAGATCGCGGCCCGCGCCCACGAGGCGGTCGTCGTGAATGCCGACGACGCGTACCTCGAGCGGCTCGCGGGCGGCCTGCGACCCGAGGTGCGCGTGCGACGATTCGGCGTGTCCGATGCGGTCCTCGCCGCCGCGCCGCGGGGGCTGGGGCACACCGAGACGAGCGCACGGCGACTCGACGCCGCCGACGGGACCGTGGTCGAGTCGGTCGACGGTTCGTCGGCGGCGCTCGCCGACGGCGCGGCATCCGTGCCCATCGGCCTGCCTGCCCGGGGCACGCACTACGCGGTCGACGCGGCCGCCGCCTACGCCACCGCGAAGACCGTGCTGGCCGAGCGCTTCGCCCCCGAGACCGCCGCCGCCGCGCTCAGCGCCATCCCCGCCGTCTTCGGCCGCGGCGAGCGCGTCATGGTGCGCGGCCACGAGGTCGACTTCGTCCTCGTCCAGAACCCGGCGAGCTACCAGCTCAATGTCGACAGCATCGCGCCCGGCACCGAGCAGATCCTCTTCGCGATCGGGTCCGACGTGCGCGACCCGTCCTACTTCTGGCCCACGGATGCCTCGTCGCTCGGGCGTGTGGCGATCGTGAGCGGCTCCAAGGCCGACGAAGCCGCCCTCATGCTCGCCTACGACGGCGTCGCGATCGACCGGGTGGAGCCCGACCTCGGTCGCGCGCTCGACGACTTCCTCGCCGCACCGCCGCCGGGGTCGGGCGTGAAGACCATCGTCTTCTCGGCCGATGCCATGCGGCGCACCCGCGCGCACCTCGGACTCACGGGAGCGGAATGACCCTCACGATCGTCTCGCTGCTGCCCTCGCTGCAGAACACCAACGGCGACGCCGAGAACGCGGCCGTGCTCGCCACCCGCGCTCGGTGGGGCGGGCACGATGCCCGCGTCGTGCCCGTGGAGCGCGCCGACGACCTGCCGGCCCGCGTCGACGCCGTGATCCTCGGCTCCGGCAGCGACGGGTCGCTCGAGACGAGCCGGACCCGGCTCCTCGAGGTGCACGACGCACTCCGCCGCTGGGGCACCGAGGGCGTGCCGATCCTCGCGGTGGGCACCGGGTGGGAACTGCTGAGCTGGGGGATCGAGCGCCCCGACGGCAGCACCGTCGAGGGGCTGGGCATCGTCGCGGGTCGAGCCGTCGCGCGCGAGGGCCGCGTCGCCGGGGATCTCGTCGTGAAGGCGGGCGGCGGACTGGGGCTCCTGGTCGGATTCGAGAACCACGCGCGGGACTACATCGGCGCCGAGGCGTCCCCGCTCGGTCGGGTCCACGCCGGCTCCGGCAACGGACGCGGTTCCGGGCAGGAGGGCCTCCGCATGGGCGATGTCATCGGCACGCACCTGCACGGCCCGGTGCTCGCGAAGAACCCGAGCCTCGCCGACGCGATCCTCGAGCGGATGTGCGCGCGTGCGGGATCGACGTATCGCCCCGGCGAGCAGGCCGCGGTCGTGGACCGCTACGCCGAAGCCGCGCGAGCGGCCCAGCTGCGTGCCGCCGGCGTCGCGGCATCCGTCGGCACCTGACCCTGCGGCGCGATCGCCCGCGGGCGCGACATGACGAACGCCCCGGACGGATCCGGGGCGTTCGTGACGTGGTGGGGTGCGTTCAGTCGCGGGTGTCGGTGAGGAGTCGGCTCGACTCGTCGTGCCAGCTGTGCGCGATCTGGGAGAGCTTCTCCTGGTGCTTGCGGCCGTGGTGGGCGCAGAAGAGGAGTTCGCCGCTCGAGACGACCACGCGGATGTAGGCCTGCGCACCGCAGGCATCGCAGCGGTCGAGGGCCGTGAGCTCGTGCGGGGTGTCGAGTTCGTCGACCGCACCGGCGGTGTCGGTGGTCTGGTTCATGGCGCCTCCTCCGTAGCTCACGATCCGTTTCCGTCTGACATCAATGAAAACACGGCCGGGCTCGGGAAACTTCCGTGCTGCCCTGCATTTCGCTGTGCGCGAAGCGCCTGGCGAGCGTCGGGGGTAGCCCTCAGTAGGCTTGTGCGACGTGAGCTCCGACTATTCCGCCCGCCACCTCTCCGTGCTCGAGGGCCTCGAGGCCGTCCGCAAGCGCCCGGGCATGTACATCGGCTCGACCGACTCGCGCGGCCTCATGCACTGCCTGTGGGAGATCATCGACAACTCGGTCGACGAGGCGCTCGGCGGCCACGGGACCGAGATCGACGTGGTCCTGCACGCCGACGGCAGCGTCGAGGTTCGCGACCGGGCCCGCGGCATTCCGGTCGACGTCGAGCCGAAGACCGGCCTCACGGGCGTCGAGGTCGTCTTCACCAAGCTGCACGCGGGCGGCAAGTTCGGATCCGGCTCGTACTCGGCCTCGGGCGGCCTGCACGGCGTGGGAGCCTCGGTGGTGAACGCACTGTCGGAGCGGCTCGACGTCGAGGTCGATCGCGGCGGCGCGACCTGGGCGATGTCGTTCCACCGCGGGGAGCCCGGCGTGTTCGCCGACAACGGCGCCGTGTCGCCCGAGTCCCGGTTCCGTCCGTTCGAGCAATCCAGCGAACTGCGCAAGGTCGGGCGTGTCGCGAAGGGCGTCACCGGCACTCGCGTGCGGTACTGGGCCGACCCCCAGATCTTCACCAAGGGCGCGTCGTTCCAGGTCGACGAGCTCCTCAACCGTGCCCGGCAGACCGCCTTCCTGGTGCCCGGCCTCGCGATCACCGTCGTCGACGAGCGGGGCGAGGCGCCCGAGACGCACCGCTTCCAGTTCGACGGCGGCATCTCCGAGTTCGCCGAGCACTTGGCGGTCGACGGGCCGGTCACCGACGTCTGGCGCATCACGGGCGACGGTCGATTCACCGAGACCGTCCCCGTGCTCAACGACCACGGCGCGATGATCCCGACCGACGTCGAACGGCACTGCCACGTCGACATCGCCCTCCGCTGGGGCATCGGCTACGACACCGTCATGCGCAGCTTCGTGAACATCATCGCCACGCCCAAGGGCGGGACGCACCAGGCGGGCTTCGAGCAGGGCCTGCTCAAGTTCCTGCGCCAGCAGGTCGAGCAGAACGCGCGGCGCCTGAAGGTCGGCAACGACAAGCTCGAGAAGGACGATGTCCTTGCCGGCCTCACGGTCGTGCTCACGGTCCGGCTGCCCGAACCGCAGTTCGAGGGCCAGACGAAGGAGGTGCTGGGCACGCCGGCGGTCCGCTCGATCGTGGCCTCCGTCGTGCAGAAGGCACTCGGCGAGCGATTCGCCTCGACCAAGCGCGACGACAAGGCGCAGACCTCGCTGGTGCTCGAGAAGATCGTCTCCGAGATGAAGGCGCGCATCTCGGCACGCACGCACAAGGAGACGCAGCGCCGCAAGAACGCGCTCGAGACGTCGTCGCTTCCGGCGAAGCTCGTCGACTGCCGGTCGAGCGACGTCGCGCAGAGCGAGCTGTTCATCGTCGAGGGCGATTCGGCGCTCGGCACGGCGAAGCTCGCGCGCGACAGCGAGCACCAAGCGCTCCTGCCGATCCGCGGCAAGATCCTCAACGTGCAGAAGGCGAGCATCGCCGACATGCTGAGCAATGCGGAGTGCGCCTCGATCATCCAGGTGATCGGCGCCGGATCCGGCCGCACGTTCGACCTGTCGGCCGCCCGCTACGGCAAGGTCATCATCATGAGCGACGCCGACGTCGACGGCGCGCACATCCGGACGCTGCTCCTCACCCTGTTCTTCCGGTACATGCGACCGATGATCGAGGACGGTCGCGTGTTCGCCGCAGTCCCGCCGCTCCACCGCGTCGTGGTGCTGAACCCCGGATCCAAGCCCAACGACGTGCTGTACACGTACTCGGAGGCCGAGCTGCAGGGCGTCCTCGCGACGCTGCGCAAGCAGGGCAAGCGCTACCAGGATCCGATCCAGCGCTACAAGGGCCTCGGCGAGATGGATGCCGACCAGCTCGCGACGACGACCATGGACCGCAAGCACCGCACGCTTCGCCGCGTCGGCGTGGCCGACGCGGAGAGCGCCGGGCGCGTGTTCGAGCTGCTCATGGGCAACGAGGTCGCGCCGCGCAAGGAGTTCATCGTCGACAGCGCGGCGGCGCTCACGCGAGATCGCATCGACGCCTGAGGCGGTCGGGCATCGCCTCAGCGGGTCAGGTCCGCGTCGGGGCGATGTTCTGGTTGAGGTGGAAGACGTTGCCCGGATCGTGGGCGTCCTTCACTGATCGCAGCCGGGCGAGCTTCTCGTCGGTGTACGCACGACGGAGGCCGGCCACGCCGTCGTCGCCCAGGACGTTGACGTAGGCGCCGCTGGCGAAGGGGTCCATGGTGCGGGCGTACCCGCGGGCCGATTCCATCCGCACCGCGTCCTCGGCGGGATCATCCCATCGGGCCGCCGCGACGAACTCGAACGCGGCGTCGCGGCGTGAGAACGCCGTGTCGTCGTCGGCCACGTCGGCGATCGCGCCGCCGTACGCCTGCAGGCTCACGTTCGGCAGCCGGTCGCCATCGCGGGCGAGGAGGGCGTCGATCGCCGCGTCGCGGAGTTCGCGGAAGTAGTGGCCCTTCCAGTAGCGGCGCAGGGCATGGCCCTCGACGTCGTCCTCACGCGCCTGCAACTGCAGGTACGACAACGGCGCGACCATCCGCTCGGCCGGTTCCCGTGCCTCGGCCAGCCTGGCACCCAGTTCGCCGGCCTGGACGACGCCCTCCACGGGGTCGCCGACCCAGACGAAGCCGAGCGAGACCGTCCGCTCGACGACGGTCGCATTCCAGGTCGCGCGACGGTCGGCCGTCAGGCTCGCATCACGCCAGATCCGCATGGCGTCAGCCGCGGACGCGCTGGGGAACAGGAACTCGACCGACAACGCGGTCCCGGGTTCGGGATGCAGTGCGAACTCGAACTCGGTGACGACGCCGAAATTCCCGCCACCGCCGCGAAGCGCCCAGTACAGGTCGGGATGCGAGTCGGCATCGACGTGCAGGATCTCGCCCTCCGCCGTCACCAGCTGGAACGAGACGACGTTGTCGCATGTGAGCCCGTATCGGCGGGCGAGCCAGCCCATGCCGCCGCCGAGCGCGAGGCCTCCGACGCCGGTGTGCGAGACATTGCCCGCCGTCGTCGCGAGTCCGTGCTCCTGCGTGGCACGATCGAGGGCGCCGAGGAGGGCCCCGCCCTGCACGAGGGCACGGCGGGCGGCGACATCCACCCGGACCGCGCCCATCGGGCGCAGGTCGAGCATGAGGCCGCCGTCCGGGACGGCGTGGCCGACGATGCCGTGACCACCGCAGCGGATGCCGACCTCGAGCTCGTGCTCGACCGCGAACCGCACCGCGGCCGCGACATCGTCGGCGCTCGTGCAGCGCACGACGAACCTCGGCCTGCGATCGATCATCGCGTTCCACACGGATCGCGCCTCGTCGTAGCCCGCGTCGCCCGGCTCGAGCACCGGGCCTTCGACCCTGCCCCGCAGCACTTTGCCCGACATCGACATCGACCACCCCGCCCCCTCGGTGCGGCGCCCGACGTCATCCTTGATCGCCACGGTCCGTCCGCCCGGTCAGGGCCGAAGATGCCATGCGACCGGCGCGAGGTCAAGCGCGCCCGACCGACGTCGCCCGGCGCGGCGTCGGCGTCAGCGGATGGCGCGACCCACGACCTGCACGACCGCCTCGAGGGGCTGGCCGGAGCCGTCGCGCCTGCCGCCCGCCTCGGGCAGCGGCCGCACGGAGCCGTCGGCGGCCAGCCCGTGCGCGGGGCCGGGCCCGACCCAGGCGAGCGACAGCGCGTCCTGGCCCTTGAGGAACCGGTGCGCCCGGACACCGCCGGTGGCGCGGCCCTTGCCCGGGTACTCGGCGAAGTCGGCGACCTTCGCGGCACCGGGATCGGCGCCGAGGAGCGTGTCGCTCGATGCGGCGACCGTCACGACCACAGCGCGCTCGACATCGGCACGCGCGAGCGCGCTGAACTCGACCACCTTCGTCCCGGAGGCCAGCTTGATGCCGGCCATGCCGCCCGCGGGGCACCCCTGCGGGCGGACCGACGAGGCGGGGAAGTGCAGCAGCTGCGCGTCGCTCGTGACGAACACCAGCTCGTCGTCGTCGCCGCCCTGCGCCGCGCCCACCACCCGGTCGCCGGCCTTCAGGCCGATGACCTCGAAGTCGGGGCGGTTCGGGTAGCCCCCGGGTGCCACGCGCTTGACGATGCCCTGCTCGGTGCCGAGCACGATCGGCCGGCTCGACTCGAGCGACACCACCGCGAGCACGCGCTCGTCGCGATCGGCCAGAGCGAGGTAATCGCTGACGCGGACCCCGGCAGCGAGCTGCACCGAGTTCGGCGGCAGCACCGGCAGTTCGAGCGGCGAGAACCGGATCAGGCGTCCCTTCGAGGTGATCGCGCCGATCTCGGTCCGGCTCGTGGTGTCGAGCTCGGAACGGACCGCATCGTGCTTGGACCGCCGCGCCGGGGGAGTGATCGCTACTGAGGTCTCGCCCTCGGGCGCGTCGACCCGCGCGATCCGGCCGGTCGCGCCGAGGATCACCCGGCACGGGACGTCGGCGTGCTCGAGCGTCGCCGGGTCGACCGCCTTGCGCGTCTTCGGCATCACGCGCGCCTCGGTCAGCATCGTGCGGCGCGGCGTGCCATAGAGGTCGGCGGCCCGATCGAGCTCCTGGGCCACCTGCGCGCGGATGCGGAGATCGCTGCCGAGCAACTCTTCGAGGGCGGCGATCTCGGCGAGCAGCTGGTCGCGCTCGGCCTCGAGCTCGATGCGCGAGAACCGGGTCAGGCGGCGGAGCCTCAGCTCGAGGATGTACTCCGCCTGCAGCTCGCTGAGGTCGAAGACCTCGATGAGCCGGCGGCGCGCGGCATCGGCGTCGTCGCTGGATCGGATGACCTGGATGACCTCGTCGATGTCGAGGATGGCGATGAGCAGGCCCTCGACGAGGTGCAGCCGTTCGCGACGCCGAGCGAGGCGGTACTCGGACCGCCGCGTCACGACGCGGATGCGGTGCGCGAGGTACACCTCGAGCAGCTCGCGCAGGCCGAGGGTCTGCGGTTGGCCGTCGACGAGCGCGACGTTGTTGATGTTGAACGAGTCTTCGAGTGGCGTCAGCCGATAGAGCTGCTCGAGCACCGCCTGCGGGTTGAATCCGGTCTTGACGCCGATCACGAGCCGCAGCCCGCGCGTGCGGTCGGTGAGGTCGGTGACATCGGCGATGCCCGTGATCTTCTTGGCGTTGACGCCGTCCTTGATCTTCTCGATGACCTTCTCGGGGCCGACGAGGTACGGCAGCTCGGTCACGACGAGCCCCGTCTTGCGGGGCGTGAGCTGCTCGATCGACACCTTCGCGCGCGTCTTGAACGACCCACGGCCGGTCGCGTAGGCGTCGCGCACCCCCGCGAGCCCGACGATCGTGCCGCCCGACGGGAAGTCGGGCCCGGGGACGAACTCCATGAGGTCGTCGAGCGTCGCCTCGGGCGTCGTCAGCAGGTGGCGAGCCGCGGCGACCACTTCGACGAGGTTGTGGGGCGCCATGTTCGTCGCCATGCCGACCGCGATGCCGCTCGCGCCGTTCACGAGCAGGTTCGGGATGGCGGCTGGCAGGACCTCGGGCTGATGGTGGGAGTTGTCGTAGTTCGGGATGAAGTCGACGACGTCTTCATCGAGGCTCTCGGTCATCGACATCGCCGGCGGGGCCATGCGCGCCTCGGTGTACCGGGCCGCGGCCGGCCCGTCGTCGAGCGAACCGAAGTTGCCGTGCCCGTCGACGAGCGGCACGCGCAGGGTGAACGGCTGGGCGAGGCGCACGAGCGCGTCGTAGATCGCCGCATCGCCGTGCGGGTGGAGCTTTCCCATGACCTCGCCGACGACGCGCGCGGACTTCACGTGGCCGCGGTCGGGGCGCAGCCCCATGTCGCTCATCATGTAGAGGATGCGCCGCTGGACGGGCTTCAGGCCGTCGCGCGCGTCGGGCAGGGCGCGCGAGTAGATGACCGAGTAGGCGTACTCGAGGAACGAGCCCTGCATCTCCTCCGCCACGTCGACGTCGTCGATCCGTTCGTCGATCTGGGAGGGGGCGGGCTCGTTCTTGCCTGGGGTCATTCGTCGTCTCTGCGCAGGGCGTGCCGGGCACGCGAGGGAGCGGGGAACGCGCCGGCCGCTATGCGAGACTGGGCGCGATGCCTGCCATGCTACCGGTGCCCACCGAGGGTGCCCCGAGGCTCACCGCGGTGCTCGGCTCCGCACTCGACTCGCTCGCGGGCTCGCCGAATCCGCTCGACCTTCCGCGGGCGAACGCCGCCGTGGTGGTCCTCGTCGACGGCCTCGGCGCGTCCAACCTTCGCGGGCGGGCCGGTCACGCGAGGTTCCTCGCCGCGCGGATGGCGAAGCGCGACGTCATCCGCACGGTCTTCCCGTCGACGACCGCCGCGGCCATCGCGAGCTTCGCGACCGGGCTCATGCCGGGCGCGCACGGACTCATGGGCTACCGCGTCCCCGACCGCGCGAACGACCGCGTAGTCAATCAGCTCAGCGGATGGGACGACCGGATGGTGCCCGAGCAGTGGCAGCGCCATCCGACCGTGTTCGACCGTGCCGCCGAGCGGGGAGTTCGCGCGGTCGCCGTGGGTGGCACGCGCTACGCCACGTCCGGGTTCACCCGCGCCGTGCTGCGCGGCTCCGAGTACCGATCGGGCGCGAGCGTGGCCGATCGCTTCGCCGAGGCGCTGCGCATCATCGAGGAGGGTCCGGCCCTCGTCTACGTGTACGTCTCCGAGCTCGACCAGATCGCGCATGCGCACGGCTGGGAGTCCGACCGGTGGATCGCCGCCCTCGAGGCGCTCGACGCCGAGGTCGCGGCCTTCGAACGACGGATGCCGCGTGGGACGGGCCTGCTCGTGACCGCCGACCACGGCGTCATCGACGTGCCGGCGCACCGCCACGTGTTCGTCGATGCGTCGCCGGCGCTGCTCGACGGAGTGCGGCACGTCGCGGGCGAGCCCCGCTGTCTGGGCCTCGTGCTCGAACTCGAGCTCGAGGCGGCGGAGCGGCGTGCGCTGCTCGAGCGGTGGCGCGCCGCCGAGGGCGATCGTGCGTGGGTGCTGTCGGCCGACGAGGCGATCGCCGCGGGCCTGTACGGCGGTGTGGACGCCGGCAACCGCGACCGGATCGCGGACATCCTGGTGGCCGCGCGTGCCGGCGTCGCGTACTACGACCGGCGCGAGGCCGACCGCCGCGGCGAGGGCATGGTGGGCCAGCACGGCTCGCTCACCGACGAGGAGACACGCATTCCCCTCATCCGCTCGGGCGTCTTCACGCGCGGGTGAGGCGACGGCCTGCGCCGCCTGCGACGGCCGCGCCGGCCGTGATCAGGACGGGTACTGGCCGCGCTTGACCTGGGGCTTCGGCAGGCGCAGGGGCCGCAGCTGCAGGGCGCGCATCGCCGCGTACCACCGGACTCGCTCGACGCGGTCGGCACCGAACTTCGCGGCGAGCTTGCGCTTGAGCAGCGCGCCGAGGATGATCACGTCGACCACCGAGATGAGGAAGAACGCCCAGAGCGCGAAGATGCCGATCGTCTGCACCTGGGTGCTCGGGATGAACGTCAGCACGATCACCGCGAACATGACGGGGATCAGCACCTCGCCGATGCTGAAGCGCGCGTCGACGTAGTCGCGCACGTACTTCTTCTGCGGACCGCGATCGCGAACGGGCAGGTACTTCTCCTCGCCCGCGGCCATTCCGAGCCGGGCGCGCTCGCGCGCGTCGGCCGACCTGGCACGCGCCTGTCGCGCCGCCTCCTTGCGGTCGTTCGGCACAAGCGGCCGCTTCCGGGCGGCCTCCTGCGCGGCGCGGCTCGGCGTCGGGGCGCCCTTGCCGACCTTGGGAGCGTCGGGCGCGTCGCCGGCGCCGTTCTCGGGAGCGGGGGAGTCGGTACGGGGGTTCTTGGCCACGGGAGTCCTCGTCGATTCGGTTCGCCTTAAGATTACCCGCATGACCGAGACCCCGACCGACGTCCAGCCTGCCCGCGAACCTCGAACCGATCACGACTCGGGCGGCACGTTCGATCGACTCCGGGAGGCCGTCGAGGCCGGGTTCCCCTCCACCGTGGCCGACCTCACCCGACTCGTGCGCATCCCGTCGGTCTCGTGGAGCGCCTTCGATCCCGAGCAGGTCGCGGCGAGCGCCGAGGCGGTCGCCGAGCTCGTCCGTGGACTGGGCGTGTTCGACGAGGTGCACATCCGTCGCGCAGCCGTGGCCGACGGGGTCGAGCTCGGGCAGCCGGCCGTCGTCGCGCGTCGCGCGGCCCGCAACGGCCGACCCACCGTGCTGCTGTACGCGCACCACGACGTCCAGCCGCCGGGCCGCGACGACCACTGGGAGTCGGCGCCGTTCGAGCCCACGCTGCGCGGCGACCGCCTGTACGGCCGGGGGGCCGCCGACGACAAGGCCGGTGTCATGGCGCATGTCGCCGCCATCCGTGCGCTCGTCGACGTGCTGGGCGACGACTTCGACCTCGGCATCGTGATCTTCATCGAGGGCGAAGAGGAGGACGGATCGCCCTCGTTCGCCAACTTCCTGCGCGCGCAGCGCGACCTGCTCGCGGCCGACGCGATCGTGGTCGCCGACTCGAACAACTGGGACCTCGACACGCCCGCGCTCACCGTGGCGCTGCGGGGCAACGTCACGTTCCGGCTCACGGTCTCCACCCTCGACCACGCATCGCACTCCGGGATGTTCGGCGGCGCGGTGCCTGACGCGATGCTCGCCGCCATCCGGTTGCTCGACTCGCTCTGGGACGCGGACGGATCGGTCGCCGTCGACGGCCTCCGTGCGGCCGACCTCGACACTCCCGAGTACGACGAGGCGCAGTTGCGCGACGAGACCGGCCTGCTCGACGGCGTCGCGCCCATCGGCCGGGGGAGCGTCCTCTCCCGGATCTGGGCCCAGCCGTCGATCACCGTCACCGGCATCGACGCGCCATCGGTCGCCCACGCCTCGAACACGCTCCTGCCGAGCGTGGCGGTGCGCCTCAGCACCCGCATCGCGCCCGGCCAGGACGCCCGCGAGGCACTCGCGGCGCTGCGCGCCCACCTGCTCGCGAACGCGCCATTCGGCGCACGCATCGAGATCGATGACGTCGACACCGGGCAGCCGTTCCTCGTCGACACGAGCGGCTGGGCGGTCGCGGAGGCCAGGGCCGCGATGGCTGAGGCGTGGGGACGCGCGCCCGTCGACATCGGCGTGGGCGGATCCATCCCGTTCATCGCGGAGCTCGTCGAGGAGTTCCCGTCCGCGCAGATCCTCGTGACGGGCGTCGAGGACCCGGATTCGCGTGCGCACAGCCCCAACGAGTCGCTCCACCTCGGGGTCTTCCGTCGTGCCGTGCTCGCGGAGGCGTCCTTCCTCGCGCGTCTGCAGGCCCGCGAGCAGTCCTGAGCCGGCAGGGCGTCGTGGCCCACGGATGACGCGACTCCGCCGTCGCACTGGGGGAGCCCCCAGCCGGCGCAGGTACAATCGATGCATCCGTACTCTTCGAGGAGTGACATGACCGACACCATCACCGACACCATCCACGGCGTGAAGCTGAGCGAGCCGGCTGCCGACAAGGTGCGCAGCCTCCTCGAGCAGGAGGGTCGAGACGACCTCCGCCTGCGCGTCGCCGTGCAGCCCGGTGGCTGCTCGGGGCTCATCTACCAGCTCTACTTCGACGAGCGACTGCTCGACGGCGACGCCGTCGTGGACTTCTCGGGCGTCGAGGTCGTGGTCGACAAGATGAGCGTGCCGTACCTCGACGGCTCGACGATCGACTTCGAGGACACGATCCAGAAGCAGGGCTTCACCATCGACAACCCCAACGCGCAGGGCAGTTGCGCGTGCGGCGACTCGTTCCACTGAGTCGTCCGGACACGGAAGGGGAGACCGCTCGCGCGGTCTCCCTTTCTGCATTTCCGGGGGCCGAGCTCGGCTTTCCCCGCACGTCCGCCCGAACGCGCGTCGGCGGTGCACGAGCCGGTGGTCGACTCGGAGTAGGCTAGGCATGATCAGTGCGCTTCTGAGAAGCGCCTTCGAATCTCCCGAAAGGTCACCGGTGCGCCACAATCGCCGTCTCCGATGGGCTGCAGTTCCGATCGCAGCGACGCTCAGCCTCGTCCTCGCCGGATGCACGCAGGCACAGCTGAACGGATTCCTCCCCGGGTTCGTCGAGGGCGAGCCGCCCGTGACCAACCACACGGAGCGTGTCTCGGGCCTCTGGGTGACGTCGTGGATCGTGCTGCTCGTGGTCGGCATCATCACCTGGGGCCTCACCATCTGGGCCGTCATCGCGTATCGCCGACGCAAGGGCCAGACCGGCCTTCCGGTGCAGCTGCGGTACAACATGCCGATCGAGGTCTTCTACACGGTCGTCCCGCTGATCCTGGTCCTCGGCTTCTTCGCGTTCACCGCGCGCGACCAGGCGGTCATCGAGGAACGCTTCGCGGAGGACCAGGTCGACGTCAGGATCGAGGCCATCGCGAAGCAGTGGGCGTGGGACTTCAACTACGTCGACGAAGACGTCTACTCGGCCGGCATCCAGGCGCAGCTCGAGGCCGACGGCAGCGGCTCCGTCAAGACGGAGGAGCTGCCGAAGCTGGTGCTCCCCGTCGGCGCCAACGTCGAGATCGCGCTCCAGGCACGCGACGTGATCCACTCGTTCTGGGTCGTGGACTTCCTCTACAAGAAGGACATGTTCCCCGGCAAGACGAACTACATGTCGTTCGTGCCCGAGCGCGAGGGCACGTACGCCGGCAAGTGCGCCGAGCTCTGCGGCGAGTACCACTCGCTCATGCTCTTCAACGTCGAGGTCGTCTCCGAGGCCGAGTACGAGGAGTACATCGAGTCGCTGCGCGACGCCGGCCAGGAAGGCCAGCTGTCGACCGAGTACGACCGCAACCAGAACCTGCCCGGAACGGGCGAGCCCGAACTGAAAGAGGAAGAGTAAGCCGCGATGAGCACCACGACCGCACCGGCTCGTCCCACAGGATCGTCGCCGCAGTTCGGCGCGCTGAAGGTCGAGCGCAAGGGCAACGTCCTCGTCAGGTGGATCACCTCGACGGACCACAAGGTCATCGGGTACCTGTACCTGATCACCTCGTTCATCTACTTCTGCATCGGCGGCGTGATGGCGCTCATCATCCGTGCGCAGCTGTTCGAGCCGGGTCTCGAGATCGTGCAGACGCGTGAGCAGTACAACCAGCTGTTCACCATGCACGGCACGATCATGCTGCTGATGTTCGCGACGCCGCTGTTCGCGGGCTTCGCGAACGTCCTGATGCCGCTGCAGATCGGCGCACCCGATGTCGCCTTCCCGCGCCTGAACGCGTTCGCCTACTGGGCGTTCAACTTCGGCTCGCTGATGGCCGTCGCCGGCTTCTTCACGCCGCAGGGCGCCGCATCGTTCGGATGGTTCGCGTATCAACCGCTCGCCTCGACGACGTTCTCGCCAGGCATCGGCGGCAACCTCTGGATGCTCGGACTCGGCCTCTCGGGCTTCGGCACGATCCTCGGTGCCGTGAACTTCATCACGACGATCATCACGATGCGCGCACCGGGCATGACCATGTTCCGGATGCCGATCTTCACGTGGAACACGCTCGTCACGTCGATCCTCGTCCTGATGGCCTTCCCGGTCCTGGCGGCGGCCCTGCTCGCCGCTGCCGCCGACCGCATCTTCAACGCGCACATCTACGACCCCGCCAACGGCGGTGTCATCCTGTGGCAGCACCTCTTCTGGTTCTTCGGCCATCCCGAGGTCTACATCATCGCGCTGCCGTTCTTCGGCATCGTCTCCGAGGTGTTCCCGGTGTTCAGCCGCAAGCCGATCTTCGGCTACAAGACGCTGATCTACGCCACGATCGCGATCGCCGCGCTCTCCGTCTCGGTGTGGGCCCACCACATGTACGTGACCGGCTCCGTGCTGCTGCCGTTCTTCGCGCTGATGACGATGCTCATCGCGGTACCGACGGGCGTGAAGATCTTCAACTGGGTCGGCACGATGTGGCGTGGCTCGATCACGTTCGAGACCCCGCTCATCTGGGCGCTCGGCTTCCTCGTCACGTTCGTGTTCGGTGGTCTGACGGGCGTCATCCTCGCCTCGCCGCCGCTCGACTTCCACGTCTCGGACACCTACTTCGTCGTGGCGCACTTCCACTACGTGGTCTTCGGAACCGTCGTCTTCGCCATGTTCTCGGGCTTCTATTTCTGGTGGCCCAAGTGGACTGGCAAGATGCTGAACGAGACGCTCGGCAAGTGGCACTTCTGGCTGCTGTTCATCGGCTTCCACACGACGTTCCTCATCCAGCACTGGCTGGGCGTGGTCGCGATGCCGCGCCGGTACTACTCGTACCTGCCGGAAGACAACATCACCTGGATGAACCAGCTGTCAACGATCGGCGCGTTCATCCTGGCGGTCTCGCTCCTGCCGTTCTTCCTGAACGTGTACATCACCGCGCGTCGTGCTCCGAAGGTGACCGTGAACGACCCTTGGGGCTACGGTGGATCGCTCGAGTGGGCGACCAGCTGCCCGCCGCCGCGGCACAACTTCACGTCGATCCCGCGCATTCGCTCGGAGCGCCCGGCGTTCGACCTCAACCACCCCGAGGCCGGCATCCCGGTCGGCATCGGTCCGGCCAAGGACGCCCCCGAGGCTCCCGTTTACGACGCTGAGACGAAGGAAGTCAAGTAGATGCGCGCCAACGTCATCCTCTTCTGGATCCTCGCCGGCTTCTTCGCCCTGGCCACGGCCATCTACGGCGTCTGGTCCTCCATCGACGCCACGGCCTCGCGCGTCGCGAACTCGCACGAGCTCGTCGGACCGGAGTGGGCCGGAACCATCGCGCTCGGCCTGACGACCGTCCTCAGCGCGTTCATCGCCTTCTACCTCGGCCGCGTGCGTCGGGAGCAAGGCGGCGTCCTCCCCGAGGACCGCCTCGACGCGAACATCGACGACGGCGACGCCGAGCTCGGCTTTTTCAGCCCGTGGAGCTGGTGGCCGATCCTGGTCGCCGGTGCTGCGGCACTGGCGTTCCTCGGCCTCGCGGTCGGCGTCTGGATCACGTTCATCGCGGTCCCGCTCGCGCTGATCGCGCTGACCGGCTGGGTGTACGAGTACTACCGCGGCAACTTCGCCCGCTGAGTCCACCTGTAGACGAGGGCCCCGGCACATTGTGCCGGGGCCCTCGTCGTTCCGACTACTCAGGCCGGCGCCGCCCGCGTGGCCGCGACCACCCACCACCGCGGCCCGGTGCTGAGCGCTGCGGGCGCAAGCCCGGCGTCGGCCAGCGCGTCGTACATCCGGCCGGGGGAGTGGATGAAGCCGCGGTACTCATGGCCGCGGACTCGCATCCAGGCATTGCCGAACGCGACCGAGCTCCGCGTGAGCCACGTACGCGGCGGGTGGCTGAAGACCAGCGCACGCCACGTGTGCCGAGCGGCGGCCGCGAGAAGCTGCTCGGCGTGGGGGTAGCAGCACACCACGCGATGGAGGATGACGTAGTCGGCCGCGGGAACGCGATCGCCGTCGACGGCCACATCCACGCCGACGATGCGGGTGGCCCGCCGCGCCACGCCGCGCTCCTCGAGGAGCGCGACCGCTTCCCCCTCGTACGCCCCGGAGAGCTCGACGTTCGTCGTGTGCGCCGCTCCACGCGCCAGCAGTTCGAGCTGGAGCTCGCCGATGCCACCGCCGATCTCGAGGACGGTCCGGTCGTCCACGCCGAGCGAGGCGAGATGCTCGACCATGCGGCGTTCGAACCTCGTCGCTCCGCGGCGTCGATAGCGCCGGGCGAGATCCCGGGCGAATCGCGCATCGAACACGTCCTCGTACCGCGCCGAGCCCGGGTTGCAGCAGTCGGGCATGGGCCCAGTATGCACCCGCGTCAGCCGGCGCCGCGATGTCCGAACACGAGCACGTCGACCGACACGGTCACCCGAATGGTGCGTTGCTCTGAAACCTCGGAGGAGGACGCAGCATGGTGGGCAGACGGGCCCATGCCTGCGAGGAGCCGGCGCAGCGCTCCATCCGCCTCGATCCGGTAGTCCACCCGGGACGCGCTCCGTCGAACGAGGCCCGCGTCGGCGAGCCGGTCGGTGGCAGCCGCGGCCTTCTCGGGCGGAACGTCGAGCAGGAGTCCCTCACGGCGAAGTTCGGCCAAGTGGTCGACACCGGGCACGACGACGACGAGACGCCCGGCGGGGCGCAGGATCCGGGCGAACTCCTCCGGATTGCGCGGCGCGAAGACGTTCAGCACGGCGTCGGCGGCCGCCGTGCGGATCGGGAAGGGCCGCCAGATGTCCATGACGATGCCGGTGGCCTCGGGGATGGCTCGGAGGCTGGCCCGCACGGCGTCGGACGACCGGTCGGCGAGGAGGAGTCGGACCTCGGGATGCGCATCGGCGAGGCGCCGCGAGTAGTACCCCGTCCCGCAGCCGAGGTCGGCGACCGAAGGCCGCGCTCCGGATGTCTCGAGCGCCGCCGCACGGACGATCTCGTCGGCGATGGGTGCATAGGTCCCAAGCCCCAACAGGGCGGCTCGTGCGTCGAGCATCGCTCGATCGTCGCCGATGGTCCGTGGCGCCTTCGGCGGCAGCAGCGTCAGGTATCCGTGCTTGGCACGGTCGAACCGGTGTCCGTGCACGCATCCATACACCCGTTCGTCGACGAGCGAGAGATCGGAGAAGCAGTTCGGGCACCGGAGCCAGGTCGAATCGATCGACATGGCCCGGTGCCCGAAGTTGCGAGGAGCGGTCAGTGGTGGTTCGAGTGGGATGCCTCGAGCTCGCCCTTCGTGACGGGCGCGATGCGGTCCTCGAAGAACCAGCGCGACACGCCCGCGCGGAGGCGCTCGCCCACCGTGATCTTGCCGCGCGCGTTCGGACGCAGCATGAGCGGCTCGTACGAGTCGTAGCTCACCAGGCGCCAGCGCTCGTACTCGTCGAGCGGCTGGTGCACCTCGATGAACTCGCCACCGGGCAGCTTGACGATGCGGCCGGACTCGTAGCCGTGGAGGACGATCTCGCGGTCCTTCTTCTGCAGCGCGATGGCCACGCGCTTGGTCACGAAGTACGCGACGATCGGCCCGAGGAAGAGCAGGGCCTGCAGCGAGTGGATCACGCCCTCCATCGTGAGCATGAAGTGCGTCGCGATGAGGTCGGAGGCCGCTGCGGCCCACAGGACCGCGTAGAACGTCACGCCGGCCGCGCCGATGGCGGTGCGGGTCGCCATGTTCCGCGGACGGTCGGCGATGTGGTGCTCGCGCTTGTCGCCGGTCACCCACGCCTCGATGAACGGATAGATGAGGACCGTGACGATGAACAGGCCGAGGCCGATGAGCGGGACCAGGATGTTGAACGACCAGGTGCGGTCGAACAGCACGAACTCCCAGCCCGGCGGGATCAGGCGCAACGCTCCGTCGGCGAAGCCGATGTACCAGTCGGGCTGCGTGCCCGCCGACACGGGGGAGGGGTCGTACGGACCGTAGTTCCAGATCGGGTTGATCGTGAACAGCGACGCGATCAGCGCCACGACACCGAAGATGATGAACATGAAGCCGCCGGCCTTGGCCGCGTAGATCGGGAGGATGGGCGGGCCGACCGAGTTGGTGACGTGGCGGCCGGGACCGGCGAACTGCGTGTGCTTGTGGATGAACACGTAGCCGACGTGGACCGCGATGAGCGCGACGATGATCGCCGGCAGCAGCAGGATGTGCAGGGTGTACAGGCGGCCGACGATCGCCGTGCCCGGGAACTCGCCGCCGAACAGGAGGAAGGAGATCCACGTGCCGATGACCGGCATGCCCTTGACCATGCCGTCGATGATGCGGAGGCCGTTGCCCGACAGCAGGTCGTCGGGGAGCGAGTAGCCCGTGAAGCCCTCGCCCATGGCGAGGATGAACAGGATGAACCCGAACACCCAGTTGATCTCGCGCGGCTTGCGGAACGCACCGGTGAAGAAGATGCGCAGCATGTGCAGGCCGATCGCCGCCACGAACAGCAGCGCCCCCCAGTGGTGCATCTGCCGGACGAGCAGGCCGCCGCGGATGTCGAACGAGATGTCGAGCGTGGAGGCCATCGCCACCGACATCTCGACGCCCTTGAGCGGCACGTACGAGCCGTCGTACTCGACCTCGGCCATCGAGGCCTGGAAGAAGAACGTCAGGAACGTGCCCGTGATCAGGATGACGATGAAGCTGAAGAGCGCGACTTCGCCGAGCAGGAACGACCAGTGGTCGGGGAAGGCCTTGCGACCGAGCCCCTTGACGGCGACGGCGATGCCGGTGCGGTCATTGACGTACTCCGAAGCCGCAGCGGTGAACGAGCGCCGGGCTGGCGCTGCCGGACGGGTGGTTGCGGTGCTCAATGACGCTCCCAGAAGCTCGGGCCCACGGGCTCGGTGAAGTCGCTCTGCGCGACGAGGTAGCCCTCGTCGTCGACCGCGATGGGCAGCTGCGGGAGCGGCCGGGCGGCCGGTCCGAAGATGACCTCGCAGTGGTTGGCCACGTCGAACTGCGACTGGTGGCACGGGCAGAGCAGGTGGTGCGTGTGCTGCTCGTACAAGGCGACGGGGCAGCCCACGTGGGTGCAGATCTTGGAGTACGCGACGATGCCGTCGTACGACCAGGAACTGCGCTCCTCGGTCTCGTTGAGCTCCTCGGGGTTGAGCCGCATGAGGAGCACGGCCGCCTTGGCCTTCTCCTCGAGCCTGCCGTGGTGGAGTTCGCTGAGACCCTCGGGGATGACGTGGAAGGCGCTGCCGATGGTGACGTCGGCCGCCTTGATCGGGACACCGGAGGGGTCGAGCGTGAGGCGCGTGCCCTCCTTCCACATGGTGTGGCTGAGCAGTTCGACCGGGTGCTGGTCCTGCGGCGCGAGTCCGCGGAAGAGGACCACCGCGGGCAGCGGCATGACCAGGAGCGCCCCGATGAGGCTGTTCCGGATGACGGTCCGCCGGGAGAAGCCCGACTCCTCGTCGGCCTGCCGGAACACCTCGACCGCTCCCTGCTTCGTCGTCTCCGTCGAGCCGATCGGGTGGCGGATGTCGATCGACTCGGCCGACGTCATCAGGGTCTTGCCCCAGTGCACGGCGCCGAAGCCGATGCCGAGGAGCGCGAGCGCCGAGCCCAGTCCGATGAACATGTTGTTGAGCTGGACCGCGCCCACGTCGTTGGACTCGATCGGGAAGAGCATGTACGCCGCGATCGCCCAGACGCTGCCGAGGATCGACAGGTAGAACAGCGTGTACACCGTGCGCTGGGCACGCTTCTCGCGCGCCGGGTTCTCATCGGTGACGCGAGGGCGGTGCGGCTCGAAGCCCGGGTTCTCGAACGTGTCGGCCTGGATGAGTGCGGTACCCGCCTTCACGGCAGGAACGTTCGCGGCGTGCGACGAGTCGGCAGCGGCGAGTTCAGAGCCGCTGTGGTCGTCCTGTGCCATGGTTCTCCTTCTTCGCTTCTTCGGTCGGCCCTAGTTGGACTTCGCCGTGATCCACACGGTGATCGCGACGATGGCGCCGAGACCGAAGATCCAGATGAACAGGCCCTCCGCGACCGGACCGAGCGAGCCGAGCTCGAACCCTCCGGGCGAACGGTTGTCCTGCACGTACTGCAGGTAGGTGATGATGTCGCGCTTGTCTTCGGGCGTGATGTTGAGGTCGTTGAAGACCGGCATGTTCTGGGGGCCGGTGACCATGGCCTCGTAGATGTGCACGCCCGTGACGTCGGTCAGGGGCGGGGCGTACTTGCCCTCGGTGAGCGCGCCGCCCGCGCCGGCGACGTTGTGGCACATCGCGCAGTTGATACGGAAGAGCTCGGCGCCGTTGGCCGCATCGCCTCCGCCGTTGACGAGGCTGTCGGCGGGGATGTCGGGGCCGGGGCCGAGCGAGGCGACGTAGTACGCCAGCTGCTTGACCTGCTCGTCGGTGAACTGGACGGGCTTCTGCTGCGCCTGCGGCCCCTGCATCTGCATGGGCATGCGGCCCGTGCCGACCTGGAAGTCGACGGCCGCGGCGCCGACGCCGACCAGGCTGGGGCCGGTCTCGGTGCCCTGGGCCTCGAGCCCGTGGCACGTCGCGCAGTTCGCCTGGAACAGCTTCTCGCCCTCTTCGATCGTCTCCTGCGACGTAGGGGACGCCTCGGCCTGCGCCGTGGTCGTGCTGAAGGCGGCGTAAGTGCCGCCGGTGAACACGAGCCCGAGCGCGAGCAGCGCGACGGTGGCGAGCGGGTGCCGGCGACCGGTGCGTCGCTTCGAGCGGGTCATTGATCTCTTCCTGTTCGCGGGCATTGCGGGGTGACGCTCCTGGCTCGGCCTATCTGAGGACGTAGATGACGAGGAAGAGGCCGATCCAGACGACATCGACGAAGTGCCAGTAATAGGACACGACGATCGCGCTGGTCGCCTCTCGATGGCCGAAGTTCTTCACGGCGAAGGTGCGCCCGATGACGAACAGGAACGCGAGCAGGCCGCCGGTGACGTGCAGGCCGTGGAAGCCGGTCGTGAGGTAGAAGGCCGAACCGTACGCGTTGGAGTCGATCGCGATGCCCTCGGAGACGAGCTGCGCGTACTCCCAGACCTGGCCCGCGACGAAGATCGCGCCCATCGCGTACGTCAGGAAGAACCACTCGACCATGCCCCACTGCGTCGGCCTCCAGCCCGTCCGATAGGGCTGGCTGCGCTCGGCCGCGAAGACGCCGAACTGGCACGTGAACGACGACGCCACGAGGATGATCGTGTTGGTCAGGGAGAACGGGAAGTTCAGGCGATCGGCCTCGAACGCCCACAGCTCGGGGGACGTCGAACGCAGCGTGAAGTAGATCGCGAAGAGTCCCGCGAAGAACATCACCTCGCTGCCGAGCCACACGATCGTGCCCACTGCAACGGTGTTGGGACGCTTGATCACGGGCGCGGTCGCCTGATACGTCAATGAGGTGCTCGTCACGCTCCCCATTATGGCTGATCCGGCGCCCGAGTTTTGGACGTCCCAGCCCGTTCGAGGGTGGATTCGGCTGTTCCGAGCCTGCGGTGCGCCTGATGAGGCGCCGTGAATCCGCCTCGAATCCGCGCGGATAGGATCGAGCCATGTCTCCAGCCCAGTCCTGGCCCGCCGTCCTGAACGCCCTCATCGAGGGCGAAGACCTCAGCGTGTCGGATGCCGCGTGGTGCATGGAGCAAGTTATGACGGGTGTCGCGACCGACGCACAGCTCGCGGCCTTCCTCATCGCGCTGCGGCTCAAGGGCGAGACCGTCGACGAGATCGTCGGCTTCCGCGACGCCGTCCTGGAGCACGCCGTCGAACTGCCGGTCGACCCGATGGCCCTCGACATCGTCGGCACCGGTGGCGACCGGTTCGGCACGGTCAACGTCTCCACGATGGCCTCGGTCATCTGCGCAGCGGCGGGCGTTCCCGTGATCAAGCACGGCAACAAGGCGGCGAGTTCGGCGTCGGGCTCGTCCGACGTGCTCGGCGCACTGGGGATCGACCTCACGCTTCCGGCTCATCGCGTCGCCGAGATCCTCGGCGAGGCGGGCATCACCTTCGCGTTCGCCGCAGCGTTCCACCCCGGGTTCAAGCACGCCGGCCCGGTCCGATCGCAGATCGGCGTGCCGACCGTGTTCAACTTCCTCGGCCCGTTGTGCAATCCGGCGCGACCCGAGGCATCGGCCGTCGGGGTCGCCCAGCTCGACCGCGTCCCGCTCATCGTGGGCGTCTTCCAGACGCGTGGCGCCACCGCGCTCGTGTTCCGCGGCGACGACGGGCTCGACGAGCTCACGACGACGGGGCACAGCCACATCTGGGAGGTCTCCCGCGGAACCGTCAAGGAGCACGACCTCGACCCGCGCGAGCTCGGCCTCCCTCGCGCGACGATCGAGCAGTTGCAGGGCGGCGACGCCGAGCACAACGCGCAGGTCGTGCGCGAGGTCTTCGCCGGTGCCCGGGGGCCGGTCCGCGACATCGTCGTGCTGAACGCCGCCGCCGGGTTGGTCGCGTTCGAGCTCGCGAATGATCCGAGCCAGCTGCAGCGGACGATCCTCGAGCGCTTCCACGAGAAGATGGCCGTCGCCGAGGGCGCGATCGACAGCGGAGCGGCGGCGCGGAAGCTGGAGGCGTGGGTCGCGGCGACCCGCCGCTGAGCCCATTCCGGCGCCTCGCGTCCGACGACCTCGTGCCGGGAGCACATGACGAGGGCCCCGCCGCAGCGGGGCCCTCGCTCGTGGGTCGGGCTACTCGTGCGACACGTCGGCGTCGACCCAGTCGAAGGTCTTCGAGACGGCCTTCTTCCAGAGCCTGAGCTGGCGCTCGCGCTCCTCGGCGTCCATCTTCGGCTCCCAGCGACGGTCCTCCTGCCAGTTGGCCCGGAGGTCGTCGAGACCCGACCAGAAGCCGACGGCGAGGCCGGCCGCATAGGCGGCTCCGAGCGCCGTCGTCTCGGCGACGACCGGACGTACGACCGGGACGCCGAGGATGTCGGCCTGGAACTGCATCAGCGTGTCGTTCGCGATCATGCCGCCGTCGACCTTGAGCTCCTCCAACTCCACGCCGGAGTCGGCGTTCACCGCGTCCAGCACCTCGCGGGTCTGGAACGCCGTCGCCTCGAGAGCCGCCCGCGCGATGTGCCCCTTGTTCACGTAGCGGGTCAGGCCCACGAGCGCGCCGCGCGCGTCCGGACGCCAGTACGGGGCGAAGAGCCCCGAGAAGGCCGGCACGAAGTACGCGCCGCCGTTGTCCTCGACGGACTTCGCGAGCTCCTCGACCTCGGGCGCACTGGAGATGAGCCCCAAGTTGTCGCGCAGCCACTGGATGAGCGAGCCGGTCACCGCGATCGAGCCTTCGAGCGCGTAGTGGGCCGGCTGGTCGCCGATCTTGTAGCCGAGGGTCGTGAGCAGCCCGTTCTTCGAGTGCACGATCTCGGTGTCGGTGTTGAAGATGAGGAAGTTGCCCGTGCCGTACGTGTTCTTGGACTCACCCGCGTCGAACGCGGCCTGGCCGAACGTCGCCGCCTGCTGGTCGCCGAGGATGCCGGCGACGGGGACCTCGCGAAGGAGGCTCGACGGCTCGACATTGCCGTACACCTCGGAGGAGGCCCGGATCTCGGGCATCATCGAACGCGGCACGCCGAAGGCCTCGAGGATGTCGTCGCGCCAGGAGAGCGACTCGAGGTCCATGAACATCGTGCGGCTCGCGTTCGTGACATCCGTCGCATGGACGCCGCCCTCGGTGCCGCCCGTGAGGTTCCACAGCACCCAGCAATCGGTCGTGCCGAACAGGAGGTCGCCGGCCTCGGCCTTCGCGCGCGCGCCATCGACGTTCTCGAGGATCCACACGATCTTCGTGCCGGAGAAGTACGTCGCCAGCGGCAGTCCGACGTCCTGCTTGAAGCGTTCGACGCCGCCGTCGGCCGCGAGGCGGTCGACGATGGGCTGCGTGCGCGTGTCCTGCCAGACGATCGCGTTGTAGACGGGTTCGCCCGTGTTCTTGTCCCAGACCACCGCAGTCTCGCGCTGGTTGGTGATGCCCACCGCGGCGATGTCGTGTCGCGTGAGGTCGGCCTTGCCGAGCGCTTGACCGATGACCTCGCGCGCGTTGCGCCAGATCTCCATGGGGTCGTGCTCGACCCACCCGGGCCTGGGGAAGATCTGTTCGTGCTCGAGCTGCCCGCTCGAGATGATCGAGCCCTTCTTGTCGAAGATGATGGCCCGCGTGCTGGTGGTTCCCTGGTCGATCGCCAGGATGTAGTCCGCCATGACGTCCTCTCAATGTTGCGGATTTCCGTCGGCATCGACGCCGGCGGGATGCACGACTGCGTGCGTGCGGGGAAGGACGCGGGGCCGGCCCGCGGAGGACCGGACCCGCCGGATGGTCAGGTGATGACCGGAAGCAGCCAGAGGGCGGCCCAGCCCGCGAGCAGGCCGCCGATGATCGGACCCACCACGGGCACCCACGAGTAGGCCCAGTCGGATGAGCCCTTGCCGCGGATCGGCAGGAAGGCGTGCGCGATGCGGGGACCGAGGTCGCGCGCCGGGTTGATGGCGTATCCGGTCGGACCACCGAGCGAGACGCCGATTCCGACCACGAGGAGTGCGACGGGAAGTGCGCCCAGCGAGGCGAGTCCGGACGCATCGCCCTGCCGGCCGAAGCCGATCACGACGAAGACGAGCACGAAGGTGCCGATGATCTCGGTCACGAGGTTCCAGGCGTAGTTGCGGATGCCGGGGCCCGTCGAGAACGTGCCGAGCTTGGGAGCCGGGTCGGGCTCCTCGTCGAAGTGCTGCTTGTACGCCAGCCAGCAGACGACGGCACCGAGGATGGCGCCGATGAGCTGCGCGCCGATGTAGGCGATGACGCTCAGCACGTCGACCGGCACGGTGAGCCCGAGGGCGGCGTTGCCGAACTCCGTTGCGCCATTGGCGACCAGGCCGAGCGTGACCGCCGGGTTGATGTGGGCACCGGACGCGTACGCCACGATGACGGCCGCGAAGACGGCGAAACCCCAGCCGAACGTCACCATGAGGAAGCCGCCGGCGAAGCCCTTCGTCTTCGCGAGGGCGACGTTCGCCACGACACCGCAGCCGAGGAGCACCAGCATCGCTGTGCCCACGAGTTCGGAGAGGAACAGTACACCGAGATTGTCCACGTCGACCTTCCATCCTTTCGCCGAGCCCGAGGGCCGCGCCCTGGGGCGGATGGCGCCCACCATACTCGCGTCGCGAAGTCACGCGGAAGACCCGCTCCGCTTTTCCCGGAGAGCCCTTTCATGCGCCGCACCCGCGGGAGTAGTTTTGCGTGGAGTGCTGCCGACGGCGTCGATGCGCGTGGGCCCGGCGCGGGCAGTTCGAGGGGAAAGGGACGTCCGTGAAGAAGATCATCAACGACCCGAAGCGCGTGGTCGACGAGTCCGTCGCCGGGTTCGCGCTTGCGCACGCCGACCTCGTGAAGGTCGCGACCGACCCGATCCACGTCGTACGCGCCGATGCGCCCGTGGCCGGGAAGGTCGGCATCGTCTCCGGCGGCGGAAGCGGCCACGAGCCGCTGCACGCGGGATTCGTGGGCCACGGCATGCTGGATGCCGCGGTGCCGGGCGCCGTCTTCACCTCGCCCACGCCCGACCCCATCCTCAACGCGACCAAGGCGGTCGACGCGGGCAAGGGCGTCCTGCACATCGTCAAGAACTACACCGGCGACGTGCTCAACTTCGAGACCGCGGCCGACCTCGCGGCTGCCGACGGCATCGAGGTGCGCGCGGTCGTCACCAACGACGACGTCGCCGTGAAGGACTCGCTCTACACGGCCGGTCGCCGCGGCGTCGGCGGCACCGTGCTCGTCGAGAAGATCGCGGGGGCGGCCGCCGAGCGCGGCGACTCGCTCGAGCAGGTCGCCGAGATCGCCGAGCGCGTGAACGCGAACGTGCGCTCGATGGGCATGGCGCTGACTCCGTGCATCGTGCCGCACGCCGGCGAGCCGAGCTTCACGCTCGCCGAGGACGAGGTCGAGATCGGCATCGGCATCCACGGCGAGCCCGGCCGTGAGCGCATCAAGCTCGAGCCGGCCGACTCGCTCGTCGACCGCCTGCTCACGCCGATCCTCGAGGACCTGCCGTTCTCGTCTGGCGACCGGGTGCTGCTCTTCGTCAACGGCATGGGGGGCACTCCGCAGGTCGAGCTCTACATCGCCTACCGCCGTGTCGCCGAGGTGCTCGAGGAGCGCGGCATCCGCATCGAGCGCTCGCTCGTGGGCAACTACATCACCTCACTCGAGATGCAGGGCTTCTCGCTCACGCTCCTCAAGCTCGACGACGAGATGGTCGAGCTGTGGGACGCGCCTGTGCACACCGCGGCGCTGCGGTGGGGCCGGTAGGGGGCGGACGGTGGGACTGGACATCACCTGGGCGGTCGATTGGGTACGGCGCAGCGCGGAGGCCATGTCGGAGCACCGGATCGAGCTGATCACGCTCGACCGTGAGATCGGCGACGGGGATCACGGCGAGAACATGGATCGCGGTTTCCAGGCGGTGCTGCCGAAGCTCGACGACCTGCCGGCGGGTTCCACGCCCGCCGACGTCCTGAAGCTCGTCGCCACCACATTGATCTCGACCGTCGGCGGTGCGGCCGGCCCGCTCTACGGCACGGCCTACCTGAAGGCCTCCGCCGCCGCCGCGGGGGAGACCTCGATCGATGCCGCCGGTGTCGCCGCTCTGCTCGAGGCGGGGCGCGACGGCATCGTGGCGCGAGGCAAGGCGGAGTCGGGCGACAAGACGATGGTCGATGCCTGGACGCCCGCGGTGGACGCGGCGCACGCGGCCGCCGAGCGCGGCGCCACTGCCGCCGAGACACTCCGAGCGGCGGCGGATGCCGCGGCGGCGGGCGCCGTCGCCACGGAACCGCTCGTCGCGCGGAAGGGTCGGGCGAGCTACCTGGGGGAGCGGTCGGCCGGGCATCGCGACCCCGGCGCGCAGTCCACGGCGTACCTCCTCGAGGCTGCCGCCGCCGCGGCGACGAACGGCACCAGTGCCTGACCCGGCGTCCGCCGCTCGCGTCGGCATCGTCTTCGTCTCCCACTCGCGGAAACTCGCCGACGGCCTCGTCGAACTCGCCCGGCAGATGGCGCCGACCGCCCGACTCGAAGCGGCCGGTGGCACCGACGACGGACGGATCGGCACGAGCTTCGATCTCGTGTCCTCGGCGATCCAGGCGGCCGAGGGCGGGGCCGGCGTGGTGGTGCTCTGCGACCTCGGTTCCGCGATCCTGACCGCCGAGACGGCGCTGGACTTCCTCGATGACGACGAGCGGGCGCGTGTGCGCATCGCGGATGCGCCGCTCGTGGAGGGCGGTGTCGCGGCATCCGTCGCGGCCGAGGCGGGCGACCCGCTCGAGGTCGTCGTGCGGGCCGCGGAAACGGCCGCCGGCGGCGGGGGACAGGAGCAGGCCCAGGGCAGCACCGCAGGCCACGCGGCGGCGGCGCCATCCGCCTCGCCGGCCCATCATCGACGCGTGACGCTCACGAATGCCGACGGGCTTCACGCCCGCCCGGCGGCCGAGCTCGTGAAGCTCGCCAGCACGTTCCCGCAGCGCGTGACGGTGAACGCGACGGATGCGAAGAGCCTGCTGGCGATCATGGCCCTCGGGCTCGTGAAGGGCGACGAGGTCGAGATCGCGAGCGAGGATCCCGATGGAGGCGAGGCGGTCGACGCGATCGCGGATCTCGCCGAGTCGGGGTTCGGCGAGCACTGAAACGGATAGTGACACTATCTGATCATGTGCTCGCGCCGCGCTCGGCCTCGGGAGTACCATCGGCGCCATGGCACGCGAGGATGCGGGCCCTGACGACCGGAATGCGTTCACGCGGTTCTTCGACCGCGTGGACCGGACGCTGAGTCCAGCATTCGTGTCGCCGGACATGGCCCCGGAGGACCCAGATGACCGCAGTCAGCTGGGGGAGAAGCCGTGCCCCGTCTGCGGGCACCCGATGTTCGAGCATCGCGTCGACGAGTCCACGTCGAACGTCCTGCTCGAATGCCCGACCGATGAGCGCCTGCCCGAGCGGGCCGCGAGCGGTCCACTCAACGAGTTCGGCATGCCGGCGGGCGAGAAGCGCCTGGAGAAGATCCGGCGACACGAAGAGCGGTACGGCGACTGACGACGCGGCAGATCACCACGGCGTGATGCGCACCGTCCGGACCCACGGGGTCGGACGGCGCTTGTGCGTGATCGACGACTCTCGCGAACTCACCGCATGATGAAGCGACCTCACGATGAGGCGGATGCAGCGGCTCGCGACTCCTCGGTTCGGGTGCGCCGTTGAGCGTTGCCTTCAGCGCGACAGCGAGTCCTGGATCAGAGGACGGCTCGAACGGCGGGTGGGGGATCACCCGGCTGACGAATCCTTCAGTTCCTGCTGTTCGTGACCGATAACGGACATAATGTGCATTATCGGCGCTGCGTGCCTGCCGGGATTCCGGCGCCGGGAGGACCCGAGCAACGAGTGGCGTGCCTTACCACGGCATCGGGCGATCAGCGGCTCGCTCCGCGTCGTCGGGCACGCGCGGCAGTTCGCCGCCGCCGGCCCGGATGCAGAGCCACCGCAGCTGCTCCGGGCTGTCCGGCATGCTGCGCCACGTCCGCCACACGCCCTGGCCGACGCGCACGGCGCTGCCAGGACCGACGTCGACGAGGTCGTCGTCCAATCCCATCTGGCCGCGCCCGGCGAGGAACACGTACAGTTCCTCGACACGCGAGTGGCGGTGCCAGTATCCGGCTTCCTCGCCGGGCTCGAGCGCGTTCGCCGTCATCCCGATGTACTGCATCGTGAGCTCGTGGTCGACGGCCCGACGACCGTCCCGCGAGGTCTCCGGACGATACCCGCCGTAGTGCGAGCGCCAGTCGTCCAAGCCGCCGAGTTCCAACACCTGGTAGTCAGTCACGTCCTTCACCCTATGGCCCGACCGCTCCCCTCCCTCGACCGTCGACGACCATGGAAAGCGATTTCCAGGGCGCTCGTGGAGCCGCAGTTACGAATCAGCCACGTCCGGTGCGAACTCAGGTGCTCGAGAGGCACCCGGTCGCATTCGCGGTCTCCGTGGTGAGCAGCGCCGCGGACTCTGCGCTGATGCGGTCGGCCGCCGCGAGGTCGTCGACCTTCACCTGCAGGTTCCCCAGCTTGACGACGGCGTCCGCGGTCTTGCCGGCGTCCGCCAGGTCGCTCGCGTCATCCACGAGCTTCACCAGCCCGGCGCGTTCCTTGTCGACCTTCCCTCCAGTGATCGTCACTGAGCCGACGGAGCTCCCCAACTGGGAGAGCTCTTCTCCGCATGCGGTCACGGTGTCGGCGTTCGCGGCCGATCCGCCTGCGGCGGTCAGGACGGATGCGAGCAGCGCGGCCGACAGGACGGCCGGGATTCGTGTGAGCACGATGTTCCTCCTGGTGTTCGGGTATCGAGATCCTATGCGCCGAATCGCCGAGACGGACGCCCTGCGGCGAGGCGTTTTCTCAGTCACCCAGTCGTGCGCCGATTGGGGGTGGTCGTGCGCGGCCCCGTGTTCAACCGCGAAGCCCGCGCGATCCTCGCGCCAGGTTGAGGGTGAGGTCGGCGAGTACGAGCCGCGTGGTCAGCCGATCCGGGTTCAGCCACTCGAGGTCGTCCAGCGTGATGCCGAATCGCTCGGTGATGCCGTCGGGCGTATCACCCCACGCGACCCGATAGGTCGACGGGGTGCCATCCGGGGCGAGCGTCACGGCTCCGCGTGCTCCGTCGTCGGGCCCGCGATCGACGACCGCGAGACCGGGATTCATGTCGGGCAGGTCCCACGTCAATGCGGCCGTCGCGACGACGCTGCCGAGGCCCACGGGCGCCCCGGGCGATGCCGCCCAGATCACCGCCGTCCGCATGTAGCTGGGGTCGTTCGTCTCGAACCCGCCATACCCCGAGCTCGGCATCGCGAGCGTCTGGTCGGCCACCTGCTGCAACGGGTTGTCCGTGTAGTAGCTGAACCCCTGCTGCAGCTCTTCGTCGGTCGCCGTCGCCGGTAGCGCGTTGAGCTCGAGCGAGGTTCCATTGGGAGGCGCGGGTGACACCCCGATCAGTGCGACATCGAACCCGTGGTCGGCACCGTTCGCCGTGATCTCGATCCGGCCGTCGGTGCCTCGCCCGAGGAACGCCCCGCTCGCGATCACCGTGCCGGCAGTGACATCGGACAGGCTCGGAGGCACCTCGGACGACGTCGCTTCGGACGCGCTCACCGGGTCGGCGGTCGCCGGGATCGCGGCGTCGGACGGTGCCGGGCCCGGCACCGCCACGGCACAGCCAGTCGCCGCCGTCAGGATCAGTGCCGCCATGCCGACTGATCGAGCCCACCGTCGCGCCGTGACCATGCGCCGCACTCTATCCGGATGCCGCTCCCCTGCGCCGCACCCGAGCGAGAATGTGGAGAACTTCCTCCGGTCCGCTTCTCACGTCGGACGCGCGCGCTCCCTCGCTCACACCGGCGCCGTCGCGCCCACGTATTCGGCCAGGTGCTCCCCCGTCACGGTCGAGCGCACGGCCACGAGGTCGGACGGCGTCCCCTCGAAGACGACGCGCCCGCCGTCGTGACCGGCGCCGGGTCCGAGGTCGATGATCCAGTCGGCGTGCGCCATGACCGCCTGGTGATGCTCGATCACGATCACCGACTTGCCCGAGTCCACGAGGCGATCCAGCAGCGCCAGCAACTGCTCGACGTCCGCGAGGTGCAGTCCCGTGGTCGGTTCGTCGAGGACGACCACGCCGCCCCGCTCCCCCAGGTGCGTTGCCAGCTTCAGTCGCTGCCGCTCCCCGCCCGACAGCGTGGTCAACGGCTGGCCGAGCGCGACGTACCCCAGGCCGACGTCGGCGAGCCGGCGCAGGATCGCGTGCGCGGCCGGGATCTTGGCGTCGCCCGAGGCGAAGAACTCCTCGGCCGCCACGACCGGCATCGCCAGGACCTCGCTGATGTCGCGACCGCCCAGGTGGTACTCGAGTACCGATGCGTCGAACCGCTTGCCCTCGCACACCTCGCAGGTCGACGCGACGGTCGCCATGGGCCCGAGGTCGGTGAAGACCACGCCGGCGCCGTTGCAGTTCGGACAGGCGCCCGCGGAGTTGGCGCTGAACAGCGCCGGCTTCACGCCGTTGGCCTTCGCGAAGGCCTTCCGGATGGGGTCGAGGAGTCCGGTGTACGTCGCCGGGTTGCTCCGGCGCGAACCGCGGATGGCAGCCTGGTCGATCGAGACCACGCCGTCGCGCGCCGACACCGATCCGTGGATGAGCGAGCTCTTGCCCGACCCCGCGACGCCGGTGACCACGGTCAGCACGCCGAGCGGGAGGTCGACGTCGACGTTCCGCAGGTTGTTCGCCGTCGCCCCGCGCACCTCGAGTGCGCCCTTCGGCGTCCGGACCGATTCCTTGAGCCTCGCGCGGTCGTCGAGGTGGCGCCCGGTGAGCGTGCCGCTCGCCCGCAGCGCGTCCACGCTCCCCTCGAAGCAGATCGTGCCGCCGGCGGTCCCGGCCCCCGGCCCGAGGTCGACCACGTGATCGGCGATGACGATCGCCTCCGGCTTGTGCTCGACGACGAGCACGGTGTTGCCCTTGTCGCGAAGGCGTCGCAGCAGGTCGTTCATGCGCTGGATGTCGTGGGGGTGCAACCCGATCGTGGGCTCGTCGAACACGTACGTGACATCCGTCAGCGATGAGCCCAGGTGCCGGATCATCTTCGTGCGCTGCGCCTCGCCGCCCGACAGCGTGCCCGAGGGCCGGTCGAGCGAGAGGTAGCCGAGTCCCACCTCGACGAACGAGTCGAGGATCTGGCCGAGGCCGGTCAGGAGGGGTGCGACGGATGGCTCGTCGAGCGCGCGCACCCACTCGGCGAGGTCGCTGATCTGCATCGCGCAGGCATCGGCGATGCTGACCCCGGCGATCTTCGACGACCGCGCCGGCGCGTTCAGGCGGGTGCCACCGCAGTCGGGGCAGGCGGTGAACGTGACCGCGCGTTCCACGAACGCGCGGATGTGCGGCTGCATGGCGTCGACGTCCTTCGAGAGCATCGACTTCTGGATCTTCGGCACGAGGCCCTCGTAGGTGAGGTTGATGCCGTTGACCTTCACCTTCCGCGGCTCCGCGTACAGGAAGTCGTGACGTTGCTCGTCGGTGAAGTCGACGATCGGGACATCGGCCGGCACCACGGCGCCGATGATCTTCGTGCCCCAGCCGTCGGCCGTGTAGCCGGGTACCGTGATCGCACCGCCGAGGAGCGACTTCGTCTCGTCGAAGAGCTCGGCCAGGTCGAGGTCGGACACCGTTCCCATGCCCTCGCAGCGCGGGCACATGCCGCCGAGCTGCGTGAAGGTCCGCTCGACGTCGGTGCTCGTCGAGCCGCGTTCGATCGTCATCGAACCGCTGCCGCTGACTGACGGGATGTTGAACGAGAAGGCTTGGGGCGAGCCGATGTGCGGCTCGCCGAGCCGGCTGAAGAGGATGCGCAGCATCGCGTTGGCGTCGGTCGCAGTACCGACGGTCGAGCGCGCGTTCGACCCCATCCGCTCCTGGTCGACGATGATCGCCGTCGTGAGGCCCTCGAGCAGGTCCACGTCGGGCCGGGCCAGCGACGGCATGAAGCCCTGCACGAACGCGCTGTAGGTCTCGTTGATCATCCGCTGCGACTCGGCCGCGATCGTCTCGAACACGAGCGAGCTCTTGCCCGACCCCGAGACCCCGGTGAACACCGTCAGTCGGCGCTTCGGGATCTCGAGGGAGACGTCCTTGAGGTTGTTCTCGCGTGCGCCCTGCACGCGGATGAGGTCGTGGCGGTCTGCTGCATGCGTCACCGGAACGGCGCCTCCTGGGTCGTGGTCGTGGCCGTCGCGGGGATCAGCGCGGCTCCTGGATCCTGACCATGTTGCCTGCCGGATCGCGGAACGCGCAGTCGCGCACGCCGTAGGGCTGGTCGATCGGCTCCTGGGCCACCTCGGCGCCGCTGGCCTGCACCTGCTCGAACGTGCCGTCGACGTCCGGCGAGGCGAGGACGATGCTCGCGAACGTGCCCTTCGCCATCATCTCGGCGATGGTGCGACCCTCGTCCTCCGTGACGCCCGGGTCGGCGGTCGGCGGATAGAGCACGACGGATGTCCCGGGCTGGCCCGCCGGACCGACCGTGATCCATCGCATTCCCTCGTACCCGACGTCGTTGCGCACCTCGAACCCGAGGACGTCCCGGTAGAAGGAGAGCGAGGCCTCGGGGTCGGTGTGCGGCAGGAACGTGTACTGAATCGTGATGTCCATGCCCGTCACGCTATCGGCGCCTCCCGGCTGTCGCTTCTCGATTCCTGACCGGTCGAGCGACGCGCTTGGCGAGGACGGAGGGCACACCCGCCACGACCGACGGCATGCCTTCGGTCGGGTGGCGTGCCTCACGCTGGTAGACGCTCGGCGGCACGCCGACCAGCTCGGTGAACCGCGTGCTGAAGGTGCCGAGCGACGAGCAGCCGACCGCGAAGCACACGTCCGTCACGCTCAAGTCCCCGCGCTGCAGCAGGGCCATCGCGCGCTCGATGCGGCGGGTCATGAGGTACGAGTACGGCGACTCGCCGTATGCCAGCCGGAACTGCCGACTGAGGTGGCCGGCTGACATGTTCGCGCCACGCGCGAGCGCCGCGACATCGAGCGGCTGCGCGTACTCCCGGTCGATCCGATCGCGGACCCGCCGCAGGCGGACGAGGTCGTCGAGCTGCGGCGCGTGCGAGTCGGGACTGCTGCTCACCTGCGTGATCGTGCCACCTCTCCCCCGCGATGTCCAGCGGCCGACGCCACGTCGACTGCGTACCGGGCCGAACGTCACGTGAAGTGCGAGCACCCGGTGCGACAATGGCGCCATGGGCTCGGCGAGGGTGGCGTTCGTGCTCGGCGGGGGCGGCGTGCTGGGCGCCGTGCAGATCGGCATGCTCCGTTCGCTGCTCGAGCGCGCCGTCCGCCCCGATCTCATCGTGGGCACGTCGATCGGCGCGATCAACGGCGCCATCATCGCCTCCGGGGTCGACCTCAGCGTGGCCCGGCTGGAACGTGCCTGGACCTCGCGCGACGCCAGGGTGCTGACCAGCGGGATGGGTTTCCGCCCCGGGCGGACGCACGTCATGTCGACCGGTCCGCTGGTCCGGCTGCTGAAGACCGGCCTGCCCGAGGCGCGCACGTTCGCCGACCTCGAGGTCGAGTTCCGCTGCTGCGCCGCGAGCATCGAGCGAGCGGCCGAGCACTGGTTCCGCGAGGGCCCGCTGATCCCCGCGGTGCTGGCCTCGTCGGCGCTGCCGGGCGTCTTCCCGGCGGTCGAGATCGACGGCGAGCACTTCCTCGACGGCGGGATCGTGAACTCCATCCCGATCAGCGAGGCGGCCGCGGCCGGCGCCACCGAGATCCACGTGCTTCAGGTCGGTCGCATCGAGTTCCCGCTCACCGCACCACGCCACCAGCTCGACAACGCGCGCGTCGCCTTCGAGATCTCCCGGCGGCACCGCTTCGCGCGCGACTCGGCGTCGCTGCCTCCGGGGGTCCGCCTGCATGTGCTGCCGACCGGGACCACGACTGAGCGCGAGAACCGCATCGCTCGCAACCTGACGCCGGACGCCATCCGCCGACGCATCGACGGGGCGTACCACGCGACCTGCTCCTACCTCGAGCGCGAAGGCATCATGCGGAATTCGCCGCATCGGACGCCGAGCTGATGCGCGTCCCGCCCGTCTGGCGAGCGACATAGGACCCCCGACGCTCTCGTGATCTTCCCCGGGGCGGCAACTTCACGGAGAAGCGGCGCACGCGCCATCGAGCGGCGCCGACCCGTCAGTCACGACGCGGTCAGCAGCCCACCGTCACGCACGGCCGCGAGCGACAGCACCCGATAGCCCTCCTCGTCGAAGAACACCGTGATCCGGTCGGGTTCGATGCTCATCACGCGTCCGTCGCCCCACTCGCGATGGCGGACCGCCTGGTCGAGGCGGTACTCCCCCTCGGCGCCACCCTCGTCGGACCCGGAGGCCGACCCGTCGTCGCACGTGTCGCAGTTGCCGCACGGCGAGTCGACCGCGTCCCCGAAGTACTCGAGCAGGTACGCACGCCGGCACCGGGTGGTCTCGGCGTAGCCGCGGATCATCGCGAGCCGCGACTCGTCGATGCGTCGGCGTCGTTCGGCGACCTCGTCGACGAGCGCGAGCGCCGTCTCGCCAGGGAGCTCGCCGTGGACGATGACCCCGCCCTCGACGGCGGTCGCGGCATCCGCCTCGACCAGGATGTTCAGGATGGCGGTGACCGCCCGAGTCGGCAGGCCGAGCGCCTCGGCGACCTCGCGGCCCGAGCGCGGCGCATCGGTGGCCGACAGCGCCCCGGCGACCGCGCGGACGCGGTCCTCGCGCGGCCGGCCGGACGCGAAGAACGCGCGCAGGCCGAGATCCTCGGGCCGGTAGTGCAGGGTCGCATCGGCCGGCTCACCGTCGCGACCGCCCCGGCCGACCTCCTGGTAGTACGCGTCGATCGACTCGGTGACGTCGCCGTGCACGATCGCGCGCACGTTCGGCTTGTCGACGCCCAGGCCGAACGCGCTCGTCGCGACCACGAGATCGAACTCGTCGGCCAGGAACCCCTCGTGGACCTCGCGTCGCGCTCGGGCGGGCATGCCGCCGTGGTAGAAGGCGGCGCGGAGCCCCTCCTCGCGGAACCGCTCCGCGAACCGCTCCGTGTCCGCTCGGGTCGCGACGTACACGAGCGCCGGCCGCGCCACCTCGAGCGCGGTCTCGATGATCGCGCGCTCCTTCGCCGCATCGTCCTCGTGACGAGACACGCCGAGGTGGATGTTCGGCCGGTCGAAGCCGCCGACGAGGACGCGCGGCTCGCGGAGACCGAGCCGTTCGACGATCTCCTCACGCACCGGCGCGGACCCGGTCGCGGTGAGCGCGACGACCCGCGGGCGACCGAGCGCCTCGATGGCCGCACCGAGCCGCAGGTAGTCGGGGCGGAAGTCGTGACCCCACGACGAGACGCAGTGGGCCTCGTCGACGACCACCAGCGAGACGCCGAGCGCGGCGAGTTCGTCGACCACCTCCGGCTTCGCGAGCTGCTCCGGGGCGAGGAAGACGAACTCGGCCTCGCCCGACGCGACGGCCTCCCACGCGCGTTCGTTCGCGCGGTCGCTGTGCGACGAGTTGACCGCGACGGCCGCACCCTCGCCGGATGCCCGCTCGAGGTGTCGGACCTGGTCGGCCTGCAGTGCGATGAGCGGCGAGATCACGAGCGTGGGGCCGTCGAGTAGGTGGGCCGCGATCTGGTACACCGCGGACTTGCCGTACCCCGTGGGCATCACGACCAGCACGTCACGCCCCGCGACGACCGTCTCGATCGCCTCGGCCTGCCCGGGCTTCAGCGCGGTCCAGCCGAAGCGCTGCTCCGCGATCTCCTGCATCCTGTGCCTCAGTCCACCCACGCGGCTCCCCTGCTCGAATCGGACGTCCCAGTCTGGCGCACGCCCGTGCATCCGGTGGTCGCCGCCGGCGGGCTTGACGCGGAGCGCACGATGCGTCCCGGGGATCGAGGCGCGGCCCGCGGCGGGAAGGCGACGCCCGACGACACGCTCTCCACGGGACGAAAGGCTCCCCGCCCCTCCACCCCGCGGGGAATACCCTGATCGCGAGCGCGCGGAGCGCGCGCCGGAAGGAGTCGTCGGAATGTCCTCCCCCCAATCCAGCAGTACCTTCGCCGCGTTCTCATTCGATTCCGCCGAGCTGACCAAGTCGGCGGTCAACACGATCCGCGTCGCGCTCGGCGTGACGGGCGTGCTCGCGCTCCTCGCGGGCATCTTCATCACGTTCTGGCCGGACAAGGCGGCGATCTTCCTCACCGTGATGCTCGGCATCTACTTCGTGATCGCCGGGCTCGCCTACGTCGGCCTCGGCATCTTCTCGAGGGGCATCTCCGGCGGCGCCAGGGCACTGGACATCATCCTCGGCATCCTGTTCGTGGTCGGCGGCGTGCTGATGCTCACCAGCCCGAGCGACAGCGCCATGGTGATCGGCATCTTCCTCGGCGTGCTCATCGGCATCCTCTGGATCATCGAGGGCGCGGTCGCGCTGGCCCAGTCCGGGAGCTCGTCGTCGAGGGGCTGGAGCATCTTCTTCGGCATCCTCAGCATCCTCGCGGGCATCGTGCTGCTCTTCTCGCCACTCTGGGGTGTCGCGATCCTGTTCTGGATCGTCGGCATCGCGCTCATCGTCCTCGGGATCGTGCAGATCGTGCGCGCGTTCACCTTCGCGCGCGGCATGCAGCTGTCGAGCTGAACCGTCACTCCACGCGAACGGGGCCGGCGGATGATTCCGACCGGCCCCGTTCGCTGCGTGCAGGCGCTACTCCTACGCAGGCTCTGCTCCTACTCGGGCGTGAATCCCGAGGTGTCGCCGACGTAGCGCGTGTGGTCGGCAGGGATCGGCTCGACGGCGGCGGAGGCCACCTCGGCGGCGAACTCGGCTACGTCGTACAGTCGCCCCGCGTCCTCCTTGCGCGCGGCGATCGCGCCGGGGTTCGCGCGCTCGAGCAGCGTCGCCGTGATGGTCCCCTCGATCATGTCGCCCGAGACGACGACGAACTCGACGCCCTTCGCGTCGAACTCGGGCAGCTTCGCCCGGAGGGCGTCTTCGCCCGCGCGCTTGGAGAGGGCGACCGGCTCGTACTCGGGCATGGTCGGGGTGGTGCGGATGAAGTGCGCCTGGTGGCTGGTCACGAACACGATGCGCGCGCCATCCGCGAGGTGGGGCAGCGCGTTGTCGACGACGTTGACCTGGGCGTCGCGGTTGAGGCGCATGGCGTAGTCCTCGCCCATGCCCGTCTCCATGCCACCGGACGCGTTGAGCACGAGCACGTCGATCGGCCCGAGCTCGGCGACGGCGTGCTCGAACATGGCCTGCACGGAGGCGGCGTCGGTCAGGTCGGCGCCGACGGCGATCGCACGACCGCCCCCGGCGGTGATCTCGCCGGCGATCTTCTCGGCGCGCGGCGCCTTGCTGCGGTAGTTGATCACGACGGCGGCCCCTGCCTCGGCGAGGTAGCGGGCGGTGTCGGCGCCGATGCCGCGGGACGACCCCGTGACGAGGGCGACGCGACCGTCGAGCGATCCGGGTGCGAGCGGGTTGGTCACGTTGGGCTCCTCAGTGGTGCGGATGTCGCGGGGGCGCGCTCCGGCGCGCCGCACCGAGACTACCAACTCCCCCACTGGCGGGCCCTCCGCTGCTAGGTTCGTGACGGGCCCCGAAGGAGTCGAATTGGATGTGCTGACGCAGTACGCGTGGATCGCCTGGGTCGTGCTGATCCTCGTGTTCGCGACCGTCGAGGTGTTCACCCTCGAGATGACGTTCCTCATGCTCGCGCTCGGCAGCGTGGCGGGCCTGCTCTCCGGTCTGGCGGGCATCCCGTGGTGGGCGCAGTTCATCATCGCGGCCGTCGTGTCGGTCGCGCTCATCCTCGTCCTGCGGCCTCCGCTGCTTCGCCGGCTCCGGCGTGGCGCCGACCCGGCACGCAGCAACATCGACGCGCTCATCGGAGCCGACGGGGCGGTGCTGCGCACCGTGACCGCCTCCGGCGGCCAGGTCAAGCTGCAGAACGGCGACGTGTGGACGGCGCGGCTGTCGCCGATCACCGAGCAGGCGGATGTCGCGGTCGGCGAGCGCGTGCTCGTGACCGGCATCGACGGGGCGACGGCGGTCGTCGTCCCGGTGGAGAGGAGCTCAGAGGCGTGAACGACGTCGGACCCATCATCACCGTGATCGCCGTCGCGGCGATCACGATCTTCGCGATCGTCGTCATCGCGAGGTCGATCCGCATCATTCCCCAGGCGTATGCCGGCATCGTCGAGCGCCTGGGCCGCTACCACAAGACGCTGACGCCCGGCTTGAACATCCTCGTGCCCTTCATCGACCGGCTGCGGCCGCTCGTCGACATGCGCGAGCAGGTCGTCTCCTTCCCGCCGCAGCCGGTGATCACCGAGGACAACCTCGTGGTGTCGATCGACACCGTCGTCTACTTCCAGGTGACCGACGCGCGGGCCGCGACGTACGAGATCGCGAACTACCTCGGCGCGGTCGAGCAGCTGACGACCACCACGCTGCGCAACGTGGTCGGCGGCCTGAACCTCGAGGAGGCGCTGACCTCGCGCGACAACATCAACGGCCAGCTCCGCGTGGTGCTCGACGAGGCGACCGGCAAGTGGGGCATCCGCGTGTCGCGCGTCGAGCTCAAGGCGATCGACCCTCCCCTGTCGATCCAGGACTCGATGGAGAAGCAGATGCGCGCCGAGCGGGACCGCCGCGCGCTCATCCTCACCGCCGAGGGCACGAAGCAGTCCGCGATCCTCACGGCCGAGGGTGAGCGGCAGGCGGCGATCCTCAAGGCCGAGGGCGACGCGAAGGCCGCGGTGCTGCGCGCCCAGGGCGAGGCCGAGGCGATCCTCACGGTCTTCGACGCCATCCACAAGGGCGACCCCGACCCCAAGCTGCTCGGCTACCAGTACCTGCAGATGCTGCCGCAGCTCGCCGAAGGTGCGGCGAACAAGCTCTGGATCGTCCCGAGCGAGCTGACCGAGGCGCTCAAGGGCATCGGTCGCGCCTTCACGCCGAACGGCGAGGCCGCCGGCGGCGCCGGAAGCGGCGTCTCCCGGCCTGGCGGGCTCGCCTGACCTCCACCCGCCGGTGACCTCGCGCTGGTTCGAGCCGCCCAGGCCACGTGTGCTCGCGCACCGCGGGCTGGCGATCGACGTGCCCGAGAACACGCTCGCCGCGTTCGAGCGGGCGGTCCGCGTCGGCGCGACCTACCTCGAGACCGATGTCCACGTGAGCGCCGACGGCGCCGCCGTGCTCGCGCACGACCCGACCCTGAGGCGCGTGGCCGCCCGCCCCGAACCGCTCGCGAGCCTCACGGTCGACCAGCTCCGCCGCGTCGACCTGGGCGGCGGCCACGGGTTCGGCACGCTCGACGAGCTGCTGCACGCGTTCCCCGAAGCCCGCCTGAACATCGACGTCAAGACGGATGCCGCGGTGCCGGCCGCGATCGAGGCGATCCGTCGCGCGGACGCGGCCGACCGCGTACTGCTCACCTCGTTCGCCGATGCACGTCGTCGACGCCTCGTGGCCGCCCTCCCCCAGGCGGCCACGTCGGCCGGTCGGGCATCCGTGCTGCGGGCGCGCGCGGCATCCGTCACTCGCAATGCGGCCCTCATGCGCCGCGCGACCGCCGGGCTCGGCGCGTTGCAGATCCCCGAACGCGTGGGGCGCGTGGTGCTGCTCTCGCCCGCCCTGCTCGCCGCCGCGCACGCGGCCGGCGTCGAGGTCCACGTGTGGACGGTGAACGACGAGGCCGACATGCGGCGCCTGCTCGCCCTCGGCGTCGACGGGCTCGTCACCGACCGCGCCGACCTCGCGCTGCGGATCGTCTCGCAAAGCTGAGAGTTCTCCTGCAAAAGCCCAGCCCGCGGAAAGAAGATGCCCAGCTTGATCGTTTATACCTGATGACGAGCGAGAGGAGTACGCCATGGCGGACCGGAGCCTTCGGGGCATGCGAATCGGCGCGCAGAGCCTGCAGAGCGAGGATGGCGTCGTCTTCGCGGAGCGCGCGGAGTACACGTACCAGTGCGAGACCTGCGGTCGCGACACCAACATGGTGTTCTCGACCGAGGCTGAGATCCCCGAGACGTGGGAGTGCCGTCACTGCGGCAGCTCGGCAGTCCTCCTCGTCGACTCGAAGCCCGTCGAGATCGACCGCTCGGGCGAGAAGGTCGCCCGCACCCACTGGGACATGCTGCTCGAGCGTCGTACCCGCGCGGAGCTCGAGGAGATCCTCCAGGAGCGACTGAACTACCTGCGGGCCCGCCGCGGCCAGCAGAAGATCGGCGCCTAGACCGCCGTTCCCCCGTCGACGCCCCGCTCGGACCCGTTCCGACGCGGGGCGTTCCGCATGCCGGCGCGGACTCCGGCCGCGATGAGTCCGGCGATGGCGCCGATTCCGATCAGCGTCGGGATGATCCCGCCGAGCGCGACGGAGGGCGTGATGCCCGTCCGCAGCTCCACGTCGGTGACCATGGCCCCTGCCTCGTATGCGGGAAGCGAATCGATCGTCCGACCCGACGGGTCGATGACCTGGCTCGTGCCGACGGTCGAGATGTTCACCACCGAGCGCCCGGTCTCGATCGCACGGAGCCGTGCGATGGCCAGTTGCTGCTCGTTCTCGTCGGTACCGCGGAAATCGGCGTTGTTCGTCTGCAGGAGGTAGACCTCCGCGCCGTCGCGGGCACCCTCCCAGATCACGCCGTCGTAGATGACGTCGAAGCAGATGGCCAGTCCGGCCATGGTGCCGTCGATGTCGAAGACCGGCGGCTCGGTTCCGGGCGAGTAGCCGCGCTGGACGAGGCCGGTCAGCTCGGGCACGAGGGCGTCGTAGAACCACCGGTCGGGGATGTACTCGCCGAACGGCACTGGGTAGCGCTTCGAGTACCGGTCGACCGCCCCCTCGCCCGCCTTCCACAGGAGGGAGGTGTTGTAGAAGCGCTCCTCGTCCGCCTCCTCGTCGACGGTCACCGTGTTGAGGACCACGGGGGCGTCGAGCCGCTCGCTCAGGTCGTCGAAGACCCGGGCGGCGTCGGCGCTGCGCGTCGGGTCGATGTCGGATCCGCCCTCGGGCCAGAGCAGCACGTCGACGCCCGGTTCGTCGAGGATCGGTTCGGTCGCATCGAGCTGCGCGGCGAGCACGTCACCCTGCGACCGCTCGTCGAAGTATCCGGACGGGCCGTTGCCCTGCACGCTCGCCACCCGGAATTCTCCGGTCGGGCTCGTCTGCCAGGCCGGTACGACGATCGCCACCACGAGGAGCGCAGCGATCGGGATGCCCGTCCGCAGGTCGCGCCATCCGCGAAGCCGCACCCACTCGATGATCCCCGCGACGATCGCCACCATGACGAAGCCGAGACCCGAGAAGCCGACCCACGACACCACGTCGGCGAAGGGGCTCTCGGACTGGCTCAGTGCGGCGCGACCCCACGGGAAGCCGGTGTACGGCAGCGTGCCCGACGCGGTCTCGCGCAGCACCCACAGCCCGGCGACCAGGAGCGGCAGCAGTACGAGTCGCGCCCAGCGGGAATCGGTGGCGCGCGGCATCCATCGGTACGCGAGCGCGATGAGCACCGCGCCTCCGGCGACGAAGAGCGACTCGAGGATCGAGAGCGCGAGCCACGGGATGGGGCCCAGGTACAGCGACGTCCACGACACGTGGGTGAGGTAGAACGCGAGGCCGAACACCAGGCCCACGTGGAAGGCCGCCCACGACGACCGGCCGATCAGGCTCAGCAGCGCCATGGCGATGCCCGCGAAGGCGAGCGGCCAGACGCTCGCACTCGGGAAGCCGAGGTCGTACACGAACCCGCCGAGCGCCGAGAGGAGCAGGGCCGCCCAGAGCGGCAGCGGCAGCCGGGCGCGGGCCGTGACGCGGGCGCGGACGGGCGACGCGCCGTCGGGCCGCGGCGGAGCCGCGCTCACGCCGCCGCCCCGTACGCCACCACGCCGCGGCGCACGGCGTCGATCGCGGCGCGCGCGGTGGCGCCGAGCTCGGCCTCGGCCACGATCGAGATCTGGTCGAGCAGGTCGATGACCTGCTTGGTGAGCCGCACGAAGTCGCCGGCCGCGAGCTCGGTGTCGGCGAGGATCGCGCCCAGCCCGACGCCGCGCGCCCACGCGTGCATCGCGGACGCGAGCGCCGGCGAGGGCTGCTCGCTGCCCGGCAGGCGGTGGTCGCGCTCGACGTCGTCGAGCTCGCTCCACGCGTCGGTCGTGCGGTCGAACGCCTCGCGGAACGGTCCCTTCGGCAGCCGGAACTGCATGCCTCGCTCGTCGCGCCGCGGTTCGTAGACGAGCGCGGCGGCCATCGCGGCGATCGACGGAACGTCGAGTCGATCCCACAGGCCCCGTCGCAGCGACTCCGCGACGAGGAGGTCGCGTTCGCCGTAGATGCGCTTGAGCGTGCGGCCTGCCGCGGTGGACGTGAGCCCGCCTTGCCCGTCGGACTCGAGGTAGCCGAGCTCCTCGAGGACCTCGGCGACCCGGTCGAACCGCTTCGCCACCTGGCCCGTGCGCGTCCGGATCTGGCGGGACAGGTCGTCGTGGTCCTTCTTCAGCCGCCACCAGCGCTCCGCCCACCGCGCGTGCTGCTCGCGCTCTGCGCAGCCGTGGCAGGGATGGGCTCGCAGGCGCTTGCGTTCCGCGGCGAGCTCGCGCTGCATCCGCTCGCGCTGGGCGTGCGTGGGGTTGCCCTTCGCCTGCTGGCGCTCGAGCCCGCCGATGCGCCGGCGGATCGAGAAGTACTCGCCGAAGTCGCCGAGATGGCACCGCATCGCCTGCTCGTACCCCGTCATCGACTCCTCCTGCTTGCGCAGGGTGCGGGCGAGGTCGACCACGGCCCGATCCGCCTGGAACTGCGCGAATGACAGCTCGAGCACCTGGCGCGTGCGTTCGCGGCCGAACTGGTCGACGAGGTTGACGGCCATGTTGTAGGTGGGGCTGAAGCTGGAGTTCAGCGGGTAACTCCGCCGCGAGGCGAGGGAGGCGACCGACTCGGGATCGAGGCCGTCGACCCACTGGATGACCGAGTGCCCTTCGACGTCGATGCCACGTCGCCCGGCGCGTCCGGTGAGCTGCGTGTACTCCCCCGGCGTGATCGGGACCCGCGCCTCGCCGTTGAACTTCTCGAGCTTCTCGAGGACGACCGAGCGCGCCGGCATGTTCACGCCGAGCGCGAGCGTCTCGGTCGCGAAGACGACCTTGAGCAGCTTGCGCTGGAAGAGGTCCTCGACGACCTCCTTGAACGTCGGCAGCATGCCGGCGTGGTGGGCGGCGACGCCGCGCTGGAGCCCCTCGAGCCACTCCCAGTAGCCGAGCACCGCGAGGTCCTCGTCGCGCAGCGTCCGGGCTCGCTCCTCGACGATCGCGCGAATCTCGTCGCGCTCGGCGGTGTCGGTGAGCCGCATGCCGCTGCGCAGCACCTGGCGGACCGCCTGGTCGCACCCGGCCCGGGAGAAGATGAACACGATGGCCGGCAGCAGGTGCTTGCCGCGGAGCAGTTCGACGACCTCGGGCCGTTCGGCCCGGCCGCCCCCTGGTCCGCCGCCCGATCCATGGAAGCGTCCGCGGTCGCTGCCCCGGCGCCCGCGCTGGGATCGGCCCTGGATGGAGCGCCCTCCCGCTCGCGCGAGTCGCTGCAGTTCGGGGTTGACCCGGTGCGTCGCCGCCTGGCCCGACGAGTCGAACAGGTCGACGAGCTTCGCACCGACGAGCACGTGCTGCTCGAGCGGGACGGGACGCTGCTCGGAGACGATGACGTCGGTCTCGCCGCGGACCGCCTGCAGCCAGTCGCCGAACTCCTCGGCGTTCGACACGGTTGCGCTCAGCGAGACCAGTCGCACCGCCTCGGACAGGTGGATGATCACTTCCTCCCACACGGCCCCCCGGAACCGGTCGGCGAGGTAGTGCACCTCGTCCATCACGACGTACGCGAGCCGGTCGAGCAGCGGCGAGTCGGCGTAGAGCATGTTCCGCAGCACCTCGGTCGTCATGACGACGATCCGGGCGCCGGAGTTGATGTTCGTGTCGCCCGTGAGCAGGCCGACGTTGCGCGCTCCCCAGGTGTCGACGAACTCCTGGTACTTCTGGTTCGACAGGGCCTTGATCGGCGTCGTGTAGAAGACCTTCTCGTCGCCCGCCTGCATGGCGAGGTACACGGCGAATTCGGCGACGACCGTCTTGCCGGCGCCCGTGGGCGCCGCGACGAGCACACTGCGCCCATCGTCGAGCGCGGCGCACGCCGCACGCTGGAACGGGTCGAGGTCGAACGAGAGGCCGGCGGCGAACTCCTGCAGCCTGGGCTGTCGCTGCTGCTGTCGCGACAGGGCGTATCGCTCCGCCGGTGAGAGGCTCTTCACCCCTCCAGCCTAGACAGCCGTCCCGAACTCCAGTTCCGTGCGCTTGGCCACGCGGCGATCATGCAGGAAGGCGATCCCGTACGCCGCGAAGTACAGGCCGATCATCGGGAGCGCGAGCATGAACATCGAGACCACGTCGGCCGACGGCGTGGCGAACGCGGTGAACAGCACGATCACGAGGATCGCGATGCGCCACGACTTGATGATGGAGCTCGCGCTGATGACGCCCGCGAAGTTCAGCAGCACGATGAAGACCGGCAGCACGAATGCGATGCCGATCGCGACCACGAGCTTCAGGACGAAGTCGATGTACTCCTTCGCCGTGAGCAGGGTCTCGGCGCCCTCCGGGACGAAGCTCGTCATGAGCTTGACGATGTTCGGCAGCACGAACCATCCGGCCGCGCAGCCGGCGAAGAACAGCGGGATCGCGGTCGCGAAGAAGCCGAAGGTGTACTTGCGCTCCTTCGAGCTGAGCCCCGGCACGAGGAAGGCGAAGATCTGGTAGAGCCACACCGGCGCGGAGATCACGATGCCGAGGGTGAACGCGATCTGCAGGCGCAGGTCGAACGCGCTCGAGATCGTCGGGAAGATGATCCCGGTGCTCGCTGCGTCGGTGCCCTGCTGCGCCTCGACGACGAGGTTGACCGGCTCCTGGATGGCCTGCCACACGAACAGGTCGGTGAGCACCCAGCCGGCGACCATGCCGACGACGATCGCGATCGCGGAGATGAACAGCCGCTTGCGCAGTTCGAGCAGGTGCGCCCCGAGCGACATCCGCTTCTCGGGATTGCGGGTGCCGCGATCCTTCACGGCAGACACGGGGTCAGGCGCTCGGGCCGGCGTCCGTGCGCTTGGCCTGGTCGGCGGGCGCGGCCGGCGTGGTCGTCGGCTCGGCAGCCGCAGCCGGCGTCGACTGGGCCGGAGCCTCGGTCTTCGCTGCCGTGCCGTCGGCCGCCTCAGCGTCCTCGGAGCGGACCTCGTTCTTGAGGATCTTCATCGACTGGCCCAGGCTCCGCGCGAGCGCGGGAAGCTTCGGCGCACCGAACAGCAGCAGGATCACCAAGAGGATGATCAGCGCGTGCCAACCGGTGAAGGCGTTTCCAAACATAGGTGCTCGTCCATTCTGGCGGGATGGTGCGGCCAGTCTACCTGCTCGTGAGCGGTGCCGATCTCACGCTTCGGTCACGCGCGGATCGGGGTCGTCGGGCACGTCGGCGTAGGCCGCGAGTCCGGCCTCGGCCCACTCCGCGACGGCGGCGCGGGCGACCTCGGGCGCGACCACGGTGACGAGTCCCGGAAGGCCGGCGACCAGTCGCTTCAGGCCGTGCACGTGCGCGAGCCGCAGCGTCACGCGCAATCGATCGCCGGCCTCGGCCTGCGTCGAGTCGGCGAGGTAGTCGCCGAGCAGCGGCAGCGTGGCGGGCGCGACGTCGACGACCACCTCGAGGTCGTCGGGCGAGGCCTGGAACAGGGTCTCGGGGATGGCGCGCCCGGAGTGGTCGCCGATGGGCTCGTCGGTCACCTCGAGGTCGCTCATGCGGTCGACGCGGAAGTTGCGGACGTCCTCGCGCGTGTGGTCGTACGCCTGCAGGTACCAGTCGGCTCCGAGCGACGCGATGCGCAGCGGATCGACCCGGCGCCGCCGGCGCTCGCCGCGCGCGTTGAGGTAGTCGAAGTCGAGACGGTGACCGGATGCCACGGCACGCCGCACCGTCGCGAGCGATTCGTCGGCCGACTCCTCGGCGACCGCGAGCCGGCTCGGCGCCGACGACGCGCCGGCCCGCAGCTTCTCGGTGAGCGCGGCGAGCGAGGCCCGGCCGGCGTTCTCGGGCAGCGCCGAGAGGTACTGGAGCCCCGCGATGAGGGCCGCCGCCTCGCGGGCGGAGAGCCGAGGCGCGTCGTCGATCGCGACGTGGTGCACGATCACGATGACGTCGTCCTCCTCGAAGGAGTCCCAGTCGATGTCGAAGAGGTCGTTGGGCTGGTACGTGCCCGTCGCTCCGGGGAGGCCGGACGTGGCGATGAGCATGACCGCGTCGCGGATCTCCTGCTCGCCGACGCCGAAGTGCGTCGCGGCGTCGGCGACGTCGACGACCCGCTGCTCGAGCAGGTACGGCACCAGCGAGAGCAGGAACACGAGCTTGTCGGGCGCGCGCAGGCCGGCCGGCCGCCGCGCAGACGGTCCGCTCATGCGGCGCCTCCTGAGCGGTGGGCGGCAGCGACGGCCTCGAGGCGGTCGCGGACCGCGTCGCGCAGCGACGCGGGCGCGAGCACGCGCACCTCGGGGCCGTACGAGGCCAACTCGTCGGCGAAGATGGCCGCGTCGGTGTAGTGCAGCCGGATGACGCCCGCATCCTCGTCGGCGGCCACCGCGCGCTTGCCCAGCCGCACCTCGGCGTCGGATCCCGCACGCACCGCGAGGTCGGCCGCGTTCGACAGGCGCAGCGCCTGCAGGTCGGCCAGTGCGCGGTCCTGGATGTCGGGCGGCGGCGGCGGGAAGGGCGTCCCCGCGATCGCCTGGACGTCGCCCACGATGCGCGAGAGCAGGAACGTGCGACCTGCCGCGACGTCCACGTCTCGGCCGTGCAGGTGCCAGCGCCCTTCGTGGAGCACCATCGCGTAGGGCTCGACCGTGCGCGGGCGCGGCTCGTGCTCGCCGGGCTTGAGGTAGCGGAACCGGACGCGCTGGCGCTTGTCGAGCGCCTGGCGGACCGGCTCGAACGCGGCATCGCGCACCCGCAGGCGCGGGGCGTAGCCGATCACGGGTTCGCGCGGTTCGATGCCGAGCGAGCGAAGCTTGGTGAGCGCGCGCTGCGAGTCGGCCGACAGCGAGGCCTCGCGCCACACCTCGGCGGCGAGGCCGAGCAGCGCGAGCTCATCGGGCGTGAACCGCACGTCGACCGGCAGGTCGTACTCGCCCTTGGGGATCCGGTAGCGCAACGCCTGGTTGTCGCCGGGCCGGTCGGGCGATTCCACCGTCTCGAGCGGGATGCCGAGGTCGCGGATGTCGTCCTTGTCGCGCTCGAACTGGCGCTCGAGGTTGGCGTTGCCGCCGCGCGCGTCGTAGCGCTCGGCGTATCCGCGCACCGTCGAGAGGATCTCGGACTTCAGCAGCCCGGTCTCGGTGGCCAGCAGTGCCAGGACGAGGCTGAACAGCCGGTCCTCGACCGGGATCCTCGGCTCCCCCGAGCGCTTGGATGACGCCACGTCAGCGATCATACTGAAGCGCCGCGGGGGCACGGCGACCGCTCGTCGTCACACCACCCCGAGGACGTCGACCACGTAGAACGCCGCCGGGTTGCCGGCCTCGTCGGCCGGGAGCGCGATGCCCACCTGGGACCCCACCGTCACGCCCTCGAGCGACCCGGCGAAGGGCGGGCTCCCCTGGGCGACCGCATCGTCGCCGACGACGATCGCCGTCGGACCGCCCTGCTCCCACGTGGAACCGCCTTCGAGCACGGTTCCCTCGGCCCAGTTCACGCCGGTGTAGTGGACGAGCACCTGGTCGCCCGACTCGACCTCCTCGCCCTGCCCCTTCTTGAGGAGCTCGACCTCGGTCGACTCGAACGGGTCGGAGTCGGGCACCGTGATGCCGGGACGCCCGTCGGGTGCGAGGACCACAGCGGGGAATCCGTCGCGCGTGAGCTGCGGTGTGCCGTTCGCGCGCGTCAGGAAGGAGCGGTGCACGTCGAACACCACCACGAGGCTGTCGTCGCCGCTGATGCCGAGATCCTCGTTGCCCTCCTCGCCGAATCCGTCCTCGGGCGGGACGACGACGACGACCCGGGATCCCTCGCTCGTGCACGAGAGGCCCTTGCTGAGGCCGGGCAGCGTGTTGCTGCCGAGCAGGACGGGGACCGGGTCCTCCTCGCCGAATCCGACGACCTGGATCTCGTCGCCCGTGGTGCCGTTGTACACGGCCAGCCCGACGAGCGCCTGCTGGCCGTCGACCAGGTGCTCTCCGTCGCCCTCGATAACGGTCGTGCACTGCGTCGTACCGGGCGAGACCGGCGTCGGGAAGTCCACCTTGGGCGCGTCGCCGAAGTCGCCGCGCACCTCGATGAGATCGGACGACGCACCGGCCGTCGCCTGCGGCTCGGGTGCCGGGGCGGAGCAGCCGGTGAGCGTGACCGCCAGGGCGGTCGCGGTGGCCATGAGTGCGAGCGGGACGCGCACGGATCCTCGTTTCGTCGGGTGGGACGGGCGGCAGACAGCCTAGTCGGCGTCGGCGGGCTCGGTGGTCTGGTGTGGATCGTCGTCGTCGCCGCGGGAACGGCGCGCCGCGGCATCCGCCGCCCTCGCGCGCTTGCGCAGCACTTTGTCGCTGACGTTGCGCTCGCCGAGCGCGCCGGGCGTCCACGCCTCGACGTCCTCGTCGCTGAACTCGGTCTTCGAGGGCCGCCGCTTGAGCTCGGGCAGCACGGTGCCGGGCGCGAGCCGCCGCGCCGTGAGCAGGAAGCCCGTGTGGGCGATCATGCGGTGGTCGGGCCGGACCGCGAGCCCCTGCACGTGCCATCCGCGCACCATGGTCTCGTTCGCCTGCGGCTCGGTGTACGCACCGGTCGCCCGGATCGCCTCGGCGACCCGGGAGAGCTGGGTCGCCGTCGCGACGTAGCAGAGCAGCACTCCGCCGGGCTTGAGCGCCGTCGAGACGACGTCGATGCACTCCCAGGGCGCGAGCATGTCGAGCACGACGCGGTCGACGGAGGCGTCGGCTGCCTGTTCCGGCAGCGTCTCGGCGAGGTCACCCAGGGTGATGGACCAGTTCTCGGGGTCTTCGCCGTGGAAGGTCGCGACGTTGCCCCGCGCGACCGAGGCGAACTCCTCGCGGCGCTCGAACGACAGCAGGCGACCCTGCGGGCCGATCGCACGCAGCAGCCACAGCGAGAGCGCACCGGATCCGACGCCGGCCTCGACGACCGTCGCACCCGGGAAGACGTCGGCCTGCGCGAGGATCTGCGCCGCGTCCTTCGGGTAGACGATCGCGGCGCCGCGCGGCATCGACATGACGAAGTCGCTGAGGAGCGGCCGGAGCGCGAGGTACTCGACGCCGACGGCGTTCGCGACGACCGAGCCGTCGGGCAGTCCGATCAGGTCGTCGTGCGCGATCGGGCCCTTGTGGGAGTGGAACACCTTGCCCGGCTCGAGCGTGATCGTGTGCAGTCGGCCCTTCGGACCGGTGAGCTGCACACGGTCGCCGGTGCGGAACGGCCCGCTCGCCTCGCCGCGGCTCATGCGCGCCCCCAGACGGATGCCGCGACCGCGACGACGTCGTCGAGCGAGCGACCGTCGAGGGTGGGCCAGACCACGTGCGAGGGAGCCTCGTCGAGCGAGAGCATGTGGGGCACCCCGATGGACACCGCGCCCGCGCTCATTGCGGCGGCGAGTCCGGTCGGCGAGTCCTCGATCGCGACGCAGTCCGCGATGTCGACGCCGAGCCGGCCGGCCGCGGTGAGGTAGGGCTCGGGGTGCGGCTTCGGCGCCGCCACCTCGTCGCCCGTGACGAGCTCGTCGAAGGCCGTGAAGGGGATGGCGCCGACGATGTCCTCGGCCATCGACCGGATCGACATTGTGACGAGGGCGGTCGGGATGCCCGCGTCGCGCACGGACTTCAGCAGTTCCTGTGCGCCCGGCTGCCACGGCACGCCGTGCTGCGCGAGCTGCTCGCGCACGCGCTCGGTGAGCCGCGCCACGATCTCGTCGGCGGGGAGGTCGACGCCCTCGCGCTGGAAGACCGCCGCGGCATCCCACAGCCCCGCGCCGACGAGCTGCAGGGCGTCCTCCTCGGTCCACGATCCGCCGAACTCGCGGATGAGCTCGGTCTCGGCCCGCATCCAGTACGGCTCGGTGTCGACGAGGGTGCCGTCCATGTCCCAGAGGACGGCGGCGGGCAGGCGCTTGGTCACAACGGGCGATTCTATCCGCACGCCCTATTGTGGAGATGAGCCCGGAGTTCCCGGTCTCGGGAAGCGGGGCGAACCGAGTGCAGCATCCGACCGGATTCGAGGGCGGCCGACTCCTCATCGTGGCCTTCGAGGGGTGGAACGACGCGGGCGAGGCCGCCACGGGGGCCGCGAGGCTGCTGTCCGAGCGGCTCGGCCTGGTCGAGATCGCCGCGGTCGACCCCGAGCTGTACTTCGACTACCAGTTCACGCGTCCGACCATCCAGGCCGACTCCGACGGCGTGCGACGGCTCACGTGGCCGGGCGCGGCGATCCTCGGCCCGAGCGGGATGCCGCTCGACGACGACGACGAGATCGTCACGGGTCCGGGCGCCGACACGCTGCACGTGCTGCTCGGTGCCGAGCCCGCGCGCACCTGGAAGGGCTTCGCGGCCGAGCTCATCGACGCCGCGCTCTCGGCCGACGTCGAGGGCATCGTGCTGCTCGGCGCCATGCTCGCCGACGCCCCGCACACCCGCCCCCTCGCCGTGTTCGCCTCGAGCGAGAACCCCGAGGTGCGGGCCGCGCTCGGCGTCGAGCGCTCGACCTACGAGGGGCCCGTCGGCATCCTCAGCGTCATCGCCGACCAGGCCGAGCGCGTCGGCATTCCGACCGTGTCGCTCTGGGCCTCCGTGCCGCACTACGTGCACAACGCGCCGTCGCCGAAGGCCGTGCTCGCGCTCCTCGGCAAGGTCGAGGAGCTCACGGGCCTCAGCATCCCCCGCGGTTCCCTCGAGGACGAGGCGCAGGCGTGGGAGGCGAGCGTCGACGCGCTGGCGGCCGACGACGAGGAGATGGCGGGATACATCCAGCAGCTCGAGCAGGCACGCGACGCCGTCGACGCGCCGCAGGCCTCGGGCGAGGCGATCGCGCAGGAGTTCGAGCGGTACCTGCGCAGGCGCGGCGACCAGCCCGGCGGCGGGCCGTGGCGTCCGCGCGACGTGGGCTGAGCCATCCGCCCCCTTGGCCGGCCGGATCAGAAGGGCTCGAGGACGCCCGCGCCCAGCAGGATGAAGATCGTCACGCCGAGCGCGATGCGGTAGATCACGAAGGGCAGGAAGCTGTGCCGTGAGATCCACTTCATGAAGACCGCGATGATCAGGATGGCGACGGCGAACGCCACCGCGGTCGCGACGGCGGTCTCGACCGGGCCGTAGACCGCCGGCTCCCCCATGCTCTTGAACAGCTGGAAGAAGCCCGATCCGAACACGGCGGGGATCGCGAGCAGGAACGCGTACCGCGCCGCGGCCGCTCGCTCGTAGCCGAGCAGGAGCCCCATCGTGATGGTGCCGCCGGATCGCGAGACGCCCGGGATCAGCGCGAGCGACTGCGCGAGGCCGAAGTAGAGCCCGTGCGGGTAGGTGAGGTCGTCGAGCTTGCGGCGCTTCGCCCCCGCCCAGTCGGCGAGGCCGAGGACGATGCCGAAGACGATGAGCATCGTCGCGACCACGTACAGTGAGCGGAACGTCGTCTCGATCTGGTCCTGGAACAGCAGGCCGAGCACGACGATCGGGACCGAGCCGATGATGATGAGCCAGCCCATGCGCGCGTCGGGGTCGCTGTGCGGGATCTTGCCGCGGATCGCCTGGAACCAGTGCGAGATGATCCGCACGATGTCGCGCCAGAAGAACACCACCACCGCCGTCTCGGTGCCGAGCTGCGTGATCGCGGTGAACGCCGCACCCGGGTCGGCCGCGTTGGGCAGGAACTCGCCGAGGATGCGCAGGTGCGCGCTCGAGGAGATCGGCAGGAACTCGGTGAGTCCCTGCACGAGGCCGAGGATGATGGCTTCGAGCAACGCGGGATCGCCTTCCCGCCCTCCGCACGGCGAAGGGCATCGGACCGTCGTGGTCGGGGGTTCGGGTGGACCGCGTACTCAGTACGCGAGGAGCAGGTCGCGCAGGACCTGCCTACCGAAGACTAGTGCGTCGAGCGGCACGCGCTCGTCGACGCCGTGGAACATGGAGGGGAAGTCCAGCCCGTCGGGCAGGCGCAGCGGCGCGAAGCCGTAGCCCGCGATGCCCAGCCGTGAGAGCGACTTGTTGTCGGTGCCCCCGCTCAGGAGGTACGGGAACACCTGCGCCTCGGGGTCGTGCACGCGCAGCGCCGACGTGACCGCGTCGACGAGCGGTCCGCGGGTCGGCGCCTCGAGGCCGACGTCGCGGTGCACGACCTGGATCTCGATGTCGGGGCCGACGAGATCGCGGATCTCGGCGAGCACGTCGTCCTCCTCGCCCGGCAGGGTGCGGATGTCGACGAGCGCCTCCGCCCGGTCGGGGATGACGTTGTGCTTGTAGCCCGCGTTCAGGAGCGTCGGATTCGAGGTCGTGCGCAGCGTCGCCGTGATGAATCCCGACGCGGATCCGGTCGCCAGCGCGAGCTCGTCGGGAGCGACCTGCTCGGGGTCGACGCCGAGGGCGCCGGCGATGGCGGCGAGGAGCTCGCGCGTCGTGCCGGTGAGTCGCAGGGGCCACTCGCGGCGGCCGATCTTCGCGATCGCATGGGCGAGGGCCGTGACCGCGTTCTCGCGTACGAGCCGGGAGCCGTGCGCGGCCCGGCCGTGCGCGACCAGGCGCACCCAGATGAGCGACTTCTCGCCGGTCTGGAGCAGGTAGGCGCGCGTGCCCCCGACGGTGATCGAGTAGCCGCCGACCTCGCTGATCGCCTCGGTCGCGCCGGCGAAGAGCTCGGGATGCTCGTCGACCAGCCAGCTCGCGCCGTACAGGCCCCCGGCCTCCTCGTCGGCGAAGAACGCGACGATGAGCTCGCGCTCGGGCAGCTTCCCCGCCGCGAGGATGTCGCCGACCGCGGTCAGGATCATGGCGTCCATGTCCTTCATGTCGACCGCGCCGCGGCCCCACAGCATGCCGTCGCGGATCTCCCCCGCGAACGGGTCGACGCTCCAGTTGCGCGGATCGGCCGGGACCACGTCGAGGTGGCCGTGCACGACGAGCGCCGGCTTGGCCGGGTTCGCTCCGGGGACGCGTGCGACGACGCTCGCACGGCGCGGTGCGGACTCGTGCATCACGGTCTCGAGGCCCATGGCGCGCAGGCGCGCCTCGACGTACTCGGCGGCCTCGCGCTCGCCGTTCGAGCGGCCCTCGCCGTGGTTCGTCGTGTCGAACCGGATGAGGTCGCGGGCGATGACGGCGGTCTCGTCGAGGACGGCTTCGGCGGCCGCGCCATCCGGGTTCGCGTCGGGCGTCGGGGCGTCGGTCGGGGTCGTCTCGGCCATGCGCTCCACCGTAGCGTTCGGGTGGGTCGGGGGCAGCGCTGGGGTGGTCAGGGGGCTCGGGAATCCGTGCTAATGTCGTCTACGGCCACTGAGCGATCAGGGGTTCATGACAACGCGCGGGTGGCGGAAATGGCAGACGCGCTAGCTTGAGGTGCTAGTGCCCTAACGGGCGTGGGGGTTCAAGTCCCCCCTCGCGCACGCGTTGTCGAGAAGGCCGGATCTTCGGATCCGGCCTTCTCGCGTTTCCGGGGTCGCATGGCGCGATTCGCGGTGCACGGCCCCCGATCGGGGACGTGGACGGACGGCTTCCACGACTTGCCGTATTCGAACATGTGTTCGAACATTGAGTGGTGACGATGACCGCTCCCCGACCCGCGCAGTCCGCCTCGGCGGCGCACGGCGAAGCGCGAGTCGAGCGCGTCGAAGAGCTGCAGGCGCGCATCCGCGGCATGCAGTCGACCCGGCTCGATTCGCGGGCGGTGCCCACGCACCCGGCGCTCGCCTCGGTGCTGCCCGGCGGCGCGCTGCGCGAGGGCGCGGTCGTGCAGGTCGAGGGGTCGATCACGCTGCTCATGGCGGCGCTCGTGGGTCCGTCGCAGAGCGGGCGATGGGTCGCCGTCGCGGGCATCCCCGAGTTCGGCGTCGAGGCGGCCGCACGGTTCGGCATCGACCTCGAGCGGCTCGTGCTCGTGCCCGATCCGGGCCGGCAGTGGCTCACGGTCGCGGCAGCGCTCGCCGACGTCATCCCGGTGGTCGCCGTGCGGCCGGCGGGCCGGCTCGCGCCCGCCGAGGCGTCCCGGTTCGCCGCCCGGCTCCGCCAGCGCGGCGCGCTGCTGCTCGTCGACGGCGACTGGCCGGGCAGTGACGCGCGGCTCGAGCTCGAGCGGAGCGAGTGGACCGGGCTCGAGCACGGGCACGGGCACCTCGCCGAGCGCGAGGTCGTCGTCCGGGTCACGGGTCGCGGCGAGGTCGGCCGGGGCAGCCGGCGCCGCCTCCGGCTGCCGGCGGGCGACCTGGGGTTCGCCGCGATCGGCGAGGCCGACGCGACCGGGCGCGACGCGGCATCCGTCACCGGCATGGCAGCCGCCGACGGCGGCATCGTGCACCGGCCCGACTTCGCGGCGAGGGCCTCGTGAGCGCGGTCGTGCGCACCATCGCGCTCTGGTGCCCCGACTGGCCCGTGCTCGCCGCATGCCGCGAGGCCGGCATCGACCCCGCACTCCCCGTCGCGCTGACCGAGTCGGGGCTCGTGCACTCGTGCTCGGCGGCGGCACGGCGCGACGGCGTGGCCCGCGGGCTCAAGCTCCGCGAGGCGCAGTACCGCTCGACGGCGCTCACGGTGCTCGAGTACGACGCCGCGCTCGACCATCGGGCGTTCGAGCCGGTCGTGCGCGGCATCGAGGCGATCGTGCCGGGCGTGCAGGTGCTGCGGCCGGGCACCCTCGCGATGCGGGCGCGCGGCCCGGCCCGGTACTACGGCGGTGAGGATGCCGCGGCGCGGGCGCTGCTCGACGCCGTCGCGGGGCTCGGGGTCGGCGTCGCCCGGGTCGGCGTCGCCGATGGCCCGTTCGCGGCAGAGCAGGCGGCGCGTGCGGCCGTGCGGCACGGCGAGCCCGTCCACGTGGTGCCGGCCGGCGAGGCGGCCGCGTTCCTCGCGCCGTTGCCCGTGGCGCTCGTGGTCGATGCGCGCACCACGACGCTGCTGCACCGGCTGGGCGTTCGAACGCTCGGCGAGTTCGCGGCGCTGCCCGATGAAGATGTCCGGCGCCGCTTCGGGGCGGCGGGCGCGTTCGCGCACGACCGCGCGGCCGGCCGCGAGCAGTCGCGCGTGGCGCCGCGCACTCCCCCACCCGACTTCGAGGTCGAGCAGCACTTCGAGCCGCCGCTCGATCGCATCGACCAGCTCGCGTTCGCGTTCCGCGTGCGGGCCGAGGAGTTCATCGAGCGGATGCGAGCCGTGCGGCTCGTGTGCACGGGCATCCGCGTCGAGCTCGACGACGAGCGCGGTGGGCACTCGAGCCGCAGCTGGCTCCACCCCCAGTGGTTCACGCCCGCCGACGTGGTCGACCGGGTGCGCTGGCAGCTGCAGGGCGCGGGCACGGCCGACGCGGGGCTCGACTCCCCCATCGTCCGCCTGCGCGTCGTGCCCGAGCGCGTCGACTCGACGGGCAACCAGGAGCAGGGCCTGTGGGGCGGCGGCCCCGACGAGCGCGTGCACCACGGGCTGACCCGCGTGCAGAGCATGCTCGGGCACGAGGGCGTCGTGACCGCGGCGGTCGGCGGCGGGCGCATGCTCGCCGACCGGCAGGTGCTCGTGCCGTGGGGCGACCGCGCTCCCGAGCGCACCGCGGCCGAGGCGCCGTGGCCCGGCAGCCTTCCGGCGCTCGCGCCCGCGAGCGTGTTCCGCGAGCGGCTGCCGGTCGCGCTCGTCGACGCGGGCGGCGCGGCCGTGTCGGTCGACGCGCGCGGCGCGATCTCGTCGGCGCCCGTCTCGTTCGCGGTCGGTCCCGGGCGACCTGCGCCGGTGCGCGCGTGGGCCGGCCCCTGGCCGGTCGTCGAGCGCTGGTGGGATCCCGAGCGCGCGCGCCGCGTGCACCGGTTCCAGGTCGTCGACCACGACGGATGCGCGTGGCTGCTGGTGCGCGACGCCGAGGGCTGGTGGGCCGAGGCGAGGTACGACTGATGGGCTGGAACAATCCCGAGATCCCGTGGTCCGAGCTCGAGCGGCGACTGTCCGACCGGCAGCGGCCCGGCGGCAGCTCGAAGGTCGTGGCCGACGGCGGCGACAGTCCGGGATGGAGCCGGAAGCGGCATCCGTACCGCCCCTCGCACGACGCCGACGAGCGGCCCGCCGGCCCGATCGTGCCGTACGCCGAGCTGCACGCGCACTCGACGTTCAGCTTCCTCGACGGCGCATCGGGGCCCGAGCGGCTCGTCGAGGAGGCGCACCGACTCGGCCTCACCGGCCTCGCGATCACCGACCACGACGGCTTCTACGGCGTCGTCCGCTTCGCCGAGGCCGCCGAGTCGTACCCCGAGCTCGACACCGTGTTCGGCGCCGAGCTGTCGTTCGGGCTCACCGAGCCCCAGATGGGCGCGGCCGACCCCGAGGGCGAGCACCTGCTCGTGCTCGCCGCCGGCGAGGAGGGCTACCACCGGCTCGCCGCCGCGATCACGGCCGGGCAGCTCGCCGGCGGCGAGAAGGGCCGCCCGGTGTACGACCTCGAGCAGCTCGCCGAGCGCGCCGCCGGGCACTGGGTGATCCCCACGGGGTGCCGCAAGGGGGCGGTGCGGCGTGCGCTCGCCGGCGAGGGCGGGGCCGAGGCCGCGTGGCGCGAGCTCGACCGGCTCGTCGCCCTGTTCGGGCGCGACCACGTGGTCGTCGAGCTCACCGATCACGGCGACCCGCTCGACCAGGTCCGCAACGACGCGCTCGCCGAGCTCGCCGCCCGCGCGCACGTGCCCGTGCTCGCGACGAACGCCGTGCACTACGCCACGCCCGGCGAGCACCGGCTCGCGTCGGCGCTCGCGGCGGTGCGGGCCCGCCGAAGCCTCGACGAGCTCGACGGGTGGCTGCCCGCCACCGACGGGCTGCACCTGCGTTCGGGCGCCGAGATGCTCGCGCGGTTCGAGCGGTACCCGGGCGCCGTCGCGCACTCGGTGACGCTCGCGCGCGACCTGTCGTTCCGGCTGCGCAGCGCCCGGCCGAAGCTCCCCCGCCAGCAGGTGCCCGAGGGCCACACGCCCATGTCGTGGCTGCGCGAGCTCGTGTGGGCGGGCGCCGACCGCCGCTATCCGGGCCTGCCCGACCACGTGCGCGAGCGCCTCGCGAAGGAGCTCGACGTGATCGAGCAGAAGGACTTCCCGGGGTACTTCCTGATCGTGCACGACCTCGTGCAGGAGGCGCGGCGTCGCGGCATCCTGTGCCAGGGTCGCGGGTCGGCCGCGAACTCGGCGGTCTGCTACGTGCTCGACATCACGGGCGTCGACTCGGTCTTCTACGAGCTGCCGTTCGAGCGGTTCCTGTCGTCGCTGCGCGACGAGGAGCCCGACATCGACGTCGACTTCGACTCCGACCGCCGGGAGGAGATCATCCAGTACGTCTATGGCAAGTACGGCCGGCACAACGCCGCGCAGGTCGCGAACATCATCAGCTACCGTCCGAAGGGCGCCGTGCGCGACATGGCGAAGGCGCTCGGCTACTCCACCGGGCAGCAGGACGCGTGGTCGCGCCAGGTCGAGCGCTGGGGCGCCGTCGTCGAGACGCAGGACCACGACATCCCCCCGGCCGTCGTCGAGCTCGCCGAGCAACTGCTCACCTTCCCGCGGCACCTCGGCATCCACTCCGGCGGCATGGTGCTCACCGACCGGCCCGTCGGCGAGGTCTGCCCCATCGAGCACGCCCGCATGGAGGACCGGACGGTGCTGCAGTGGGACAAGGACGACTGCGCCTGGATGGGCCTCGTGAAGTTCGACCTGCTCGGGCTCGGCATGCTCGCCGCCCTGCAGTACACGTTCGACCTCGTGCGCGAGCACACGGGCGAGCTCTGGGAGCTCGCGACCATCCCGAAGGAGGAGCCCGCGGTCTACGACATGCTGTGCCGCGCCGACTCGATCGGCGTGTTCCAGGTCGAGTCGCGCGCGCAGATGGGCACGCTCCCCCGGCTGAAGCCGCGCTGCTTCTACGATCTCGTCGTCGAGATCGCGCTCATCCGTCCGGGCCCGGTGCAGGGCGGCGCGGTGCACCCGTACATCCGCCGGCGCACGGGCGAAGAACCGGTGAGCTACCTGCACCCCAAGCTCGAGCCCGTGCTGCGGCGCACGCTGGGGGTGCCGCTGTTCCAGGAGCAGCTCATGCAGATGGCCGTCGCGGTCGGGGACTGCGATGCGGCCGACGCCGACCTGCTGCGCCGGGCCATGGGCTCCAAGCGCGGCGTCGAGAAGATCGAGCGGCTGCGGGCGAAGCTCTACGACGGGATGGCTCGCAACGGCATCGAGCCCGACATCGCCGACTCGATCTACGCGAAGATCGAGGCGTTCGCGAACTTCGGCTTCGCTGAGAGCCACGCCATCAGCTTCGGCCTGCTGGTCTACGCGAGCTCCTGGCTGAAGCTGCACTACCCCGCGGCGTTCCTTGCCGCCCTGCTGCGCGCGCAACCGATGGGCTTCTACTCGCCGCACACGCTGACCGCCGATGCCCGGCGTCACGGCGTCGAGCTGCTCCGGCCCGACCTCGCGCGCTCGGGCGTGAACGCCGGGCTCGAGCCGATCGGGGCGGCCGGCCCTGATGAGCCGGCGACGGATGCCGCGGCGGGGGCGAGCGGCATCCGTCGCCCCACCGGTATGCCGGAGTGTGCCGACGCGAGGCAACCCCGCGTCGGCGAGTTCGATCGCGACGCGCCCGACCACTCGGCCGAGCATCGGCGCGATGGCGCGTTCGCCGTGCGGCTCGGGCTCGCCGACGTCACCTCGATCGGCGAGAAGGTCGCCGAGCGCATCGTCGCCGAGCGCGAGCAGCACGGTCCGTACCGCGACATGGCCGACCTGTCGCGCCGCGCCGACCTGGACGCCACGCAGCTCGAGGCGCTCGCCGCGGCGGGAGCGTTCGAGTGCTTCGACCTGCAGCCGCGCCAGGCGCTGTGGCTCGCCGGCGAGGCCGCGCAGGATCGGGCCGACTACCTGCCGGGCGCGGTCGTCGTCGTGCAGCCGCCGCTGCTGCCCATGCTGAACGACGCCGAGCAGGTGGTGTACGACCTCTGGGCGACGGGCATCTCCCCCGACGACCATCCGATCCGTCACGTGCGCGAGCGGCTCGACGCCCGTGGGGTCGTGCGCATCGACCTGCTGCGCGCGGCGGAGTCGGGTCGACGCATCGAGGTCGGCGGCGTGGTCACGCACCGGCAGCGGCCGGCGACCGCGAGCGGCATCACGTTCATGAACCTCGAGGACGAGTCCGGCACCCTCAACGTGATCGCGAGCGTCGGTGTCTGGACGCGGTATCGCCGCATCGCGCGCGAGGCGCCCGCGATGGTCGTGCGCGGCATCCTCGAACGCTCGCGCGAAGGCGTGGTGAACCTCGTCGCCGACCGGTTCGAGCCGCTCACCGTGTCGACGACGAACCGGTCGCGCGACTTCCGCTAGTCATCGGCGGATGCCGCGCCATCCGCCCGGCGGTACGCTGGGCGCGACCCGAGCGACCGGTGCCGAGCACACCGGTTCGAGGGGGGGTGCATCGTGACCGAGCCCGGACGCGCACCGTTGTTCACCCGCACGTTCATCGCCCTCACGGTCGGGGACCTCGCCTACTTCACCGCCGCCGGCGTGGCGATCTTCGTCCTGCCGCTGTACGTGACCGGACCGCTGGCCCGGGACGAGGTCGCGGCGGGGATCGCCTTCGGCGCCTTCGCGGTGTCCGCGCTCATCCTCCGGCCATTCGCCGGCCGGCTGGCCGATCGGTTCGGCCGACGCCCGCTCCTCGTCGGCGGCGCGCTGCTCGCCGCGGCCTGCTTCACCCTCATCGCCGTCGCCGCCGACCTGGTCACGATCATCGCGCTGCGCCTGGCCGCGGGCGTCGCCGAGGCCGCGTTCTTCGTCGCCGGCTTCGCGGCCCTGGCCGACATCGCGCCGGCCGAGCGGCTCGGCGAGGCGCTGTCGTACAACTCCCTCGGCCTCTACCTCGGCATCGCGCTCGGTCCGCTGCTCGGCGAACTGCTGCTCGAGAACCTCGGCTACGGGGCAGCCTGGCTCGGCGCCGCCACGCTCGCGCTCATGACGGCCGCACTCGTGCTCACCATCGGCGAGACGAGCACGACGCGGACCGAGCGGGGCGAGCCGTTCCGGATCGTCCACCGGCCTTCCATCCCGGCGTCGATCGGCTTCCTCACCTCGCTCGCCGCGGTGGGCGGATTCCTCGCCTTCGCCTCGCTGCACGCGACCCGGGTCGGGATCGTCGACCCGAGCCTCGCACTGTTCGCCTACGGCACCGTCGTGGTCGTGTGTCGCATCGCATTCGCCCGCGTTCCGGACCGGCTTCCGTCGCTGCCGCTCGGTGCCGCGGCGCTTGCGACGATCGGGATCGGCCTGGTGCTGACGGCGGTCGTCGCGCACCCGTGGGGCGCGTTCGCGGGCATCGCGGTCATCGCGGTCGGCGTCAGCTTCAGCACGCCGGCGTTCTTCTCGGCGATCTTCGCCACGGCCGCCCCGGCGGAGCGCGGCATCGCGTCGGGCACCGCGAGTGCGGCCATCGACCTCGGACTCGGCATCGGCCCCATCCTGCTCGGGTTCATCGCCGCGCCCTACGGCATCCCGTGGGCGCTCGCGCTCGCCGCGGGCGTCGCATTCGCGGGTGCGGGATGGACGCTGGGCCTCTCGCGACGTGCCTTCCCGCGACCGGTCGCCGAATAGCCGCCGGCCTCCGCGCGCCGAGGCCACGCGTGTCGGCCCGAACCGCGAGGTCCGCTCCGTTAGCCTCATGCGGTGCCTCACGCGACGCCTGACCGCTTCGGACCCGATCGCTACGGCGAGGACGTGCTCGCCGGCGACTGGCGTGCGGCGGGGCGCCGCACCATCCCGGAGGTACCGGCCGTCCGGGACCTCGTGGTCGAGGTCGCGGCCGACGGGTACTGCGGCGCCGTGGTGGGCGTCGAGAAGCAGGTCGTCGCGCTCGAGGACCGCCACGGGCGCATCCGGATGTTCCCGCTCGGGCACGCCTTCCTCGTCGACGGCGAGCCCGTGCGACTCGTCGCGCCCACTGCGGCCGCTCCCACGGGCCGGCTGCGTACCGCGTCCGGCTCGTTCGCGACCGAGTCGGCGCCCGCGAAGGTCGCGCTCCCGAGCCGCATCTTCGTCGAGGGCCGGCACGACGCCGAACTCGTCGAGAAGATCTGGGGCGCCGACCTGCGCGTCGAGGGCGTCGTGGTCGAGTACCTCGAGGGCGTCGACCTGCTGGGCGAGGTCCTCGACGAGTTCCGCCCCGGGCCGGGGCGACGCGTGGGCGTGCTCGTCGACCACCTCGTGGCCGGCTCGAAGGAGCAGCGGATCGCCGATTCCGTCATGCGGGGTCGCCATCGCGGCCACGTGCTCGTCGTCGGCCACCCGTACATCGACATCTGGCAGGCCGTGAAGCCGGCCCGGCTCGGCCGGGACGCGTGGCCCGAGATCCCCCGGGGGACCTCCTGGAAGCACGGCGTGTGCGCGGCCTTCGGCTGGCCCCACGCCGAGCAGGCCGACATCGCGCGCGCCTGGCAGCGCATCCTCGGCGGGGTGCGCGGCTACGGCGACCTCGAACCCGCCCTGCTCGGACGCGTCGAGGAGCTCATCGACTTCGTGACCGAGCCCACCGGCGGATGACCCGCGGCGGGGTCACCCGATCGTCGTGCCGAACGCGAGGCCGAGCAGGTAGGTGACGGCGGCCGCGCCGAGTCCGATCGCCAGCTGACGCATCGCGCGCTTGAGCGGCGACGCACCCGAGAGCAGCCCGACGGTCGCGCCGGTGAGCAGCAGCGCGATGCTGACGAGCACCGTCGCGGTGATGATGGCGGCGGGTCCCGACATCCCGAGCAACCACGGCAGCACCGGGATGAGCGCGCCCGACGCGAAGAACAGGAAGCTCGAGATCGCGGCGCTCATGCCCGTGCCGACGGCCTCGTCGTCGTGCTCCATCGTGCCGATCGCGTCGGTCGGCGCCGGCACGCGTCCAGCGGCCTGCACGCGCGCGAGCACGAGTGCGGCCTGGTCGATCGCCTCGCCCTCGGCCATGCCGCGCGCCCGGTAGACGAGCGCGAGCTCGTTGGCGTCGAGGTCGAGGTCGCCGAGCGCCTCGCGCGCCGTCGGGTCGGGGGCGGATGCCTCGAGCAGCTCGCGCTGCGATCGGACCGAGACGTACTCGCCTGCGCCCATCGACAGCGCGCCGGCGAGCAGGCCCGCGATGCCGGTGAAGAGCACGACCGGCGCGGGGACGCCCGTCGCGCCGATGCCGAGCACGAGCGCCAGGTTCGACACGAGCCCGTCGTTCGCGCCGAACACCGCCGCGCGGAATGTTCCGGCCAGCCGGCGACGGCCGCGGGCGGCGAGCCCGCGCACCACCTCGCCGTGGATGCGCTCGTCTGCGGCCATGGCCGCGGTCGCGTGCGGATCGGTCGAGTACGGCGATCGAGCCTCGGCGCGCTGAGCGAGCGCGAGCACGAAGATCGAGCCGAACGCGCGCGCGAGGCCGGCCAGGAGCCGGGTGCGGATGTCGGCGCGCGGGATGCCGCGATCATCGCCGCCGAGCTGGGCGAGCCAGTGCGCCTCGTGGCGTCCCTCGGCGGCCGCGAGCGCGAGCAGGATCTCGCGTTCCTCGCCGTCGCGGCGTGCGGCGAGCTCGCGGTAGACCGCGGCTTCGGCGCGCTCGGCGGCGAGGTACCGCTTCCAGCGGGCACGGTCGGCTGGCGTTGCAGTGGGCTGATCGGCGGTCATGCTGCTCCATCGGGTCGCGGGCCGCCGTCGCGATCCGGTCGGTCCGAGCGCCCGCCTCGTCGCGTCCGGCCCCGCGGGGCCTCCGAAAGGCTAGCCAACCGGATGGCGCGAGCAGGCCCGATCGGCGGGATTGGCAGCATTTCGGACCCCCGAACGCGGCGCCGAACGACGCCCCGAACTCAGCCGACGAGCTGCTGCCATCCGTCGCCGTCGACGTGCTCGAAGATCAGGTTGGTCTCGGTGTGCGCGACGGCCGGATGGCCCGTGAGGTGCGCGAGGACGAACTCGCGCAGTTCCTCGGCGTCGCGCGCGGCGACATGCAGCAAATAGTCTTCGGCGCCGGCCATGTGGAACACCCCGAGCACGCCGGGCAGGTGGGGCACGGCATTGCGGAAGGCGTCGATCTCGCTGCGGTCGTGCTTGACGAGGCGGATCGCGATGAGCGCCTGCAGCGAGGCGCCCAGCGAGACGAGGTCGACGTCGACGCGGTAGCCCCGCACGGTGCCGAGGCTCTGGAGCCGTCGCAGCCGAAGCGACACGGTGGACTCCGCCACGCCCACCTCCGCGGCCAGCGCGGCGCCCGAGGCGCGGGCGTTCTTGGAGAGGGCGGCGAGGAGCGCCCGGTCGACTCGATCGAGTTCGGGTTTCTGCGCCATCACATGGTTCCTTCCGCGGGTTGCGAAGATTCTGCGCCGATTCATGCGTTTCCGCAAGAGCCTGCGGGCGGACTTGAGTCGAATGACAGATTCTGCTTCATTTGCGGCATGTTGACACCGATGTCGAACCTCGAGACCCGTGCCGTCCATTCCGGGATGGAGGGAGTCCACGAGCAGGGCTCCCACGTCCCTTCGATCGATCTTTCCACGACGAACCCGCTCGGCGACGTCGAGAACGGCGGCCTGTCGTACGAGGAGCTCGCGACCGGCGGCTCGCTCGGCGATGGACGGTCCGCGGTGTACCAGCGCCTGTGGCAGCCGGGCGTCGCACGCTTCGAGACGGCGCTCGCCGACCTCGAGGGCGCCGAGGGCGCGGTGGCGTTCGGCAGCGGGATGGCGGCGCTCGCCGCCACGCTCATCGCCGCCGTGTCCGCCGGCACCCCGCACGTCGTGGCGGTCCGGCCGCTCTACGGCGGCAGTGACCACGTGCTCGACAGCGGCCTGCTCGGCACCCAGGTGACCTGGACCGACGTGGACGGCATCGCGAGCGCCATCCGGCCCGACACCGGCCTCGTCGTGGTCGAGACGCCCGCCAACCCGACGCTCGAACTGCTCGACCTTCGCCGAGTGGCGGATGCCGCGGGGCGGGTGCCACTGCTCGTCGACAACACGTTCGCGACCCCCGTGCTCCAGCGCCCGCTCGAGCACGGCGCGACGCTCGTGCTGCACAGCGCGACGAAGTACCTCGGCGGACACGGCGACGCGATGGGCGGCGTGGTGGCCGGTCCGGAGCAGTGGGTTGAGCGCCTGCGCCGCGTGCGCGCGCTGACGGGCGGACTCCTCCACCCGATGGGTGCGTACCTGCTGCACCGCGGCATCCGCACCCTCCCCGTGCGCGTGCGGGCCCAGCAGGAGACGGCCGCGGAACTCGCCGTGCGACTCGAGGCGCACCCCGCGGTGGCGCGGGTGCGGTACCCCGGCCTGCCCGGACAGGACCCGCAGGGGCTGATCGGGCGCCAGCTCGCCGGCCCGGGTTCGATCATCGCGCTCGAGCTCGCGGGCGGCTACGACGCCGCCTGCCGCTTCACCGAGGCGTGCCGGCTCGTCACCCACGCGGTGTCGCTCGGCGGCGTGGACTCGCTCGTCCAGCACCCGGCCTCGCTCACGCACCGCCCGGTCGCCGCGCACGCCAAGCCGGACGGCGGCGTCGTGCGCCTCTCGATCGGACTCGAGCACGTCGACGACCTCACGGCCGACCTGATGTCGGCGCTCGATGCGGCCGCCGAGCCTCAGGACCTCGAGCGCTCCTCGGAGCTGGCGGTCTCGGTCGACGCCACGAGCTGACGCGTGCCCGGGGCATCGGGGGCGGCGACGCCGCCCTCGATGCCGCCGCGCGCCTCAGCGCCCGGACAACCGCCGGCGCAGGAGCTCGATCCGCGCCTGCAACTGGGTGACGGTCGCGTGCGCCACGTCGGGGCCGCCGCACGCTCGGCGAAGCTCCCCGTGGACGAGCGAGTGCGCCTGCCCGGTCTGCCGCGCGTAGAGCCCGACGAGGCTGTTGAGGAGCGAGCGCTGCTCCTTGAGAGTCCGGTAGAGAGCGACAGGTTCGGCTGACCCGGCCACGCCGGCGTCGTCGGCACCCTCGGTGGCGGCCGCGTGCTTGCGTCGGTCGGACGCGCGTCGCGCCTGTCGCGCCTGGCGATGCCGGAGCAGCTCGGCGACCTGGTCGGGTTCGAGGATCCCGGGGATGCCGATGAAGTCGAGCTCCTCGTCGCTGCCCGGCTCGGCGAAGGTGCCGAACTCGGTGCCGTCGTAGACGACCCGGTCGAACGTCGCGTCGGAGCCGAGCGCCTGCCACGTGAACTCGTCCTGGAGCTCGTCGGAGCCCTTCTCGTCGCGGTTCGCGGCCTCGAGGAGGCCGTCGTCGAGTCCCGGATCGTCGTCGCCGTCGCCCGAACGCCGGTCGAGCGCGTGGTCGCGCTCGCGCTCGAGCTCGGATGCGAGCGCCATGAGCACGGGGACGTTCGGAAGGAACACCGACGCCGTCTCGCCTCGGCGCCGGGCGCGCACGAAGCGGCCGATCGCCTGTGCGAAGAACAACGGCGTCGACGCGCTCGTGGCGTAGACGCCCACGGCGAGCCGCGGCACGTCGACCCCCTCGGACACCATGCGGACCGCCACCATCCACCGGCTCGTGCCGCCCGAGAATTCCTCGATGCGCGCCGAGGCCTCGTTCTCGTCGGAGAGCACGACGGTGACCTTCTCTCCGCAGGTGCGCTCGAGGATCTCGGCGTAGGCGCGCGCCACGGACTGGTCGGTCGCGATCACGAGTCCGCCGGCATCGGGGATCGACTGGCGGACCTCGGTGAGCCGGCGGTCGGCGGCCTGCAGCACCGACGGGATCCACTCCCCCGTCGGCTCGAGCGCCGTGCGCCACGCGGCCGAGTGGATGTCCTTCGTCGCGTCCTCGCCGAGGCGGGCCTCCATCTCGTCGCCGGCCTTCGTGCGCCAGCGCATGCTGCCCGCGTAGACCATGAAGATCACGGGCCGCACCACGCCGTCGGCAAGGGCACGGCCGTAGCCGTAGTCGTAGTCGGTGCTCGACACGCGGATGCCCTGCGCGTCGGGCTCGTAATGCACGAACGGGATGGGCGCGGTGTCGCTGCGGAAGGGCGTTCCCGTGAGCGAGAGACGGCGGGTCGCCGGCTCGAACGCCTCGCGGATGGCGTCGCCCCACGAGAGTGTGTCGCCGCCGTGGTGCACCTCGTCGAGGATCACGAGCGTGCGGCCCGAGAGCGTGAGCTCGCGGTGCAGGGCCGGCCGGATCGCGACCTGTGCGTACGTGACGGCGACGCCGTGGAAGTGGCCCGCCGCGCGGCCGTGCGCGTTCCGGAACCCGGGGTCGAGCCGGATGCCGACGCGAGCCGCGGCATCCGCCCACTGCCGCTTGAGGTGGTCGGTCGGCGCGACCACCGTGACGCGGTCGATCGTGCGCCGGGCCCGCAGTTCGGCCGCGAGACGCAGCGCGAAGGTCGTCTTGCCCGCGCCGGGCGTGGCGGCGGCGAGGAAGTCGCGCGGTTCGGTCTCGAAGTACCGGTCGAGCGCCTCGGCCTGCCAGGCGCGCAGCTTGGAGGCCGTGCCCCATGGCGCGCGGGCGGGGAAGGACGGTGAGAGGTGCTCGGCGGCCGAGGTGCCCGGCAGGTGCTGGCCGGAGGGGGTCGCTGTGCTCACTGGATGGGAGGCTACCGGAGCGGACCGACAACGCTCCACTCGGCGGACTGTGCAGAATGGGGGGATGGTCACCCAGCAGCATCCGTGGTCGCGATATGTCGCGATCGGCGACTCGTTCACCGAGGGCATCGGCGATCCCGAGCCCGGCGCGCCCGGCGGGCACCGCGGCTGGGCCGATCGCGTCGCCGAGGTGCTCTCGCAGGGCACCGAGGACTTCGCGTACGCCAACCTGGCGATCCGCGGACGGCTGATGCAGCAGATCATCGACGAGCAGGTCGAGCCCGCGCTCGAGCTGCGTCCCGACCTCATCACGATCTCCGCCGGCGGCAACGACGTGATCCGCCCGCGCACCGACCCCGACGAGATCTCGGCGCGATTCGAGTACGCGATCGAGCGGCTCTCGCGCGACCGTGCCACGATCGTCCTGTTCACCGGCGTCGATGTGGGCTTCTCCCCGGTCTTCCGCGGCATCCGCGGCAAGGTCGCGATCTACAACGAGAACCTCCGCGCGATCGCGCAGAAGCACGACTGCATCGTCGCCGACCAGTGGGCGCTGGCCGAGATCCAGGACCAGCGCATGTGGGACCGGGACCGGCTGCACCTCAACTCGCTCGGCCACCACGAGGTGGCTCGGATGGTGCTCCGCGCCCTGAACGTCGAGAACGACCTCGAGCCCATGAAGCCCGAGCCGCTGCCCGTGCGGACGTGGCGCGCGGCGCGCACCGAGGACCTCTCGTGGGCACGCGAGTACCTCGTGCCGTGGGTGCTCCGCCGAATCCGCCACCAGTCGTCCGGCGATTTCGTCACCGCGAAGCGGCCCGCTGCGGGCCCGTACGCGGCAAGCGCCGCCGAGCGGGTCGAACGGATCGCGGACGCGGACTAGTCCGCGTCGAGCGCGCCGGGGTTGGTGAGCCGCCACCAGGCGCCCGGGTCGTCGACCGTGCCGTCGAGCACGAGCGGGACCTCGATGCGCTGGGTGCCGGCGGTGACGACCGCGGTACCGACGTCCGCGCCATCCGCGGCCAGTGTGATCGGCTCGGCCGAGACCGCGACGTCGACCGGCGTATCCGACCAGACCACGACGGTGGCGCCCTCGGCGGTGCGCGCGGCGGCGGTGTCGCCCCACGGCGTCGAGTAGGTCGCGACCTCGGTGCCGGCCTCGATCGCCACCACCTCGTGGAATCCGGGCGCGATCGTGTCGATCATCTCGGCGATCGCCTGCCGCACGGCGGGATGGTTCGCCCCGCCGAGCACCACGCCCACGACGGTGATGGACGACGAGCCGACCGCGACGTCGGTGGAGAACAGCAGGTTCGCCGCGTCATCCGTCGTGCCGGTCTTGATGCCGTCGACGCCGTGCGTGCCGAGCAGCTTGTTGGAGTTCTTCAGCGTGCCGAGTTCGGGGATGTCGACCTGCTGCGTCGCCACGATCTCGGCCAGCGTGGCGTCCTGCAGCGCGAGCTCGCCGAGCCGCACGAGGTCGGCCGCGGTCGCGGTGTTCGCGAGCGAGAGGCCGCTGGGGTCGGCGATGCGCAGCGTCGTGAGTCCCTGCTCGGCCGCCCACGCGTTCGCCCGGGCCACGTAGGCGTCGACCGATCCGAACCCCCAGATCGCGAGCGAGTTCGCGTAGTTGTTGCCGGACGGCAGCAGCATGGCCTCGAGGCTCTCCTCGAGGCTCAGGGTCGCTCCGGCGGCGACGGGGGCGACCGACCCGTTCTGCGCGATCATGTCCCAGTAGATCGCGACGTCGGCATCGGTGTACTGGATGTCGGGACCGCCCTCGCCCGCCGGGATCGGCTGCTCCTCGAGCAGGACCAGCGCCGTGACGACCTTGGCGATGCTCGCGATCGGCATCGCGGTCGCGTCGTTCCCGGCGGCGAGTGCGCCGTCGAAGCCGACCGCGCCGACGGCCCACGCCCCGAAGTCGGGCTGGTCGACCACCTGGGGCGCCGCGACGATCGGCGCAGGGTCGACGACGGATGGCGCGGCCGCCGGGACGGGCGCATTGAGCGTGGTCGTCGCGTACGCACCTCCACCCACGAGGCCGGCGAGCAGCACGCCGAGCGTGCCGAACACGACGATCCGGCGGCGGCGGTACATCCGCGCGGAGGGACGCGGGGTCGCCGCGGCCGGTTCCGCGGGTGCGGCCGCGGGAGGCGGCGCCGGATCGAGCGTGCGAGTCATCCGTTGCAGGATATCGAGCCTGCCTAGGCGAGTGCGTACAACGCCACGGCCGCGGCGGCCGCGACGTTGAGCGAGTCGACGCCATGCGCCATCGGGATCGTGACGATCGTGTCGGCCGCGGCGAGCGCCTGCCGCGAGAGCCCGTCGCCCTCGGCGCCGAGCACGAGCGCGAGCCGCTCGGGCGGGTCGGCGGCGAGCTCGCGCAGGCTGACGGCGTCGTCGGCGAGGGCGAGGGCCGCGACGCGGAACCCCCGGGCCGCGAGCAGGGTCCGCGCGTCCGCCCACTCGGGCAGGCGCGTCCACGGCACCTGGAACACGGTGCCCATGCTGACGCGCACGCTCCGCCGGTAGAGCGGGTCGGCGCAGCGCGGTGTGACGAGGACGGCGTCGGCGCCGAGCGCGGCGACCGAGCGGAAGATCGCGCCGACGTTCGTGTGATCGACGATGTCCTCGAGGATCACGACGCGTCGGGCGGCCGCCAGCAGGTCGGAGGGGTCGGGCAGCACGGGACGCTCGAAGGCGGCGAGCGCGCCCCGGTGCACGCGATAGCCGGTGATCGCCTCGAGCTGCGCGGGGTCGGCCAGGTGGACGGGGATGTCGAACGCGTCCAGCGAGGGTGCGAGCCCCTGCAGCCACTTCTCCTCCATGAGCACCGACCTCGGCGTGCACCCCGCGTCGATCGCGCGGCGGATGACCTTGGCCGACTCGGCGATGAAGATGCCGCGTTCCGGTTCGCTGATGCTTCGCAGTGCGACATCCGTCAACCGGGCGTAGTCGGCGACGGCGTCGGATGCCGCGTCGCGGACGTGTTCGATTCGCATGGGTCCAGCCTGCCGGTTCTGGAAACATTCTCGAAAAGCCGGGCGTCTAGAATCACAGCACCGCCGAAGGGAGGGCCCGTGGGGACTGGGATCGAGGCGCCGGCTCCGTCCGACGTGCTGCTCGACGAGGCGATCCGCCTGATGCGCGGGTCGCGCGTCGCCGTGCTCACCGGCGCGGGCGTGAGCACCGACTCCGGCATCCCCGACTACCGCGGCGAGGGCGCTCCGGTGCGCACGCCGATGACCTTCCAGACGTTCCTCGCGTCCGAGAGCGCCCGCAAGCGCTACTGGGCGGGCAGCCACCTCGGCTGGCGGCACTTCGGCACGGCCGAGCCGAACGCCGGGCACTTCGCGCTCGCGGCCCTCGAGCAGGGCGGCGTGGTGTCGGGCGTCGTGACGCAGAACGTCGACGGCCTCCACCGCCGCGCGGGCAGCACCCACGTGGTCGAGCTGCACGGCGCGTCCGATCGCGTGGTGTGCCTGTCGTGCGGGCAGGTGTTCGCGCGTCAGGCGATCGCCGACCGGCTCGAGCAGCTCAACCCGCACGTCGATCTCGAGGTGGCGATCCGGCCGAACCCCGATGGCGACGTCGACGTCGACGACCCCGATGCGATCGTGATCCCCGCGTGCACGGTGTGCGGCGGCCTGCTCAAGCCCGACGTCGTGTTCTTCGGCGAGTTCGTGCCGACGCCGGTCTTCCGCCAGGCCGCGTCGCTCGTGCAGGGCGCCGACGTGCTGCTGGTCGCGGGCTCGTCGCTCGTGGTCAACTCGGGCGTGCGCCTGCTCGAGATCGCCCGCCGTCGACGCGTGCCGATCATCGTGATCAACCGCGGCATCACCAAGGGCGACAGCCGCGCGACCGTCAAGCTCGATGCGGGTGCGACCGAGACGCTCACCGCGATGGCGGAGGCGCTCGTCGCATGATCGTCCGCCTCTGGCGGCATGCGGATGCCGCGGGGCCGGTCGTCGACGCGTCGGCGGCCGCCACGATCGCGCTCGTGCGCCACGGCGAGACCGACTGGAACCGCGAGGGGCGGATCCAGGGCTCGACCGACATCCCGATGAACGAGACCGGCCGTGGGCAGGCGCGAGCGACCGCCTCACGCCTCGGCTCGGCCGGGTGGGATGCGGTCGTGACGAGCCCGCTGGTGCGTGCCCGCGAGACGGCCGAGATCATCGCGCACGGCCTCGCGCTGCCGGCGCCGCAGGTCGAGCGCGACCTCGCCGAGCGGCGCCACGGGATGCTCGAGGGGCGGACGTCGGCCGAGCGGCGCGCGCTCGAGGCGCAGGCGGTACCGATCGCGGGGCTCGAGTCGCGCGTGTCGGTCGTGTCGCGCGCGGTGCCGTCGCTGCTCAGGCTCGCGGCGCGCCATCCGGGTGGCGCGGTCGTAGCGGTCACGCACGGCGGCGTCATCCAGTCGGTGCTGCTGCACCTCTGGGAACGCCGGTCGCTGCCGAGCGGAGCCGTGGCGAACGGCTCGGTGCACGAGCTGCTCGTGACCGGCGCGCGACTGCAGGTCGTGCGCTCCGACGCCGACGCGGCGGCGGGAGTCGCCGACCTCGCCGAGGAGGCGCCCGCCTGATCAGCGGCGCGCGTGCGCGGCGCGGCCGCTCGCGCCGCCCACCTCGAGCAGGAGGGCGAGCAGGCGCTCGGCCGAGGCGCTCCAGCTGAACCGCGAGGCCATAGCGGCGGATTCCTCGGAGCGCCGTTCCCACTCGCCGGGCTCGTCGAGCGAGGCGATCGCCCGGGCCGCCGCCTGCGCGTCGTCGGCCGGGAAGTACACCGCCGCCTCCCCGCCGATCTCGCGGAAGATCGGGATGTCGGCGACCACGACCGGCGTGCCCAGGCGCATCGCCTCGACGAGCGGGATCCCGAAGCCCTCGGCCTTCGACGCGGTCACGAGCGCGGTGGCACTCCCGAGCACGTCGGCGTACACGGCGTCGGTCGCGCCGTCGTGGAACACGAGGCGCGCCTCGGGCGCAAGACGGGTCAGCCGGCGCCGCTCCTCGTCGGAGATGCGGCTCATGAGGTGCAGCTCGTGGTCGGGCAGCGCCGCGACCGCGCGCACGAGGGTGTCGACGCCCTTGTACGACATGAACGAGCCCATGTAGACGAGCCGCTTGTCCGCGGGCCGCGTCCGCGGCAGGTCGGGCGTGCCGAGGGCGTCGGCCGCGTTGTGCACGACGGAGAGCGGACGCTTGGTCAGGTGGTGCTTGCGGATCAGGCCGGCGCTGGTCTCCGAGACGGTCACGACCGCGTCGGCGCGGTTCAGCAGCATCCGTTGCGGCCACCACGCCAGGTGGTAGAGCCGCCACAGCCCGCGGACGAACGCCGGGAGGTCGCGCGGCGGCGTGCGGTTCTCGTAGTAGATGAGGTCGTGCAGGGTGAGCACGAGCCCGTAGTTCCGCCCCCACGACCCCATGGTCTGCATCGGCGAGAACACGACGTCGGGCTTGAGCTTGCGCACCTGCCGGGCGACCCACGGTTCCCTCGGGCTCGTGGGGCTGCTGACCAGATGCCACGGCAGCGCGGGCAGCTTCGCGAGCTGGCGGTGGTCGCTGATGAGCATCGTCACCGGATGGCGCCGGCCGATCTCGCCCACCAGGGCCGCGGTGAACCGGCTGATGCCGTCGTGGTGGTCGATGCGCACGTAGCGGCAGTCGAACACGAGCCTCACGCGCGCTCCCCCTCGAGGAAGACGCGGATGTGCCCCGCGGCCTCCGCGGGGGTCTCATAGTGGATCAGGTGCCCGACCCCGGGGATGACGGCGAGCGTCGCGTCGTCGAACAGCGGCTGCAGGCGACGCTGCGCGGCGAGCGGCGTCACATCGTCCTGCTCGGCCACGACGAGCAGGACGGGCAGCGCGATCGACGGCGCGTACTCGCGCACGTCGTGGCTGACGGATGCCTCGAACGCCTCGAGCACGGCGTCTCGGTCGCCGAACGCCGAGAAGTACTGGTCGTGCTGGTCGTGGATGAAGCGGCGGAGCGCGGGTTCCTCGGTCTTGGCCATCGTGACGCTCATCACGCGGACGATGACGCGGTTGCGCAGCAGCGCGAAGCCGAGCTTCTCGGGCAGTGCGGCGGCGGCCCGGTAGTAGCCCACCGCGAGACGCGTCATGATCGCCCGCGGACCCTCGAGCGCCGGCGCGCCGATCGGGTTGACGAGCACGAGCTCGCGCGGCGCCAGGCCGGCAGCGACGGCCGCGGCGGTGATGATGGACCCGAACGAGTGGCCGAGCAGCGCGAACGCGCCGGCGCGGCCGTCTGCGGCGGCATCCGACGCCCCTGACACCCGGACGAACTCGGCGAGCCAGGCCGCGTAGCCGTCGATGTCGTGCGCGCCCTCGGCGAAGGTCGATGAGGCGCCGAAGCCGGGCAGGTCGGGCACGATCAGGCGGTAGCCGTGCAGCTTCGCGACGATGGGCTCGAGGCCGTGGTGGTCGCCGCGGAACCCATGCACCATCACGATCGCGGGCGCCGCCGGGTCGCCGTACTCCCACCAGGCGGTGTCGCTGCCGTGCACAGGGGCACGGTGTTCGCGGACCGGGATGCGCGCGAGGTCGTCGGCGTACGGTGAGGCGATCATCGGTGTCATCCTACGGCGCGGCACCTGAGCGCTGTCGGGGGGCGCGGATACCGTGACCGGCATGGAGCACTCCCCCGACGCATCGTGGGCCGACACCCTCGCCGTCTTCGATCTCGAGACCACCGGCATCGACATCGACACGTGCCGGGTCGTCACCGCCCACGTCGGCGTCATCGGACCCGGCGGCGAGGTGCTCGAGCAGCGGCAATGGCTCGTCGACCCCGGCGTCGAGATCCCCACGGCGGCGACGCTGATCCACGGCGTCACCACCGAACGGGCCCGGCTCGAGGGGCTCGCGGCCGTCCAAGCGGTCGCCGAGATCACCTCGGCGCTCCGGCAGGTGGCCGCGCGCGGCCTGCCGATCGTGGCGTACAACGCCGCCTACGACCTGTCGCTGTTGCGACATGAGGCTGAACGGTACGGGCACGAGCCGTTCCGCGGACCCGGGTGGGTCATCGACCCGCTCGTGATCGACAAGGCGGTCGACCGGTACCGGTCGGGCAAGCGCACGCTGACCGCCGCGTGCGAGCACTACGGCGTCGAACTGCTCGCCGCGCACGACGCGGGCGCCGACGCGATCGCCGCCGGCCGCGTGGCCCAGGCGATCGCCCGCGCGTTCCCCGAGCTCGCGGCGTGCGCGATCGCCGAGCTGCATGCGCGCCAGGTCGGATGGAGTCGCGAGCAGGCCGAGAGCTACCAGGACTGGCGCCGTCGCAACGGCGAGCCCGAGTTCACGACGTCCGGGGCGTGGCCGTTGCGCTGAGGCCGTCGCGCATCGCGCGTCGTCGTGGAATCCTTGGCACATGGAGCCAGCGCGCGTGAACCGTTCGGAGACCGAGGCGCTCGTCGACGCGACCGCGCTGTGGATCCTCGGCGACACCCCCGTCGATCCCGTGCTCGAAGCGGCCGTCGACCTCGTCGTCGCCGGCGTCGACTCGGCGGCCCTCCGCGAGCTCGCCGGCATGTCCGACGCCGAGGACCCGTGGGACATCCGCGCCGCCCTGGGCCGGGCGTTCGACGAACTCGGGCTCGTGATGCCCGATGCCGCCGCGCCCGAGACCACGCAGCTGGCGCTCCGCGAGCTCGGCGCACTGCTCCTGCACGATCGCATCTCGGTGCGCGAACTCATCGACCGGGCGCGCGCGCTCGTGGGCGATCGGGCCGAGTCGCTCGGCGCCCGCGAGCTCATCGAGATCGGCACGTCGCTCGACGGGGGCCGTTCCACGCCGCACGAGGCGCAGCTCGCGGCGATCGACTGGGCGACCGGCTACCTCACGGCGACGCCGCCATTGGAGGCGTGAGGAGGGCGGTCCTCCCACCGGCATGACGAAGGGGCGCGCGACCGCAGTCGCGCGCCCCTTCGTGGTGGCGTCTTACGCGCCGAAGTTCTTGAAGCGCTTGTTGAACTTCTCGACGCGGCCCGCCGAGTCCATGATGCGCTGCTTGCCCGTGTAGAACGGGTGCGACTCGGACGAGATCTCGACGTCGATGACCGGGTAGGTCTCGCCGTCGAGCTCGATCGTCTTGTCGCTGGACACCGTCGAGCGGGTGAGGAACGTGGCGCCCGAGGCGAGGTCGCGGAAGACGACGGCGTTGTAGGCGGGGTGGATGTCGGCCTTCATGAGGAGTCCTTGCTGATCGGATGATGGGTTCGCCCCGCCTCAGGGCAGGGAAGCGTGTCGGCCGTCGGGCCAAAACAGAAGTCTAGCAGAGCCCGCAGTCGGATGCCGCTCAGGCCGCCTGGCGGCGTGCCGTGTACCGGCCGTCGCGCTCGGTCAGCTCGATCGGCATGCCGAACGTCTCGCTGAGCGTCTCGGGCGTCAGCGCCTCGTCGATCGGGCCGGCCGCGCGGATCTTGCCGTCGGCGAGCAGCAGCGCGTGGGTGAAGCCCTCGGGGATCTCCTCGACGTGATGCGTGACCATCACGATCGCGGGCGAGGCGGCCGAGGACGCGTACCCGCCGAGGAGCGCGACGAGCTCTTCACGGGCACCGAGGTCGAGCGAGGCGGCCGGCTCGTCGAGCAGCAGCAGCTCGGGGTCGGTCATGACCGACCGGGCGATCTGCACGCGCTTCTGCTCGCCGTCGGAGAGGCTCCCGAACCGGCGGCCTGCGAAGCCCTCGAGGCCCCACTCCTTGAGTACGCGCTGCGCACGACGGTCGTCGATCGCCTCGTACTCCTCGTTCCACCGGCCCGTGACGGAGTACGCGGCGGTGAGCACGGCGTCGAGCACGGTCTCGTTCTTGGGGATCCGACGCGCCATCGCCGTGGACGCGAAGCCGATCATGGGCCGCAGCTCGAACACGTCGACCTTGCCGAGCGACTCCTGCAGCACCTCGGCCGTACCGCTGGTGGGGTGCATGGCCGCCGCGGCGATCTGCAGCAGCGTGGTCTTGCCGGCGCCGTTCGGGCCGAGGATCACCCAGCGCTCGTCGGATTCGACGTTCCAGTCGATGCCGTCGAGGATCGCGTTGCCGTCGCGGACCACCGACACGTGCTGGAACTGCAGAACCGTAGACGCCATGCGTTCCATGCTAGTGGGACGGATGGCACCGCTCCGCCCACCCGGGAGGGGGTCAGCGCCCCGCCAGCACCCGCTCGTAGAGCGCGCGCGTCTCGGCCCCGATCGCGTCCCAGGCGAAGTGCTGCTCGGCCCGCACGCGCCCCGCGGCGCCCATCTCGCGGGCCCGCGCAGGATCGCTCACCACGCGGGTCAGCGCCTCGGCGAGGTCGGTGACGAACCGCTCCGGGTCCAGCGGCGTCCCGGTGCCGTCGTCATGCTGTTCGATGGGCACGAGCACGCCCGTGACCCCGTCGTCGACGACCTCGGGGATGCCGCCCGTGGCCGTGCCGACGACGGCCGCGCCACACGCCATCGCCTCGAGGTTCACGATCCCGAGCGGCTCGTACACCGACGGGCATACGAAGCACGTCGCCGCGGTGAGCAGGGCGGTCAGCTCGTTGCGCGGCAGGTGACGCTCGATCCACACCACGCCCTCGCGGGTCCTGCCGAGCTCGGCGACCAGCCCGGACACCTCTGCCATGATCTCCGGGGTGTCGGGTGCGCCGGCGCAGACCACCAGCTGCACCTCGGGCGGCAGGAGGCGTGCGGCCCGCAGCAGGTACGGCAGGCCCTTCTGGCGCGTGATGCGTCCGACGAAGACGATCGACGGGCGGTCGGGGTCGACGCCCAGTGCGCGGACCTGGTCGGGGTCGTCGTTCGGCTTCCAGTCGGTCAGGTCGATGCCGTTGTACACGACCGAGACGCGCTCGGGGTCGATGCCGGGGTATGAGCGCAGGATGTCGCGCCGCATGCCGTCGCTCACGGCGATCACCGCGTCCGCATCCTCGAACGCCGTCCGCTCGACCCAGCTCGAGACGCGGTAGCCGCCGCCCAGCTGCTCGGCCTTCCACGGACGCAGCGGCTCGAGGCTGTGCGCGGTGACGACGTGCGGCACGCCGTGCAGCTGCTTCGCGGTGAAGCCCGCGAAGTTGGCGTACCAGGTGTGCGAGTGCACGAGGTCGGTGCCCGCGGCATCCTGCGCCATCAGCAGGTCGACGCCCATCGTCGCGAGCGCCGCATTGGCCGAGGCGAACTCGGCCGGCGTCGCGTACGCGGTCGTGCCCGCCTCGTCGCGCGGCCCGCCGAAGCAGCGGACCTGCACCTCGATGTCGCGCCGCAGCGCCCGGACGAGCTCGGCGACGTGCACCCCCGCCCCTCCGTAGATCTCGGGCGGGTACTCGCGGGTGAGGAGGTCGACGCGCATGCGGCAACGTTAGCCCGACCGGGTCACGCGCCGTCAACCTCCTGTCCCACCCGGCGCGCTGCTGACTACGCTGGGCACATGGTGGCGACGCGCAAGATCTTCGGAATCATCCTCGCGGGCGGCGAGGGAAAGCGCCTCATGCCCCTCACGGAGGACCGCGCCAAGCCCGGCGTGCCCTTCGGCGGGCAGTACCGGCTCATCGACTTCGCACTGTCGAACCTCGTGAACTCCGGGCTCCGGCAGATGGTCGTCCTCACGCAGTACAAGTCCCACAGCCTCGACCGCCACGTCTCGCAGACGTGGCGGCTCGACGGAATGCTGGGGTCGTACATCGCCTCGGTCCCGGCCCAGCAGCGGCTGGGCAAGCGATGGTTCTCCGGATCGGCCGACGCGATCCTGCAGAGCCTGAACCTCATCTACGACGAGCAGCCCGACATCATCGTGGTCGTCGGAGCCGACCACGTCTACCGCATGGACTTCAGCCAGATGATCCAGGCGCACATCGACTCGGGCGCGGAGGCGACGGTCGCCGCGATCCGCCAGCCCATCTCGCTCGCGAACCAGTTCGGCGTCATCGAGGTCGACCCGACGTCGCCCGACCGCATCCACCGGTTCCTCGAGAAGCCGAGCGATCCTGAGGGCCTGCCCGACTCGCCGAACGAGGTGCTCGCCTCGATGGGCAACTACGTGTTCAACGCCGACGCGCTCATCGACGCGGTCCTGCGCGACGGCGAGCGCACCGATTCCAGCCACGACATGGGCGGCGACATCATTCCCGCCTTCGTCGAGCAGGGCAACGCCGGCGTGTACGACCTCAAGCGCAACGACGTGCCGGGCTCGACGGATCGCGACCGGTACTACTGGCGCGACGTGGGAACGATCGACTCGTTCTTCGAGGCGCACCAGGACCTCATCTCGGTGCTGCCGGTGTTCAACCTCTACAACCAGGAGTGGCCGATCTTCAGCCAGCAGGTGAACTCGCCGCCCGCCAAGTTCACGCGCGACGCGCGCGGCTCGCTCGGCACGGTCATCGACTCGATCGTCTCGCTGGGGTCGGTCATCTCGGGTGCGCACGTCGAGCGCAGCGTGCTCGGCCCGTGGGCGATCGTGGGCTCGGGCGCCAACGTGTCGGACTCCATCCTGTTCGACCGGGCGCGCATCGAGGCCGGTGCGACGGTGCGCCGCGCCATCCTCGACAAGGAGGTCGTCGTCGAGGATGGTGCGCACATCGGCATCGACCGTGCCGAGGACCTCGCGCGCGGGTTCGTCGTGACCGACAGCGGCATCACGGTGGTGGGCAAGGGCTCGCACGTGCGGGCCACCGCGTGACGGCCGCGCCATCCGGCCGCCGAGGCGGCCTGCTCGTCGTGCTCGACGCCGACTCGACCCTGATCCGCGAGGAGGCGATCGAGCTGCTCGCCGAGGCGGCCGGCAGCCTCGAGCACGTCGCCGAGGTCACCGAGCGCGCCATGCGCGGCGAGCTCGACTTCGCCGCGAGCCTGCGCGAACGCGTCGCGACCCTCGCGGGCCTGCCGGTCGCCGACGTCGAGGCGGCGCGGGGCCGGCTCACGCCGACTCCCGGCGTGCAGGACCTCATCGCCGGAGTGCATGCCGCGGGCGGCCGGGTCGGCGTGGTGTCGGGCGGATTCCACGAGCTCCTCGACCCGTTGGCCGAGCGGCTCGGCCTCGACTTCTGCCGGGCCAACCGGCTCGAGGTCGACGGCGGCCGGCTGACGGGCCGCGTGCTCGGCGACATCGTCGACGCCGAGGCCAAGCGGCGCGCGCTCGACGAGTGGGCCGAGACATCCGACACGCCCCTTTCGCGAACGATCGCGGTCGGCGACGGCGCCAACGACCTGCGCATGCTCGACCGTGCCGCGCTCGGCGTCGCGTTCTGTGCGAAGCCGGTGGTCCGGGCACGAGCGGATGTCGCGATCGACCGCGTCGACCTCAGCGGCGTGCTCGCGCTCGCCGGCCTGCGCGGCTGACGCTGGCGCGGCACCGGTCGGCGCTGGGAGCTTCCTCCGAGCACCGACGGCGTCTCGGAGCCGGGCGTAGCATGTGGCCATGTCCGGTCGCATCGTCGCACGTGCATTCGCCGCCGCCGCGTTGGGCGCGCTCCTCGCCGTCTCGGGGACGCACGCGGCCCTCGCCATTCAACAAGCGCCGCCGGGCCAACCCGAGGTGATCCCGCTCCCGAACGGCTTCCAGCCGGAGGGCGTCGCGATCGCGCCGGGTGGCACGGGATACGTCGGCTCGCTGGCCGATGGGGACGTGTACGTCTTCAACGTGCGGACGGGCGAGGAGATCACGACACTCCAAGGCCCCGGCACGCCGTCGGTGGGACTGAAGGTCGACCAGTTCGGTCGGCTCTTCATCGCCGGCGGCCCCACGGGCGAGGCGCGCGTGGTCGACGCCGCGACCGGCGAGGTGCTGCACACCTACCAGCTGACGACGGGCCCCGCCTTCATCAACGATGTCGTGCTGACGAATGGCGGCGCATGGTTCACCAACAGCTTCGCGGGCGAACTGTACTTCCTGCCGCTCGGTCCGGCGGGCGCCCTCCCGGACGACTCGGAGGTCGTGACCCTGCCGCTCACGGGCGACTGGGTCCAGCTGGGCGGATTCAATGCCAACGGCATCGCCGAGACACCCGACCACCAGGCGCTGCTCGTGATCCAGTCGTCGACCGCGACGCTCTTCCGCGTCGACCCGACCACCGGCGAGGCGACGGCGGTCGACCTCGGCGGTGCGACGCTCCCGGCAGGCGACGGGCTGCTCGTCGTGGGGCGCACGCTCTACGTGGTGCAGAACCAGCTCAACACGGTCGCGGTCGTCCAGCTCTCGCCGGACGGCACGAGCGGCACCCTCGTGGACCAGATCACCGATCCGGACTTCCAGGTCCCGACGACGGTCGCTCGGTTCGGCAACGACCTGTTCCTGCCCAACGCGCGCTTCGGCACGCCGCCGACGCCCGACACCGAGTACTCGGTGGTGCGCGTCGATCGCTGACCGGCGGGGCGAATTCCTCGGCTCGGGCTAGTGCCCCATGCCGAGGCCGCCGTCGACCGGAATGACCGCGCCGGAGATGTAGCCGGCGGCGTCGCCCGCGAGCCAGGCGACGACCTTGGCGACCTCATCGGGCGTCGCGAACCGCCCGGCGGGGATGCTCTTCCTGTACTCGGCCTGCTGCGCCTCGGGCAGCGCGTCAGTCATGTCGGTCTCGATGAAGCCGGGCGCGACGACGTTCGCGGTGATGCCGCGGGCGCCGAGTTCGCGCGTGATCGACCGCGCCATGCCGACCAGTCCGGCCTTGGAGGACGAGTAGTTGACCTGGCCGGCACCGCCGAACAGGCCGACGACGCTCGAGATGAGCACGATGCGACCGAAGCGCGCCTTGAGCATGCCCTTGGACGCGCGCTTGACGACGCGGAACGCCCCGGTGAGGTTCGTGTCGACGACGCTCGCGAACTCGTCCTCGCCCATGCGCATGAGCAGGGTGTCGCGCGTGATCCCGGCGTTGGCCACGACCACCTCGACGGGCCCGAGCTCGGCCTCGACCTGGGTGAACGCTCGATCGATCGACTCGGCGTCGGTCACGTCGGCGCGCACGGTGAGGGTGCCTTCGGGACCCTCGCCCGAACGGGCCGTGACCGCCACGCGGTGCCCCTGGGCGACGAACTCCTGGGCGATGGCGTACCCGATGCCGCGGTTGCCTCCGGTCACCAGCACGGTGCGGCTCGTCGTCATGGCGGACTCCGTCTCTTTCCAGGGATGCTCGACGCGGCCCGAAGGCCCGTCCCAGCATAGAGGTTGCCGAATCGGGGGCATCGGCTCGCCGCAGCGGTCGTAGGCTTGAGGGAGAGGAGCGCCGCAGGCCACGGCGACCAGCATGAAGCACCAGCCCCTGCAGTCGATCACGTCGCTGCCTCCATCCCCCGAGGAGGAGCGCCGAGCGCGCATGATCAAGTACACGATCATGATGGGCATCCGAGTGGTCTGCATCTTCGCGCTGCTCTTCGCGCAGGGATGGTGGATCCTCGTCTTCGCCGCCGGTGCGATCTTCCTGCCGTACTTCGCGGTGGTCGTGGCGAACGTCGCGACGAACAAGCCGGCGCAGGACGTCGAGCGCCCCGGCGGCATCGTGCCCATCGGGCAACCAGGTGCCTGGTCGTCGACGGAATCGACCGCAGCCCCGACGCCCGGCGAGGACGACGCGGGAGAGCAGGGGGCCGGCGAGCCCGGGGATGGCGACCGGTCCGCCGAGGACCGTCCGGAGGCCGACCGGTGATCGGCTCACTCGGCGCCGCCCCCGAGGGCGGTTGTTCCCGCGCGGGATGCCGCGAGGCGGCGACCTGGCGGATCGACTGGCGCAACCCGAAGATCCACCACGCCGACCGCGTGAAGACCTGGCTGGCGTGCGACGAGCACGTCGACTACCTCCGCGAGTTCCTCGCGGCACGCTCGTTCCCGGTGCGGGTGTCGGCGTTCGATGCGTCGGCCCCGTTTGACGCGGCGCCGGCACCGCTCGGAGAGGTGCCGTCGAGCGGCGGTGACGGCGCATGAGCGACTGGCGTTTCCTCGTGGCTCCGCGCTGGGCCGGTTACCTCGCACTCGTGATCGTCTTCGCGATCGCCTGCTCCGCCCTCGGCACGTGGCAGTTCAACCGACGCGCGGAGGCGTTGGCCGAGGTCGCGCGGATCGACGCGAACTACGACGCCGACCCCGTCCCGGTCGCCGAGGCCCTGCCCGACCCCGACGGATTCGACATCGGCCAGCGCTGGCAGGTCGTCGCCCTGACCGGCGAGTACCTGCACGACGAGGAGGTCGTCGTGCGCAATCGCCCCTTCGAGAGCAGCACCGGTTTCGAGGTCATCACGCCCATGCGGCTGGCGGATGGCACGGTCTTCATGGTCGATCGCGGATGGATCGCGCAGGACTCCGACGGCCGCCCCTCCGAGGTGCCGGCCGCGCCCGAGGGCGAGGTGTCGGTCACGGCGCGACTCAAGGCCGGCGAGGCCACGATCGCAGGCCGCACGTCATCCGGGTTCGAGATGGCGACGATCGACCTCGACGAGCTCGCCGAGCGCGTGGGCGAACCGTCGTACACCGGCGCCTACGGCATCCTCGTGCAGTCGGCCGCCGACGCCGCCGAGCCGCCGCTGGCACTCCCCCGCCCGGTGCGCGACGAAGGTCCCCACCTGTCGTACGCACTGCAGTGGTTCGTCTTCGCGCTGCTCGCGTTCATCGCCCTCGGCTGGTTCGCGAACCAGGAGCGCAAGGCGCTGTCGACGGATGCCGCCGAGCGCAGCGGTGCACCGAAGCATCCGGTCGAACCCAGGCGGTCGCCCCGGCCGGCTCGGAACCGCAGCGACGCCGACGTCGAGGACGAGATCCTGGACCGCCGCTGACACGCGGCGGACCCACGGCTCACGCCAGCTCGATGAGCTCCTGGTACTCGCGGCTCCAGTGATCCTCGACGCCGTCGGGCATGATGAGCACGCGCTCGGGGTTGAGCGCCTCGACGGCGCCGGGGTCGTGCGAGACGAGGACGACGGCGCCCTCGTAGTGCGCGAGCGCGTCGAGGATCTCGCTGCGCGAGGCGGGGTCGAGGTTGTTCGTCGGCTCGTCGAGGAGCAGCACGTTCGCACCCGAGACCACGATCATCGCCAGCGCGAGCCGCGTCTTCTCGCCTCCCGACAGGACGCCGGCGGGCTTGTGCACGTCGTCACCGGTGAACAGGAACGAGCCGAGCACCTTGCGCGCCTCCGTCTCCGTGAGGTTCGGTGAGGCGCTCACCATGTTCTGCAGGACCGTGCGCGCGACATCCAGCGTCTCGTGCTCCTGCGCGTAGTAGCCGACGCGCAGGCCGTGCCCGGGCTCGACGACGCCGGTGTCGGGCCGGTCGACACCGGCGAGGATGCGCAACAGCGTCGTCTTGCCCGCGCCGTTCAGGCCGATGATGACGACCTTCGAGCCGCGGTCGATCGCGAGGTCGACGGCCGTGAAGATCTCCAGCGAGCCGTAGCTCTTCGACAGGTCCCCGGCCGTGAGCGGTGTGCGGCCGCATGCGGCCGGGGTCGGGAAGCGGAGCTTCGCGACCCGGTCGACCTGGCGCACCTCTTCGAGCCCTGAGAGCAGCTTCTCGGCGCGCGCGACCATCTGGTGCGCCGCGGCGGCCTTGCTCGCCTTGGCGCCGAACTTCGCGGCCTGCTGCTTGAGCGCGTCGGCCTTCTTCTCCGCGTTGACGCGCTCCTTCTTGCGGCGCTCCTCGTCGGCGGCGCGCTGGCGCAGGTAGTGCTTCCAGCCCATGTTGTAGATGTCGATGATCGAGCGGTTCGCGTCGAGGTAGAACACGCGGTTCACGACCTCGCCGACGAGCTCGACGTCGTGGCTGATGACGATCACGCCGCCCTTGTAGCCCTTCAGGAACTCGCGCAGCCATACGACCGAGTCGGCGTCGAGGTGGTTCGTCGGCTCGTCGAGGATCATCGTCTCGGCGTCGGAGAACAGGATGCGCGCGAGTTCGATGCGTCGACGCTGTCCGCCGGACAGGGTCTTCAGCGGCTGGTCGAGGATGCGATCGGGCAGGTTCAGGTTCGACGCGATCGAGGCGGCCTCGGCCTCGGCCGCGTAGCCGCCGAGCGCCTGGAAGCGGTCGGTGAGGTTGCCGTAGCGCTTCATCGCCTTCGCCGCGACATCCGCGTCGTCCGAGCCCATGAGCTCGGACGCCTCATGCATGCCGAGCACGAGCGAGCCCAGCCCGCGCGCGTCGAGGATCCGCGTGCGAGCCAGCATCTCGGGGTCACCCGACCGCGGATCCTGCGGCAGATAGCCGATCTCGCCCGATCGGTCGATGCGACCCGCGGTCGGCAGCGTCTCGCCCGCGAGCGTCTTGGTGAGCGTGGTCTTGCCGGCGCCGTTGCGGCCGACGAGCCCGATCTTGTCGCCGTCGGAGACGCGGAAGTTCACGCCTTCCATGAGCACGCGCGCGCCCACGCGGATCTCCAGGTCCTGGACGGCGAGCACGATCGACCTCCGGTCGGTAGCGAGTGGGATGGCGTGCCGAGGGGCACAGCCCTCCAGTCTAGCGGTCGGGCGAGGGATGGCTCGTGTCGGCGGTGTCCGGCAGACTTGCGTCATGGCGGCGCCCTCCTCCCCCGCGCTCCGGGCGACTCGCCTCGCCTCGCACGGCTTCCGCACGCGCGACGACGACGCGATCGCGGTCGTCGAGCGACTCGGCGCGATGCAGGCGCAAGACCTCGCGGCCGCGAAGTGGGCCGTCGGCAGCCGGATGTCGCACCCCACCGTCGAGGCGGTCGACGCCGCGATCGAATCGCGCCGCATCGTGCGCTCGTGGCCCATGCGCGGCACCCTCCACCTCATCCCGACGGGGATGCTGCGACCGGTGCTCGCGATCACGGGCCCGCGCGTCCTCGCGCAGGCGAAGCTCCGGCACCGGCAGCTCGAACTCGGCCCGGCCGAATACCGCACCGCACGGACGACGGTCGAGCGCGAGCTCGCCGGTGGAGGAAGCGCGACGCGAGAGCAGCTCGCCGCGATGTGGTCGTCGGCGGGCCTCGAGACCCCGGGCCAGCGCCTGTACCACCTCATCTGGTGGCTCGCGCAGGATGCCGTGCTGTGCGGCGGACCGGTGGACGGGCGCGTCCAGCATTTCTCCCTGCTCGACGAGTGGGCGCCCGCGCCATCCGAGGCCCCGACCGATCGCGACGACGTGCTCGGCGCGCTGTTCGCCGCCTACCTGAACGGGCACGGACCGGCCACGGTCGCCGACTTCGCCTGGTGGTCCGGCCTGACGCTCGCCGACGCCCGCACCGCCCTGGCCGCAGCGGGCGATCACGTCGAGTCGTTCCCGGGTGGCGACGATCGGTACGTGGGCGCCGGGGCGATGGATGCGGCAGCGACGCGTCCGCACGGAGCGCTCGCGCTCGCCGGGTTCGACGAGTACTTCCTCGGCTACGCCGACCGGGCGGCCGTGTGCGAGCCCCAGTTCGCCGACCTCGTCGTGCCCGGCCGCAACGGCGTGTTCCAACCGCTGCTGGTGCTCGACGGCCGGGTCGTCGGCACCTGGGCGCGCACGGGCACTCCTGCCAGACCGCGTGTCGAGCTGCGCTGGTTCCGGCCGATGCCGACCGACGCGTCGGCGCGGTTCCACCGTCCGCTCGGCGCCTGGGCGCGGTTCGCCGGGGTCGCGCTCGCGGGGATCGACGAGCGTGTGCACCGAGCCTGAGCGGGCGCCGCCCCATCCGCCAGCCTGCACATGACGACGGGCGGCCCGGCCGATGCCGGACCGCCCGTCGGACGTCTCACGCGGAGGTCACTCCTGGACGAGCGCCGCCTGCAGCTCGAGCGTGATCGTGACCTGCTCGCCGAGGAGCACGCCGCCGGTCTCGAGCGCCGCGTTGTAGGTGAGGCCGAAGTCCTCGCGGTTGACGACGGCCTTGGCCGTGGCGCCGCCCTTGTAGTTGCCGTAGGGGTCGCCGCCGAAGCCGCCGAAGTCGAACTCGAAGGTGACGGGCTTGGTGACGCCGCGCATGGTCAGGTCGCCGTCCACCTTGAACTCGCCGTTCGCGACGCGCACGCCGGTCGAGACGAAGTCGATCGTCGGGAACTGGTCGGCCGCGAAGAAGTCGCCCGTGCGAAGGTGCGCGTCGCGGTTGGGCTCGTTCGTCGTGATCGAGGCGACCTCGGCCGACGCGGTCACGGTCGACTCCAGCGGGTCCTCGGCGGTCACGAAGGTGGCGTCGAAGCGCTCGAACTTGCCCTTCACCTTGCTGATCATGAGGTGGCGGATGCTGAAGCCCACCTCGCTGTGCGTGGGGTCGATCTTCCAGGTGCCGGCGCGGTAGCCGGGGATCTCGATCGTCGTCGCGGTCGTCGTCATGCGGTTGTCTCCCGTGTGTCTGCGTTGGCGGCCGAGCGGCCACAGTCAATGCAAACGCATGGAGGGATCGCGTCTATTCCCGACCCGCGGTGGCGATCTCGCGACGGAGTTCGAGCACGCGCGTCGCGGCGTCGTCCAGCCGCTCCTGCGGGATCCGCCCGGATGCGACGGAATCGGCGATCGCGCCGGCCAGCCCGTCGACGCTGATGCCGAACTCCGAGGGGTCGGCGGGCAGCACGTACAGGAGCAGGTCGCCACCTGCCGCGACCGCCCGGACGGCGTTCTCGTTCGGGTCCGCGAACTCGGGCAGCTCGTTGTGCTGGAGCATCAGCATGTCGTCGGTGACGACCACGCCGTCGAAGCCGAGCTCCTCGCGGAGGATCCTGTGCCATTCGGGCGAGAGCGACGCGGGCGCGGCATCCACCGCGGGGTACGCGAGGTGGCCGGTCATGACCAGCTCGGTACCGGCGTCGATGCCGGCGGCGAACGGTCGCGCCGGGTCGTTGCGCCACTGCTCGAGCGTGAGGGAGGCGCTGGGCACCGACGTGTGGGAATCCCCCGGTGCCGCCCCGTGCCCGGGGAAGTGCTTCAGCGTGCTCGCGACCAGTCCCCGTTCCCCGGCGACGGCCGCCGCCACGCGTTCAGCCGATCCCGTGGCGTCGGTGCCGAGCACGCGCTCGAAGATGAACGAGCCGGGGTCGGCCGTGACGTCCGCGACGATGCCGAAGTTCACGTTGGCGCCGGATGCCGCGAGCGCGCCGGCCCGAGCGGCGAACGCGTCCTGCACGGCCGCCGCCGGCAGGCCGCGGAGTTCCATGGGCGGCGGCGCCGGATCCCAGCCGATCCGGCTCACGATGCCGCCTTCCTGGTCGATGCCGACGAGCGTCGCCGCCTCGGAGTCGACCTGCAGCGCGTCGGCGAGGGCCGCCGTCGCGGCCTGGTCGGCGGCGATGTTGTCGCCCATGAGGATGACGCCGGCGATGCCCTGGTCGACGAGCGCGAGCAGCGGGCCGGGCTCGGTGCCCGGGGCGTGCAGCATCAGCAGGGACGCCGCCTTCTGCTCGTTGGTCATCGAGGCCACGCGCTCGGCGGCCCACTCGGCCGCCGTGGGCGGCGTCGGCGTGGGCGTGGGCGATGCCGACGCGGATGCCACCGGGCTCGGAGTCGGCTCGGCGGCAGGCCCAGCGCACGCGGTCAGCGACGTCGCCGCCAGGACGGCGACGGCGACGAGCGAGCGGGTTGGGCGGCGCATCGCACGAGTCTACGTCCGGCTCCGTGGGGCGGCGGTCCCGCGCGAGCGGCGCGGCCGCGCCGCGGGTCCGGCTGCCCCGCCTCCCTCCCGCGCGGGCGGCGGGGCAGCCGCTACGCTGAGAGTGACCTGCGAGGACGAGGATGACCCAGCACGCACCGAACCGCGGAGAACCGCTCGACGCGATCGACCGTCGCATCGTCGCCGAGCTCAGCCGCGACGGCAGGCTCTCGGTGCGCACGCTGGCCGAGCGGGTCCACATCTCGCGCACGGCGGCGCACAATCGCGTGCTCGCGTTGCAGCAGCGCGGCGTCATCACCGGGTTCGGAGCGCAGATCGACCGCAAGGCGATCGGGCTGAACATCTCGGCGCTCGTCGTCGTCCGGATCGGCGACGTGTCCTGGGAGGAGATCGCGGCGAAGCTCGCGACCCTCCCGTTCGTCGAGAAGGTGCAGGCCGTCTCCGGCGACATCGACATCATCCTCACGGTGAGCGCGCCCGATCACGAGCAGCTGAGCCAGGCGATCCTCCGCGACATCCACGACATGCCCGGCGTCGTCTCCACGCGCTCGCACCTGATCCTCGCCGAGATCGACGGTCGACCCCCCGCGCAGTCGCTGGACATCTGGCGCGCCTAGCCCCCTGAGCAGCGGACGATCGGCACGCGTTCCGCCGTCGTCGTGCCGTTCGTTCACGGTTCTCGCGTACCCCGAGCGAGGGGGGCCAGACTGGCGCACCATGGCCGTATGAGCCTCAACGTCGAGCATCACGACACCCGCGTCCTGCCCTCCGAGAAGCCCCTGCGCCTGCTCGACAATGCGGGGCACGCCCTGCACGGCCGCGAGACCGGCGGCTTCGCGCTGCCGGCCGTCGAGACGCTCCTCGAGCTCTACCGGCGCATGGTGATCGCCCGCCGGTTCGACGTGCAGGTCACCGCGCTGACCAAGCAGGGCCGACTCGCGACGTACCCGTCCGCGTACGGCCAGGAGGCCTGCGAGATCGGCGTGATCTCGGCGATCACCGCCGACGACTGGTTCTTCCCGACCTATCGCGACAGCATCGCGCTGCTGACCCGAGGACTCGCTCCCGGCGAGATCCTGCAGTCCTTCCGCGGCGACTGGCACAACGGATGGGACCAGCACGAGCACCGCACGGCGTCGATGGCGACGCCGCTCGCCACGCAGGCGCTCCACGCCGTCGGCCTCGCGCACGCTGCGCGACTGCGCCGCGACCCGATCGTCGCGCTGACGTTCCTGGGCGACGGGGCGACGAGCGAGGGCGACGCTCACGAGGCGTTCAACTTCGCGGCCGTCTGGCAGGCGCCGACCGTGTTCCTCGTGCAGAACAACCAGTTCGCGATCAGCACGCCGCTCGCCCGGCAGACCCGCGCGGCGACGCTCGCCGACAAGGCCGTGGGCTACGGCATGCCGGGCTATCACGTCGACGGCAACGACATCGCGGCGATGTACGCCGTCGCCTCGGCAGCGGTCGAGCGCGCCCGCTCCGGCGGTGGTCCCACGCTCATCGAGGGACTGACGTATCGCATCGAGTCGCACACCAACTCCGACGACCCCACCCGCTACCGGCAGCAGCGCGACGTCGAGCACTGGAAGCGCCGCGACCCGATCGAGCGCCTCGAGAAGTACCTCGTCTCGGAGGGCGCCCTCGCCGACGCGCTCCGCGGGGAGATCGCCGAGGCGGCCGAGGACCTCGCGGCGCGCACGCGCGAGGCGATGAGCGAGGAGCCCGAGCTGGATCCGCTGCAGCTGTTCGACCACGTCTATGCCAGCCCGCGCGCCTCGCTCGCCGAGCAGCGGGCTGCGCTCGAGGCCGAGCTCGCCGCGCGCGGCGCCGGCGCGGAGGTGGCCGCCCGATGAGCTCGACGGCGACCGAACGTGCGGCGGATGCCGCGGCATCCGCCCCGCAGCCCCTGACCATGGCGGGCGCGCTCAACGCCGCGCTTCGCGACGCAATGGAGGCCGACGACCGCGTCGTGCTGTACGGCGAGGACGTCGGGCCGCTCGGCGGCGTGTTCCGCGTGACCGATGGCCTGCAGGCGCGCTTCGGCGACGAACGCGTGTGGGATTCGCCCCTCGCGGAGTCGGGAATCGTCGGCACCGCGGTCGGCATGGCCATGTACGGCCTGCGTCCCGTGGTCGAGATGCAGTTCGACGCGTTCAGCTACCCCGCCTTCGAGCAGATCGTGTCGCACGTCGCCAAGATGCGGAACCGGACGAAGGGCAGCGTCGCGTTGCCCATGGTCATCCGCATCCCGTGCGCCGGCGCGATCGGCGGCGTCGAGCACCACTCCGACTCCTCGGAGGCGTACTGGACGGCGACGCCCGGCCTCACCGTGGTGATGCCGTCCAACCCCGCCGACGCGTACTCGATGCTGCGCGAGGCCATCGAGAGCGACGACCCGGTCGTGTTCATGGAGCCGAAGAGCCGCTACTGGGCGAAGGCGAACCTCGAGCTGCCCGTGCGCACGGCCCCCATGGACCGGGCCGAGGTCGTCCGCGAGGGGTCGGATGTCACGCTCATCGCGTACGGCCCGACGGTTCGGACCGCGCTCGACGCCGCAGCCGCCGCCGAGGCGGAGGGGCTCTCGATCGAGGTGGTCGACCTGCGGAGCCTGTCGCCGTTCGACGACGAGACCGTCGGCGCCTCGGTGCGGAAGACCTCGCGTGCTGCGGTCATCCACGAGGCGGCGCAGTTCGGCGGCTACGGCGCCGAGGTCGCCGCGCGCCTGACCGAGCGGAACTTCTTCCACCTCGCCGCGCCGATCCTGCGCATCACGGGGTGGGACATCCCGTTCCCGTCACCGAAGCTCGAGGAGCACCACCTGCCGACGCCCGACCGCGTGCTCGAGGCGCTCGCCTCCTGGGAATGGGACCTGGCATGAGCGCGCGAGAGTTCATCCTGCCCGACCTCGGCGAGGGTCTCACCGAGGCCGAGGTCGTCGCGTGGCTCGTCCAGCCCGGCGACGAGGTGAGCGTCGACCAGCCGGTCGTGGAGCTCGAGTCCGCGAAGTCCGTCGTGCAGCTGCCGACGCCCTTCGCCGGGGTCGTCGAATCCCTCGGCGGTGAGGTCGGCCAGGTGCTGCACGCCGGCGCCGTGCTGATGCGACTGACGCCGGTCGGCGCGGGTGCCGAGTCGGCCGCCGCGGCCGAGGCGATGACGGATGGCGCGACCGCCGAGCAGCCCGTCGCGGCCGAGCCCGGCGTGGCCGTGCCCACCGAGGCGGCGACCGAGGAGTCGGGCGCCGTGCTGATCGGCTACGGCACGCGCACGAGCGCGGCGAGCGCGCGCTCCGCGTCGGCGCCGTCGCGCTTCGGCAACCGGCGAGCGAGCGATGCGTCCTCGGACGCCCCGCCGCCGGCGCCGATGGAGCCCGCACAGTCCGCCGAGCCCGTCGAGCCCGCCGAGCCCGTCGCGTCGGCGGCGCGAACGGAGCCCGAGGTCGACGACCCGCGCTCCGCGCTCGACCACGACCGCCACTCCCCCGTGGTCTCGCCGATCGTCCGTCGACTCGCCCGCGAGCACGGCTTCGACGCGACCGAGCTGCTGGGCTCCGGTCCCGAGGGCCTCGTGACGCGCGGCGACGTCGAGGCCTTCATCCACGAGCTCGAGGCGGCCCGCGCGGGCACGCACACCGGCGTCACGGCGGCCCACGCCGGCGCGGCGCCATCCGTGACGCCCACGGCCGCGCCGAGCCCCGCACCCGTCGCGGCCGGCGACCACCGCGTCCCGCTCGATCGGACCGCTCGCGCGGCCGCCGCGCACTTCACGCGGTCCCGTCGCGAGATCCCCGAGGCGACCGTCTGGATGGACGTCGACGCGACCGAGCTGCTCGCCGCACGGCGTCAGCTCCATGAGGCCACGGGCGAGCGCTTCGGCATGACGGCCCTCCTGGCCCGATTCGTGGTCGCGGGGCTGAAGCGGCATCCGTCGCTCAATGCGAGCTTCGACGGCGACCGCAACGAGCTGGTGCTGCACTCCGCGATCAACCTCGGCCTCGCCGCGCAGACCCCGCGCGGGCTGCTCGTCCCGGTCGTGCACGGCGCCGAGCGGATGTCGCTGCGCGAGCTCCGCGACGCCGTGCAGGCTCGCACCGAGCAAGCGGCGACCGGCGCGTTCCCGCCGGATGCGCTTACGAACGGGACGTTCACGCTCAACAACTACGGCACGCTGGGTGTGGACGGCTCGGCCGCGATCATCAACTACCCGGAGGCGGCCATGCTCGGCATCGGCCGGCTCGTGGAGCGGCCCTGGGTCGTCGACGGGCAGCTCGCCGTGCGCACGGTGACCGAGCTGACGATCTCGTTCGACCACCGCGTGTGCGACGGTGCCGAGGCGGCCGCGTTCCTCACCTACGTCGCGCGCTGCATCGAGCGACCGATCTCACTGCTCGCCGACCTCTGAGGTCCGCTGGAACGGCTGAGGCGCACCCGCCACGGGGTGCGCCTCAGCCGTTTCCGGGCTCCGGCCGGATCAGAAGAAGTCGTCGGGAGTCCCGGCGGCGCGCTCGACGTCGCGGGTCTCGATGCGCGCCGCGGCGAGCTTGGCGACCGCGACGCGCAGGCCGGATTCCATCTGCGCCGCCCAGGCGTCGGACTCGCGGGCCGTCGTCTCTGCGGCCCGGGCGCGCGCCTCGGCCGCGTCGGCCGCGCGGCGCGCATCGGCCACCTGTCGCAGGGCGAGCGAGATGCCGTAGTACGCGGCGACCATGGTGGCGATCGGGGCCGCGACGACTGCGAGCGCGCTGACCCCCGCGCCGTTGGGCGTGAAGGCGACCACGAGCGCGAACGCGAGGAACAGCGCCGCGATGGCGATGATCACGACGAGCATGAAGCGCAGGTCGCGGCTCCAGGGCTTCGGGGCCTTCCCGGTCGACTCGGGCTGCGGCTCCGGAATCGGATCGGGCTCGGGTGGGGCGCTGAACACCGCGGTGTCGCCGTAGCGTGCGTCGTAGACGGGATCGGAGGTGCGGGCGGTCGTGTCGCTCATGTGGCGGAACCCCTTGTGTCGGATCGTCCCCTCATTCTGTGCCGCGTTCGGGGGGCGGTCAAGGAAGCGCGCCGCGACGCCCGCGCCCACGGCGATGTCGGTGGGTGCTGAGATGCTCTCACTATGGAGATCGTGGAGCTGAAGCAGACACGGGAGCTCGCCGTGGGCGACACCCTGGTCAGCGCGGCTGGCGACGCGTACGACGTCACGAAGCTCGCGCGCATCGGCCGGGGCATTCGCGTCCAGTACGTCACCTCCGACGGCCGCTCGGGCCGATTCACCGCGGCACCCGACGCGATCACGCGGGTTCGCCGTGTCGATTCGCTGCACGCGGCCTGACGTCGAGCCGCACTGAGGTCCCGAAACGCGAAACCCGGTGCTCGAGGAGCACCGCGTTCATGGTGGATCTGAGGGGACTCGAACCCCTGACCCCCTGACGGTGTGCATCGTGGTGGGCGCGCACGTGTTTGGTTGTGGATGCCAGCAAGTATAAGGAAGTGCGGGGTGAGCGGCCGGCGCGGCGGTGGCCGATGGATGCCGTCATATGCCGGTGTCTGGAGACGAAAAGAGCCGCAAAAAGGCCGCAGACCTGGGGTGACGCTGCCGGGGTCACGGCAGGCTTCTGGTCGTCTCCGCGCACGATGGCGCCCGCACCGTCGAAGGTCGGCCGTCCCGATCTGACATTCAGCTCCATTGTCAGACCGACGCGCGAAGTGCACGGCGCACCGCTTCGAGTGCGGGGTTCGCCTGGCTGCCGGTGCGGGTGGCGAGGCGGATGTCGCGGCTCGCGCCGCTGGGCGTCAGCGTGAACTCCCCCACGGTGTTGGCGATGAGCGCGGGGAGGAAGGCGATGGCTCGTCCCTGTGCGACGAGGCGCGCGTGCAGGAGCACGTCGACGGACTCGAAGGCGACCCTCGGTTCGAATCCCGCGGCGCGGCACGTCGCAGCCGCCCATTCCCGCGCGCGGGTACCCGAGGGTTCCATCGCCCAACGCGCATCCGCGAGGCCGGCGAGGCTGGACGCAGCGTGAGCAGCGGGCGTGGCGATCAGCATCGGATCGTCGAGGAGGTGCTCTGTGGTGATGTTGGTGATGGGCGCGACGGGCGAGCCCGGGTACTCCTCGTAGAGCACGAGGTCGACGTCGCGCGCGAGCAGGGCCGGGAGGGCATGTTCCGCGTGGACGTGCTGGAACGAGACGTCGACGCCGGGATGCTCGTCGGCCAGTCGATCGAGCGCACTGGGCACGATGGTGTGCGCTGCCGTCTGGAACGTCGCGATGCGCACTTGCCCGGACACGCTCGACCGACTGGCCGCGATGGCCGCCTCGGCCTGTTCGAGTTCGAGCAGGACGCGCTCGGTGTGCGCGACGAGCAGCTCCGCGGCATCCGTCAGCCGGACCCGCCGCCCGACGGGTTCGATCACGGGCACGCCGACTTCGCGTTCGAGGATGGCGAGCTGGTGCGAGATCGCCGATGCGCTGTAGCCGAGCGCGTCGCCGACCGCGGCGAGCGTGCCGCGATGCTTGAGCTCGCGGAGCAGGCGGAGCCGGTGCAGGTCGTACATCACCAACCATTCGATCCGATTCATCGATACTGATGAGAATCATGCTATCGATCGAACGGATCGCGCGGCCGTACCGTCGAGTCATGACCGACACGCTTCCCACCCGAGCCCCTTCCAACGCGCTCGCCATCGACCCCGATCGACTCTGGGCCTCGCTCATGGAACTCGCCCGCATCGGCGCCTACGACGACCCGGCGACCGGACTCGTGGGAGTGAACCGCCAGTCGCTCACCGATGCCGATGCCGAGGGCCGTCGCCTCCTCGTTCGCTGGATGGAGGAGGCCGGCCTCGAGGTCACCATCGACGAGATGGGCACGATCTTCGGCCGCCGGGAGGGCCTCGAGCCGGACCTCGCGCTGATCATGGCCGGGTCGCACATCGACAGCGTCGCGACCGCGGGTGCCTTCGACGGATGCCTCGGCGTGCTTGGCGCCCTCGAGGTCATCCGCAGCCTGAACGACGCCGGCATCGCGACGCGCCGTCCGATCGTTATCGCCGCGTTCACCGAGGAGGAGGGTGTTCGATTCGGCACCGACATGCTCGGCTCGGCGGTCGCTGCCGGCCGGCTCACCCTCGAATACGCGTACGACCTGGTGGATGACGCGGGCCTCCGGTTCGGCGACGAGCTCGAGCGGATCGGATTCCGGGGTGACCGCCCGGTGCGGCTCGACCCGCCGCACGCCTATGTCGAGTGCCACATCGAGCAGGGACCGGTGCTCGCGCAGGAGGGCTACGCCGTCGGCATCGTCACGGGTGTGCAGGCCATCTCGTGGCAGAAGGTCACCCTGCACGGCCGGGCCGCGCACGCGGGCACCACCCCGACCGAACTGCGGATCGACGCGGGTCTCGCCGCCGCGCAGGTCATCGTGCACGTGCGCGAGATGGTCGACTCGGGCCGGTACGGGCGGCTCCGCGCGACCGTCGGACACGTCACGACCTCGCCCGGTCTCCCCAGCGTCGTGCCAGACCGTGCCGAGCTCACCGTCGACCTGCGGAACCCCGACGACGGGCACATGGCCGCCGCCGAGGCCGATCTCGCCGCGTTCCTCGACGGGCTCCCCGCCCGCCAGCCCGGCCTCCGTGTCGAGACGAAGCGGATGGCGAAGACCCGCCAGGTCCCCTTCGACCCGGGCGTGCAGGATGCCGCCGCGGCATCCGCTCATGATCTCGGCCTGCCGACCATGCGACTCATGTCGGGAGCCGGGCACGACGCACAGGAGATCGCCGCGATCGCGCCGACCGCGATGATCTTCGTACGCGGCCAGCACGACGGCATCAGCCACAACCCCCGCGAGTACTCCACCCCCGACGACTGCGCGGCCGGCATCGCCGTGCTCGGCACCACGCTCCTCCGTCTCGCCGAGGAGGCCGACGCATGAGCGCGACGTACTGGAACCCCGAAGCCCGCGGATGGCGCAGCGATCGGCTCGCCGGCGTGATCGCGTTCCACCGGAGTCTTCCCGGCTACGCGGCGACCCGCTCGGTCGACGCGCCGGCGCTCGCGGCCGAACTCGGCGTCGGACGCGTGGTCGTGAAGGAGGAGAGCGCCCGCCTCGGCCTGCCCGCCTTCAAGATCCTCGGCGCCGCCTACGCCATCTCCCGCGCACTCTCTGCAGGCTTCGGCTCGCCCGACCGCGCGCTGCCCCTCGACGAGCTCCGCGCCGCGGTCGCGGACGCGGGCGGTCGGCCCGTCCGGCTGGTCGCCGCCACCGACGGCAACCACGGCCGCGCCGTCGCGCACACCGCACGGCTGCTCGGCCTGCCCGCGCAGATCTGGTTCCCCGACACCCTCTCGGCCGAGGCCAAGCAGGCGATCGCCGATGAGGGCGCCGAGACCGTGGAGCTCGCCATCCCCTACGACGACGTGGTCCATGCCGCCACGACGTCCGCGCAGGACGCCGGGCCCGACGCGATGCTCGTCCAGGACACCGCGTGGCCCGGGTACGAGGAGATCCCGCAGTGGATCGTCGACGGCTACTCGACGCTGTTCGAGGAGGCCGACGCGCAGCTCACCGAACTCGGCGTCACCGACCTCGACCTCGTCGCCGTGCCGGTCGGCGTCGGCTCCCTCGCGCAGGCCGCGGTGCGCCACTACCGCTCCGGTGTCGGAGCCCCGATCGTGCTGAGCGTCGAGGCGTCCGCCGCGCCGCCGATCATCGAGTCGCTGCATCGCGGCGAACCGGTCAGCGTGCCGACGAGCGTCACCGTCATGTCGGGCCTGAACTGCGGCACCGTCTCGGGCAACGCCTGGCCGATCCTGCACGCCGGGCTCGACGCGGCGGTCACGGTCGACGAGGATGCCGCGATCCGCGCGGTGCACGACCTCGAGGCGCTCGACATCGATTCCGGGCCCTGCGGCGCGGCCACGCTCGCCGGCGTCCGCACCCTGCTCGCCGACGATCGGTCCCGCGCCGCGCTCGGACCCGACTCGACCGTGCTGCTGCTCTCGACCGAGGGCCGGCTCGCCAATCCCCTTCCCGCCGGCCGATGAACGAGCTCGACCTGCTGCGCGAGCTCATCGCGATCGACTCGGTCAACCCGGCGCTCGTGCCGGGCGGCGCCGGCGAGGCGCGCATCGCCGAGGCCGTCACGGCCTGGCTCGCCGACCGCGGCTTCGACTGCCGTCGGCTCGAGTCCGTGCCCGGCCGCCCCTCGATCCTCGCCGTCGCGCGGGGCACCGACGGCGGCCGCAGCCTGATGCTCAACGGTCATCTCGACACCGTCTCCCTTGCGAGCTACGACGGCGACGGCCTCGACCCCGTCATCCGCGACGGCCGACTCCACGGCCGCGGGGCCTACGACATGAAGTCCGGCCTCGCCGCGATGATGGTCGCCGCCGCCCGCGCGCATCGGTCGCGGCATCGCGGCGACATCCTGCTCGCCCTCGTCGCCGACGAGGAGCACGGCAGCCGCGGCACCGAGGAAGTCCTCGACGCGATCACCACCGACGCCGCGATCGTCGTCGAGCCCACCGGGCACGACATCGTCACCGCGCACCGCGGCTTCGCGTGGGCCACCGTCACGATCCACGGTCGCGCCGCCCACGGCTCCCGACCCGACCTCGGCATCGACGCGATCGCGAAGGCGGGTCGGTTCCTCACCGCGATCGACGAGCTCGGCGACCGGCTCGGGGCCTCAGCGTCGCGGCATCCGCTGCTCGGAACCGGGAGCGCCCACGCGGGCACGATCGTCGGCGGCGCCGAGGTCTCGAGCTACCCCGACGCGTGCGTCGTCACCGTCGAACGACGCACGATCCCAGGCGAGGACGACGCGACGTTCGCACGCGAGCTCAGCGACATCCGCGACCGCATCGTCCGCAGCGACCCAGAGTTCCGCGCCGACATCGAGCTCACCGCCCACCGTGGCCCGTTCGAGGCCGACACGGACTCGGCGATCACCGCCGCCGTCACCGGCGCGTTCCGCGACGTCGCCGGCCGGGAGCCCACGCGCCGGGGCGAACCGTTCTGGACCGATTGCGCGCTCCTGCACGACGCCGGCATCGACACCGTCATGTTCGGCGTCGACGGCGGCGGCGCGCACGCAGCCGCCGAGTGGGTCGAGCTCGCCTCGCTCCACGCGGTGACCGACACGCTCGAACGCGCCATCCGGAACTACGTCGGCGGGCCCTGAGGCAGGACGACGTCCTCGTCGAGCGCCCCCGCGGCGACCAGCACCTCGAACGTGGAGCCAGCGCCGCGAGCGCACTCGCCAGCAGATGAGCTCCACTATGACGGGCGGCTCCCGCGGAGAACGGGCCCGGCGCCTACGCGCCTTGTGGAGAGGGTCCAGTGGTCGAGCGGATGAGGAGCCTCGGCGCGAGCAGTTCATGGCGAGATTCCGTGCGGCCCGCGATCCGCTCCAACAGGAGACCTGCCGCGATGATGCCGGTGCGCAGGCCTTCCTGGTCGACGCTGGTCAGAGACACTGGTCCGAGCGAAGCGATGGGTGAGTTGTCCGAGCTGGCGATCGAGAGCTCGGCAGGCACATCGATTCCGCGCTGCCACAGTTCGCTCAGAAGGCCCACTGCCGCGACGTCGGCACCTGCGTGAATCGCGGTGGGCCTCGGATCGGTGCCGGCGAGCACATCGGCGACGTCGTGGCCGCCCTGAATCGTCCACGGACGTTTGATGACCGTTGCGTCCTGCTCCAGTCCGTGCGCCGCGACCGCGTCCAGGAAGCCGCGCAGTCGCAGGTTCTCAGGCGTGCCCACCTCGGCGAACGCCTCGTCATTCGCGACGAAGGCGATCCGCCGGTGTCCGAGTTCGACCAAGTGATCCACGACGAGCCTCGATCCGACGGACTCGTCGCCGCGAACCGTGTCGAACGCTTCGTCCGCGAGCTCGCGCCCTACGACGACCAGGGGGATCTGCTGGGCGGCGCTCGCCAGGTCCTCTGCGGATATCCGCGGCGCCACCAGGATCAGCCCGTCCATCCGATGATCGATGAGCGCATCGAGCATCGCCTGCTGCGTTTCGGCGCTGTACCCGCCGGGGGCGATCAGCAGCTCGTATCCCTGCTCCTGGAGTACGTCCTTGGCCCCGCTCGTGAGGACGCTGAAGTACGGGTTCTCGATGTCCGACACGAGCATGCCGATGGTGTACGTCTTTCCCCGCATCCCTCGCGCGAGGCGGTGGGGACGGTATCCGAGTGCATCCATCGAAGCGTGGACCTTGTCGCGCATCGCATCGCTGACGCCGTAGGCGTCCCGGAGCACCTTCGAGGCCGACGCCGTGGAGACACCAGCGTGGCGGGCGACGTCGACGATGGTCACACGTCGCCCTCGGCGACTCTCCCGGGGTTCCTCAGGGGTCATGGATGCATCCTGTTGTGCTGCGCGGAGGGATCGCTGAGCCGGCCGACTTCCACGCCTAGCGCTCCGGCGGCGCGGTGGTCGTGCGTGCGACCAGCTGCGGACGAAGCAGGACGTGCGACGCATCCACCCGTCCTTCGATGCGCTCCAACAGGAGCCGGCCGGCCGTCTCGCCCATCTCGAATCCGGACTGATCGACCGTCGTCAGCCCGATCGGACCAATGGAGGAGATCCGGGAGTTGTCGTATCCCACGAGCGAGTAGGTCGCCGGAACCGCACGACGTTGCTCCCACAACTCGCTCATGATTCCGAGCGCGGTGACGTCCGCCCCCGCGAACACGGCAGTCAGCGGGGTCTCGAGCGAGTCGACCATTGCAACCGCATTCCTGCCGCCCTCCAGACTCCACCGCGAATCGATCACAACCGCGTCATCCGCCAGACCTCGCGATGCCATGGCCTTGAGGAACCCGGCCAGCCGAGCGCTCTCGGGCCGGTCGGGCTCGACGCGATCCTGATGGTTCGTGACGAACCCGATCCGTCCATGCCCGAGGCCGACGAGGTGGTCGACGACCAGCTCCGAACCGCGCTCGTCGTCACCCGAGACGGAATCGAGGACTTCACTGTGGCTATGCCGGCCGACGATCACCAACGGGATCTCACGAGCGATCCGATCGAGGTCATCCCCGCCGACCACCGGTGCGACGAGGATCAGACCGTCCATCTGGTGGTCGATGAGCGCGTCCACGACGGCGTTCTGGGAGGCGGCCTCGTATCCGCCGGGCGAGATCAGGAGCTCGTAGTCGCGCTGGCGGAGGACGCTGGAGATGCCGTCCGCGATCAGGCTGAAGAACGGGTTGTCGATGTCCGAGACCATCATGCCGATAGTGAACGTACGCCCTCGCATTCCCCGAGCCGGCCGATGCGGACGGTAGCCCAGCGCATCCATCGAGGCTTGCACGCGCTCGCGCATCGACTCGCTCACCCCGTAGGCGTTGCGGAGCACCTTCGACGCGGACGCGGTCGACACCCCGGCGTGCTGGGCGACGTCCACGATCGTCACCCGCTTCTGCCGCACCTCGCCGGCAGTCCTGACTTCCTGCACTGCTTCGCCTCTCGATCGATCCCGGCTGCCCCATAGCGGGCGGCCCTGACGCTGGTGGACCTGGTTTCGTGACCGGATCAGAGAACGTTATCCGATAAACCGCGCGAGGGTGTCGCGCCGGTCCGATGTACGCGGAGGCACACCCGCCGCGAGCGTCCGTCAGCCCGCGCGCCGCGCGCCGGCGTCCTGGAGGAACGCCACCACGACCTCATGGGTTCCGTGCCCGCGTTCGAAGGGTTCGACGCCTTCGAGGTCGAACACCGCCACTGTGCCGGTAGGAATGGTGGCACGCACTCGAAGCTCATCCCCCACCACCGCCCAGTCGATCGATGCCTCGCCGAACGGGGTCCGGCAGGTGGCGCCCGCGTCGGTCAGCGGGCGGCGGGGCCGAGGGGCGATGCGGATCCGACGGTACCCGGGCTCCAGCGGAGCGATGCCCGCCACCGTCCGATGCAACCAGTCCGCGACTGCCCCGAAGGCATAGTGGTTGAAGGAGGTCATCTCACCCGGGTTGACGGAACCGTCGGGAAGCATGCTGTCCCAGCGCTCCCAGATCGTCGTGGCTCCCATTCCGACGGCGTACAGCCACGACGGATTCGCATCGTTCAGGAGGACGCCGTATGCGTCCTCGATCGCGCCGACGCTGGTGAGCGCGTCGAGGAGGAGCGGGGTCCCGACGAAGCCGGTCCCGATGCGATGGCTACCGGACCGCACGAGTTCCACGAGATGGGAGCCTGCTGCTGCACGCTGTTCGTCCGAGTCGAGGAGGTCGAGTCGCAGCGCGATCGCGTACGCGGTCTGCGAGTGGCTCGTCAACGTGCCGTCCGGCGAGGTGAATCGAGCCCGGAATGCCGCGGCGACCTCGTCCGCGAGCTCCGAGTATCGCCGGTGCGCGATCTCGTCGCCGAGCAGCCGAGCAGCGCGCGCCACGAGTCGAGCGGAGTGGGCGAAGTACGCCGTCGCGACGAGCGCCGGCTCGGTGGCCCCACCCGCCGGGTCCTCCGGCGGTGCATCGGGATCCAGCCAGTCACCGAACTGGAATCCGGTGTCGCGCACCCGGGTCGGACCCGCCAGGTCCGCCAGGCCGTCCACCCACCGCTGCATCATCTCGAAGTTGACGCGGAGGTGCTCCAGGTCACCGGTCGCCTCGTACAGCGCGGACGGGACCATCGTCGTCGCGTCGCCCCAGACTGCCGGGTGGATGCGGCCGAACTGGGGATGGATCGCCTCGGCGCCATCGGGGAATGGCACTTCGGGCACGAAGTTGGGGACGCTGCCGTCCTCGCGCTGCTCGAGCGCCACGTCGCGAAGCCAGCTCCGGAGGAAGGTCGAGGCGTCGAAGAGGAACATCGCGGTCGGGGCGAAGACCGCGATGTCTCCCGTCCAGCCGAGCCGTTCGTCCCGCTGCGGGCAGTCGGTCGGAATCGAGACGAAGTTGCCCTCGGTGCTCGCCACCACGTTCTCGTGCAACTGCTGAAGGCCGCGATGGGATGTCCGGAACCAGCCCGTTCGAGGCATGTCGGAGTGGACGAGGATCGCGTCGATCTGGTCGATGGTCGGTTCGCCCCCGGGCCACCCCTCGACTTCGACGTATCGGAAGCCGTGATAGGTGAAGGCCGGCTCCCAGGCCTCCTCCCCGACGCCGCTGAGGATGTATCGGTCCGTTGCCAGCGCGGATCGCAGCGGCCGGACGCTGAGTTCGCCGTGCTCGAGGACTTCCGCATGTCGGAGCACGATCTCGTCTCCCGCCGCGCCGCGAACGCGGATGCGGACCCAGCCGACGATGTTCCGGCCGAAGTCGACGATCACCCGACCGCTGTCGGACCGGAAGATGCGGGTGGGGCGAAGCATCCCGGTCCGGCGTACCGGCGGGCCGATGCGCGCCTCGAGGCGACCGAGGTCGAAGTCGACAAGTTCGACGGGTCGGGCCTCCGTGCGGGCCGCCTCGTGCCGGGCATCATGCGTCTCACCGTCGTAGAGCTCCGCGACGAGCGTGGCGCCGGTGCTCCAAGTCCACGACTCGCCTGTGTACACTGCGCAGGTCCATTTGCCGCCGACCTGCACATCGAGTTGGGCGAGCACCGCTCGGTCGCGTCCGTACACCTCGCGCTGGCCGAAGAAGCCCAGTCGGCCGCTGTACCACCCCGGAGCGACTTCCGCCTCGATGACGTTGCGACCGACGGCCAGCAGCGCCCGCACGTCATTCGTGCGATAGACCAATCGGTGACGGTAGCTCTGCCAACCAGGTTCGAGCACCTCATCGCCGACGACGGTGCCGTTGATGCGGATGCGCCCGATGCCGAGGAAGGTCGAGCGAAGCACCGCCGCCGACGGCACGCGGGCGAGGTCGAACTCCCTGCGGAAGACGGGAACGGGCCCGCCCTCAGAGCCTGAGCCGATGAACGCCGCGGCCCATTCGGGCTGCGCTCCGGCATCGGTCGTGTTGACCGATCGAGGGATGACCGTGCTCATCCCTTGAGTCCGCCCTCGGTCAGTCCGGCGAGGACCTGCCGCTGACCGATGAGGTAGACGAGCACGAGGGGCAGGCTCGTCATCACGACGTGCGCGAAGACGAAGTTCCACTTCGTCCCGACGTACGACGACGACGCGAACTGGAACAGGGTGAGTGGAAGCGTCGCGTTCTCGGTCGACCGGAGGAGGAGCAGCGCGAAGAAGTAGTCGTTCCATACGCCGATCACCAGGAGGACTGCGGCAACGAACAGGATGGGTCGGAGCAACGGGAGGAGCACCGAGAAGAAGGTGCGGATACGCGAGGCGCCGTCGATCTCCGCCGCTTCCTCCAGTTCGATCGGCATGCCTCGGATGAATCCGGTGGTCAGGAAGATCACGAAGCCGAGGCGCGTGCCGATCTGCATCAGCGCGTATCCCCAGAGGCTGCCGTCCAGCTGCATGGTCGTCAGTACGAAGATCGTCGGGATGATCGCGGGAGGGAGGAGGATCGACAAGGCGCAGAGGTAGAAGAAGAACTGCGTACTCCGCCGCGTACTGCGTGCGTAGCCCCAGGCCGCGAGCGCTCCGAGGAGGAGGACGACGGCGACGGTGGGGACGGTGACCAGGAGCGTGTTGCGAAGACCGGTGAGGTAGTTCCCCTCGGTGAAGACGGCGCCGTAGTTGTAGCCGATGGCCCATTCGGTCGGCAGCGCGAGCGAGAGTTGCGAGGCCTCGCCCTCGAGTTTGAACGAGTTCACCAGCAGCAGCCAGAGGGGCACGCCGACCCACGGGATGGCGAAGATCGCCAGCAGCGTGTATCGAAGCCATGGGGCCTTCGACTTCGGGCGGCGCCGTACGGCGACCCGGTTCAGTGCGATGTCGGCCATCAGGCCACCTCCCGCTTCCGAAGCCATGCCACGAGCGGGATGGCGATGGCGATGACGAGCACGCTGACGGTGAGTCCGATGCTGCTCGCGGAGCCGAGGAATCCTGCTTGGAACTCCTGCTGCAGGGCGACGTTTAGGGTCGTGGTCGCGGATCCCGGCCCCCCTGACGTAGTCGAGGCGATGATGTCGAACGCGCTGAGGGCACCGATGAGAGTGGTAGCGACGTTGAAGGTGAAGGCCGGCGCGAGTAGCGGAAGCTGCACGCTGAAGAATCGCTTCACCGGACCGGCACCGTCGATGGCGGCGGCCTCGAGGAGGGATGCGGGAATGCTGTTGAGGCCGGCGATGTAGACGAGCGTCGCGATGCCGCTCCACTTCCACGCGTCGATGAACGCGACGGTGAAGAGGGCGAAGCCGGGGTTGCCGAGCCAGGCGAATTCGAAGCCGGGGACGAAGAGTCCGATGAACTGGTTCAGCGGCCCCTCGGGCGCGACGATCGCGCGCCAGATGTATCCGGCGGCGAGCGGGGAGATGAGCACCGGGATGAAGAACAGCGACCGGAAGAATGAGTTGCCCCGGGTCGTGCGCTGTAGCGCCAATGCCAGCGACAGGGCGGCGGTGTTCTGGACGGTCATCGCGATAACGGCGTAGATCAGGGTGACGATGATCGCGGCTTGAAGCTGTCCGGTCCCGAGGAGCAGTTCGAAGTTGTCGAGTCCGACGAAGTCGATGTTGTTGTTGTAGGACGACCAGCCAGAGAACGCGAAGGGGACGTTGAGGATGAAGGGGAGGATGAAGAAGACCGCGACGAGGATGAACGACGGGACGATGAAGAGCACCCACCCGCCGCGGCCCTTGCCCCGGGCCGGGACCGGGGCCCGCCCGCGACGGCGGGCCCCGGTAGTGGTGGTGGCGCTCTCAGCCTCGATGGATGAGATCACCATCAGGAACTCACCAGCCTTCGATGCCGGCGGCCTTGGACGCGCGCTCGACGTTCGCCTGGGTGGCGTCCGCCAGTTCCTGGGCCGTGATCTCGCCGGCGAGCATCCGGCTGATGTCCGCGGCGAAGTTGTCGCCGAATCCGGTGACGTCCGTCGGGTAGCCGATGGTCGCGCCGCTGTCGTAGGCGTCCTTGAACTCCTGCTTGAGTCCGCTGATGCCTTCCGGCACGTCGTAGCCGTCGATGACCGGGAACGCCTTGTTGGCCTCGATCAGCGGGCCGTAGCCCTCGCCGGTGGCGTACTCGATGAACTTGAGCGCTGCGGCCTCCTTGCCGGCATCGCCGGTCTTGGGTGCCATGTAGCTGCCGAGGGGCCCGGGGCCGAAGGCCGCACGCGCAGTTTCGGTGGACAGGCCGGTGAAGCCGACGGTCTCGGAGAGGAGCTCCTCGTCGCCGCCCGCCGCGTCCTGCCAGATGTCGTAGGTGTCTGAGTGGATCACGGTCATGGCCGCGTTGCCGGAGTAGACCTCGGTCACCGCGTTCTCGAAGGTGCCGGTCGCGTAGTTGTCCTGGAAGCAGGCGTCGCGGACCTCGAGGTACGTCTCCAGCCCCTTGACGACGACGCCGTCGGGGTCGTTGACGGCGACCTCGTTGTGCGCGAGCGCTGTGCCGAGCTCGTTGCCGACGTTCGCGTCAGCGCCGTAGAGGAAGGGCGTGATCTGGGTCGGCCACTGGCTGCCGCCTGACTCGTGGAACGCGTCCACGCCCGCGGCCTGCAGGTCGGGGCAGACAGCGAGCAGGTCGTCGAAGGTCTGCGGCACCTCGAGGCCGGCCTCGTCGAACACGGTCTTGTTGTAGTAGAGGCCGAAGATGCTCGGGAACCCGGTGATGGCGGCGTACACCTTGCCGTTGAGGCTGCCGGCGTTGTCGTAGAGGGTGCCGGATGCGTCGACGAAGTCCATGTCGGAGAGATCCTGCATGTTCTCGCCGGCGTTGAGCAGCGCGAGCGCGCTGGAGGTCGGGTGATATTCGAGGATGTCGGGGCGGTCGCCGGTGGCCCACTTCGTGGTGACCGTGGACTCGAAGCCGTCGGCCGGAATGGGCTCGAGTTCGACCTCGATGCCGGTTGCCTCGGTGAATCCGTCGTACAAGGCCTTGATGCCGTCGTTGTCGGCGGCGTTGTGCCAGATCGTGATGCTGTCGGCGGCGGCGGCATCTTCGCTATCGGATGATGCCGAGCAACCGGAGACGGCGAACAGTACCGTCCCGACTGCGACCGCTGCGGTGATCGTGCGGGTGATGCGCATCGGACCCTCCATTGGGTGAGTGTGCGTGGATTGCAGAATGTAGAACGTTATCTAGAGAACGTTCTCTACGAAGATAGCGGCACGACGCCGGCCGGTCAAGTGTCGAAATCAGCCGTCGGGATCCGTCGCGTGCGCGGCATATCGGAACCGTTCGAGCAGAGCCTTCCCGGCCCGGACTCGAGCGCCGACGACGCGCCCTGTCCAGCCGCCCGCGACCTCGACGGAAAGGTAGCGACCATCGATCCGGTCGAGGGGTACTCGGTGACCGTCGACGATCACGCCGACCTCGATCTCATCAGGACCTCGAAGCAGCACCGGCGCCGCCATCGGGCGGACTTCCACGTACACGGTCACTGGACCGGAGGCGGGCGCGTCCGGTCCCGGCAGCCGCCGCTCGAGGTTCCCGACCTGGATTCGGGACTCGACCTGCCGGCCGCGCACCATGACCTCGGCGACGTGGCGTTCATCGACCCGGAGGCAAAGCCCGGCGTCTCCCTCGACGGACATCGTCAGCTCCGCCGTCCAGGAGAGATCACGCGGGCGGGTGGCGAGCAGCAGATGGGGGTCGTGCCCGTCAACCGGTCCCTCCATCCAGCGTCCCGGCTGTGCCGGTCGGGTGAATGAGTCGGGCAGGCGGCCCGGCGAGATCCAGCGCGGATCGAGCACGTCCGAAGCGAAGTCGTCCGCGAACGAGTGGTCGAGCTCTGGTACGTCGATGGCGCTCTCGTCCACCACGGGCCATCCGTCGATCCATCGCACGGCAGCGAGGAAGGTCTCCCGGCCGTTGACATGGAACCCGCTGAAGCCGCGGGCGCGGACGCCGAGGTACACCATTGCCCATCGCCCGTCGGGTCCTTCGACGAGGTCTGCGTGGCCGACGTTCAGCACGGGTCGATCGAGCCCCCGATGCGTGAGGATCGGGTTGCCGGGCGCCGATTCCCACGGCCCCTCGAGCCCACGTGCTCGCGCGACTGTCACGGCGTGACCGCGCTCCGTCCCGCCTTCGGCGAGCAGAAGGTAGAGCCATCCGCCCTTGGCGAAGAGGTGCGGGCTCTCCGGCGCCTGGCCGCCCGTGCCATGCCACAGTGGCACCGGGCTGCCCAGCAGTTCACCCGAGTCGAGGGCGACTGGCGCGCTCATCACGTGCGGTCCGCCCTGCGCGTACGACGAGACCGTCAGGTGGGCGACCCCGGAGTCGTCCCAGAACAGATCGGGATCGATGCCCGGCAGGCCGGGGAACTGCACCGGATCGGACCACGGCCCTTCGGGACGCTCGGCCCAGAAGACGAGCGGCCCGCCGAAGTAGTCCGACACGTTCGTCACCGCGAGCCAGAGGCGACCCGCGTGGGCGCGGATGGTGGGCGCGAAGTTCCCGGTGTTCGCGGAGCCGACCGGCAATCCACCGGTGTCGGCGGCCAGGGGGCTGCCGTCGAGCCAGTGCGTCATCGGCTGGAGCTTGAGTTGGGACGGGCGATCGAGCGCGTTGCCCCCATGCGTCCAGGTGACGAGGTCGGTGCTCGTCGAGATCGGGATGCCGGGCGCGTATTCGAAGCTCGAGTGCGCGAGGACGTAGAGGTCGCCGAATCGGCAGATCGATGGATCCGGGAAGAGTCCGGCCACGATCGGTCGCCCGTCGGCCGCCGTTCGGCCTGCCGGCTGGGCACGTTCCTCCGACGAGGTGAGCAGGGCGGCCCTCTGGCCCGCGAGGTCACGCATCTTCGATCACGACCTCGGAGAGGAACGCCCGCTCTGCGCTCGTCAGCGCGCGGGCGTCACCTCGGAGTTCAAACGACCCCGTGGCCCGGCGATCATCCGAGTCCAGTCCGACGAACCAGTCCACCCGAGCGGGCTCTACGACGAACTCGCGCGCGAGGTTGGTGTAGCCGAGCTGCTCGGCGCGCACCTCGAACCTGAGGCGCCGCGACTCCCCGGGAGCCAGGTCGATGCGGGCGAAACCGGCCAGCTGCTGTGCGGGCCGGGTGACGCCCGACGTGTTCACCCGGAGATACAGCTGAACGACCGAGGCCCCCGCCCGCTCCCCGGTATTGGTGATCGTGCCGGCGATCCGTGCGGTGCCGTTCATCGCGACCTCCGCGTCGCCGGTGGCTTCCGAGATCGAGAAGTCCGTGTAACTGAGGCCGTGCCCGAACGGGTGGAGCGGGGTGGCAGGCATGTCGAGGTAGAGCTCACCGGTCCCGGGCGGCAGCGGGTTGCGGTGGCCGCTCCCGGCCACCTTGTGGTGGTAGATCGGGATCTGCCCGGTGTGCCGCGGAATGCTGTACGGCAGCTTTCCGGAGGGGTTCACGACACCGAACAGCACCTCCGCGACGGCCTTCGGGCCGAATGGGCCGCCGTAGGGGGCGATGACGACGGCCGCTGCGTTCTGCACCGCCTCGGGAAGGGTGTAGGCGCGCCCCTGTGCCAGCACGACCACGACCGGGGTGCCGGTCGCGACGATGGCGTAGGCGAGCGCGGCCTGCGCCGCCGGGAGTGCGATGTCGGCCGAGTCGCTGGCCTCGCCCTCGGTCCGTTCGCCGTTGAACCAGAGACTCGCGCCGCCGAGCGCCAGCACGACCACGTCGGCCTCCTTCGCCGCGTCGATCGCGACCTGGAGGTCCTCGGCTGCGAGCTCGTTCGTCAGCGTGGATCCCGGCGCCGTCGTCACCGACTTCGCGTGATCGGCGATCTCCTCCCAGAGGGCACGGGCACCGTACGTCTCCCGCACGTAGCGCTCGGTGGTCATCGGAGGCAGGAGGCTCTGGTTCCAGCGGATCATGCCGGGATCGGCCCCCACCATGTTGCCCATGCCTCCCGAGGACATGACGAGCGTCATCTCCCGGAATGCCGGGTAGGTGTAGGTGGGGAACTGCAGGCCGATCGCGTCGGCGTGCGGCCCGATGACCGCGACGTCCAAGGAGCCGGGCGCGAGTGGAAGGAGTCCGTCGTTCTGCAGGAGCACGATGGAGCGGCGGGCGAGGTCGGCGGAGAGCTCTCGCCCCTCGGTCGCGACGGCGTCGAGGTCGATCTGCTCGGCCGGGTAGGGGTTCTCGAACAGGCCCAGGCGGAACTTCGCCTGCAGGATGCGGCGTGCGGCTCGGTCGACCAGGGCGACGTCCACGCCGCCGCGCTCGACCTCCCCGACGAGGGTGTCGCCGTAGCCGAACGGCGTCGGGAATTCGGTGTCCAGGCCCGCGGCGATCGCGAGCCGACCGGCTTCGGCCGGCGATGCCGCGACCTTCTGCCGATCGACGAGTTGCTCGGTCGTCATGTAGTCGGCGGAGACGAATCCGTCGAATCCGAGTGTCTCCCGGAGGAGATCGGTCAGGATCTCACGGGAGGCCGCAGCGGGCACGCGGTCGAGGTCTGAGTACGCGTTCATCACCGAGCCAAGGCCGGCGAGCTGTATGGCCGCTTCGAACGGGTAGGCGAACAGGTCACGCAGGCGGCGGGCTCCGGTCTCCGCCCCGGAGAGGTTGACGCCGGCCTCGGCCAGCCCGTACCCGATGAAGTGCTTGGCCGTGGCGATCACGCCGTTCCGGAGGTCCTGAGTCTGGAGCCCACGCGTGTACGCGACCGACATCGCAGCGCTGAGGTAGGGGTCCTCGCCGTAGGTCTCGTGGACTCTCCCCCACCGCGGGTCGAGCGCCACGTCCATGACCGGTGCAAGCGCCTGCCGGATGCCCACCCGGCGCATCTGCCGACGTGAGAGATCGGCCATCTCCTGCACGAGTTCCGGACTCCAGGTGGAGGCGAGACCGATGCCGGTCGGGAAGACCATGTGGCCGCCGGCCAGCAGTCCGTTCAACGCCTCGGTGTGGATGAGCAGCGGGATGCCGAGTCGGGTCTGCTCGACCGCGCGCCGCTGCATCGTCTCGATCAACTGCGACAATCGGCGCGGGTCGTCGATGGCGAAGTTCGAGATGTGGCCGGGCGCGCGCGCCAAGGTCGCCTCGAGGTCCGCAGGCTCTGACAGATCCGGGTTCACCAAGGACCAGGGCGGCACGCCCACGAGCTGGTGGCACTTCTCGCGCAGCGTCATCCGTCGCAGGAGGAGTTCGGCGCGCTCCTCGGGTGAAAGTGCGAGGTCGAGGTGTTCCTCCGCGCTCGTAGCCATCGGTACCGGTTCCTTCCGTGGTGAGACGCCTGGGCATCTCGCGTCATTGCGGGGCGGGGCGCAATCACAGCCCCCGACCATCGGGGCGCAGCGAGTCGGCGAGAACCGAGTATAACGTTCTACATGGCCGAGCAGTGACGGGCGTCCTCCGGTGACGCCCATGGTCGGGCTTCGGCCTTCAGTCCTGCGGCCACGTTGCTGCCGAATCGCCCGGGTCCCGGTGCTCGGGGCGCAATGACCGCGGCGCAGGTGCGCCCGCGGCCGGGTCGCGGACTGAACTCGATGAGAAGGGGTCCCTGCGCACGTCCGTACGGAGGGACCCCTTCATGGGTCGTTCAGTTCAGGTGAATTGAACGGTGCAAGCCGTCGCCTATGGCGTCGCCGCGCCGATCGTCACATCGAACCTGCCGGTCTTCGAGACGTTGCCCGCGAGGTCCTCCGAGCTGTACTTGATCGTGTACGTCCCGTCCGGGAGGGACACCGTCGCGACGTGCGACCACGCGGTGGCCCCGAACGCCGGGGTCTGCGTGCTCTCGACCAGCTTCCCGTCCCGGTAGATGTTCGCCACGACCCGGTTCAGGCCCTGGTCGTCCGACGCATCCACCTGCACCTGCAGCTCACGGAACGGACCCGTCGCGGCCGGCGCGACGAGCACCGATCCGGGCTTCACCTTGTCCGCCACGGGCGCGGCGTCGATCTCCACCTTCGTGCAGTCCGACTTCAGGTCCTCGGCCGACGCACACACCTCGACCTTCTTGCCCGAACCATCTGGGCGGACGATCACCAGTGCCTTGCCCGAGAACGCCCGACGCACGTTCGAGTCGGCGTACCGTTCGGTCGAGATCGAGTTGCCGTTGTCCACACCGACGACCGTGCCGTTCTTCGCGGTGAACGTGAGCTTGTCGTTCGCGTACGGCACGAACAGGCCGTCCTTGTCCTGGATGTCGGCTTCGACGAACACCAAGTCGCCCGAACCGACCGACTCCTCGGCCGACGACAGCGCGACCTTCGCCGGAGCGCCCGACGTCGAGATCTCCTCCGTCGCGACCAACTCGCCGTCTGTGTAGGCCTCCGCCCGCAACGTTCCCGGCTCGTACTCCAGATCCCAGCTCAGGTAGACCTTGTCGAGATTGGATGCGTCGTCGACGACCTGGTAGTCGCCTCGCGCGCCCGTGCGGGTCTCGAAGGAGCGCTCCCCCACGAGCTCGTCGTTCAGGTACAGCTTGACTGTATCCGCGTTCGTGTACGCCCACACCTGACCAGGGAACGCCTTTCCGGTGTCGCCCAACTCGAGCGCCGGGTCCGGGTTCTCGTCCTCCCAGTTCCAATGCGGAAGCAGGTGCAGCACCGGCTCATCCGTCCACAGCGCCTGGTAGAGGTAGTACAGGTCCTTGGGGAAGCCCGCCGTGTCCACCGCGCCGCTATACGAGTTCTTCGGTGCTTCCACATCCCCGAACGAGTTCGTCCGGGAGGTGTCCTCCCACGGGAGTGTTTCGCCGAAGTAGTCGAAACCGCTCCACAGGAAGGCTCCGAGAATGTTCGCGTTCTTTGCAACCGGGACCGAGGAACCCGACGTGGTGACGTGATCCCACGCAGACACCCAGAACTGGTTGTCGTACGAGGACCCCTGCCACGAATCCTGGATGTCCGGGTACGGACACGGGTTGTAGAAGTAGGCGCAGATCCGGTGGCTGAAGATGCGCCCGCTCGGGTTGTAGTAATACCCGCGGCTGCGCATGCCCCAGGACACCTCGGTTCCGAGCACGACCTTGTTCTTGTGGGTCTGGGCGAGCGCCAGCTGGCCGGACTCGCTCGTGTAGTTCACGCCCGGGATGTCGACCGCGTTGCGTGCAGCGACGTTGGCCGGGTCAGGGTAGGCGGCTGCTTCACCCCAAGTTGTGGGGCGCGTCGTGTCGACCTCCTTGACCCAGTCGTTCAGGTTCCGTGCATCCTGTGCGTACAGCGAGGCCGCACCGCCCGCGTTGTACCCCGAGATGGGAACGGCGCAGCTGCCGTCACCACTCGTGGCGATCTCGTTGCCGGTCGACCACAGCACGATCGCAGGCGAGTTCTTGTCCCGCTCCACCATCGACTTGATGTCCTTCTCCGCATCGGTCGGGAAGTACTGGTGGTAATCGTTCGTCGTCTTGCAGGTGCGCCACTGGTCGAACGCTTCCTCGACCAATGCGAGGCCGAGCTTCTCGGCCTCCTCGATCAGCACGCGCGAAGCGGGGTTATGCGAGATGCGGACCGAGTTCACGCCCGCTTCCTTGAGAATCTCGAGCTGGCGTCGGGTCGCACTGCGGTCGACCGCCGTACCGAGCGCGCCGAGGTCGTGGTGCAGGTTCATACCTCGGAACACGAACGGCTCACCGTTCAGATAGAACCCGGTCGTGTCGAATCGGATCGACCGGAGCCCGGTCGTCGTCTTCGTCACGTCGACGATTGCACCGTTCCGACGGACCTGGGTCACCACGTCGTACAGGTTCGGGTCTTCCGTCGACCACAGCTTCGGGTCCTCGACCGTGATCGTTTGCGCGAAGTCGGTCGACGTCCCTGCCTCGACCGCCGCAGTCGGCGCCTCACCGGTCGCCACGACGTTCCCGTCCGCGTCGACGATCCGCGTCGACAGTGACACCTGCGCTGCGTCCGACGAGTCGTTCTCGACCGTCGTGGCCACGCTCACGTTCGCCACGCCGGCCGCGACATCCGCCTCGAGCGTCGGCGTCGTGACGAACGAGCCGTTTCGCGCCACGTGCACCGGGTCCGTGACCGTCAACGTCACGTCGCGGTAGATCCCCGAACCCGTGTACCACCGCGAGTTCGGCTTCACGTTCTCCACTCGCACCGCGAGAACGTTCTCCCCCGACGCGTCGAGCAGGTCGCCGATGTCGTAGCTGAACGGCGTGTAGCCGTAGTTGTGCACGTCGAACCCGTCGGCATCCGTCAACTGCGTCCCGTTCAGGAACACCGTCGTGACCCCCATCACGCCGTCGAAGTCGAGCGAGATCTCCTTGCCCGACACCCCCTTCGGCAACGTGAACTCCTTCCGGTACCACCCCGTGCCCGCCGGCAGCAGACCCTCGGAGCTCCTGGTGTACCCGGGCGCGGCCGGGTCGAGGTTGAAGTCCTCGTGGATCGACCAGTCATGCGGCACCTGGACCCCAGCCCACCCGCCGTCGTCGAAGCCCACCGCCTCCGCGCCCGCCGGATCGTCCAGCACGAACTTCCATCCATCGTTGAACGGCACCGACCGCCCATCCACCGACACCGCCGTCGCCCCGGCACGCGTCGCAGCCACGACCGGCTGCGCCTGAGCCACCGGCGCCATCGCCAGCCCACCCGCCGCGACGGCGACCGCCAACGCGGTCGCCGCGACGGGCCGCCCCCTCCTGACAAGGACCTGCTTCATGAGACCTCCTCGAATCATGAATCAACGCACCGAGACACGGTGCACCACGCGCACGAGAACTCCCGCACACGAACCGAGACGGGAACCGCCACGGACCGGGAACTCCGTTCCCGGCAAGTTCTCAGATCGACCGCGGCACGAACGCATGCCTCCCTCAGTCGGAGCAGTGCCGTGCCGAATTCAACCCTCGGCGACCGCAGGACCGATCGATTTGTGATCGGTCACATGCTGTCGGACAGGACAATAACAGCGATCCGCGCATGCGGCAATACGCGACGTCATCTCGCTGGCGCCGGTGGACTCGGGCCCGGCGACGGCGATACGGCTCGGCCGCCGCGCCGGCCCGATAGAGTTCGGCAGGAGGCACGATGGAACGTCGAACGGATGCCGCAGGCGTCGGACATGGGACACCCGACTGGTTGCACCGCGCCGATCAGCGATTCGCCGAGGTCGCGGAAGCCATCACCGCGTTGAGCCGATGGCTGCAGTCCCCGGCGGTGGTGGAGACCTCGATCCGCGCGAGCGGGTTCCCGCTGCCCGATGATACGCAGGCGTTCGTACTCTTCAGCGAACTCCTCCGGCAGGACGCTCAACCGCCGACCGAACTCGCGAAGACGCTCAGGACGGGCCGAGCCAACATCAGCAAGATCGTTCGCCGGCTGGAGGCGACCGGGCTCGTCGATCGAACCCCGAACCCCGCCGATACTCGCTCCGTCCTGGTCCGCGTCAGCCCGCAAGGCCGCTCTTTCGCCCAGAAGTACGCGGATCTCGGACAGGGGTTCTACGCTCGGCTCTTCCGCTCGTGGGAGGACGACGAGGTCGCCGAGTTCGCCGATCAACTCACACGGTTCACCCGTGAACTTGAGGCCCTGACGGCAGTCAGGGTCGCCTCCGCGGACGGCCGCGACGGGACGGGACCGACCGACTAGTCCGCACGCCAACCGCCAAGTCGATCCGAGGCGCCCCATCACGTCAATCCTGCGGCGCGAGACATGCCGATCTCACACTTGTCCGATTCAGCGGTGCGTGCGCCTCGGAGCCCGAATCCGCGACCCTCGCGCGACTGCGACGAAATCGAGCGACCGTCTGCCCGTTTCGCGCTGGGCCTAGTGCCCTGCACGCGTCCGGATCCAAGCGGGATCCTCCTCCATCTGCACCCGCTCCATCGTTCGCGAGTTGCGGACCTGTAGGTCCTCCAGTACTTTCGTAGAACGTTCTAGCTAGAACGTTCTACCGGCGCGACGAGCCGGTTGCCGAAGATCGGATCTCGAAGGAGAGAGCTGTGAATGGTGGGACCTCCCAGTCGAAGCACAATGTGAGGTGGTCGCGAGGCAGACCGCGACGCACATTCGGGAGCATCCTGGTCTCGGCCATGATGTTCGGTTCGTTCGCTGCAGTAGCGCCGGCTGTCGCCGCTCCGGCCTCCGCAACATCGGCGACGACAGGTTCAGCGGGCGTCGCGTCGATCACGACGATGCAGCCCCTGCCCACCGTCGACGACTTGATGGAGGGGTACACGCTCAAGCCCGGCCTCGACCAAGCCCTGTTCGACAACCTCGAGGTGCTCTCGGCAGAGTACGTCGGCGATGTGCTGAAGGTCACGGGGACGTTCAACGAACCGGCCCTGTTCGGGGGAAGGGCTGACTGGCACATCTATCTCCCGCCGGCGGACCAGTTCGAGGGCCGCTTCTACCAGCGCGTCTACCCGTTCGACACCGGCAACCTTCCGGACGACCTGAAGTTCAGTCATTCGAGCGGTGCGTACCAGGTCGAGTACTACGAGCTCTTCAAGATCAACGGCGGCGCTCTGGCCGCCGACATATCCCGTGTGATCGCCGCGAACTACTACGGTCTCGATCTGGACGGCGTCAGGGACCCGCAGGACGACTCGTACATCTACGGTTATGCGTACGGCGGCAGCGGAGGCTCCCCTGCCGCGATCGACGTCCTCGAAGACGACACCTACAACACGTGGGATGGGGCCATTCCCTTCGTCATCACCGCGCCGTACACGTACAGCACGGGTGGCGACACGATCCCGGTCTTCCGGAACCTCCTCCTGAGGGGACTCGACACGCAGATCTGGGATGCGATGCGCCCCGGCGGTATCGGTCGCGACGCCATGTACGCCAACCTGACCCCGCTGCAGAAAGCGGCGGTCGAGGAACTCGAGCTCCTCGGGCTGCGATGGCAGGACATCGGCACGGTCGGAACAAGCCTCAGCGCGCCGGGCGGTCCGACCCTTCCGCCCGGCTATGTCCAGGACTTCTGGACGGAGCCGGGATACACGGGTACGGAGGATTCGCTGATCGGCGACTACTTCCGCGAGATCCGAGGCACGACGATCGGCGGGACCCTCATGACTGACGAGCTGCTCGCGAAGATCGCGTGGCACCGGCATCGGAACTTCGACCCGGCACTCGGCCTCTTCATGTACGACCACCTCGACCATCTCGCGAAGGCCGGACCCGTCGAGACATTCCCCCGCTACACGGGTGACATCCACCGCAAAGGGATGCTCATCCAGAACATGCAGGATGGCGGTGCGATCTACGTTTCGGCCGAATGGTACAAGCGGCAGGTCGCGGCGAACGGCAAGTCCGATGACTTCCGTGTCTACGTGCAGGAATCCGCGGGACACTTCGACAGCCCTCTCTTCAGCGGCGGCGACGTGCCGTACCTCGGGATCTTGGAGCAGGCGCTGAGGGATCTCGCGGCTTGGGTCGAGGAGGACGCCCAGCCGGCCGATTCCACGGGCTATGACTTCGAGTTCAACCAGATCTACCTGAAGAAGACCGCGGCCGAGCGTCATGGTCTCCAGCTGGTGGTGATCCTGAACGCCAACGGCAACGACGGCCAGCGTGTTCAGGTCGCATTGGGGAACACGGTCGATTTCGAAGCGAGGATCGAGCCGGCCGTGGCCGATGACGTCATCACCCGCATCGAGTGGAATCCCGAGACGTCGGGCGGAACGTGGAGTGATGTCGACTTCACGATCGATGCCGACGGGTCCGCGACCGTCGAACTGGATCACGCGTATCCGGCCGTCGGCACGTACTTCCCCCGGGTCAGGGTCACCGCGCATCGCGACGGCGCCCCACCCGAGGGCATCGTCGGCATGCTCATGAATCAAGCCACCATCCGAGTCCTGGTCGAACCGTCGCATCTCGGGGTCGCGGTGGCGCCACGGACGATCGCGGGCAAGGCGTCGGCGTCGGGGGCGAAGAAGGCCTTCCTCTCGGTTGCCGTGACGAACGAGTTCGACGTTCCCATGGATCTCGTCGTCACCACGCCGTACGGCGCCAAGTCGTTCACCGATGTCGCGCCGGGCGCGACAGTGGATGCGCCGGTGAACACGAAGCAGCAGTCGATTCCTGCCGGTGAAGTCACCGTTGAGGCGACGAGCGGCCACATCTCGGAGACGAAGACGATCGCCTACGAGGCGTACACCGTCGGCTGACCATCGTCCGCGGGCGTCGGGGTGGGTTCTTGCTTGGGCCCACCCCGACGGCGCTCCCACCCGCCGAGTGGGCGCCGATCGGTAGACTCCCGTCTCGAAATCGCACCATCATCGCCCATCCTGCCCACCGGTTCTTCGAGGAGCGGTACCGGGCGTTCCGCGCACTCGCCGCCGAGGCGATCCGCGAGAGCCAGGCGGCCGGTGCGTTCTCGACGGACCTGAAGGCCGAGCAGGCGGCGACGCTGCTGCTCGCGGTGGCTGACGGCTGCAGACGCAATGGCTCATGGACCCGGGCATGGACACGGCCGAGCACGTCGCGGCGCTCCTGAGGCTGAAGGAGCGGCCGGGGGCGGTCGGTGGCGCGGGTGGCGGGCCGGGGCCGAAGAATTCTCATGGACAGGAGACGTGATGACCCTCACCGAGCCCGACACGCACGTCGAGGTCGACACCCGGTCCGGGCGAGTGCGCGGCCGCTGGCGCGGCACCCCCGGATCGCCGGGTGCGTCGGCGGCGTTCCTCGGCATCCCGTTCGCCGAGGCGCCCGTCAGGTCGCGTCGGTTCGCCGCTCCGGTGCCTGTCGTGCCGTGGGAGGGCGTGCGCGATTCGCTGGCGTTCGGTGCGACGGCGCAGCGGGGCGATCCCGGGGTGACGCTGATCCCCGAACCGTCGGTGCCCGGTGAATCGACGCTAAATGTCAACGTTTTCACGCCGCGGCCGGCGGCGGCTGCGGCGGGCTCGGGGCTGCCCGTGCTGGTCTGGATTCACGGCGGCGGCTACGTCGCGGGCTCACCCGCGAGCCCTTGGTACGACGGACGCGGCTTCAACGGCGACGGCGTGGTGACGGTGTCGGTGTCGTACCGTCTCGGCTTCGACGGCTTCGGCTGGATCGCCGACGCGCCCGCGAACCGCGGCGTGCTCGACTGGCTGTGCGCGCTCGAGTGGATGCGCGACCACGTCGCGGCGTTCGGAGGGGACCCGGCACGGGTGACCATCGCAGGGCAGTCGGCCGGCGGCGGTGCTGTGCTCACGCTGCTCGGGATGCCGCGGGCGCAGGGCCTGTTCCATCGCGCCTGGGCGGTGTCGCCCGCGACGGCCGACATCCCGGCCGCGCGGGCGGAGGCGGTCGGGCGGCGGCTGGCGGCGCTCGGCGGCGTCGAGCCGACTCGTGCCGGCCTCGGCGAACTGCGGGAGTCCCGCGTGCACGAGTTGCAGGAGCAGGCGACGCGAGGCGACGGCGCGGCCCACGGCCTGCGATCCATGCTCGTCGACGGACTCCAGTGGGGCCCTGTGGTCGACGGCGATCTCGTCCCCCGGCCCACGCGGGACTCGTTCGCGGCCGGCGTCGGCGCCGGCGTGCCGCTCGTGCTGGGCGCGACGGACGACGAGTTCTCGATGGCGTTCAGGGACCGCGCGGCGAGGTTGCGGTGGACGCCCCCGAGCCTCGTGCTCGGTCGGATGGGCCTCGATGGGTCCGAGCGTCGGACCTGGCTGCGGGCGAACCGCGACGTGCAGCGTCGCGGCACGGCGGCGGTGCTGGGTCGGTACGTGACCGATCGGATCTTCCGCGCACCCGTCGTGGCGACGGTGGTGGCGCGGGCGACTGGCGCATCGGCCCGCGCCGGCTCAGTGGATGCGTCGGCGCCGGCCGGCACGTGGGCGTACCGCTTCACGTGGCGTTCGCCCGAGCACGACTTCGCCGTCCACTGCCTCGACGTGCCGTTCCTCTTCGACTGCCTCGGCGACGAGCACGTGGAACGCCTCGCGGGCTCGACTCCGCCCCAGGAGCTCGCCGATGCGGTGCACTGTGCTGCGGCGGCATTCGTGCGCGGCGAGAACCCCTCGTGGCCGCGGGCGACGGGGCCGGAGGTCATCGCACGCGTCTTCGATGTGCCGGTCTCGACGCTCGAGGATGCGTACGCGTCCGCGCTCCCGCTCGCGACGCCTCCGTCGGTCGAATAGGGACGCGAGGCCTCCCGTCGGTCGAGGAGCGCCGCGCGAAGGGCGACGCGTCTCGAGACCCACCCACCCCTCGCCGGGCCGCAATGCGAGGGCGACCACTCATGCCCGGCACCCGCGATGCGCTCGAGCACCTCCGCTCGACGCTCGCCCGTGTGCTCGAGTCGGCCAAACCGCGCCGGCTGCACGACGACTCCTGTCGTTCGCGCGCGTCACGCTGCGATAGCCGCGGTCGGCGGGCATCAGATGTGGATTTCTGGAAGCGCGACTGATCGCCACGAAAAGAGCCACAAGACCCTCGAAAAGAGCCACAGGAAAGCGCTCCCCCAACGCGAAACCCCTGAGAATCCTTGATTCATCAGGGGTTTTGTGGATCTGAGGGGACTCGAACCCCTGACCCCCTGACGGTGTGCACCGTGGCGGGCGCGCACGTGTTTGGTTGTGGATGCCAGCAAGTGTAAGGCAGGGCGGGCCGATCGAGGGGAGGCGACGTGGCCGCTCGTTGCCGTCAGATGCAGGTGTTTGTGGATGAAAAGAGCCCCAAAAAGGCCGCAGGGCCAGGCGACCGCTGGGCCGGCAAACGGGTAGGGACGAACCCCAGGCCGAATCAGACACCGTCCACGCCGCGGTCATCGACGAGGTCGGGCATCACGTCGCCGATCGTGAGCTTCCAACCACACCGGCCGGGTACCACCGGGCGCTTCACAGAAGTGCTGGATCAGCGTGCGCGGATCAAGTCATCCACTGCCGCCGCCCGACTCGGCACACTGCCTGTCACCCGTCTTCGAGTCCCATCTCGGGGAGGGAGCCTCCGACGAAGCGCGTCCACGGACACGCCGGGGGCTCAAGCCCTCATTCCTCGAGTTCGTCCCGAATCCTGCCTTCTCGCGGGACGCGACCCCACCACCAGTCGGTCTCCTGCTCTCTCCTCCCTGCGAAAGCACGGACAAGGCCGCTCACATCGTCCTCCGTAGACGATATGAATACTTCGTCCGCTACGAGCACCCTCGGCTGAATCCGGGCACGATCGGCAGGCTCCATGGCCGCGAGTGCGCGTTCCAAAATGTCACGCAAGTAAAGAGCTCCGATCAGGTCGTCAGCGACCCAAGCGAAAGCGCTCCGGTAGTCGAACGCGTCCGCTTCCAACCGACCAACGTGTTCGACCCAGGAGGAGATCAGGTCCCCCAGCCGGATCGTCTTATCCCAGGACATTCTTACTATCGAATCTTCAAGGTCGTTCATCAGACTCCTTCAATCGCGGAAGAACGCGGTACTTCTCCACGGCGTTTGCTCGTTGAGAATGACCAGTACGCCCCGATAGTCCAACTGAACCCGATTGCGTTCCAAGCACGTAACCGAGCCTCGCTCCAGAGTTCCCCTAATCTGAGCAAGACTCGGCTTGCCCGCGATGCCCCCTCCAACGTGTTGGCGCAGATCCGGGAGTTCGTTTCCGTGTTGGCAGTCTGATTGCCGGCGTAGGGAATCTGGCGTTACATGGCTCGAGACCATGCTCGCGCTTCGAGTTGCAGGCTTGACGAACGGCCGGATGAGGGAGGAACCTGTCTAACGAGGATTGCCGGCTCCCTTTGGCTGCGCGAGCCTGGTCCCATCGAATATTCGGATAAGTCGCTGACCCGTAGATGCGCATGGGGGTGCCATCATGGCCGAAGAATTCCAAGACTCGGTTAAGATCTCAGGGGCCGCCGGAACGCCAGAGACTGTGATCACAGGGACCGACCTCCACGTAGGTCGTGTCGTGCAGCGAAGGGGGCGGCGTCCCCGCTTGCCGAACGCTGCCGCCGTACCTGCGGCTGGCGCTGTGGCCGCACCCCCTGGTGGAGCCGTCGTGATCGATGTGGGTAACGCGGCCGCCGTCCCGGATGTGCTGGTCGACGTTGGCGACAACGGCGTCTCCGGGGGCATCATCATCCGCGACGCATCGGACGGGGCGGTCATCTCCCTGAACGGTGAGGACGGCACGGTCACCATCGGCACCGGCAAGGGTGCCGGTGGGCGGCTCGTACTGCGCGGAGACAAGAACGGGCCGGTGGTCATCTTCGACGGAGCCACTGGGTCGATGAGGTTCTTCAACAAGCAGCTCGTTGAGACGATGGTCATCGACGCTGTCGCTGGTGACATCCGGCTCCTCGGCGCCGACGCAGCCGAAGACTTCGATGTCGCTGTCGCCGGCGAACCGGGTGCTGTGATGTGCCTCGACGACACCGGCAAGGTCCGCCCGTGCGAGATCGCATACGACACCCGTGTGGCCGGGGTGGTGTCGGGTGCTGGTCGCTTCCGCCCCGCTCTGCGACTGGACCGGCGCAGCACGCACACAGACCGTCAACCGCTGGCCATGATGGGGAAGGTGGATTGCCTCGTCAACGCCGAGGACGCCCCGATCCGGGTCGGTGACCTGCTGACCACCTCATCCGTGCTCGGACACGCCATGGCAGCCTCCGACGCACACCGCGCTCACGGGGCAGTCATCGGAAAGAGCCTCGGTTCCATCGACCGGGGTCGAGGGCTGGTCCCGGTGTTGGTCTCGCTTCGGTGACGCCATGGCTCTTACCGTTGCAATCTGTGGCGACTCGGCGATGTGGGGGCAAGGCCTCCTCCGCGAGCACACTTACGCGTTTCTCTCATCGACTGAAATCGCGCGCCAACTCGGCGAGCAGCTCGTCATCCTCCCCGGGCGCGGCGTAGAGCCGCTTCGCGGTGAAGCTCGTTCCGGCGCGAAAACCCTGCCGTTCCGCCCCCAACCCGGAGACGTCGGGGACGCCGAACGCTTCATTGAGAATTTCCCTGACTTCTTCCAGTCCGCGCAGGAAATCAACGACTTCCGAATCGGAGACGACGAGTCACCAGGGGCCAAGCTCTTTGGGGAGAACCCTGCACCGTTCCCAACTGTTATCGAGGTCGTGAAGCGCTTCGCAACGACGGGTGCTGGGGCGGCAGCGGATCTCGTGCTTCTCGACGGCGGGATCAACGACGTCGACTTCGAGGGAGTTCTCGATCCGACAGGCCCGGGGCTCGGGAGGGTCAAGAGGAGCATCAAGGATGCGTTCAATCTCAGACTCGGGGAACTGCTCGAAGAAGCACGTGAAGCGTTTCCGAATGCAGTGATCGTCTACGTGGGCTACTACTCCGTGTTCTCGCCGGAAACCGACCGTGAGGAAATCAAGAGCTTCGGCAAGTACCAGTCCGGCAAGTCGGCTTTTCTGATCGCGCTGAACGACCTCATCCAGATGGACCCCGGTCCGGGGAAGATCATCTGGAACGCCATCGGAGGTCAAGACCTCGACGAGCTTTCCAAGGGTGCCGTTCGGCGATCGGGGATCGCCGCCGCCACCGCGCAGTTCTGGATCCAGAACACGATCGCCTCCGTGACCCAAAAGGTTCGAGGGCGAGGCATCGTCTACGCCCACCCGGGACTCAAGGATGAGAACGCAGCCTGGGCGCCTGCACCCATGGTGTACGAGCGCTACCGCCAGCCGGGTGAAGGCGGCAGCGAGGTATCGGATGAGATGCTGGCCACACGGTTGGCGAACATCCCGCGTCAAGGTTCGCTACCTGCCTACCAGGTGGTGATCGATGCGTACGCTCAACTGCAGGCCGGCGCCCAGCGAGCAATGAATGCTCTCGTGGACAGCGCCACGGCGCTCCTCCGTGAGCCGGACCTGACGCCCAAGATGAAGGATGCAGCCCAGGAGCTCAGCGCTGGCTTCACGCTTGCGCGGGCCGACACACTGGTCCGGCTTGTCTCTCTGGATCTTGCGCGCATCGAGCACGCCACGTTCGCCTCCTTCCTGCACCCCAACCCGCGCGGTGCTCGCCAGTTCGCGGACAGCATCGTGCGTGTGTATCGGCAACAGCGGAGTCTGTCGATACGAGAGGTGACGGAATCGGTCTCGGCAGGCAGTGGCATCGGCAAGGAGCTGCGAAAGCACGGCGTCAAGACGGCCGGCGGGCTGCGACAGCTCGGACCGATCGCAAAGATCACCTCACTCGCCGTCCAGTTCGAAGGATTGCAGGACAACCACGGCGGGGCGCAACTCTTGCTCAATGGCAGAGTTGTGGCAGGAATTGGCGTCAGTGACAAGGCCGCGAAGAAACTGTTCGTCGCCGCCGATGTCGACGTGCCTATCGGCGAGTTCAACGAGGTCAGCGTGCGCGCCATCATCGGCCCTCCGGGTGCTCAAGCTCCCAAGGCTGACATGACGAGGGTGTTCATTAACGGACGGTTGCACGCGTCCGTCCCCGCGAACGAGGTCCGGGATGTCGGCACGAAGTCGGTAATCTGGGGAAGCTTGCCTCGAGCTCCTCGGCCGCCTCGTCGTGACGGTGGCGGCGGAGGTCGTAGACGCACTCCGTGAGCGTGTTCGTCTGGGTGCGGGCGCTCAGCGGATCCTGACGCTGACGTCAGCCGGCAACGGGTCTGTCCGCGTACTTGTGTAATTGGTCATCGGCTGATCGGTTTTCTAGTTGCTTCCTAGCGGTCGCCGTAAGTCATTGCGAGCACCTTCAGGATGCTCTTCCAGCCCGTGGTTTCGCGAGGCGGGCTGGTGCGGTTGTTATGGCGCTGCCGGGCGGCCAGGTAGAGCACCTTCAGTGCGGGTTGCTCTTTCGAGAAGTGCCCTGATCGACGCGCGGCTTGCCGGAAGCGTGCGTTCATGGACTCGACCGCGTCGTGGCGCTACGGCTGGACAACGGCCGGAGAAGTGAAGTCATCGCACTCGCAGCATCCGCGGAGGGCGGCTGTGAATCCTCCTGATTCGGATCGCTCTCGAGCATGACTTGTATCCGAACGAAGAGGCCGCACTCTGGTGCCTCCGGGCGGCGTTCAAAGAGCTCAGGTACACGATTCGGGAAGACCAACCGTTGACTTGGTGGCGGTCCGACATCCACGGAGCTTCCGGCGGGTCCCGCGAATACCAGGCCTTCAAAGCGGTAATGGCAGTGGTCGCAAGCATCCTGACGGAACGGCGGCAGCGCGCACGGCGGTCCGTTGCGCGATGGGGAGACTCATACTGCGCAGACGCGGACGGAAAGCCTCCGATGGATCACCGGAGACCGACTGCCTGTGGACATCGATCGAAGGAGCACTTCGGACTCGTCGACGAAGGATTGGGGCCTGCTCGCGGAGTGGACGACATCCCGGCCAAAGTGATACCTGCAAGAACGGGCGGGATGCGCCGCCGTCGGCTTCAGATGGTGAAAATCCGCAGAGCGCGTCGGGCCATGAGTGTGTGAGAGTGCGTCCTTCGATTGGACGTGACCTACCGGGAGCCCCTTCGACAGGATGCATGATGGGGCTGGTCCCGGTGCGACGGCACTACAAGTCAGTTGAACTGGCTCGCGCAGCGCTGCCAAGGGGAGACCTCACCGGAACTTTGCTCAACAAATCGTGAGGTACGAACGTATTTGCCGTCCCTATGGCAAGCGGATGAGACGGCCGGCCCGGCAACCACTTCCGAGGAGTGTCACCGTCCTTCGTCGCGGTCTGCGAGCTCTCCGGGCCCGATCGCCTCATTCGCCCAGGACAGTAACGTCCACGGGTCTGACGGCGATGTGCGAACGAATACGCGATAGTTCTCGTACTGCTTGCCGTCCAATTCGACGACGCAGCTCACAGCTGCCCGCCTCGTCCCAAGGAGGGCGATGGATAAGATCGTCGTGGACCGCGGTCCCCCTTCCTTCACGTTCGCGAGGAATGTGTCCCTCGTTTCATGCGTGCCGTTCGCGCGTCTCATCGCGAAGACAGGCGCCAGGATTCGTTCGAAGAAGTTCCGGTCCCCTACCGACTCGGAGTTCCCGATCTCGATATTCAGCTGATGGAGATTTTCGACGTCGTTGTTCATGGCATGCCCGAGCTCACTCTCCTGCTTTCGGCTCGAGGCGTCAAGACGTAATGCGTGGCGGCGCTGACACCGGAATGCGCCCGCGGCGCAGCATCGAGACCGGCGACGGTCACCCGTCGTAGCTGCGGTTCACGGGTTCGTAGCTTTCCGCTCGTCCATCTAGTGCCCGGCTGTGGACCCGAGCCTGATTTGGGCACAACACTGAGCTGTTGTGAGAAGGGACGCCGGTGGCGAGAAGGATGCCTGAGTCCCCCGGCGTGTCTGGAGACAGTATTCCTTGGAAGGATCGCCTTCATGGCACGTGCAGTAGTATCCGCGCGAGCTTCGTGGGCGCGCGGTTCGGATGGTCGTGGAGGTGCGGCCGGATTATCCGAGCGAGTATCGGGCGATGGCCGAGGTCGCGCAGATGCTCGGCATCGGCTCCCCGGAAGCGGTGCGCACGTGGATGCGCCGGCATCAGCTCGATGCCGGGTCCGGCCCGGCGTCACGAGCGAAGCTGCTGACGAGTCAAGCGCCTGCGGCGGGAGAACACCGAGCTGCGTCGGCCGAGTGAAGTTTCTGGAGGCCGGGTTCGGCTTTCTTCGCGGCCGAACTCCACGGGCCACAGCAGCGATAGTCGCGTTCATCGAGGAGCGGGATGTCGAGTCGATCTGCGCCGTGCTCACGCAGCACGGGTGCAAGTTCGCCCGATTGACCTACGACGACGCCAGGAACAGAACGCCGTCGGCGCGGGGGTGTCGGACGACCGGCGGAAGCGGATCATCTGTCCACATGGCGGCAGCACCGTCGCCAGGCTCGGTGCCCGCGAGCTCTGGCTCCGGTTGCGCCGCAACCGGCACGAGATCGCCCGGGCTGGGTCGAACGGCTCCATGCGTGGTCTGGGCCTCGGCGGAGTCGTGCGCGGTGACCGCACACACCTCGCCGACGTGGGCCGGCGACCGACTCGTCGGTGATCTCGCCGAGCGGCACTTCCGACGGTTCCGCACGGACCAGCTGTGAGTGGCCGACTTCACGTGCGTGTGGACCTGGTCCGGGTGGGTATACGTGGCGTTCGTGTTCGACGCGCACTCGCGCCGGATCCTCGGCTGGCGGGCCGCGACGAGCATGACGACCCCGCTGGTGCTCGGCTGCCTAAGGATGGCGTTGTGGAATCCCCCCCGGGAAGGCACGGCCGGGTTTGCCGGGTTGACCCATCACACGGATGCGCGCAGCGTCTACACCTCGATCGCGTTCACGGACCGGCTCGTCGACGAGGGCATCGACCCGTCAGTCGGGTCTGTTGACGACGCGAACGACAATTCCCACGCTGATCCCAGATCGGGCTCTACAAGTCCGAGCTGATCCATCACGAGGGCCCGTGGCAGGACGTCGACCAGGTCGAAGCGTCCGCCGCCCGGTGGGTGCAGTGGTTCAATACCGACCGCACTCACGGCTCGATCGACGACCTCACGCGGCTCGAGCTCGAACGCCTCGACAACGCTCGCACCGAACCCCTCGAATGAGCGTGCTGACACCAGCGAACCGCTTTCCGAACACGCCGGCTGGACTCAATCACCTACTCGTGCAGCAGACCCATACCCACTCCGTCGTGCTTGGTTGTGGCAGGTCCCGTCAAAGGAGGCGTCGAATCAGCCAGTTGGGAACCCCGTAGTCGACAAGCGCACGGCGAGATGCAGCTGGCCACGTGGCACCGTTCGGATTCCCGAGCACGACGGGCGCAGGCATCGCAAGCGCATGCGAGACGTTCGCGTCGAACCATGCCGGTCGTTCGAGCTTCTTCGCGTTGACCTTAACGGGCTGCGGCCCATAAGCGTGCCGCCAACGGCGCAGGAACTCGTCAAGGCCGATCGTGCTGAGCAGAATCCTCGCGTCGATCGTGAAGACCAGTCGCTGCAACAGGGCGATGGTGTCGCGCACAAGCGGCAAGTCGATGACGATCGGGTCTCCGAGCGAGAGTACAGGGACCGCAGCTGGACGAAGCGTGGTCGAGGCCTGAAGGTTCTTCAGCGCGCCTTGCGCGTCGTTTGAGGCATCGGCCAACCGTTGATGAGCTCGCCCATCCGAATGCACTAGAGAGTTCCGAACTTCCTTGAAGTAGCGATAAAGCAAAAGTGCCGCCCGGACATCGCTGTCAGACGGGAGCCAGTAGCGATCCACGTGCACAGACGTTTGATAGAGATCCAGCATGAGGGCGTCGGGCGTTAGCACGGAAAAGACCTCGACGAACCCGGGGCTACCATTCGCCAGATAAGGGAACTGACAGCCGCGCTTGGCATTCGAGATTCCGTACTCGAGTTCGAGACTCTCAGCCCAGGACTCGTATCTGGCGAACACCACGAAGAGCCACATCTCCGCAAGATCGCGGTCCTTTTCCGCTTGAGGTCGAAGGGTGTGAGCCCGTAGGTTCTGCCCCGTTGTGCCGTTGGGCATGGGGAAGAGCGCCTCGATGACCCGATCGTCGGCACCCGCATTGACGATGCGCGCAACCTGCGACGAGAGAAGTTCGACACCGGCGCGGCTTGTGTTGATGAGATGAAAGGACTCGGTGATTGCCCTCATGAAGGTGCGTGACTGCTCCAGAAACGTCTCCACAAAGCGAGACTAAGCGTCGCACCGCGCGCACCTTCGTTTCGACGCGCCTTGGCCGGGCCGATGCGAACGGTTCGGCGCGCCTCAGTCCATTTCGAGCAACTCAGACCACGACCTCTTCACCTGACCGGGCCGAGCCTGCTTCGTGCCGCAGCTCGTGCACACCATCAGGAGTCTCTGTGTGATGTCGCGCTCGTCCAGGAACTTGAAGTTCTGGCCAGACCGACAGATGGGGCAGGACAGGTGAACGTAGCGGGCGGGCATGAATGGAGTATTCCGTACCAAACAGTATGCATGCTAGCGGATATGACAGAAGCCCTCGCCCGCCTCTTCGTCGAGTACGCAGCCGCCTCCAACGTCCGCAACGCTACGTATTGGTGGGGCTCGACTTGCGCTTCAGTATCGCCGTAATCTCAGCGTGCAGGTCGACGAGCTTCGCCGTCCCAAATGTACTGGGGCGAGCCAGCCCTTCCTCCACCATCCGGCTCGCGACGACACGCTTGCCGGGTACGCTGAGTCCCTCACGATCCGCCCACTCCTCAATCGCCTTGGGCCACAATGTGGTGCTGGGGTCAGGCATTGCTGGGAGCCCCGGTATCGCCTTCACGGGGTTGCACTCCACGAGCAGCTTTCCGAGCACGTCAAGGTAGGACGCCTCGTCCAGGACGTTTTCGAGCGTCAGTGCGTCAAGAACTACGATCCGGTCCGCAGGAACCCCACCACGTTCGAGCGCTACCTTCTGGTCTCGCCCTCCTCGGTCTCCATCGACAAGGTACGCGACGCGTGCTCCCTCCAGGTCGAGCTCCGGGTACATGGCTGATGGAGTCTCAGAGAGTCCCGGAGCGACCTGGTACTCAAGATCATCGTCCGAACCGATCGCGGCGCGGATCAAGGAAGGCAGGAGGAGCATCTCGGTCGCGCCTTCCGCCAATACAACGAATCGCGCGGAGGAGAATGCCGCCGTGCCCGCGCCCATGGCAAGCATCAGCGGGGAGAAGCCCGCAGCCTTATGCCAGAAGCTGCTCTCAATCACGCTTCGCTCGCCGTTTGTCTTGTCTGGCAATACAGCCCGGATGTTCGAACCTAGGTCCGGAGGCAGACACGCAGGTGAGTGGGTCGTATAGATGATCTTGGCAACCTGATCCTGCTTCATGAACGTGCTGACGAGATCCGCCTGCGCATCGATGTGCAAATGGGTCTCTGCCTCGTCGATGAGGAGCACCGGCTTGACCTCGGTGTCCCGGGACGCCAGGAAGGCCGTTAGCGCTACAAACATACGCAGGCCTGCGCTTCGTTCAGCGAATGGCGTGATAACGACGCCATCCTGACGGATCCTGACGAAAAGCGTGGACCCCTCAGTCTTGAGATCGACGGTCACATTCGATTGACGCCAGGACTCGGCGAACTTCGCTGCCAGCGTCTGGTTGGCCCGTAGTACTCGCGTCTCGCGGTCCGATTCGTTGCCGGTCTGGAGCGCGCTGAATAGACCAGACAATGAGAGGTCCGCCATGCTGGCCAGGTTGGCAAGTGCTGCGGGAGGGGAATCAACGGTCGCTTGGTCGATGGCATAGGTCGTACTCAACGTGCGGGCGGCGTCGTCGAAGAACAGGAACTGCGGCATCCGCGCATGGAGACGCGCGAGCACCTCATCGGACGGATCCTCACGCTCGATCCACGACACAAGTTCTTGGAGCGCCTGTCGCTTGGACGGAAGCAGACCGAACTCAGTGAGTTCGGCCAGTAGTGTACGGATCTCGGAATCGTGCCGGGTGGCGGCGCTGGCTGGGCCGTGCTCGATGCGGTCGCCATCGAAGGCACCGACTAACGCGACGAATCGATCCTGGAGGGATGACCTGCGTGGGTCGGGCTCGTCGTCCTCAGCTATTGGTGGTGCGGTCAGGGATTCAAGCTGCTTCTGACTCACCGCTCGCAAGGCAGAGAGCGCATGTTCGATCGTCTTTGTTTCCTTACGAGGTTCGGGCGAGATCCCGACCCGGGGCACGCCACCTCCCGCAAGGCGGCTGACGGCCATAGATTCCGGCGCCTCGTCTAGCTCGAGATCGTTCACCAGCGCAATGTCATCTGGATCGAGTCGAAATCGCACTCGGACCACAGTCTGGTCATCGTTGACCGTCATATGGCGTGAACGTTCATGAACGGCCAGCGTATCGCCGCTGGAGATGTACTCGAGAGCACGGAGGAGTGTCGTCTTGCCAGCCTCGTTCGGACCAACGATCGCGATGACTCGGTTGTCCAGATTAACCGAGCCAGCCGCCAGCCGTCCGAACCCACTTACCTCAGCGCTGATGAGCCGCATGCCTGCCCGGCGCTAGAGCGCCGCCTCCGCAGCGATGTGGGCCGAGAACGCCGCAACGAATCGTCGCAGGCTTGTCGCAGTGCTCAGGTTGTCCCACTCGCCATATCTGCCGCCGTTACGGGTCGACGTGATGACCGCGGTCTCGGTGTAGAGGTTCTCCAGCACGAGGCGCCGACAAAGGATTTCGTAGCGTTCCAGGTACGACGCGTCCCGCAGTTCACCGATCACCGGGAAGTGAATGCCACCGGTTCTTGTCGGCCTCCGCGAAGCGGGCGCGTCCTCGACATGCATTAGCCAACCGACGAATGGACGCGGCCCGTCCCCAAACGCACCTTCTCGGTACGCCGTCCAGAGGTCAACCGCCGACCCAATCGCCTCCTCGGTGCGATTGTTGAAGTTGTTACTGAACGACGGACCGACGTGGCTCTTGAGTTCGATCGCGGCTACGAGCGCACCATGGAGCGTGACGACGACATCCCAGTCCTTCGTGGGCCGGAAGTAGCCGGGGAGGGTTGTGACGCTTCTCGTGAGATGCACCTTGGCGTCGAACAGCCCGTTCGCGTATACGAGTTCGGCGATGAGTTCCACGAACCCATCCATGTTCTTGCCGCTAGTGACACCAGCCCGTTCGCCAGCGTCTACATTGCCGCTTAGGCGCTGCGTCGCGGCGGCCGCGGCGCGGGTATCCCAGAAAGCACCGACGGCTTCCGCCGTCCGTGCTTCAAAATCCGCAAGGTCAATCGGCATTCCTAGACGTCTCCTTCCAGGAACGCCAACGTCCCGGGATCAAGCTGGTAGATGCGCTCAAGCAGTGCAGACGAAAGCTTCTCGCCCATCTCCCCCGCCCGAGTCATCGCTAGTCTGTCGTCCGAAGAAATGCTTGACCAGTGCGGCACGCGGATCCGCTTGAGATTCTGCGCCTGGAATCGGAGATACCCACCGCCGATCTTCACCGAGTAAGCCGCGACGAACAGATGTGCGATACCACTCCGAAGGAGCGCCTGAAGCGCCCGAAGGTTCCAGTCCTTCGATGTGATGAAGTACAAGTTGTGGTGCGGGTACAACGTTCCGGGATCGTACGCAATTGCATCGCCGTTGCCCTTGATGTCTGGAATCAGCAGCTTGGGTTCCCACGTCAGGTCAGGGAAGATGCGGTCGATCGTCTTGTACCAGCGCTGTGCGGTGTTCTGCTTTGCGGTGTGTCGTCCGCTGAGCTGTTCGCGGTACACCTCCAGATGCGCTGCGAGCTTCGGGTACTGCCGTAGGTCGACGAGTGATCCGTCATCGGCGTAAGGGTTCACGACGCCTTTGCCGGTCCATACGAGCTTCCCCTCCGGGACACAGCGGTTCGTCGCCAAGGGCAACTTACGGTCGTCTTCGACATCTAGCTCATCGAGCGGGGCGATGAAGGCCTTGTCTGCTCCTGTGGCAACGCCGATGCCGACACGGCATCCGGCTTCCTGAACGGTGGGAAAACGTTCTTCGAGGACTCGAATCACCGACAGCCCTTCGTTAACACTCAGCAACCACGGTTGCGCGCCGCGAACAGCGTCCAGTTCCTGCACGCCGGGATTCGAAGTTGGGCTTGTCCAGCTCGTCAGATCAGCCATGAGCTGATTCAGGTACGCCCGGTCGACTGACTCCGCCCGTGCGACGCGTGAAGGACCCGGGTCACTTCGCTCGATGACCGTGATCGAAGGGTAAGCGCCGACTTGGACCTCAAACGCATCGAGCCCGTACATGTCGACATAACTGCGCAGTCGGAAGCCATCGGCAATGCGGGCGCGAATGCCCCGACCGTAGTCGTTCTTCACCCACGCGTCCGCACAGATGAAGCTGAGGCGACCACCTGGCCGAAGGAGGTCAAGTGAGCGCTCCATGAACGCGACGTAGAGATCGGCGCGGCCCACCATGCTGGAGAACATCGACCGGTACGTGGCGAGCAGGTGATCCTCGATTAGTTCCTGCCTCACGTACGGTGGGTTCCCAATGACGAAATCGAACTCGAATGGGAATGAAGCGAGCAAGTAGTCGTCGTGGACGAGCCAGCCGTCCGCGAGACCAGTAGCCGCGTCAAGGTCGATGCCGGCAGCTGCGAGATGCTCAATCAAGACCGTGCGGAAGCCAATGAACGTGTCGGAGTCCAGTTCAACAGCACGAAGCGCGTCTCGTAGCTCCTCGGTGTCGCCGCTACCGAACGCCCGCCAGGAGGCAAGGAGACGGTCAACCGCGGACAAGACGAAGCGCCCACCACCGAACGACGGCTCGAGCAACGCGAGACTCTGAAGCGGTCGATCAGGCGTGTACTCAATCAGGTCCAACATGAACTCAACGACCGCGTGCTTCGTGAAGATCGCTCCGCGCTTCTTCTCTTCAAAGCCGTAGCTGCGCTCGGCTTCGGTGACCCGTAGTGCTTCGGCGGGGGGCTGGGAGATTGCAATCGTCATGGCTCGATCAGCGTACTCGCGGCCACCGACACGGCACGCGCGGACACTCGACTGGCGAGCCGTTCTGATGGGTGGCGGTGTGATGGTTCCTTTCATGCGCATGTCCCCCTGGTCGTGCAGCGGCCCTGCTGGCCCCGATAATGAGCGTTTGTCGACCTCTGGTCTACGGCAATCGCACCGCGACGTGTCGGGCGGCTTCTTGCCAGCAGCAGCTGGTCCGCGCAGTGAAGAGCGCGGCCTCCAATCGTCGCGGGTGGCGACTCAATGAAGACCGGGCAGGGCGGACAGCTCAGGAGCGCGCGTCGTCGCCAAGTGCGATGACGCGCACGTCCCCTGCGAGCGTCCACCGCTCGAGAAGGAGCATCCCCCAGATCATGGCTTCCGCGAACTCATCGAACGCGAGCTCGTTGCGATATACCACCCGTCGTCGCCGATGACCTTCACCTCGATCGCGAAGCTGCGCGCGTGCATGAGCAGCGCGCGCACTTCTTCGGGGATGTCCGTCGAGTCGCCGGCCCGATCGGGGACTCCGACCGCAACGGCATCGCCGACGAGCATGGCGCGCTGCCTGCCAGCCCGCGTGTAGAACCACCAGATGAAGGTGGCCCTGGGGTTCAATGGCAGCCGCCGAAGCAGTCCCTCCTCGTTGACATAGATAGTGCAGCCCTGACTAACGACGTCCACCGGTTCGAAGTAGCCATCGCCGGCGGCCTGGTAATCATCGAGCCTCGCGAACTCTCGCTCAGCGATCGGAGCGATGTCATCCCATTGGATCAGCCGACCTTTCACCATCTGTCCCTACCTCCTTGATGCGAGCGGCCGACATCCGAACTGGTTCTCGTTCGAAGCCGCATCGCAGCAAGGAGGCGTGCTCGCATTGAAGAGGGGCTCTCGGGACGGTCAACCGTGCGATCGCTCCTGGACTGAGAGCGTGACGCGGCTACATTCGTCTTGTGCCTGAGTTGTTGCCGTTCGAAGACCCAAGCCACGCGTTGTACCTCGGCGACGATGGGTTCGAGGTTGCGCTACCCCCCGAGGTGCTCGTCTGGCATTACACCCAGCACAAGACGCTCAAGACCATCATCAGCAGCCACATCCTGCGCGCATCAGACATTCGTTCGATGAATGACCGCAACGAACTGCACCAAGGCATCAAACGAGTACGACAAGCCTTCAAGAAGCTCAAGCGCGACTGGGACTATCGGGAAGGCGGACCCGAGATAGGTTTCGATGAGCTCGAGGAGGAGCTTGATGTTGCGGCCGACGACGCCTTCGACGGCAGCGCGTTCGTTACGTCGTTCTCGCGCACCAAGGACAGCACCGACCAATGGAAGGCGTACGCGAAGCCCGACGGGTTCGCGATCGGAATCCCACGCGATGTGCGGCTCCCCGTTCTTGGCTCCGAGCCGAGCGAGTATTCGCGCGGACGCTATATCGAAGAGATACCGCTCCGTTGGATCTCGCTAAGGTATGGCAAGGCGGACCAGATCGCGCATGCCGACGAGGGCCTGGGGCGCGTCATGTCGGAGCTAGGTGAGGCCGCTTACATCTCCGCCAAGCACGACGACATCGATTTCGGCAGCATCTTCCGAGATCGCGCGAAGAGTCTCTATGTCGACAGCGTCGCCGCCATCAAGCACAAGGCATTCAAGTCCGAACGCGAGGTTCGCTACGCCGTCACGCGGCCGACGAATCCGGCTGCGATAAAGACCCTCCCTGGAACGGGACGAATGTACATCGAGCTCACGGGCGCGCTGCCCGATCCGTTCGACCGGCACTGGCAACCGAATGAGCCGGAGTACTACCAGCCGACCCCGGCAAATCTACCGATTCGTGCGATCTGCATCGGGCCGGGGAACTCGTTCGAGCGCACGAAGGCTGAGGTCGAGCGCTGGCTATCCACTGCTGGCTACAGCGGCGTAGAGATCATCAGATCGAAGAGTCCGCTTCGCTAGGCCCGTCGATTGAAGGGCCGTGAATAGTGCCATCAGTCAAGGCTCGCTTGTCGCCGAGTTACTCATCTACCGAGGTGTCATACAATCGGCGGATCCTCACTCTTGAAGGCAAACAGTGGCCAAGAAGACGGTAACCACCCTCATCGACGATATCGACGGCAGCGAAGCAGTCGAAACTGTCGCGTTCATCATCGACGGCACGAGCTACGAGATTGACCTCTCAGCAGACAACGCCGGCGCATTCCGCGCCGCCGTTCAGCCGTACATCGATGCGGCTCGGAAGACACCGCGCCGAGGCAGCGGCCGCCGCACTTCAAGCGCATCCACGTCCTCGAAGGAGATCCGCGCCTGGGCGGCCGAGCAGAGCATTGACGTCCCAGCACGTGGCCGCATTCCTGCTGATGTGCAGGAGCGCTACCGCGCCGCTAACGGCTAGCGCCTGGCCCGGGAATGGCGCGCACTGGCGCACGAGCGGCTCGGCTCAAGAAGCTGCTGACTGAGGCGGGCCTTGAGCCGACTGCTTCGAAGAAGCCACTGTGGCCTCTAGCATTCGACACCGGCCAGCAACGGCAGCTCCTGCGGCTGTATCGGGCCCTCGGCGGTCAGCTCGAAGCGCCCCAGTTCGCACCGGGCGCCTGGGACCTCGTTTTCGCAGACGGCCTGCATGTGGAACTCGACGAGCAACTGCACTTCAACAGGTATCGGGCGGCGACGTTGGACTCTCCGTGGACGTCAGAACTCGCCTGGACGCCGGCGTACAAGGCGTACTGCACCAGCGAGGAAGCACGCTGCCTCAAGGATGGCCGAAGCCAGAAGCGGTGGACAAGTCCGCCCGCAGAGCGGATGTTTGGTGTCTCCGGGCCACCGGGAGATCTCGAGATCCTCGGCTCCGCTCGTTGGCGGCAGCGCGCCCTTTACGACTGCATGAAGGACACGCTGGCGGCAAGTGGCTCGGTGCACTTGGCGCGCGTATCGATCTTTGACGAGGTGGACGGGACTGCCCTCGAGAAGGTCCTGACCGGGCGCGCGGACGTCTCACCTGCGGCCCTTAGGAGTCTTACTCTGGAGCGCGCACAGCTGCATGGATGAAATTGCAGTGAGTCCCCCGGCGTGTCCGGAGACAGATTTCCTTGGAACGATCGTCATGACGTTCACCAGCTTCGTCGCTTCAACGATTGCCCCGAGTATTGATGAGGCGAGTTGTATGCGCCCGATGACACATCGAGCGGAGCGATACGGGCGCGCGCGGCGCGACCGGCGGCCCGCGCGTCCGCTGTGGTGAGCCGGCTCGTATTGAGCAGCGGCACCACCTCCTGAGCGGCAAGCTGGACGAGGATCGACTCAAGGCTTCCCGATTCGCGGCCCCGGCGACGGCGCGCCACGATCTCAAGCGCCGCCTCAGAGGTCAGTCGCTCGCGGTGTCCCTCGACCTGCCGAACGATCGCTCGCACCAACTGGTCAAGCTGTTCATGCCGCTCATGGTGTTGCACCACCACCCTGGCACTGCGAACGGCTGCGGCGATATCGCGACTGGTCAGCAGGTCAACCGAGCGTAGCTGACGGATCACGACCTCGACAGCGCGCGACTCCACGATACGGTTTACGTCGACCGGAGGAAGACCCAGCCGGTCGCGCCTCTCTGCATAGGCACGTGCGAACTCCATCATCCGACCGCCATTCTCGACCATGTACTCCTTGAGCGTTTCGGCGAAAATCGAAAACTGGCGCAGATGCTCGTCACGCTTCGGGTCGTCGAAGTAGGCCGCGGCCTCCGACTCGTTCGCGCGACGATCGGCGGCGGTAGTCGGGTGGATTCGCTTCGGCGGCAGTCCCGCGCGAGCCAATCTTCGCTTCAACCGCCGGGCCGCAGCGTTCGCCTCGAGCTCGGCCTGATAGATCTCAGGGTCACTCCGACGCCGACGCTGGAGCTCAGCGCGACGCTCCTTGTTCCGCTCCGCCCATTCCCTCGACACTTGCTTCGAACGCTCCGGGTCCGCATCCCGCCGGGCTGCCGCACGCTCGCTCACCTCATCGCGGTGCGTCGCGTAGTAGCGGTTGTAGTACTCGCGCACCTTGTCACGATTGGCCTCGACCCAGCGCTGCTGGTACGCCCGAACCCGCTCGGGATGTTCCTCCCGCCACCGCTTCGCTCGCTCCCGCGCCTTCCGCCGCGTGTCGGCCTCGCGCCGCTTCCGTGCGGCCGCGCGACGCGCCGAGTCGCGATTCTGCTGTCGCGAACGGTCGAGGTGCTCCTCACGCCAGCGACGATTGAGCTCCCGCACGCGCTCCGGATGGGCTGCCTTCCAGGCCCGACTCTGTTCGTGCAACCGATCGAGGTTGGCCTGCCGCCAGCGACGCTTGAGCTCGCGCGTATGCTCCAGCTTCGCCGCAGCCTCAGCGTCGTCGTCGTGATCAATTGAGGCCACGACGGCTCCTACTCACGCGGCGGCGGCGGCGCGAGCTCGATCACCAGTGCGAGCAGCTCTGAGCGATGCGCCGAGGGGTTCGTGATCACGCGGCCGACCGCGGTTCGAAGGCGCTCGACATCTCCGTCCGCCAGTCCCTCGATCGGTTCGATGCAGTACGCGATGTCGCGCTGAAGGTCGTACTCGGCGTCGTCGACCGCGATCTCCGGGTAGTAGAACAGCGCCGCGAGCGCAGTTCGGCTGAGGAGGTCATCGAACTGCTCCTGCGGGACCGTCATGGCTGTTCCTCCTGCTCGCGGCGTTCGTCGTGCCACAAGACTTACGCGAAGAACAGGTGCACCGACAGTGCCGTGCCGATGCGGCGGCGATGAACGCTCTACCTGACGAGTTCGATCGTCTCGCGCTGAGGCGCCGCTCCGGTGACCTCCCGGTCCCCCGCCGCGCTGTGCATCGCCGCACGGGCCATCCGCGCCTCGCGCAAGCGAACTCGCACGAGCCGGGCCAGCGTCACCGGGCCGGCGACGAGGAACTTGAGCGCGTTCCAGATGAAGAGCAGCCCGATGAGATACAGCCAGCCCGGGCCGCCGGCCTCGGCGAGCCCCACGCACACGAGCGCTCCCCCGCCGTAAGGAATCGCGAGCAGCATTGCCGGCATGCCCCACTTGAGGCCGCGGCGCGTGTGGATCACATCGAGGAGCAGGTTCGTCGGCATGAATCGACGGAACGCGAAGCGCGCGCGGGCGACGAGCGCCCAGATGAGTCCGAACATGCTGCAGTCCTCCACGTGTTCGGCGACGAGAACCTGGAAGAACCGCCGGAGACCGGAGGTCAAGCCATCGCGACGAGCGATGCAACGAATGAGGTCGCCTTCAGCCGCAGTCTAGATCCGAGGCCCGACACTCGGAAGCGTGCTCGGGACACTCGGCTCCGGGCGCTGGAAGCCCACCTCTCGCTCCGAGAGGCTCCGGGCGATGCCCAGCGCGCGCCGCGCCTTCGCGGCATCCTCCCGCTGGACGTCGCTCTGCGGCTTAGCGCCCAACGCGTTCGTGCCCGCGATGCCATAGCGATCGCGATACGCCGCGACCGTCCTCGCGAGACGACGCCACTCCGCTGCGCCGTCTCGTGGCTGCTGGCCGAGGGCGCGCATCCAGCGGTCGTTCGCGAGAAGCGCCTGATCGAGCACGGCATCCGCTCGCGTCTCCATGAGCGCGCACCGCTCGTCGAGCGCTCGCCGGACCTCTGCGTCCACCGCCGTCATCACGGTCGGGAGCAGCCCGACGACCAGTCGGGGCGCGCGGGGCGCTCCGCCGCGAGTCCCGAGTCCACGAGCGGATGCCGCGGCGATCCGCTCGCGAAGCACGGCTGCGATGTCGTGCGCATCATCGAACGGACGAGCGCGAACTGCGGCGGCGAGCAGGTGCCCAACATCGAAGCCAGCAGCCTCGGCTCTCCACAGCTCGGCGCCGAGCGGCCCGAAGGCATCCGACTCGATCGCCGCGTCGACCTGCTCACGTGCAAGCCCTGACCGGCGCACGGCAGTCGCCCACCGGTCCCGCTGCGCCGCGGCGGCGATCGTTTCGTACTCCGCCGCGAGCTGAGCGATAGAGCCCCATGCATCGTGCTCGGCCGCGAGCGTCTCGTGCGCCGACGGCTCGGCTCCGACGCGGTTCAGCACTCCGTAGAGGATGCTGCGTGCGGTCGCCGGCTCGGCGTCGCCGGGTCGCGGGCCGGCGTGCGCGACATCCGGATGGTCAATCGCAACGTACGCGATGTTGGATTCGCGTCCTCGCGTCATTCCCACGTAGAAGTTCTCCCGGGTGGTGCCCGATGCGGCCACGACGTGCGAGGTGTCCGTGGTGATCCCCTGCGCCCGGTGCGCGGTCACGGCGTATCCGAGCTCGACGTGGCGACGGACATAGCCGGGAGGGAGCACGACCGTGGAACCCCAGCGCGATCTCGGGCGACGCACCTCGAGCGCGCCGCTCCTACGCACCCCGACGACCGCCCAGCGATCGCCGTTGCGCACCCAATGGCGGCCGGCGCTCAATCGGCGATCGTTCCGCCGAGTGATCACGGTGTCGCCGACGGATGCCGCGGTGCCGTCATGGAGCTGTGCTTCACGCAGTGCGTCGACTCGGCCCTCCAGGATGAGCTCGGTCCGTGCGCGCACGTTAAGCGCCGTGACCGCCTCATTCGATTCGGCGATCAGGACGCTCGCCTTGCGTGCGCAGATGTCCGCACGCCAGGCCAGGTACGCGGCATCCGTCATCGCCTCGGTGCTGCCCTCGATCACACGCGAGTGCGCGACGAATTGATCGATCGCGTCAGCGTCGCCGTCGCGGAGCGACAGGGACGCGCGCCGCTCCCACTCGTGAACGAAGCGGTGTACCTCGACGAGTTCGGGAGCGTCCGCTCGAGCATGGACGAGCAGCGAGAACGCACCTCCGGCTTCGACCGACTGGAGCTGCGCGGGATCTCCGACGAGCAGCACCTTGGCGCCCGCCGCTTCGGCGAGCGCGGTCACGCGTTCGAGGTGCAATGTGCCCGCAAGGGATGCCTCGTCGACGATGACGAGCTGCCCCTCTGTGAAGGTCTTGCCACTCCGCAGTCGTTCGTGCCACCACTTCGCGAGGTTCTCGGTCGGGATGCCGAGGTCCTCCGCGAGCACGTGGGCTGCGGCAGCGGATGGCGCGAGGCCGATGACCGACCCGCTGCCGTAGGTCTCCTCCCACACCCGGCGAAGTGCACTCATAGCGCGAGTCTTGCCCGTACCGGCCGGACCGACGAGCACATCCACCACTCGCCCGGAGCTGACGATCTTTGCGAGGGCCTGGTACTGCCCCTCCCCGACGCGCGCAGCGCCACGGCCGACGCTGAGCGTTGCTCGCAACGTCGCACGTTCGATGCGCGGCCCGCTGGTCTGAGCAGCTCGATCGAGCAGGTTCGATTCGGCTTCGATGACCTCGGTCGACGTGTAGGTGATCGAATGTCTCGGGCGGAAGACCGAAGATCCGTCCGTGCGACGAAATCGCTCAGGACTCGTGGCGAGTTCCGGCGGGGTCAGCCGAAGCGAGAGCTCCTCGGCCCCGTCGACGATCAACCCGACTACCGCCTCGCGATCGGACGCGGAAGCGAACCGCATAGCCATCGTCTGTCGAGCCGCCTCGGCGACGAGGTTCCAGTGCCGCCAGGTGGAGCGCTTCTCGCTCACTAAGTCCACCACTGCCCTGGCGAGCGCGCTGACATCATCCGGCGCGATCTGGTCTGCGCGAATTCCGAGATGCGGAGTGCTCGCGATCGCCCCTTTCGTCCACGCCGTCGCATCCGCGCCCAAGACGCGACCCGCGCGCTCGCGCCACTCGCTCGTGAGATCGGTCAACGAGCGCACGTGCTTCACGGGCCTGGTCGACAGGGTCGCCTGTGCCCGCAGCTTCATGATCGTCACGCGACCGGGTCGCCGACCGTGCACCGCGATGTGCGACTCGATCAGGCGGTCGGTCTCGACGTCGATGTGCCTCGAGCGCGTCGAGAATTCGGCCACGAGCTTCTCCGGCACGGTCGCGATCGCCCACGCTGGATTGCGGTCGCGTCCTCGTGCGCGCCGCTCCCAAGGCACGCCGATCAGCCGGGTCAGCGCGTCGGCGAAGAGCGCTTCGTGCAACTCCGACACGGCAACGACCGCCGCGTGCAGCGGTCGCCCGTCGAGCGAGCGCCACTTGCCGTCGAGCACGGTCATCGCCTTGGTGCTGATGACGACGTGCGTGTGCAGGTGCGGGTCGCCGGCGCGGCTGTCGAAGTGATCGAACGCGGTTGCGATCACCCCCGAGACGGCGACCTGCGCAATCGCACCGTCGCGCGCGGCAACGCCGGTACGAGTCGCTGCAACTTCGCGCTCGAGGAACGCAAGCGACTCCGCAACCGCTGCATGGTGCGCTTGCACGATGAGCGCCTGCGTCGTTGCATCCGCAATGCCCCAGAGCACGCTCGCCGACTTCGGAATCGAGAACGTGAAGTCGTATCCGGCGACCGCGCGGCGACGGGAGGTCTCGCCAACCAACGCCTTCGCGTACGAGGGGTAGGCGCGACCCAACGCCTCGCCAGATGCCGGATGACATCCCCAGCCGATCAGTCGCTGGAGCTGCTTCTCAGTGACCTCGGTGCCGCCGCCAATCTCCCTCGAACGAAGCGACGGAAGGCCGCTGCCCATCCAACGGCCCGGCGGCGTTCCCTCCGCGCTGTAGTAGCGGGTCAGCGGCGTGGAGAGCGATCGGTCGCCGTCACCGATCGCCACGCTGCGCAGCAAGTACCTGAACCCGTCGCCGGCGCTCATCACCCTCATCGAAACCGTCACCGCCATCACCACCCCCGCCGGGGAGAAGGTGCGCCTCGATCTGCAAGAGGCGTGGCGGCATGTGGGGTCGTGGATTCGAGGCGGCTGTCGGGGAGCCTGGACCTGGTCGGGTCGGGTCAGATCAGATGCGCGGAGACAGCCAGGTGCGGACGGCGAGCCGCCAGCGATCCGGATCCGAGTTCCAGTTCATGGTGTGGTCGGCTTCGAAGGTCTCGAGCTCGACGAGATCCGGGCGCCGATCTCGGAGACGCGCCACGGCGTCGAACGGCGAGGACGAATCGAAAGTGCCATGGAGAATGAGCGTCGGCACCCGGATCTCGGTGGCGCGCGCAACCCAGTCGAAGCGACCAAGGCCGATCGCGTTCGGCAGCCCGACCAGCCGAGCGAGCGCCGGACGATCAAGCCACGGCTGAGCAAGCCCGCCTGCCCAGGCTGGGAGCCCGGATCGGACGCAGTTCGCCCGTATCGTCGCGACCCAGTCGACGACCGGCGAATCGAGCACGAGCGCGGTGATGTCAGACCTCGACTCTGGATCGGACGCGATCTGCAACGCGATCGCCCCACCCATCGACCACCCGAAGAGGATGAAGCGTTCGGCGCCGTGCTCGCGCGCGTAAGCCATCGCCGACCGAACGTCGTCTGTTTCCGTGCGGCCGAGCGTGGAGCGCCCTGACCCGACCCGTGGCCCCTCGCCGTCGTTGCGGTACGTCACGACGAGCGACGTCAATCCGAGCTCAGCGGCGACCTGCACTCCCCGTATCGTGCCGGCCCGAGGACTCCCGAGTCCATGGATGTGGATCGCCCACGTAGATGACGCTGCACCGGCTGTCTCGACAAGCCAAGCTGGAGCCGGCCCGACGGCAGTGGGAACCCGGACGTCGGTCGCTCCGGGGCCGGCGTCTGACGGGTCGGCGAAGTAGATTCCGCTCCATGACGCCCGGTCCCCCGCGCTCACGCCGGCCAGTGTGTTTCGACCCACGGCCTCACGTGCGATCAGCTGCGGACCCCGATCCTCGACCTCGTTGCCAAGCCGGATCAACAGACCGTCCTCGAGGAGCAGGCTGTGCTTCCCGGGCGACGTCGTCTGAGACGTCCGATCCAACACCACCCACTCCCGATCCGCAGTCGACTCCACTCTGCGGACGACGAGGTCGAATCGCCGGCCGGACGACGGCGCGGTCAGCCGCCGAGCGATGACGAACCCGAGCCCACCGAAGGATGCCGCCGCGGCAGCGCCGAGAGCCGCGAACGCCCATCCGGCCCTCATCGATCACGCCTCTCCGCATCCGCGGTCACGGGCACATCCGCCGGCTCAATTGACTCCGGCGCCCCCTCGCCGACCAGGTGTTGCTCTGCCCGGTCGAGCAGTTCTCGCTCCGCCTCCGTCAGCTCGAACGAGACGCGACTGTCGATGACCGCGTCGCGGATCTCGACGATCTCCCGGTGCAGCATCGCCTCAGGCTGCGCCGTGCGGAACGCGGCATCCGTGCTCTGACTGATCCCCGGCCGAGCCGTCGTGGCGCGTGTCCAGACTGGCTCGAGCTCGGCGATGAGCGCCTCGGTCGCCCGAATGCGTGAGTGGGTCTGCCGACTCCGGAGGATCGGCTGTGAGGCGAACCCGAGCACTAGGAAGATGAACGTGCCGAGGTACAGCGGGCCGTACACCCCAGACACGCTGCGCATGAGGTCGAGGTTACCGAGGAGGTGGCTGACATCCATGGCGATGACGACTGCGCTGAGTGCGAGCCCGAGGAGGCTGCCGATGAGGAGCGAGGTCGGTGGAAACCGCTGGCCTCCATGGCTGACGCGGATCCGATTCACGGCGAGGACTGCCATCGCCGCGAGGACGATGCCGTAGTAGGCGAAGTGGATCATCGAGTACGCCACTGCGGCGGGCTGGTCGCCGAGGTGGAGCATGAAGGTCGTGGTCGTGCCGCGCTGATCGATGAAGACGAACGAGACGATCGAACCCACCAGCGCGGCGGCGAGTACCGTCCGGCCGAGCGCGATGCGGACGATGCGGGCCGGTCGATCGGAGGCCTTCATCACCCCGCGTCCGAGGAAGAAGACGCCGATCATCAAGGCGACGTCCGCGAGGAGTGTCACGACGTTCCGCCCGCCGACCGCGCGGTCGAGTGCCTCGTACACCGGATCGACGTTGAGCGTCATGGACACCGCGATGGTGAGGGTTGCGTAAGTGATGGTCCGTTCCTCACGCCCTCGTCGGAACACGAGCAAGCTGATGAGGAGAATCCACATCAGCGTGGAGACCAGGACGGGAATCACCCGAATATCTCCAGGAATCGGGACTCGTGCATGGCGGAACCGCGGATCGCCGCAGCGAGTTGGTCCGCGAGCGACTCGGCGCTGATCTCCTCGAGGGTGTCGAGGTTCTGCCGGCGGAGCAGACGCCGTCGCGTCTCTGGCGGGATATCTGGCAGCAGGAAGTCGGGCGTCTCGGCGGAGTTCTCGGTGCCGTGGCCGAGGATCATGTGCGCGAGTTCATGCAGGACGAACTGCTGGCGATGCAGTCCGGAGTCGCTGTGCGCGTGGAGCACGATGTCCTCGGTGTCCGTCATCAACCAGATCGCGCAGAGCCCCTCGTGATCGCTGAGGCCGCCCAGCTCGACGATGCGGAGCCCCCGCTGGCGTCGCGCCTGCACCGCATCCACGAGCTCGTCGAAGCTGAAGACGTCACCGAGCGCGAGCTCGCAGAACGCCGTCGAGACATCCGCTTCGCTGTTCACGGTCTCGTCACCCCCTGACGTCGTCGGATGCTGCGACAGCGCGCACCACCCGCGGATCCCTATGTCTGCCTGATCTCCTCGTCGAGGAACTTGCTGATCGCCTGGAGCGCGTTCGGCGAGATGTCGCCGAGCGTGCGGGCCGCGTAGGACTTGACGCGTGCAGCCCGCATCGAGCGGACGAGGTCGAGCTGCGCGTTCACTTTCGCCGGCGTCTCGGCTCCGTCGAGTCCCATGAGGAAGTCAGCTTCGACATCGAAGAAGTCTGCGAGCCCTTCGAACAGTGCGCGGTCCTGTACGTACCGGTGCCCGTTGACCATGTAGGTCCAGCGCGAGCGCGAGAGATTGGTTCCACGCGCTTCGAGGAATTCGGCGATTTGGGAGTACGTCGGCTCTGAGCCGGACTCCGCTGTGGCGACGTCGAGGAGAAGCCGGAGGCGCTTAGCGAGGTCTTCGGCTGCGGTGTTGCTCGCGTCTTCGGTCATGTGTCGGAACACCTTCCACCCGCTCGGGTCAGGCGAGGCATCGTCATCTCGATCCCATTTCCGGGTCCGAGTTGGGCATGCTCAATCTACGCCTTGAGCATGCTCAACACAAGGATTGCACATGCTCAAATGTGGTGATAGGAACGGATCGAGTGAACTGTTTGAGCATGCTCAATTGAGCACCGTCGACGAGCCCATCCACGCCGAGCGCGACACGGCGCCCGGCACGTTCCCGTCATGCCTGGAGCCATCCATGACGAATGCGCACACCTATGCGTCAGCCGCGCCGAACCGGCGCGGCCCGCTCGGAAGGTGAACGACGTGTCGACGAAGCCGGTACCGCATCAAGGCTGGGATACGAAGCTCGACGAGATCCACAAGGACCTCGTCGCATCCGTCGAGTCGCTCGTCTCCGGTGAGAAGTGGAAGCGTGCACTCGAGTTCGCCGCCCGCTTCCGCACGCGCTCGTTCAACAACACGATGCTCATCTGCTGGCAGCACGAAGCGGCCTACCGTCGTGGCAGGGTGCCCGAGCCGTTCCCGACTCAGGTCGCCGGGTTCAAGCAGTGGCAGGCCCTCGGGCGCCGCGTGCTCGCGGGCCAAGCCGGATACATGATCCTCGCCCCGAGGACCGCGCGCTTCTCCACGCCGGAGCCCACTGATCCGGGCTCATGGCGACGCCTCGAACGTGGGGAACGTCCTCGCCCAGGCGAGGTCGTCCGCCCTCGGATGATCGGAGTGCGTCCCGCGTACGTGTGGGATGTCTCGCAGACCGACGGCGCCCCACTTCCGTCGCTCCCGATGCCGCATCTGCTCAGCGGCGAGGCACCGGTCGGCCTCTGGGACGGGCTCGCCGATGTCGTGCGGGCCGAGGGCTACCGCCTGACGGCGGCGGACGGCTCGCTCCTCGGCGGCGCGAACGGCGTGACCGACTTCGGCTCACGCGTCGTGCAGGTCCGGTCCGACATGGATGCCGCGGCGCAGGTCAAGACGCTCGCGCACGAGTTGGCTCACATCCGACTCCATGACCCGACGACGGATGCTGCGATCCATCGGGGTATCGGCGAGGTCGAGGCGGAGTCCGTGGCCCTCATCATCGGCGCCGCGCATGGCATGGACACGAGCAGCTACACCATTCCGTACGTCTCGACGTGGGCGACCTCGGTGAAGGAAAGGACGCCGGTCGAGGTCGTCCAGGAGGCGGGCGAGCGCGTGCGCCGCGCCGCCGTCGCCATCCTCAATCTGCTTCCGACCTCACAGGTCGGCGCAGGCGCTTCGCCAGGGCTCGACCGGTCGAAGATTACAAGGAACGCCGTTCCTACGGCTCTCGCATCGCTCCCCAACGGCGAAAGCCATCGAGTCGACGCGAGGAGCCTGTGATGGCCATCTCGGATGTGCTCCTCTCGACGGGACGGATGCCGGCGCGCGACGCGGCCCTCGGCTTCACCCGGGCCGGCATCCCGGTCTTTCCATGCGTCCCCGGCGGCAAGGTGCCGTTGACCCGAGCAGGCTTCCACGACGCGAGTCGGGACGACGAGCAGGTGGTCGCGTGGTGGACACGCTGGCCGAACGCGAACCTCGGGGTACCGACTGGCAATGCCTCGGGCATCGATGTCGTCGACGTCGATGTCGCGGGTGAGACATCCGGATTCACCGCATTCGAGAGGGCCGCCCGCGCGGGCCTCGTCGACGGCGAGCTCGCGCGGGTGCGCACCCCGTCCGGCGGACTTCACGTCTACTACCCAACGTCGCCTTCTCGCCCGCAGCGGTGCTGGCAGGCTGCGGCCGCACACATCGACTTCCGCGGCACTGGTGGATACGTTCTCGTTCCGCCGTCCATCGTGGCCAACGGGGACGGAGCCGCGGGGTATCGGCTCTTCGCGCTGTCGTCGTCGGATGCCCGACCGATCGATGCCGAGTCGCTTCGGAACTTCATCGATCCGCGACCCGTCCGCGAGCCGATGAGCAGTGCGACGGGCTCCTCTCCGGATCCCGCCCGGCTCGCGGGATGGGTCGGCCGGCTGCGGCAGGGCGAGCGGAACCATGGCTTGTTCTGGGCGGCCTGCCGTCTCGCCGAAGCGGGGTATGCATCGTCGGATGTCGAGGCGGCACTCGCGCCAGCCGCGGCCGGAATCGGTCTGCCCGCACGGGAGATCGCCACCACGATCCGCTCTGCGGTCCGCCAGGCGAGAGGCGATCCACCTCGACCCGTGCATGGCGTCTGGGGTTCGACGCCGACCCGCCGCTGCCATGGAGGCGAAACCCCATGCCTGCCGTGACTCGCTCCGGCGTCAACGGCGTACGGATCGCGATGCTAACCGCGATCATCGGCACCGTCTTCATCGCCGCCGGCGCCTTCTGGCTCTCGTTCACCTCCCTCAGCGACCTCGCACGCCGTTCCGGGCTCGACTCGGCCCAAGCGTGGGTCTGGCCGCTGATCGTCGACGGCATCATCGTCGTCGCGACCGTGGCCGCCGTCGCCCTCGCCCGGACTCGCGTCGCCTGGTATCCGTGGGCGCTGCTCATCGCGGGCGCGGCGATCTCGGTCACGGCGAACGCGATACACGCGATCGTCGCCGAAGCTACCGACGTGCCGCTCGTGCTCGCGGCGGCCGTCTCAGCCGTGCCACCGCTCGTGCTGCTCTCGATCACGCACCTCACGTCGGTGCTCATGCGTCACCAGGTCGCGCGCAGCGTCGCGCCGAGTCTTGAAGCGGATGCCGCTGAGGCGAGCACCTCCCAGGCCACGTCGATAGAACTCGAGACCACCGTTCCAAGGCGCACGGATGCCTCGTCGCTCCGGGCGCTCGGATGGTCGAACTCTGCCATCGCCAAGCAGCTCGGTGTTCACCCCTCGACCGTCGGGCGTTGGCTCCGTGAGCGCGTCGTCACACCTGCTGTGCAGGCCAACACGGTGAGGGAGGGCACGAGCGATGGATGAGGACGACTTCGAGAAGACGCGCGCCGCTGCATCCGTGGGATACGAGGTCGCGGAGGCGCATGCGATCGATCGATCTGGGGAGCGCTCGGCGTTCGCTCGCTCGTCGACCATCGCGAGACCCCACGATCGCCTCCGGGGCGACCTCCTCGGCGGCGCCCCTGGGCAGCCCGGAATCATCTGGGTCCGCGCCTCGGACCTGCTGAACAGCGGCACCGGTCGAGTCGCCGGCCGCGGCCTCGATCTGGAGGCGGAGCTGGCGCGGCGCATGCGGCGAACAGCCGGTACCACCCGGCGTGCGATCCGCGAACGCGCTGACCGGCTTTCGCCCCTCTCCGCGTTCGGTCAATCGCGGATCCGCCCCAACTCCATCCGGCACGACCTCGGACGGCACTGATCATGCGCAACGTGGTGACCGCGGACACGCACATCACCGTGTCGGGAGGTGCCGGAATGGACGAGCGAACTGACGACGATTCTCGTCGGGATGCATTCCGCGGCTCCGAAGGCCTTCGCATCGTGCTCGAGCGGCTCCAATCCGACGGCGGTGCCGGATGGCGCACCGACACCGAGGCCGCAGAGCTAATGCGGTACGCCGCAGACCGGTACGCCGCGCTCGCGCGCAAGCACGGCCTGGACCCGTGGGAGGCCGCCGCCGCGGCGTTCGACGCCATGCGAGCGCCCGCTACGTTGCGAGCGGATGACCCGTGGGCGGTCGTCACGCGAGCCGTGCAGGTCACCTGCATCGCCGAGGAGCGCGCCCAGGGCTTGCTCTGCTCGGTGCACCAAGCGCGTCGCCCCCGACTCTCCGGCTACCACGACGCCGAGCGATTCAGCGATCGCGAGCATGCTCTCCCCGACTATCACCCGGCGTTCTGGACCGACCCGGTCGACATCGCTCCTGATCACGCTCCTCCGGGAGTCGAGTCGGCGGTCGAAGACGCGATCTCGCTTTTCACGCTGCTCGGCTGGCCGCCCGATCGCGCCCGCGGCGGCATCGAGTACATCTGCGGCCGCCTGGCGGATGCCCCGTCACGCGCCTCCGCATACGAGTCGCTCCGTCGCGACTACGCCGCGCGGGCTCTGCTCGATGTCCCGAAGGGGGCGTGGCTCTGCATGCTGCGTGCGGTGTTGGGATGCGCGGATCCGTCGCAGGCATATACGGCCGCCGGCCGCGGCATCCTGCTTCGCCTGCTGGTCGGCGAGCCGCTGCGCTCGCTGTTCGGCGACGACGACCTGATCTCCGAGATCGTGGTCAACCTTCCCGGGGCACGGGTATGACGAGCAGCGCCGGCCACATCGAACTGGAGCGCTCGATCGACTCCATCCGCATCGGCGCGCGGCATCGCGTCGACCTCGGGGACGTCGATGCGCTCGCGACATCCATCGAACGGCAGGGTCTGCTGCAGCCGATCACGGTCACGCCAGAAGGGGTCCTCGTCTGCGGTGCTCGTCGGCTCGCGGCGCTGCGGCAGCTCGGCGTGCGCAAGCTCAACGTCTGGGTTCGGTCCGGCATCTCCGATCGGCTCACGGAGCTGCTCGCCGAGCAGGATGACAACCTCCTGCATAAGCCGCTGACCGCGACCGAGGCGGCAACCCTCTACCGGGAGCTGAAGGTACTGCTCGCCGAGGAGGCCGCGCGACGGCAGGAAGCGTCGCGCTTTCACGCCCGCGCCGACGAGTCGAGAGCGGATTGTGCCGCCGAATCGGCGGCACCATCGGCAAGAGGTGACGGCGACGCCCGCTCGCAGGCGGCACGGGTCGTGACCGGCCAACGCGCGTACTCGCGGCTCGAGGAGATCAACGACCTACAGCGCGTTGCGCGGGACCGCGACCTCGACGCCGAGATCCGAGCGCAAGCACTGAAGGAACTCGACGCCATCGACCGCGGCGGTCCCGTCCACCCGGCACATCAGCGGATCCGCGCACGACTCTCACTCGCCGAACTCGAGGTGATCGCATCGGACGTCTCGCAGCCGGACGGCGTTCGCCGAACCTCATCACGTGGCGTCGCCCAGCTGCGGGCGGTCGAGCAGTCCGCGAGCGCCGGCGAGCTCGAGCAACTCGCCCGCGAAGCGCTCGCCCGAGTGAAGGGCGGCACCGGTTCCGGTGACGCGCCCCTCCACAGGCCGACGTCGCCTGTGGAGAACTCTGAGCCCGTGCTGCCGGTTCGAGCGTTCGTGTTCCAGTGGAACGACTTGCGCGACTGGTGGAAGCGATACGACGTCGAGGAGCTCGCTGAAGCGCTCACGGACGAGCAGTGGGACCAGTTCGAGACCACGCTCGCGGGGACGAACGCGTTCGCCGAGGCGCTCCGGTCGCTGAGAACGCGCTCGCGCCAGCCCGCGGCCTTGAGGAGCCGGTGATGTTCGCCCTGCATCGACGCCGGGTGACCATCGCGGCATCCGTCGGCGCGGGTCTGCTGCTCGTGCTGGTGGCGGTGGGAGTCGTCGGGCTGGTGCGCGGCGCGGAACCAGCCGCAGAACCGGAGCGAGTGGCCCACGAGTCATCCGCTCCTGCGAGCAGCCCGACGCCAGTGGTGCGGCCGCGGCCGATCGCGGACACGACGGATCCGAAGCGATTCGCCCGAGCGGTCACCCGGGCGCTGTTCTCCTGGGACAGCAGGTACCCCGGCGGTGTCTCCGAATGGGCGCAGGTCGTGGTCGATGTTGCCGACGCTGACGAGGCATCCGCCGTCGCCGCTGATGTTCGCGAGTATCTGCCGAGTCCGGAGTACTGGGCGCGGCTCGCCGACTACGGCACTCGTCAGTGGATTGACGTCGAGTCGGTCGTCGTGCCCAACACCTGGTCGACGGCGCTGGCGCAGGCTGCACCCGGGCAGATCCCCGCGGATGCCACGGCATTCACAATCGTCGGTGTGAGCAGACGGGCAGGAACATGGGGCGACGAGGAGATGCGAACGAAGCGACGAGTCGCCTTCACGTTGTTCGTCGCCTGTCCATCGAGTGACCCCTGCGTTCTCCTCCGACTCTCCCGGCTCGATTCCCCGCTGGACTGAGGACCAGCGATGAAGAAGCTCATCGGGCTCGTGCTGCTCCTCGTGTTCGTCGCACCTCCGGCTTCGCTCGTCAGCGTGGCGGCGCTCGTGAACCCCGCCGCGATCTCCTGCGGGTCAGGATCGCTGCTCCTTGGCTCCATCCCCGACTCGCTGACCGCGAAGACTCGCGACGGCCAGACGATCACGCTGAATCGCCGACAACTCGAGCACGCCGCGACGATCATCACAATCGGGGGCAAGATCCCGGGGGTCGGCCGACCCGGCGCGCTCATCGCCCTGATGGCGGCGCTCACCGAATCCTCGCTGCGCATGCTCGCGAATCCGAGCGCCTACCCCGAATCGCTGGACTACCCCAATGACGGAGTCGGCTCGGATCACGACTCCCTGGGACTGTTCCAGATGCGCCCCGTGTCGGGCTGGGGCACCGTCGCCGAGCTCATGGACGCCGACTACCAGGCTCGGGCATTCTTCGGCGGACCCGGTGGCCCGAACGGTGGGTCGCCACGCGGGTTACTCGACATCTCAGGCTGGCAGCTGCTCGACGCCGGCGAGGCGGCGCAGGCCGTCGAGGTCAGCGCGTACCCCGATCGGTACCAGAACTACGAGCCCGTCGCCGAGGAGATCCTCACTGCGCTCACCCGCCCGCAGTCGACCTCCGCGAGCACCTCGGATGCGATCGTGCCCGAGACCTCTCGCGTCGTGTTTCCACTCCCCGCCGGCACCTACACCACGTCCGACAGCTTCGGTCCCCGGATCGATCCGTACACCGGAGAGCACCGGTTCCACGCCGGGAGCGATCTGCCTGCTACCGCCGGAACACCGATCCTCGCGATCGCCGACGGCATCGTCACGTTCGCCGGTGAGCGCGGTACCTACGGCGGGCTGATCATCCTCGAGCACACCATCGGCGGCGAACGCGTCGCCTCGTACTACGCCCACATGTACGACAACGGCATCCACGTCGCCGTGGGCGACAGCGTCGCTGCCGGCCAGCACATCGGCGACGTCGGCTCAGCCGGCAAGTCGACGGGACCGCATCTGCACCTCGAGATCCACCCCGGAGGAGCGAACGAGCCGGCCGTCGATGCGTTGGCGTGGCTTGCCGAACGCGGCGCGGCCGGCCTCGCAGGCGCCGAAGTCACGACGGCCGGATGCCGTCCAGGGAAGGCAGCGTGAGATGGACATCTTCCCCGACTTCGGAGCCGTCGGCGGCACAGCCGAACTCGAAAGCATCGCAGGCGCCCTGCTGACCTTCGTGCTCATCGTCGCGGTGCTCATGATGATCATCAGCGGCGTCACGTGGGCGGTCGCATCCGCCATCGGTCACTTCCAGACAGCCACTCGAGCGCGGATCGGGCTCTGGGTAGCGTGCGGAGCCGCGGCGCTCGCCGGTTCCGGTGTTGCCTGGGTCAATTTCCTGCTCGGTGTCGGGTCGGATCTCTAGATCGTCGGTCGTCGCTCGGGTTCTCGATGGATTCGATATACGCCCCGTCGACGGGCGAGTCTGCGGGACAGTCAAACGAATATCTACGCTGCGACCCGTCTCCGGCGGCTCATCGGTCGCGGCGGTCCAAGTTCGAAATGTACTCATTCACGAGCTCGTCGTCGGAGACACGTAAGTCCCCTAAGCGGTACGAGCGCCGCCGTCGGCGCTCGAACACGTGGGTGACGGCCACCATCAACCCCATGAATAGCAACGGAGCCCAGAGCGGAGCGAACGTCAACAACACGATGATCCCAGGCCCGACGGCCCCACTATTCGCAATCAGAACACTGATCACGCACGTTGACAGTGTAAGGACGATGCACAAGACGACCATGGCAGGCCCTGCGACGCGATCACGTTCCTGCCAGCGCAGCACCTGGGCCAGTGGAACGCGCCCTGCTTGGTGATGCTTAAGCAGGTCAGGAGCCTCCTTCAGGTTTGCGAGTGCCGCACGGTAGATCTGATTTCGTTCCTGGCGCTCCGCTTCCAGTCGTTGGCGTTCGCGCCCCGCTGCCTCTTCGGCTGCTCGTTCCTGTTCGCGCTGTTCCTGTTGGCGCTGTTCCTGTTCGCGCTGCCGTTCGCGCTGTTTCTGTTCGCGTTGTTCCCGTTCGCGCCGTTCCCGTTCACGCTGCTCCTGCGTGCGCTGTTCCCGTTCGCGCTGTTCCTGTTCGCGCTGTAGCTGCTCGCGCTGTTCCTGTTCGCGCTGTCGCTGCTCGCGCTGTTCCTGCTCGCGCCGCGCCCGTTCGGGTAGCCACAGCCGTTTCGGCTCATTGTGGTGGGGAGCCCCGGCGGGCTGTGAACCTCGTGCGCGACCTAGACGCTCCAGAGCTATGGAAAGACCCGCGCCCGGGGTACCGTGAATCAGATCTCCGGCATCCCGATTGCCCCAGACGCCGTCACCCACGCAAGATCGGTCAGCGTAGTCGAGACGCATCGCAAGTTGGCCGTCTATCGGCTTCGCATAGCACCTTGCGTCGTAGCGAGTCCGCCAGCTGTCTCGCTCGGTGATAAGCCATTTTGTGACGAACTGGAGGCCTCCATCCCTCGTAAGGACCCAGTAATAGTCCTCTTCGGTTTCCTCGAATCGGCTATTTCTTGTCTTCTCCATCCGAAAATACGTCTGGTGCAGCACCCAATGAGGCCCCACGGCTTCGACCGATCTCAGTCCGGCTTCGGAGCTCACGTGCTGGGACGTGGAATGTTGAGAGCTTGGTCCAACAATGGAGGGGACGGTAGGTGCCAGAGCGTGCGCCGCGACCCGAAGTGCCATCCGTTGGATTCGCGGAAGGTCGAGGTCAGCTGGGTCGTATGTCATCGGGATGCGCTGCCTTCCCCCGGCGGAACCAGTCGCACCGGGTCGCTGCAGTCCGGGATCGATGATCAGCGCCGGCGAGGCTCAGAGACATCGCCCCTCTGAGTCAACCCGTTACAGCCGGTTTGCGCCGATTGCGTTTACGGCTTACCTGACGTTGTGGGCTTGCCGGTGACATCCCCGCGACCTGGCTTGTTCCGCTCCTGCGCGATACCCTGCGCATCCGCGAGCTGGCTGGTGTTCGGCGCTGGAGCCGGCCCGCCGGTGACAATGCCGGCCACCGTGATGGCGGCTGCGAGGCCATTCTTAACGTTGTCCTGAGCGTTTCCCATGAGGGAATCCTCCCGAGAAGACCCGCGGCGTCGCTACCACCCGAACGGGTGCACTGGCTGGTGAGAACGACTGGGCGATTTACCACGCTAGCCTCGGCCTTCATCATTGAGATATCCCGGGACTCCCTTGTTGGCGTAAGAGTGCTCCTGATCTGGAGGACCTTCTTTCCTGACGCCATAGCAATTTGGGGCGTCAAGCGCTCGGCGAGGTCGTGACCGGCCGATAGGTTGAGGCAATGGTCTACTCGGCAACCGTCGTCCGCGTCATGATTGCGTCACCGTCGGATGTCGTCGACGCTCGGGACGCTGTAGAGCAGGCCCTTCATGGCTGGAACGACGCGCACTCAGAAGCCCAAGCGATAGCGCTTCAGCCGTGGCGGTGGGAAACCGCATCAGTGCCGGTCCTAGGGAATGCCCCACAGGCACTCATCAACGCGCAAGGACTCGACGAAGCAGACATTGTCATTGGGCTATTCGGTAGCCGCCTCGGGTCACCGACACCGGCGGCGGTATCCGGCACGGTTGAAGAAATCGAGCGCGCGGCTGCGGCGGGGAAGCCGGTTCACCTGTTCTTCTCGCTGGCCCCATTGCCGCCCGACGTCGACACACGCCAACTCGATGGGCTGCGAGAGTTCAAGCAGGCTATCCGTGAACGCGGCCTTTACGGCGAGTACCACAATCCGACCGAGCTCGGGGTCGAGGTGTGGAAGCTGATCGCACATGACCTGGCAACTCTTGTTCGCGCGCCTACCTCATCGGCGCCCGAACACGATCCTGTCAGCTTCCGCGTCCAATCCCACAGCGCAGGCAAGGACCACTGGATCGAGATCACGAACCGCAGCTCTTCGCACGACGCGGAGCAGGTAGTGGTTGAGCAGGAGGGCAATTGGGCCGGTCGGATACTCGCGACTTGGCACGGGAAAACCATCATTCACCCTGAACAGACGCGCACAGTGAAGGTTCTCTACTTCCTGGGTGGCGGCAGCGGCGACCCCCGAGCGATCCGGATCACGTGGCAATCGGAAGGCAGGGACCACTCGAAGGTCTTCTTCATCGACTGAGGGCGATCTCTCCACAGCGGCAACCTGCCCGATAGCGCTTCCCATGCCGATCTTTGGCCGGTCATCAAGAGAAACCAGTGAGCGGCAAGTGTGAGTGGTTGAGGTATCAACGCCGATCGACCGTTGGTACCGGGACTCACCGTTTGTCCATTGAGGGATACGCTCGGCGGCATGACTCTTGGCCCGTTTGCCGATGCTCTCACCGCGTCGGATTGGTTCGCCTTCCTCGGTGTCCTCGTCGCCGCGATTCTCGGTGTGCTCGTTGCGGTCTGGGGCCAATGGGTGGCGCGGCGCGCGGCGAATGTCGAGAGGTTCGATGCAGCACTCGCTGGCGTCATCGTGGCGCTGGGCAAGCGCGCGACTGAGCTTGACGAGTGGGCATCGCCGGCCGAGGTAGCCGTCGTGGGCAGCCTCGGGATGCGCGCTACGCGAGATGCGCGCTTCGGGGACGCTGGGGGCCCGGTCGACATCGAGTTGCAGACCGCTGTCGAGGCTGCTTGGCTCGTCGCCCCAGGACGAAAGGATCGCGAGTGCATGGATGCGCTATCCGCAGCGGTCTACAACTTCAAAGAGGGGACCGTGCAGTGGCAAATCGACTCCCTCGCGAGGCTCGCCGCTGACATTCGGGCGTGGCGAACAGGCACATTGTCGCCGAATCACTTTCGCTACGGGATGGAGACGTGGTCAGGTGCTGCCTTCGGCGTGGGTGCGCGCGCGAAGGAATCGGCAGTGGAGATCTTAGGGCCTGCAGCCTCTAAATCGGACAAGGCGCAACAATAGCGAATGCCAGGGCGGCATAGTCTTCCGATCCAGATCGCTGAAGGATCGTCCGTGCGCCGCCTGATGTGCGCGCTGCCTAATCCGTCAGCTTCTGAGCCTCTTCCTGCGGGGTGGAGACCCAGGTGCCATCGTCGTCATCGATCCGAACCTCGTTTGCTTCGAAGCGCTGTTGGAGCTGCCAGAGTTCAGACCCGCTCCGGTAGCGCTGCAGTAGTTCGTCGGCGGCGCCGGTGAGGCTTGCGGCGAGCAGTCGCACGACGAGTTCGTTGATCTCGCCGATCAGGGTCGTCTCGACATGGTCGGGGAAGGCTCCATTGTCAGCGTGCTTGACGCGCTTGTAGTTGTTGGAGATCGCGCGGGCCAGCCCAACCTGGCTGTGGATGTAGTCACCCCAAGCGATGCCGAGGTAATCGAGGCAGCGGAAGACATACGTTGCCATGGAGGGCCTTCCACGGCCGTAGGTGGCCTCCTCCCCGGGCCGCTCCCCGATGAGTTGCCCCGCTGCTTCGAGGGCCATCGAGGTTGACATCACTACGTCTTCAATGAAGCGATTGCGCCGACCGATCACCGCCACTGCCGGCAGGATGAAACGCTCCCACTCATCGTACCGTTCGGCCCACGAAGTAAGTCCTTCGATCCCCACCTCTTGAAGGACCAACATGGGTCGTCCGAGTTCCTGCTTCGTCGGCGTCGGTTGCGCGCGCTCACGAATCGTCCGGGCGCTGATCAGCTCAACGTACGGATGCTCGATCAGCGTCCCGCCCATGGTGCGCAAGGCGATGGTCTCGTCGCGCACCTGATGCTCGCGAAAGGACAGCGCAGTCCCGAACAAGAACACAAGCAGATTCATTACCTTGCGGTGCTCGACAAGATGGTGAAAGAACTCTCTCGGGCCCGCCCACTCCGATTCGAGCAGCACGTTGTCGTGGAGCTCGTGGATGCGTTCGTACCCGTCCTGTCTTGCCGCGAATCGCCAGGACGTCTGGATCCGCATCGTGGCTTCGCCTTGCTGCCACTCAATCGGCTCCGGACTCTTGACCGTGACCTCGAGCACGTTCGTTCGGCTCTCTTCGTCCCGGTGCGCTTCTGACTCCACTGCGGTCAGTCGTGTCCAGTGGTTCAGTCCGTCAGCGCGACTGCGACAGGACTTGACGGTGAGCGGCTCGGAGAGCGACACTTCGCGATCATGCAGCAGCGCCTCGTCGGGGGCGATTCGTCCACTTCCGATGCTCGACCCTGCCGCGCTGGAATGGCCCCGCCAACGACAGCCATAGAACGTGGCTGCGCCCTCCCTCGTCCGTAGGAGCATGTTCGTCGGCGGAGTTCGCTGCCGAAACCACTCGTCCACGTGAGCGAATTGTTGGACCGCGTAGCCCGGGAGATACGGAACCTCAATCTCGACACCCATATCGGTGAGCCGTAGCGTGGCGCCAACGTAGGGGGTGTCTTCGACCCCGTCGACCAGGAGACCGGCGAAGCTGTCGCCGAAGTCAAGCTTCTCGATACTCATTCGCATACTCCGTTCGTCCCGCCGCCCAGGCGAGCAGGGCAACCACATGATGGAGCTCTGCGCTCGCGGGCAGTGCGACACTATCGGCGCGCACCGACCATAACGGTCATCAAAGAACGCCCGCTGACGAATCCACACACGACGACCGGCATTAGCCGATGGCTACCGTTTCGCACAACCGTGATACTCAAGGCGCACCTCTCTCTCGAATCCATCCAGGCGAGAGGGAGCTCAAGTGATCGACATCGACCCGAACGGCACGGGCCTTCCCGGCATCGACCAGCTGCGCATCATCGTCGGCGCCGTGATGACGGTCGGGCTGATCCTGAGCGTGCTCGCACTATTGGTCTCCGCGATCGTGTGGGGCTTCGGCTCCAACTCGTCGAACCCCCACCTCGCGTCGCGTGGCAAGCTCGGTGTCCTGGTGGCGTGCGGTGCGGCAATCATCTGCGGTGGGGCAGTAACGCTCATCAACTTCTTCTGGAACGTCGGCCAGGCCGTCTGATCCACGGCGCACGATCGCGATGGAGCGCCGATGAGTGTCTGCGACATCCCGGTGATCGCCGAGGTCTGCAACTCGGTGGGCGAGGGCACCGCGTCGCTGATCGCGGCACCGTTCGACTGGCTCGCGCATGCGATGGGCTCGGCGGCCGCGTGGCTGTTCGAGGCGGTCTGGGACGCGTTCGACACGACGACGCTGGTCGACCTCACCGATCCCGGCTACATCGCCGTCTTCAACGTGCTGTTCGGTGTCGCGGTGCTCCTCGCTCTGATCTTCTTCTGCCTGCAGCTCATCACAGGCCTCGTTCGACGTGACGCGGGGGCGCTATGGCGGGCAGTGCTCGGCCTCGCGAAGGCGGTGCTCGGATCCTTCATCATCGTGACGATCACGGGCCTCCTGCTCGAAATCACCGATCAGCTGACGATCGGGATCGTGCAGGCCAGCGGCAACACCATGGAAGGCATGGGCGATCGCATCGCCCTGCTCGCGTCCGGGCTCGCGGCGATCAACATCGGCGCCCCCGGCGTCGGTGCGATCGTCACGATCTTCTTGTCCGCGCTCGCGATCAGTGCGGCCGCGATCGTGTGGTTCTCGCTGCTGATCCGCAAGGCGCTGCTGCTCGTCGCGATCGTGTTCGGGCCGGTTGCGCTGGCGGGTGCGACGTGGGATGCCGCGAAGGGATGGTTCTCGAAATGGGTGGCGTTCGTGATCGCGTTGATCCTGTCGAAGCTCGTGCTCGTCGTGATCTTCCTTGTCGCGGTCGCTCAGGTTTCTGCGCCGATCGATGCCGACCTGGCTTCCATCAGCGATCCGATCGCCGGGATCGTGCTCATGTTCATCGCCGCGTTCGCGCCCTACATTACGTACAAGTTCCTGAACTTCGTCGGCCTCGACATGTACCACGCGATGTCGAGCGAGCAGGAGGCGAAGTCCGCGCTGAACCGTCCGGTGCCTGTGCCCAACGGACCCATGTCCGACAGCGCGAAGAAGATCCTCGGCCCCGACACCGACAGCGGCTCCGCCTCACCAAGTCGAGCGAGTCATCCCGGTGCTCGAGTGAGCACCGGTGGCGGCGCCACCGGAGGCCGACCGTCCGGCGGCGTTAGGCCCTCAGGCGCTTCGGGTCCCGGTCCCACGACGAGCGGCGCTGCCGCACAAGGCGGAACGACCGGCGGGGCATCCAGCACTGCAGGCGCTGGAGCAGCGGCCGGCGGCATCGGCGCCGGCATCACGGCCGGCGCCGCCGTCGCGGCATCGGCAGCGAACGCCGGCCCGACAGCCGGGCGCGCCGTCGGCGGCGCCGCAGACACGCACACGGCATCGGCCGGCGACACGGCGGCATCCGCCCCGCCGACCGCGCCCCCAGCCGTACTCGGACCGTCGACACCGAAGCCCCGCCCACCATGGCCGGATGCTGCCTCTGAGGCGGCCGGCCGAGCACGAAAGGACGTCTAGCCATGGACTCCGACACGAGCGCCGCCTACCAGCTCGCCCCGGTCCAGTTCTCAAGGCTCACGCGCCGAGGCATCCTGCTCGGTCTCTCGCTCCCCCAACTCATCGCCCTCGCGATCGCCGTGCTCACCGTCGTCATCTCGCTGTACTTGGCCGGCGCATCGGGCATCGCATGGACGAGCCCCATCTGGGCGACCGCGGCAGCCATCGCTGCCATCCCCATCGGCGGACGGAAGATCGTCGAGTGGGTGCCGATCCTCAGCCGCTGGCTGTGGCGCGCCGCGCACGGACAGCTCACCTATCGACGCCGCATCGTCAAGCCCCGGCCGGCCGGCACGCTCGCGCTCCCCGGCGACGCGGCCCCGCTGCGCGAATGGAACGACCCCGAGTCGGGCGCGGTCATGATCCACGATCCGCACACGCAGACCCTCACCGCGGTCGTCGCGGTGTCCCATCCGGCGTTCGCGCTCCTCGACCCCGGCGAGCAGCATCGGCGCGTCGCCGGATGGGGCCGCGTGCTCGCCGGCGCATGCCGATCCGGTCGCATCGCACGCCTCCAGGTGACCGAGCGCACGCTGCCCGACTCGGGCACCGGGCTCGCGGAGTGGTGGGAGCGGCACGGCATCGAAGACGACAGCTGGGCGTCTTCCACGTACCGCGACCTCATCGAGCGTGCCGGACCTGCCGGGGAGCGTCACGCCACCACGATCAGTCTCTCCCTCGATCTCAGAGCTGCCTCGCGCCAGGTCCGTACGTCGGGCGGTGGGATGCGAGGCGCAGCGACGGTGCTCCGTCAGGAGATGACCGCGCTGACCGGCGCGCTTCGGGCGGCCGATCTGATCGTGGGCGGATGGCTCGCCGCCGACGAGCTCGCAAGCATCCTGCGCACCGCCTACGACCCCGCAGTTGGCGTCGAGCTCGACCGCCATCCCACAGTCGGCCGAGTACTGGACGCGGCTGGCCCGGTCGCCGTGGCGGAGAGCTGGGATCGGCTCCGCTCCGACAGCGCGTTCCACGCCGTGCTCTGGATCAGCGAGTGGCCACGATCGCAGGTCTACCCCGGGTTCCTCTCGCCCCTCGTGTTCACGACCGGCGTCCTCCGAACCGTCTCGCTGCACTACCTCCCGGTCCGTGCCGACCAGGCAGCGAGGGACCTCCGCAAGAAGAAGACCGAGCTCATCAGCGATGCACACCAGCGTCGCCGGATCGGGCAGATCGAGGATGCCGGCTCGAGCGCCGAGTACGCGGACGTGCTGCAGCAGGAAGCCGATCTCACCGCGGGCCACGGCGTACTGCGCACGACCGGTCTGATTTGCGTCACCGCACCGACGATCGGCGACCTCGACGCCGCGGTGTCGACAATCGAGCAGGCCGCAATCCAGGCATCCTGCGAAGTCCGACGCCTCGTCGGACAACAGGCGCAGGCATTCACCGCTGCCGCGCTCCCCCTCTCCCGAAGCGTGTGAGCCCGAGCACACCTCCTGAGCGAACACCTTCCGTCCGAAGCATCCGATTGGAGTCATCATGATCGACGACCGCATGGACGCTCCCGCGTCCCGCTGGATCAGCGTCGTCTTCCTCCAGGACGAGGATGCCGGTGAGCTCCTGGCCATGATCGACCATGACGGCGAGACCGCCGCGATCGAGTACCTGCGGCAGTGGGACTACGGCGATGAGACGACGGATGCCGCGCTCGTGAACGGGTACGTCTACGACCGCATCCCGGAGGGATCGGCCGATCGCACCCTCGAGGATCCCGACTCCCCGTACGCGCTCACCTACAGCGAGCTCTACGGGTACGTCTCGCTCCTACGCCGTTACCAGGCGTCGCCCGATCCCGTGCTAATTCAGACGGAGGCGTCGGTCGAGACCTCCGCACCGTTCCGAGACACCGTTCCCCACCACTGGGATATCGATCCCGACATGTCGGCGCACCGGTCCCGGCACTCGATCGCGCTGTGAACACGACCGAGGAGCGGCTGCACACCGCAGCGCTTGCCGTGCCGCACGACGAGCGTCGCCGCGATCGGCGCGCGCGGAAGCGCTCCGCGTCCGAGATCGAAGCGGACGCGCGTCGAGCGAAGACGCTCGAGGCCCGCGCGCGCTGGCAGGCCGAGCGAAACGAAGCGCACGCGGCCGCGTACCTCCCGGCGGCCGGCGAGGCCGGCCCGGCGCAGCTCAGGTCGCCCGGCCGGTTGAAGCTGCCGAAACATCAGGACACCTCGGCGACCCTCGCCGGTCACTACCCATTCCTCGCCGAAGCCGGCCTCGGCTCGGCAGGGGTCTTCGTCGGCCAGGACCTCTACTCCGGCGGTTCCTTCGTGTACGACCCCTGGGTCCTGTACCAGCGCGGCATGATCACCGCACCGAACATCGTTCTCGCCGGGATCGTCGGGTCGGGGAAGTCGTCGCTCGCCAAGTCGCTCTACACCCGGTCCCTGCCGTTCGGCCGACGCGTCTACGTGCCGGGCGATCCCAAGGGCGAGCACACCGCCGTCGCCGAGGCCGTCGGCGGAAGGGCGATCATCCTCGGCCATGGGCTGCGCAATCGGCTGAACCCGCTCGATAAAGGGCACCGCGCGGCATCCGCGTCTGATGCTGAGTGGGCTGCGCAATTGGCGTCCCGCCGCCGTGAGCTCATTGGCGCGCTCGCGGAGACCGTCCTCGATCGGGTGCTGAGTCCGCTCGAGCACACCGCGATCGATCTCGCGCTGGCCGACGCAGTCCGGAGCGCCGAGGTGCCCATCCTCCCGATGGTCGTCGACCGCATCCTCGAGCCGAGCAGTGATGATGACCCGGATGGCCGTCTTGCCGAAGATGGACGCCTGGTCGGCCACGCGCTGCGCCGCCTCGTCGCCGGCGACCTCGCGGGGCTCTTCGACGGCCCATCAACCGTCAGGTTCGACCCATCGCTGCCAATGGTGTCGCTCGACCTCTCCCGAGTCGCGGAGAACTCGACGCTCATCTCGGTGTTGATGACGTGCTCGTCGGCGTGGATGGAATCCGCCCTCGCCGACCCGGATGGCGGGCAGCGATGGGTGATCTACGACGAGGCGTGGCGGCTCATGGCGTATCCGGCGCTCCTGCGGCGCATGGACGCGCAGTGGCGCCTCGCCCGCCACTTCGGCATCGCGAACATGCTCGTCTTCCACAAGCTCAGCGACCTCGACAACGTCGGTGACTCGGGTTCCGCGATGCGCGCCTTGGCGTCCTCGCTCCTCGCGAACGCAGAAACCCGGATCGTGTACCGCCAAGAACCCGACCAGCTCGGCTCGACGGCGATCGCGCTCGGGCTCAGCGGCACTGAGCAGCAGCTCTTGCCCGCGCTCGGTACCGGGCAGGGGCTGTGGCGCGTGAAGGACCGCAGCTTCGTCGTCCAGCACCAGCTGCACCCCGATGAGCTCGCCGCCTTCGACACGACGGCGCGGATGACCGCGAGCCGAGAGCGCTCGCATGAGGAGGCAACCCAATGACCGAGACATCCGCCCTGGAGCGGGAAGCGCGGATGACGCTTGCTACCCTCTCCGAACCGAACGACATCATCACGGGAACGCTCGTCGGCAGGGTCGGCGCGGCAGCGACCGTGGAGCTCGTCACGACAGCCGAACGACTTCCGAACGGCATCGATCCCGCCGAGGGCGAGCTGTGGCGGCGGCGCCTCGCGCCACGTCTCAACCCGGGGATGGTCGATCGTATACGCGTCGACATGGAGCGCCACGACCTGCGCCTGCTCACGCCCGAGGACCTCGACTGGCCGGGCGAACTGCAGCAGCTCGGTGCGAGCGCACCGCTCGCGCTCTGGCTCAAGGGCAGCCCGAGTCTGCTCGCTTCGCCACTGCCCGGCCGGGTCACCGTCGTCGGCGCCCGCGCGTCGACCGGGTACGGCGACCACGTCGCGACGGAACTCGTCTCGGGTCTCGCAGCGCAAGGGCGCGTCATTGTCTCCGGCGGGACGTACGGCATTGATGGGGCGGCGCACCGAGCCGCGACCGCAACCTCCCCTGGATCCACCATCGCGGTGCTCGCGACCGGGCTCGATCGCGCCTACCCGGTCGGCCACGAGCAGCTCTTCGACCGCATCGCCGAGACCGGCGGACTGATCGTCAGTGAACTTCCGCCGGGCGCCGCGCCCACGCGATGGCGGTTTCAGCAGCGCAACCGGATTCTCGCGGTGCTTTCTGGTGCCACCGTCGTGGTCGAGGCCGGACACAAGTCCGCATCGCTCAACGTCGCCGGTCAAGCGCACTCGCTCGGTCGGCCTGTCGGTGCGGTCCCGGGTCCGGTGACGAGCGCAGCGAGCGCCGGTTGCCATCGGCTCATCCAGGAAGGCATCGCAAGCCTGGTGACCGATGCGCAGGATGTCACCGACCTGCTCGACTCCACCTCGGGATTCTCAGGCGACCGCATCTTCGCCTACTCCCCCACTCGACGCTTCGATCGTGCTGGCCCCGGCCTGGTGCTCTGACTGTCAACGACGAACTGAGAGCGGTCGATGAGCACAACACGGGCAGGCACGCTCGGCGACGAGTTCGCCAACCTCGGCATCACGCTCCTGCTCGGCGCGGCTGGACTCGCGCTCCTGCTCCGCGTCGCCGGCAGCATCGCCGCGTGGGCAACTGGGCTCGAGCAACCTGCCGGCGGCCCCGAGGCCGGGCTCGCCGTGCTCCTGAATCCCGGCGATCCATCCGGCGCGCTCGGCGCACCAGGACTGCACCCCGTCGCATTCTGGCTCACCGCTGGCATCCTGATCGCCACCGCGATCGCGGCGGCCGTCTGGTTGTGGCGGATGCTTCGTAGTACGAGCCGCACTCGGAAGCTCGATCCTCACCGCATCCCAGGCATCGCAACGCGTAGCGATGTGTCGCGCTCCGCCTCCCGCTCGGCACTCATGCGACGCGCCGCACACTTGCGCCCCTCACTCCCGGACGCCCGGCCGGCCGACGTAGGCTATGTCCTCGGCCGCGCCCGCGGCACTACGGTCTGGGCCAGCGTCGAGGACTCGATGCTCGTGATCGGCCCACCGCGATCCGGCAAGGGCGCTCACATTGTGATCAACGCGATCCTCGACGCCCCAGGGCCTGTCGTCACGACATCGACCCGACCCGACAACCTCACCGTCACGCTGCGAGCCCGCCAACGGACCGGTCCCGTCGCGGTATTCGACCCGCAGCAACTCGCCGCCGGCGTCCCCGCGGGGATGCGCTGGTCGCCTATCCGTGGATGCGAAGACCCACTCACCGCCATGATCCGCGCCACGGGCCTCGCCGCCGGTACCGGACTCGCTGCCGGCGGCGTCGAAGGCGGCGGATTCTGGGAAGCCAAGACCCGCACCGCCCTCCAATCACTGCTGCATGCCGCGGCGCTGGACCGCCGCCCACCCGCCGAGCTCTTCCGGTGGACCCTCGACCCGTCCGCCGCCCACGACGCCGTCTCCATCCTGCTGAGCAACCCGAACGCCGCGACCGGCTGGGGTGACTCACTCCAGGCCATGCTCGAAGCCGACCCCCGCACCCGCGACTCCATTTGGCAAGGCGTGTCACTCTCGCTCGGCGCCCTCGCCGACCCCCGCGTGCTCGACGCCGTCTCCTCCGGCGACGGCGAAGCCTTCGACCCCGAACAGTTCCTCCGCAGCAACGGCACCCTGTACCTCCTCGCCACCGGCGCCGGCGCGAACAACTCCGCCGCCCTCGTCTCGGCGTTCGTCGAAGACCTCATCGAGACCGCCCGCCGGATGGCCGCCTGCAGCGCCGGCGCACGCCTCGACCCGCCGCTCCTGCTCGCGCTCGACGAGATCGGCAACCTCGCACCGCTGCCCTCACTCCCGAGCCTGATGGCCGAAGGCGGGGGCACCGGGATCACGACGATGCCCGTCCTGCAGTCCCTGGCGCAGGCCCGCACGAAGTGGAGCGACAACGCCGCCAACGCGATCTGGGACTCCTCGATCGTCAAGATCGTCCTCGGCGGAGCATCCAACTCTCGCGACCTGCAAGACCTCTCGATCCTCATCGGCGAGCGCGACGAAGCGACCGACTCCACCTCCGTCGGCGACCGGGGATCGCGGTCCTCCCAGCGGTCGTTCCGACGGGTCGCGACCATGCCGCCCGACACCATCCGAATGCTCCCCTTCGGCACCGGGCTCATCCTGCTGCGGGCCGCTCCCCCGGTCATCGCCAAGCTCCGTATGTGGACAAACCGAGCGGATGCCGCGCAGTTGCGGGCACATCGAACCGAGATCGAGCGGCTCCTGAGGGTGCCTCCACGGGCGGTGCCATCTGATGCGCTATCGATCCACGACGACTGAGTTCCGGCCTTCGGTCTTGGAACATGTGTTCCGCATAAGCGCTTAGCCGAGTGCGATCGCTTATGACAGTCACTCCGCGTCATGCAGCGTCAGATGGCCGCACCCGGATCGACCCCGATCACGAGGCGGAACAACGGCCACGTGCCTGGGACGCCCTTGAGTGGGAACTCGCCCGCGGGTTCGAAACGCAGGCGAGAGCCCAGAACCATTACGCGAACCGCGTCGGTCACAAAGACCTGTCCGGGAGTCGCTGCGGCCTCGACTCGGGCAGCGATATGCGCCGCGATACCGATCACGTCCGAATCCCGAAGGATTACCTCCCCCGTGTGTACGCCGACGCGAAGGCCGATGCCCGTTCGGGTTGCGTCCGTGACAGCCTCCTCGGCGAACCGGAGCGCCAACGACGTTAGCGGGAAGGATGCGAAGAAACCGTCGCCAGCCGTCACGACCTCCCGGCCGAAGTACCTTGCGATCGATTGCCGCACGGATTCGCGATGAGCGACAAGCAGGTCTCGCCATACTGCGTCGCCGGTCTGAGCGAGCGAGTCGGTCGAGCCGACGACATCGGTGAAGACGAGTGTCGCGATCTCGCGCCGCCCGCCGCTACGCGTTCCGGCGAGAAACTCCTCGACCTCGTCGATGAACGCGTCACTGATCGGTGCGATTGGCGACGAGGAATCCGAACGAACGACTTTCAGTCGGCCGTCGGGAAGCTGATCGGCAAGCCAGCGAAATGCCCCGATCGGCAACATCTTGGCGTTCAGGTCGTGCACGACGAGGACGGGAACGTGCACATGCGGGAGGTAGCCGCGGACATCAAGTTCCACCGATTCTTCGAGCAGCCGCGAAGCCCCGCTTGGCGACGCCGAGAGCTGTTCGTACCGTTTCCACCATTCGAACAATCGTGAATCGGATGTCCACGACGGCACGACCATCTTGGCGATCTGCCCTTTGCCCCACCCGGCCCGCACCAACGCCTGCATCGCTGGTCCGGTCAACCTGGCCCGGAATCCCCACGGGAACTGGGCGTCCCGATGACCGACCGCGAGCACTTCCGTGGCGACGATCGCCTCGACGCGGTCGGGATACCGGGCCGCCGTCACGAGACACACGGCACCACCCTCAAGGTATCCGAGCAGCACCGCGCTCGCGCTTCCCACTGCGTCGAGGACGGCAATGATGTCATCGCTCCGCTGATCGACCGAGACGAGATCAGTGGAGCGGTCCGAGAGGCCGGTCCCCCGCTTGTCGAACAGGATGACCCTACCCAGCTTCATAATGCGCTCGAGGAACTCGACGTTCTCAGAGAGCTCGAAGAACACGTCGATGTTCGACGCGAACGAGAACGAAACCAGCAGGTCGCGTTCACCGTCCCCGCAGACCTTGTACGCGATATCCGCGTCGCCGCTTCGGACGTAGTTCGTGATCGGAATCACTGCAGACTCCCACCTCGTTGTCGACGGAGCGACAACGAGATCTCGAGGTCCTTGGGGCCCGACCCGCCCACAGTCCTCACCCTATAGCGAGCCAACGCTACGGGTGCCTCCGCGCGCGAACCCATCCGAGCCGCCATCAATCCACGAGCACTGAGTTCCGGTCCTTCTCCTTCGAATGTATGTTCGAATCGTGCGATATTGGCAGCCGAAGCTCCGGGCCGTCGGGCCCGGCACCTGGCTGCAGTTCGACGGGAGCCGGCGCATTGCAGTCATCCGCACCGTCAACGCCGGCTATCCCCCGCGACCGCTCCTGCGCGCCGACACGTGGGCAGCGGATGACGGCGCGCGAGACTTCATCGGCTACTTCCCCGTCGAAGAGCTCCGCCTCTGCGCCGAGATGGTCTGGAGCCTCTATCAGGAAGCGACCGCCACCCCGCCGGAGGACACCACGATGAACGCCAAGCTGCCCGCCCCCGGCCAGTGGCACCCGCTCCTCAACGCCGACGAGAACCGTCCCGGCTTCTGGACGCTGCGCGACTCGGACGGCCACGCATACGGCGGAATCCGCATCACACGTCAGGGTGCCGACGTCTACTACCTCGCCCAATACCGAGGGAACCCGATCGGCCGATTCGACCGGCTCCGAACCGCGGTCGAGAACGTCCACCTCGCCCATGTCCGTGCGACGCAGCATCCGCGCGCGCCGTTCGACCCGCACTCAGCGCCGCGACCGTGAGTCGCCCGGCACACCTCCTATTCGGAGCGGGCCGTATGGTCCCTCAAACGATCAGGAGGTCGAGTCCCATGGCTCTTCACACGCAGCAGTCGCTCTCCGGGTTCATCGCCTCGGAGCCGCAGCAGTCGGTCACCGAGAACGGCGACACGCGCTTCTACGTCCGCATCGGCCAACCGCACTTCCGCCGCGAGGACGACGGCACCTTCAGCGAACTCGAGCCGAGCTTCCACGACCTCGTGACGTATCGCGCTACCGCGGAGCGCGCACTCGCCCGCTTCGCGAAGGGCGATAGCTTCGTCGCCGAGGGCTACGTCCGCACCTTCGAAGTCGAGCGTGACGGTGCGATCGTCGAGCGCGAGGAGTTCGTCGCGAAGAAGATCGGCCACGACCTCGCCCGCACCAACTACGACGTCGACCGCTCCCGCCGACCCGGCCCGACCGTCGAGCACGGCGCAGCCGACGCGCTCGCGGCCCGGCGCCCCGCGCTCGTGCGCGACGACCGCTCCGGCCTCGGCCTGTGAGCCGACGATGGCGGATGCCTCCTTCCCCTGGCAGGTGGACGACGACGCCCTCGGCGCCGACGCGTTCGACGACCTCGACGGACCCCTGACCCCGGAGCCGCCGCACCCGATCAACTGGAACCTCCTCACCGCCGAGGAAGCCGAGATCGAGTGGATGGAACTCAACCGCTGGGTCAACTGGCTCCGCCGAACCTACGGCCTGCCTGCGTCGGTCGTGCCACCCTTCTGGCACCGCCACTCCGAGCTCGTCTGGGAACTCTCAGCGCTCCACCTGCACTGGCTCAGCGCCTACGACCCTGACCAGCACGGCTCAGCCCCATTCGGCTGGCATCGCGACTTCGCTGACGCCCGCCAACGCCTCCGCGACTGGGTCGCGATCTCTGGCACGCGGCTCGACCGCGACCGACCTACACGACAGACCACGTGGCCTGGCGAGGTCACCGCCGTTGCCGCCGGGGACGTATCCATCGACGATCGTGACGCAGACTTCGCCACGAGCGTCATGGAAGACGTGGACCGCCGACGCAGGTCCGCATCGGGTTTCGATTCGCCTCGCATTTAGGTAGGCTCGCAGCTCCGGGCTCCGTGCGGGCCACCTCGATCCGCTCATCGTCTGGCCCCTCGTGCGCCCCGTTCGTCGCCATCCCGGCCGGCAGTCATGGGGAGCACGGCGCCATCGGGCCGCCGCGCCTGCAGCGCCCCAAGGACGGTCGACGTGTCCGGTGCCAGCACCGCCCGCTTCGCGTAGTACTGCTCCGTCACGCGGGATCGCTTGTGCCCGGCGAACTGCGCGGCCCCTTCGATTCCGAGTGCATCCGCCACCGCAGTCACCGCGGACTTGCGGAGCGCGTGCGGCACGAGTTCCTGATCGAGGCAGGCCCATTCGCGAACCCTCCGCAACGCTCGGTGGACGTCCTGCGTGCCATTGGGTGCTCCCGTCCGCGTGTGGAAGACGAACTCGTTCCCGTCGCCGGCGAGCCTGCGGCGCCGGAGCATCGGCACCAACTCAAGGGGAATCGTGACGACTCGCCAGCCGGCCTCGGACTTCAAGTAGTCCTCGTACCGCTTCGCCTGCCCCTTCGAGTCGACGATCTTGCCGGCGATCGTCACCTGCGGCGGGGTCGCGTCGAGGTGGACATACTGCCACTTGAGCCCCACGGCTTCGCTGACCCGAGCGCCGGTGGCAAGGATCAGATCGACGACATCGCCCAAGAGGTCCGACGGCCTCGGGCCGATCCGATCCTTGCGTTCCTGGAAGTCGCGGATGATCGAGCGGAACTCGCTCAACTGCATCGCGTCCGGCGCGTAGATCGGCTTCGGCCGACGCTTCACGCTCTTCACCTCCCGCGCCGGGTTCGCGAGCATGAGGTCGTTCATGACGGCGTACGAGCAGATCTGGCTGATCAGTGCCTTGCAGGTGTCGGCCTGCCGCGGCGTGTCGGCGTGGATCTCCTTGTACACGCGCAGCACCGTGGTCGCCTTGATCTCGCGAAGCGTGAGCGCGCCCATCAGCGGCGAGAGCTTCTTCTCGATCAGCCTGAGGTTCTCATGCCGCGTCGTGTCGCGTTGATCGCCCGTGAAGGCCATGTGCTCCATGTACTCGCGGGCGAGGTCGATGAACGGCGAGTCCGGCGTCAGCCCACCGGGCGCCACACGGACGGCGTCGTACTCCTCGCGAACGAGCTCGAGGAGGGTCCTGCGTGCCTGCGCCTTGGAAGCGGCCCGCGTGCGAAGCCGGCCGTGGGTCCCGTCGAGCCGCCGGAATCGGATGGTGGCGTGCACCCGCCCGTCCGGCAGCTCCTGGTACGAGATCTCGCCGTGCGATCCGGGCTCCAGTTTGCGTCGTGCCATTGTGTTCGTCCTCTGCTGGAGCAGAGCAGACGTCCCGTCAACGCCGTCACCGTCGGTCCGTCCGATCCTTCAGCCAGGCCGCGACGTTCTCGCGGCTGTACCGAAGGTGCTTGCCGAGCTTCGTGGCCTTCGGGCCGACGCCCTCGAGCCGCCAGTGGTAGATCGTCTCCCTGGATAGCTGGAGGTACTGCGCGAGCTCGTCGACGCTGAGGTAGTCGCCGAGGTTCTCGACGAAACGGTAGGCCGGGACGTTGGGTTGCGGTGATCTGCTCATACTCCGTAGGAGTGCGCGTCACGCCGTGATGCCGACCGTCAGTGGGATCAGGATGTGGATGCCTGTGGAAGCCGTTCGCCGAACGAAAAGAGCCCCAAAAAGGCCGCACCGGCCTTCCACAGGCCCCTCAGCAACGAGAAAACCCCTGAGAATCTTGCGATTCATCAGGGGTTCTTGGTGGATCTGAGGGGACTCGAACCCCTGACCCCCTGCATGCCATGCAGGTGCGCTACCAGCTGCGCCACAGACCCGTTTGAGGTGTGCTGCCCGCTCGGGGCAACGGATTCAGACTACACCAGCCTCCATCGCGAAATGAAATCGAGGCGACCTCAGGACGACGAGCCGGTGGCCGATGACGCAGCCGAGCCGTCGCGCTCGATGAGCGGCGCGACGGGGATCGGCGGGCAGTCGCGCCAGAGTCGCTCGAGGCCGTAGTACATGCGCTCCTCCCGGTGGAAGACGTGCACGACGAGGTCGCCGAAATCGAGCAGTGCCCAGCGGCCGGCGTCCCGTCCCTCGCGCCGCAGCACGTCGTTGCCGGCATCGCGCACCGACTCGACGACGGCATCGGCGATGGCGACGACGTTGCGCTCGGAGTTGCCGCTGACGAGCAGGAACACGTCGGTGAAGGGCAGCGGCTCCGAGACATCCAGTGCGACCAGGTCCTCACCTCCCTTGGCGTCCGCGGCGCGGGCGGCGGCGGCGAGCAGGCGGTGTGCGTGGTCGGATGCGGTCATGTCCTCGACTTCCTGGAAACGGTCATGACGATCAGAAGAGTCCCGCGACCGCACCGACGACGAGCGTGGCGACGACGCCGAGTGCGAGCACGCCGGCGGTGACCGCGAGCACGAGCGGCACGTTCATGCCCTCCTTCGAGGGCGGCGCCATCATCGCCTTGCTCGGAGCCTGCGTGCTGATCGCGCGCGTGGCCGCCACGGGGGCGACACCGGGGCCCGCGACATCCTCGACGCTCCTGTCGAACATGCGGTCGACCTCGCTCGAATCGATCTGGCTGGGGTGCACGCCCGTCGAGCCGTAGCTGCGCGGCAGGTCGATGGAACCGGTCACGATGATCTCCCCGCTCGGCGCAAGCGGGGTGCCGAGGGCACCATGGTCGGGCAACGTCGGGAGGATCAGCGCGTTGGTCGTGGTGGGGACGCCACCGGACGAGCCGCCGCGCGACAACAGTTGGTCGTACGGTTCGACGCGCTCATCGGGCAGGTTCAGCTGCGAGGTCCAGTGACCGACGGGCTTGGGGGCGACCACCGGCTCGTCGAGTCCGGCGTCGACGGTGGTGTGCGGCGCCGCCGCTCGGCCCGGGGCGGGCTGATGCGGATGGCGCTGCGGCCCGGGCGGCTGGGGCGATGGCCGGCGCTGCTCGGGCCCGCCCTGCGGCGGCCGCTGGGGACCGGGGGCGCGCTGCGGTTGCGCTGTCGGCCGGTGGGGCGCATCGTCGAATTCCTCGGCGTCGAAGCCGTCGGCCGCGTGCGCGTCGAGCATCGCGCGGAGCTCACGCCGCGTGAGCGTGCGCTCAGGCGTGGTCTGCGGCGCCGGTGCGCTCCGCGGCGGACCCTGCGGCGGCCGTGGCGCCGATCCCTGCGGTGGGCGCTGCTGGCCCTGCGCCCGCGGATCGCCCGACGGAACCGGCATGGAGCCGGAGGTGTACGCGTCACGAGGGACGGGCATCGAACCCGAGGTGTACGCGTCACGAGGGCGCGCGGCGGGTGCGGGAGCCGGTGAGGACGCAGGTGCGCCCTGCGGGCCCCGTGCCGGCGCATCCGACCATGCCTGGGGTTGACGAGCCGCCGGTTGTGCCTGACGCGGCTCGGCCGGTCGTTGCGGCTGCGGTGCCGCGCTCGGCCCGCCTCGCGTGGGAGCGGGATGGCCGCCGCCCTGCGGACCACCCGTCGACTGGGGGACGCGCGGCGGCGAGTACTGCTGCGGAGCCGACGGGTACGACGGTGGAGTCGGCTGCTGGGGCGTCGGGCCCGCGGGATCCGGTTGCTGGGACGCCGCGGCAGCCTGCTGCTCCCGCAACCGCTCGCGCTCGCGAATCTCGCGGCGCGTGAGCGGCGGTTCCTGCGACGACGTCATTCGACACTCCGATAGAGGTGGTGCTTGGAGATGTACTGGACGACCCCGTCAGGCACCAGGTACCACACCGGGAAGCCCCGGTGCACTCGGTCCCGGCAATCCGTCGACGAGATCGCCAGCGCCGGAACCTCCAGCAAGCTTACGTCCTGCTCAGGCAGACCCGAAATGGAGAGCATGTGTCCCGGTCGACTCACAGCCACGAAGTGGGCGAGCGACCAGAGCTCCTCGACGTCCTTCCACGAGAGGATCTGCTCGATGGCGTCGGCACCCGAGATGAAGAAGAGGTCGGCCTCGGGGCGCTCGGCCCGGAGGTCGCGGAGCGTGTCGATCGTGTACGTCGGCTTCTCGCGGTCGATGTCGACCCGGCTCACGGTGAACCGCGGATTCGAGGCCGTCGCGATCACCGTCATGAGATAGCGGTGCTCGGCCGGGGTCACGACCTCTTTGTAGTACGGACGGCCCGTGGGGACGAAGATCACCTCGTCGAGGCCGAACGACTGGGCGACCTCACTGGCCGCCACGAGGTGGCCGTGATGGATGGGGTCGAACGTGCCGCCCATCACGCCGATGCGTGGTCGGCGCGCCTGGGTGGTCACGACGGGCTCGACAGCCTCAGTGACCGCCGTGCTCCGCTCCGGAGTGGCGAGCGGCGTAGGCCTCGGCCTTCGCACGGTGGCGGTTCGCGACATCGCGGTAGGAGTATGCGACGCCACCGAGCACGGCGAACAGGGCGATCGCGATCAGGCCGTAGGCGAAGGCCTCCATGGGGAGTTCCCTCGCGTGGACGGTCTCGGTCATCACCGTGCCGGTCAGCACTGTCGCAAGGCTCATTCGCCGCTCCTTCGGTTCTCGCGGGGGTCGCGGGGTAACGCTCAGGACAGTCTAGCGGGGAGGCGGGTGCTGGTCCGCGTCAGGCGCGCACATGGCCGGCGCCGCGGACCATCCACTTCGTGCTCGTCAGCTCGGGCAGGCCCATGGGCCCGCGTGCGTGGAGCTTCTGCGTCGAGATGCCCACCTCGGCACCGAAGCCGAACTCGGCGCCGTCGGTGAACCGCGTCGAGGCGTTGACCATGACGGCCGCGGCATCCACCTCCTCGAGGAAGCGCTCGGCGTTGCCGAGGTCGTTCGTGACGATCGACTCCGTGTGCCGGGTCGAGTACCGGCGGATGTGCGCGAGCGCATCATCGAGCGAGTCGACGACGCCCACCGAGAGGTCGAGGCTCATGTGCTCGGTCGCCCAGTCCTCGTCGGTGGTGGGCACGGCCGAGGGGTGCAGGGCGCGCACGCGATCGTCGCCGTGCACGGTCACGCCGGATGCCTCGAGCTTCGCGAGCACGGGCGGCAGCAGTCGCTCGGCGGCGTCGGCGTGCACGAGCAGCGTCTCGAGGGCGTTGCAGACGCTCGGACGCTGCACCTTCGCGTTGTGCACGAGGTCGATCGACCAGTCCTCGCGCGCGCTGGCATCGAGGAACATGTGCACGACACCGGCGCCGGTCTCGATGACGGGCACGGTCGCCTCGTCGACGACCGCGCGGATGAGCGCCGCACTGCCTCGAGGGATCAGCACGTCGACGTAGTCGCGCGCCCGCATCAGGTGGCGGGCGCCGTCGCGGCCGAAGTCGTCGACGGTCTGCACCGCCTCGCCCGGCAGGCCTGCGCTCGCGATCGCCTCGCGGAGCACGTCGACCAGCACCGCGTTGGTGCGTTCGGCCGCCGATCCGCCGCGGAGCGCCACCGCGTTGCCGCTCTTGAGCGCCAGTGCGGCGATGTCGACCGTGACGTTCGGGCGGGCCTCGTAGATCGCACCCACGACGCCGAGCGGGACCCGGACCTGCTCGATCCGCACGCCGTTCGGCAGGGTCCGTCCGCTGACCGTCTCGCCGATCGGGTCGGTCAGCGCGACGACGTCCAGCACGGCGTCGGCGATCGCGCCGATGCGGCGTGCGTCGAGCGTGAGGCGGTCGAGCAGCCCGGAACCGAGGCCTGCGACGCGGCCGGCCTCGAGGTCGAGTCGGTTCGCGGCGACGATGTCGTCGACGCGGGCGCGCAGCTGATCGCTGATCGCCTGCAGCGCGGCATCCTTCTCGGCCGTGGTCGCGCGCGCGAGACGGCGCGAGGCGTCCTTGGCGGCGGCGAGCCGCCCATCGAGCACGGTCTCGAGGTTCGCCATGAGGTCGGCGGCAGGATCGGAGCGGACGTCGGTCATGCTGCCAAGCCTAGTTCGCGGCCCGGACGACGGCGCCCCGTGTGACGTCAGCTCGCGGGCTCGAACCAGGTGCCGATCGCCTCGCCGCTGAGCGCCTCGGACACGAGCGCGGTGGCCGTGACGAGCACGCCGGTACCGGATGCCGCGGCGATGCGGGCTGCGGAGACCTTCGTCTCGGCGCCGCCCGTGCCGACGCCGGCGCGGCCGATCGAGCCGATCTCGACGCCGGCGAGTTCGTCGCCGAACGGCACCTTCGGGATGCGCTCGGCACCCGCGAGATGCGGAGGCCGCGTGTAGAGGGCGTCCACGTCGGAGAGCAGGACGAGCAGCTCGGCATCGACCAGCTCGGCCACCATCGCGGCGAGCCGGTCGTTGTCGCCGAATCGGATCTCGTGGGTCGCGACCGTGTCGTTCTCGTTCACGATCGGGAGGATGCGCAGGCCGAGGAGGCGCTCCATCGCACGCTGCGCGTTGAGCCGGTGCGTATCGTTCTCGAGGTCGCCCGCGGTGAGCAGCACCTGCCCGGCGACGATGCCGTAGCGTCGCAGCGAGTTCTGGTAGCGGTAGATGAGGACGTTCTGCCCCACCGAGGCCGCGGCCTGCTGCGTCGCGAGGTCGTCGGGCCGTGCGTCGAGCTGCAGGTACGGCATGCCCGTCGCGATCGCACCCGAGGACACGAGGATGACCTCGGCCCCGCGCGCGTATGCGGTCGCGAGTGCGTCGACGAGCGGGTCGATCTGGTCGGCGTTCTCGCCGGAGATGGACGACGAACCGACCTTCACGACGATCCGCCGGGCGGCCGAGACCGCGTCGCGCGTCAGGCGCACCCGCGTCACCGCGTGTCCCCGTCGACGGCCCCCCGAGTGTCGTCGTCGTCCCCGCCGTTCGGGTCGTCCTCGTCGGCCCAGAGGCCGGCCTCGCGTTCGCGGTCGAGTTCCGCCCGCGCCTCGGCCTTGGCGTCCATGCGCTCGTGGTAGCCGCTGCGCCGCTCGGCCCGAGTGGCGCGCCGGTTGTCGTCGAGGCGGAGATCCGATCCGCGCGGGGAGGTCATGAGCTCGGCCGTCGAGGTGAGCGTGGGCTCCCAGTCGAACACGACGCCCGCGCCGGGGCCGATCACGACGGTCGAGCCGGCGACGGCACCCACCCGGACGAGCTCGTCCTCGACGCCCAGGCGCGCCAGCCGGTCGGCGAGGTAGCCGACGGCCTCGTCGTTCTGGAAGTCGGTCTGCGCGACCCACCGCTCGGGCTTCGTCCCCAGGATCCGGTAGAACGTGCCGTAGCTGCCGCCCTCGGGGCGCACGACGAAGTCGACCTCGCGGACGGCCTTCGGTCGCAGCACGATGCGCGGGGCGGCGGCCGCCTGGGCGGCGGCGTCGGCGCGCGCACGGTCGACGACCTCGCCGAGGGCGAAGCCGAGCGGTCGGAGCCCCTCGTGGCTGACCGTCGAGATCTCGAACACGCGGTAGCCGCGCGACTCGAGCTCGGGCCGGACGAATTCGGCGAGCTCGCGCGCCTCGGGCACGTCGACCTTGTTCAGCGCGACGAGCTGCGGGCGCTCGAGCAACGGCACCTGCCCCTCGGGGACCTCGTAGGCCGCGAGCTCGGCGAGGATCACGTCGAGGTCGCTGATCGGGTCGCGGCCCGGCTCGAGCGTGGCGCAGTCGAGCACGTGCAGCAACGCCGAGCACCGCTCGACGTGACGGAGGAACTCGAGTCCGAGGCCCTTGCCCTCGCTGGCGCCCTCGATGAGGCCGGGTACGTCGGCCACGGTGAACCGATGGTCGCCGGCCTGCACGACCCCGAGGTTCGGATGCAGCGTGGTGAACGGGTAGTCGGCGATCTTCGGCCGGGCCGCGGACATGGCCGCGATGAGGCTGGACTTGCCCGCCGAGGGGAAGCCGACGAGCGCGACATCCGCGATCGTCTTCAGCTCGAGGGTCACCTCGCCCTCGAACCCGGGCGTGCCGAGCAGCGCGAAGCCGGGCGCCTTGCGCTTCTGCGAGGACAGCGCGGCATTGCCGAGTCCGCCCTGGCCGCCCGGGGCGATCACGAAGCGCATGCCGGGCTCGGTGAGGTCGGCCAGTTCGCCGCCGTCGGCATCCTTCACGACGGTGCCCACGGGCACCGGGAGCTCGAGGGCCTCACCGGTCGCGCCCGAACGGTTGTCGCCCATGCCGGGCTGCCCGTTCTCGGACGACCGGTGCGGTCGCCCGTGGTACGAGAGGAGCGTGGTGACCTGGGGGTCGGCGACGAGGACGATGTCGCCGCCGTCACCGCCGTTGCCGCCGTCGGGGCCGGCAAGCGGCTTGAACTTCTCGCGGCGCACCGACACGCAGCCGTTGCCCCCGTGGCCGGCGCGCACGAAGAGCCGCACCTGGTCGACGAAGCTCACCATGGCCGCGTCACTCCTCTCTGGAAACACGTGAGGGCGAGCCGAAGCCCGCCCTCACGAAACCGACCGACGACTACGCGTCGACCGTGACGATGTTCACGACCTTGCGGCCGCCCTTGTTGCCGAACTCGACCGCGCCGGCCTCGAGGGCGAACAGCGTGTCGTCGCCGCCGCGACCCACACCCGCACCGGGGTGGAAGTGCGTGCCGCGCTGGCGGACGAGGATCTCGCCCGCGGAGACGACCTGGCCGCCGAAGCGCTTCACGCCGAGGCGCTTGGCGTTCGAGTCACGACCGTTGCGAGTGGAGCTCGCACCCTTCTTGTGTGCCATTGTCCCTGTCTCCTCTGGCCGTTACTTGATGCCGGTGATCTTGACGCGCGTGAGCTCCTGGCGGTGGCCCTGGCGCTTCTTGTAGCCGGTCTTGTTCTTGAACTTCTGGATCACGATCTTCGGGCCGCGGAGGTCGCCGAGGACCTCGGCGGTGACCGTGACCTTGGCGAGCGACTTCGCGTCGGAGGTGATCTTGTCGCCGTCCACGAGGAGGACCGGGATGAGCTGGACGTTGCCGTCCTTGTCGGCCTTGATCCGATCCATCGTCACGATGGTGCCGACCTCGACCTTCTCCTGCCGGCCGCCGGCGCGCACTACTGCGTAAACCACTTCTCGTACCTATCTCCGGGGAGCCTCTCGGCTCCGTCAACTTGATGGGATGTCACTGCGCGGATGACCCCAGCGGGAAGGAGGGTCGTCACTGCCAGAAAACTGTGCGGGCACACCGGGATAAGACGGTGGCACCAGCGGTCGAGTCTACCGGATGCCGAGAGGGCGGTCAAACGAGGGTCGGCCGCGTGTCGCGGCCCCTTCGAGCGGATGCCGCGGGGTCCCCGGCGTACACTCGCCGCATGGCCGTGCTCATCGATCCCGCGGTGCGACCCGCCACGACGACGTGGGCGTCGGCCTTGTCGACCATGAACGGCGGACTGTTCCTTGTTCCAGTCGCGGCTCTGCTGGTATTCGGTCTCTTGCCCCAGATGGAGCCGAGCAGGCTCACTACGCCCGTCGTGCTGGCGGTACTCGGCGCCTCTCTGCTGTTCGCGGCGCGAGCCGCCTGGCGGGGTGCGCACTGGCCCCGACAGTACGTGCTCGTCGTGGTCGCGGGCGAAATCTTGGGCCTCGCGCTCGGTTACCTGTACCTCGGCGCCGCGCTCCTCTTCGTGGCCCCGGCGGCATGGTTGCTCTGGCGACCCTCGGCGCGAACGTTCGCCGGTAGCGCGAGTCAAGCCTCCGTCCCCAGCCGACGCAACCCGAGCAGATGACGACGCGACTGGCGGTGCTCAAATGATCCTCATCGATCCGCCGCTCTGGCCGAAGCACGGCACCGTGTGGTCGCACCTCGTGAGCGACACGTCGATCGAGGAGCTCCAGGAGTTCGCCGACCGCAACGGGATTCCCCGGCGCGGCTTCGACCTCGACCACTACGACGTCCCGACCGAACGCTACGACGAACTGGTCGCCGCCGGGGCGGAGCCGGTGCCGCCACGCGAGCTCGTGCGCAGGCTCGCCGCGAGCGGCCTCCGCGTCACGCCTCGCGAGCGCCGGTCACTCGGCGCCTGAGCCCGGCGAGCCGTCGGGGCGCGTGATCACGGGCGGCGAACCCGCCGGGCTCAGCGCGGCGGTCGAGACCCGACGGCCACGCGAGCGTGCGCGCCCCTCCCCTGCGGCCTTCGGCGCCGGCAGCGCGTCGAGCACGGAGTCGAGCAGCGTCTCGGCCTCGGCGACGCGAGCGGGACGTTCGCGACGGACGGGAGCGTCGGGCAGGTCGATGATCGGTGCCGACTGCTCGACTCGCTCGCCCTGCGGCACCGCGTCGGCGCTGGCCGCGACGGGCTCCGACGGCTCGGCGACCTGCGCCTCGGACGGCACCTCGGCGGCTGCGGCCGTGCCGCGATCGCCACCCGAACCCCGCGACGCGCGGCGGCGACCGCGCCGGCGGCCACCCGACGACTCGGACGGCTCGGCGGCGGCCTCGGCAGGCGCCTCGGACGGCTCGCTCGCCCGGAGGTCGGCTTCAGCGATACCGGCGTCCGCCGAGGACTCCGCCGTCGACGCGGCGGGCCGATGCTCGGGATGCGAGACCGTCGACGCCGCGATCTGCGCGAGCGCGTGCTTGACGTCCTCGGTGATGGCGTGCGTGCCCTGGTGCGCCTTGTCGTTCGCGGGCGCGGACGACCCGGACCCGTTGCCGCCGCCGCTTCCCCCTCCGCCGCGGTTGCGACGACGCTCGACCTGCTGCTGCGGCGCGCGGTGCTTGGCGATCGGCTCGTGGTGCACGATGATGCCGCGGCCGGCGCACACCTCGCACGGCTCGCTGAATGACTCGAGCAGCCCGAGGCCGAGCTTCTTGCGGGTCATCTGGACCAGCCCGAGCGAGGTGACCTCGGCCACCTGGTGCTTCGTGCGGTCGCGCGACAGGCACTCGACGAGACGCCGCAGCACGAGGTCGCGGTTGGACTCGAGCACCATGTCGATGAAGTCGACGACGATGATGCCGCCGATGTCGCGAAGCCGCAGCTGACGGACGATCTCTTCGGCGGCCTCGAGGTTGTTCTTGGTGACCGTCTCCTCGAGGTTGCCGCCCGAGCCGACGAACTTGCCGGTGTTGACGTCGATGACGGTCATCGCCTCGGTGCGGTCGATGATCAGCGAGCCGCCCGAGGGCAGCCACACCTTGCGCTCGAGCGCCTTCTCGATCTGCTCCGTGATGCGGAACTCGTCGAACGCGTCGCGTTCGCCCGAGTACGCCTCGACGCGCTCGAGCAGGTCGGGAGCGACCTGGCCGAGGTACTTCTCGATCGTGCGGCGCGCCTCGTCGCCGGCGATGATCATCTTCTGGAAGTCCTCGTTGAAGACGTCGCGGACGATCTTGATGAGCAGGTCGGGCTCGGAGTGCAACAGGGCCGGCGCCTGGACCTTCTCGATGGTGGTCGAGATGTCGGCCCACTGCGCGATGAGCCGGTTGACGTCGCGCGTGAGCTGCTCCTCGGTGGCGCCCTCGGCCGCGGTGCGGACGATGACGCCCTGGTTCTCGGGGAGCACCTCCTTGAGGATCTTCTTGAGGCGGGCACGCTCGGTGTCGGGGAGCTTGCGGCTGATGCCGTTCATCGAACCGTTCGGCACGTACACGAGGTAGCGTCCGGGGAGCGAGATCTGGCTCGTGAGCCGGGCGCCCTTGTGGCCGACCGGGTCCTTGGTGACCTGGACGAGCACGCGGTCGCCGGGCTTGAGCGCAAGCTCGATGCGTCGGGGCTGGTTCTTCTCGCCGTTCTCGGCCGCGGCATCCCAGTCGACCTCGCCCGAGTAGAGCACCGCGTTCCGGCCCCGCCCGATGTCGACGAACGCGGCCTCCATGCTCGGCAGCACGTTCTGGACGCGACCGAGGTACACGTTGCCGATCAGCGATGCGTCCTGGTTGCGGGCGACGTAGTGCTCGACGAGCACGCCGTCCTCCATCACGCCGATCTGGATCCGGCCGCCCTTCTGGCGGACGACCATCTGGCGGTCGACCGACTCGCGACGGGCGAGGAACTCGGCCTCGGTGATGACCGCACGCCGGCGACCGGCGTCACGGCCGTCGCGACGGCGCTGCTTCTTGGCCTCCAGGCGCGTCGAGCCCTTGACCTTCTGGGGCTCGGTGATGAGCTCGGGCTCGCGCGGCTTGCGCACCTTGACGACCGTGTTCGCCGGCTCGTCGCCCGCGCTGCGCGACTCCTCGCCGCTGCGGCGCCGGGCACGGCGTCGCACGCTCGAGCCATCACCGGCATCGCCGTCGCGCTCCTCGCGCTCTTCAGCGGGCGGAGCGAACACCGGCGGTGCGTGGAAGATCAGCGACGTGGTCGAGAGGGCGGCCGGGATCGGCGACTCGGTCGCGGGCGGCTCCTCGGCGGTAACCGGCTCGGGCTCGGACTGGGCGTCGGTGGCATCGCCGGCGCCGTCGGCCGGGGACTCGACGGACGGGCTCGGCGCCACGTCCTGCTGGGCCTGCGCGTCGGTGGCGCCCGTGTCGCGCTCCTGCGCTTCGGTGGTCGAAGGCTCGAGGTCCGCATTGGCGGCGGCGGTCTCGTCGGGAGCCCGGCCGGTGTCATCCGTCATCGTGGGCTCGGGGGTGCCGTCGCCCGCCCCGGCTTCGCGGGGCACGACCAGTGCGCGCCGACCGCTGCGACGCGACCCGAAGAGACCCGCGCGACGGCGCGGCGCCTCGTGCTCGGATGCGTTCGGCGGTGTTCCGTTGTCTTCCACCATCTCTGGTGCACTCCTACGCCGGGACCGATGGCCGCGCCATCTCGCCCGTACTCCTCAGAGCGATCCGCTGCCGTACGGCGGGATCGCCAATCCTTCACTGCTGCGCCCGGCGGGTGCCGGTGACGCCAAATCTCGCGGTTGCTCCGCGGATGGGATGCGGTGCATCCTCAAAGCCCTCGTTGGCGTCGCACCGGGCGCGGCCCGGACGACTCATCCGATTATCGCACGGTCTCCCATCCCTGCGCGGAATCGGCGTGCCAGAATACGGCTCATGCCCGACTCCCCCCGCACGGCGCGGCCGCTCGCGTTCGCCGTCTTCCTCGTGATCGTCGGCGGGCTGGGGCTCCTCGCAGCATTCGAACTCTCGATCGAGAAGATCCTCACGCTGTCGGATCCGAGCTACGAGCCGGGCTGCAACGTGGGCGTGCTCGTCGGGTGCAGCACCAACCTCGCCTCGCAGCAGGGCGCGATCTTCGGCTTTCCCAATCCGTTCATCGGTCTCATGGCGTGGCCGGTCGTCATCACCATCGGGATGGCGCTCCTCGCGCGCGCCCGGTTCGATCGCTGGTTCTGGATCGGGCTGAACGTCGGCGTGACGGGTGCCCTCGCGCTCGTGGCCTGGCTCATCGCGCAGAGCATCTACGTGCTCGACGTTCTGTGCCCCTGGTGCATGCTCACCTGGGCGGTCACCATCCCGACGTTCCTCGCCGTGACGTTCCGCAACCTCCGCGAGGGGGTGTACGGAGGGGACGAGCGCGTCCAGCGCGTCGGCGCCGTGGGCCTGAGCTGGATCGTCGTGATAACGCTCGCGTGCTACGTCCTCGTGATCGTGCTCGCGCAGCTGCAGATGAACGCCATTCCCCGCGTGATCACCGACCTGAGCACCCTGTTCTGAGCCGGGCGGGGCATCCGGGTCGGCCGGATGCCTCCGCCCGCGGATCGCTCAGGCGAACCAGAGCGCGAGCTCGCGCTCGGCCGACTCGACCGAGTCGGAGCCGTGCACGAGGTTCTGCTGCACCTTGAGTCCCCAGTCGCGGCCGAAGTCGCCGCGGATGGTGCCGGGCGCGGCCGTGGTCGGGTCGGTCGTGCCGGCGAGCACGCGGAACCCCTCGATCACGCGGTTCCCGGCGACGCGCATCGCGACCGACGGCCCGGACTGCATGAACTCGAGGAGCGGCTCGTAGAACGGCTTGCCCTCGTGCTCGGCATAGTGGTGCGCCAGCAGCTCGCGGTCGGCCTGGACCATCCGGAGGTCGACGAGCGAGTAGCCCTTGGCCTCGATGCGGCGGAGGATCTCGCCGGTGAGGTTGCGGGCGACGCCGTCGGGCTTGATCAGGACGAGGGTCTCCTCGATGGCGGTGGTCATGCCGGTTCCTTTCCTGGTTCGGTTCCCGGTGCGGCCTCCGCCGCCCGGGCGCGGTCGATGCGCGCGCCGACGATCATGCAGTAGGCCCACATGCCGCCGAAGATCGCGCCGACGAGGTACATCGCGGGGTTGAGCAGCCCGGCCGCGAGGATGAGCACCTGCAGCGCCCAGCCGAGCACGTAGGCCCATTCGAAGCGCAGGAGCGTGATGGTCACGAGCGCGAGCAGGATGAGCACGCCGCCCGCGGCCAGGGGCACCCAGCTTGGCAACCCGAACGGGCCGCCGTCCTCGCGCGACAACCCCCAGATCACGAGCGCGGCGAGGAAGATGATGAGGAGCTCGAAGGTCAGCACGATCGAGGCGAGGGTGCGGCGGAGCGGGCGGGCCGGCCGTGTCGTCGGCTCGACGGCAGCGTCGGGCGCGCCCTCGGGCGCGTCCGGTGCCGTGCCGGTCATCGGGTGCCCCACTCTCGGTCCTCGGCGATGGCGATGGCGTCGCCGACGAGCGTGATCGACCCCGTCACGACGACGCCGCGCTTCTCGCCGCGGGTCGCCCAGTCGCGGGCCTCGTCGAGGGCGTCGTCCAGGCGATCGGCCACGTCCACGCGGTCGGCGCCCACGAGGGCGGCGACGGATGGCGCGAGCTCAGCTGCCGGGACGGCCCGGTCGGACTCCGACTGCGTGACCAGGAAGCGGGCTCCACCCGGCTCCAGCGCACGGACGATGCCGGCCGCGTCCTTGTCGGCGAGCACGCCGAACACGAACAGCACCTCGTCGAAGTCGAAGTACTCGCCGAGCGCCTCGACGAGGGCCGCGGCGCCGTGCGGGTTGTGCGCGGCGTCGACGAGCACGGTGGGCTCGGTCGAGATCGGGTGCAGGCGGCCGGGCGAGGTCACAGTGCCGAGGCCCTCTTCGAGGATGTCGTCGGCGAGGCGCACGGCCCCGCCGCCGAGGAACGACTCGACCGCCGCGACGGCGACGGCCGCGTTCTCGGCCTGGTGGCGCCCGTAGAGCGGCAGCGCGAGATCGCGATACTCCCCCGCGAGTCCTCGGATGCCGACGAGCTGGCCGCCGACCGCGACGCGGGAGTCGAGCACGGCGAAGCCGCCGCCCTCGATCGCGACCGTCGCGTCGTTCGTCGCAGCGACCTCGTGCAGCACCTCGAGCGCCTCGGGCGCCTGGAACGCGGTGACCACCGCGGCGCCGGGCTTGATGATGCCGGCCTTGGTCCGGGCGATCTCGGCGACCGTGCGACCGAGGCGCGACTCGTGGTCGAGGGAGATGGGCGTGAAGACGGCGACCTGGCCGTGGGCGACGTTCGTGGAGTCCCATTCGCCGCCCATGCCGACCTCGAGCACGACCACGTCGACGGGCGCGTCGGCGAAGGCCGCGAACGCGAGCACCGTGAGCGCCTCGAAGAACGTCAGTGGTTCCTCGCCGCGATCGGTGAGCTCGGCGTCGACGAGTCCGATGAACGGCTCGATCTCGCCCCAGATCCGGGCGACGGCCTCGTCGGTGATCGGCGCGCCGTCGATGCGGATCCGCTCGGTGAAGCGAACGAGGTGCGGGCTCGTGAGCAGGCCCGTGCGCAGTCCCTCCGCGCGGAGGATGCTCTCGATCATCCGGCTCGTCGACGTCTTGCCGTTCGTGCCGGTGAGGTGGATGACGGGCGCCGCGCGATGCGGGTCGCCGAGGAGTTCGACGGCGCGCCGGGTCGCGTCGAGTCGCGGCTGCGGTGCGGCCTCGCCGACGCGGGCGAGCAACGCCGCGTACACGCCGTCGGCCGCGTCGCGCTCCTCGGGCGTCGCCTCGGGGATGGCGTCGGTCACGGGACGGTCACCTCCGAGGTCTCGGAGGCCTTCGCCAGGGACACCAGCAGCGCCGATCCGTCGCCGACCGCACGAGCGCCGTCGCCGCCGACGTCGCCGGCGGCGATGCGCAGGTCGGTCGCGAGCGTCTCGCGCGCGATCAGGTCGCGGTGCGCCTCGGCCGCGGCGGCACCCGCGGCGTCGAGCGTGAGCTCGAGCCGGATGCGGTCGCCGACCTCGAGGCCGGCGGCCTTGCGCGACTCCTGCACCGCGCGGACGACGTCGCGAGCGAGGCCTTCGGCCTCGAGCTCAGGCGTCGTGGCGGTGTCGAGGATGGCGAAGCCGCCGTCCGCGAGCAGCCCGAGCGCGCTGCCGCCTTCGCCGGCGCCACCGGCCTCGAGCACCAGCTCGTACTCGTTCGGCTCGAGCGCGATCCCGCCCGCCACGACGGTGTCGCCGTCGAGCGACCAGTCGCCCGAACGCGCCGCCTGGATGGCCTGCTGCACCTGCTTGCCGAGGCGCGGTCCGGCGGCGCGCGCGTTCACCGTGAGCCGCTTGGTCACGCCGTAGGCGGCGGCGCTCGACTCGTCGAGCGCGACCAGGTCGACGCGCTTCACGTTGAGCTCGTCGCGCAGGATCGCCTCGAACGGCGCGAGCGCCGCGGCATCCCCCGTCACCACCGTGAGCGACGCGAGCGGCAGCCGCACCCGGCGGCCGGCCTGCTTGCGGAGCGCGAGCACCGTGCCGGTCACCTCGCGCACGCCGTCCATCGCGGCCACCAGCTGGGGATCGGCCGGGAACTCGTCGGCCACGGGCCAGTCCTCGAGATGCACGCTGCGCCCGCCCGTGAGGCCGCGCCACACCTGCTCGGTCACGAGCGGCAGCATGGGAGCGGCGAGCCGCGTGAGCGTCTCGAGCACGGTGTACAGGGTGTCGAACGCCTCGGCGCCCACGCCATCGGCCTCGACGCCCTGCCAGAACCGGTCGCGCGACCGGCGCACGTACCAGTTCGTGAGCACGTCGGCGAAGTCGCGCAGCTTCTGGGCAGCGAGCGGCGAGTCGAAGTCCTCGAGGTCGGCCGTCACGGCCTTGACGAGGTCGCGCAGCTTCGCGAGCAGGTACCGGTCGAGGACGTCGGTCGAGTCGGTGCGGCGGGATGCCTCGTAGCCGCCCTCGCGCGCCGTGTTGGCGTAGAGCGAGAAGAAGTACCACGTGCTCCAGAGCGGCAGCATCAGCTGCCGCACGCCCTCGCGGATGCCCTCCTCGGTCACGACGAGGTTGCCGCCGCGGAGCACCGAGCTCGACATGAGGAACCAGCGCATCGCGTCGGAGCCGTCGCGGTCGAACACCTCGTTGACGTCGGGGTAGTTGCGCAGCGACTTCGACATCTTCTGCCCGTCGTTGCCCAGCACGATGCCGTGGCTGACGACGTTCTCGAAGGCCGGCCGGTCGAACAGGGCTGTCGAGAGCACGTGCAGCGTGTAGAACCATCCGCGGGTCTGCCCGATGTACTCGACGATGAAGTCGGCCGGATGGTGCGTGTCGAACCAGTCGCGGTTCTCGAACGGGTAGTGCACCTGCGCGAACGGCATCGAGCCCGAGTCGAACCACACGTCGAGCACGTCGGGGATGCGGCGCATCGTGGACTTCCCGGTCGGGTCGTCGGGGTTCGGGCGCGTGAGCTCGTCGATGAACGGGCGGTGCAGGTCGGGCTCGCCGTGCTGGTTGACCGGCAGGCGGCCGAAGTCGCGCTCGAGTTCCTCGAGCGAGCCGTAGACGTCGATGCGGGGGTGCGCGGGGTCGTCGGACTTCCACACCGGGATCGGCGAGCCCCAGTAGCGGTTGCGGCTGATCGACCAGTCACGCGCCCCCGAGAGCCACTTGCCGAACTGGCCGTCCTTGACGTTGGCGGGCACCCACTCGACGTCCTGGTTGAGCTCCTCCATGCGGTCGCGGAACTCGGGCACGCGCACGAACCAGCTCGACACCGCCCGGTAGATGAGCGGGTTGCGGCAGCGCCAGCAGTGCGGGTAGGAGTGCTCGTAGCTCGCGTGGCGCAGCAGTCGGCCCTCGGCGCGGAGCAGGCGGATGAGCGGCGTGTTCGCGTCGCTCCACAGCTGCCCCGCGACATCCGTCACGTCGGGGAGGAATCGACCGCCGTCGTCGAGCGAGAGCCACACCGGGATGCCGGCGGCCTCGCACGCCTTCTGGTCCTCCTCGCCGTAGGCGGGGGCCTGGTGCACGATGCCGGTGCCGTCCTCGGTCGTGACGTAGTCGGCGACGAGCACCGTCCACGCGTTCTGCAGGCCCCAGCGCTCGACGTCGGCGTAGTAGTCGAACAGCCGGTCGTACGTGACGCCCTCGAGCTCGGCGCCGCGAACGGTGCGGGCCACCGCCGCGCGCGCCGCTTCAGGAGAGTCGTAGCCGAGCTCCTTGGCGTAGCCGCCCACGAGATCGAGCGCGATGAGGTACTCGGCGCCGAGCACCTCGGTGTCGGATGGCGCGTCGCCGGCGCGCTCGCGCAGGACGGTCGCGTCGGGGGTGCCGTTCGGGCCCGCGGGCACGACGGCGTACTCGATGTCGGGTCCGACCGCGAGCGCCGCGTTCGTCGGGAGCGTCCACGGCGTCGTCGTCCAGGCGAGCGCGCGCACGGCGGTGAGCCCGAGCGACTCGGCCTTCGCGCCCGTGAAGGGGAAGGTCACGGTGACCGACGGGTCCTGGCGCATCTTGTAGACGTCGTCGTCCATGCGCAGCTCGTGGTTCGACAGCGGCGTCTGGTCGCGCCAGCAGTACGGCAGCACGCGGTGGCCCTCGTACGCGAGGCCCTTGTCGTGCAGCTGCTTGAACGCCCAGACCACCGACTCCATGAACGTGACGTCGAGCGTCTTGTAGTCGTCCTCGAAGTCGACCCAGCGGGCCTGGCGCGTGACGTACTCCTCCCACTCCTCGGTGTAGCGGAGGACGGCGTCGCGCGCGGCCTGGTTGAAGGCCGCGATGCCCATGCGCTCGATCTCGCTCTTGTCGATGATGCCGAGCTGGCGCTCGGCCTCGAGCTCGGCCGGCAGCCCATGGGTGTCCCAGCCGAACCGGCGGTGCACCTGGTGCCCGCGCATGGTCTGGAAGCGCGGGAAGAGGTCCTTCGCGTACCCGGTGAGGAGGTGGCCGTAGTGCGGCAGGCCGTTGGCGAACGGCGGGCCGTCGTAGAAGACCCACTCGCGTGCGCCCTCGCGCTGGTCGATGGACGCCTGGAACGTCCCGTCGGCCTTCCAGTGCGCGAGCACGGCCTGCTCGATCGCCGGGAAGGACGGCGACGGCGTGACGGACGACTGCTCGGGGTCCTGGCCCTTGGGGTACAACGCTCGCTCCTGCTGGATTCGCCGGTTCCACGAGGACGGTGCGCCCGTCGAGCGCCACCGCGGTACCACCCCGCTTGCCCCGGCAATGCCGGAGCCTCTCGTTCCTCAGCTGTGACGGGCTGGTCCCGTCCGGTTCTAGTGACGAGCCGAATGCCGCAGCATCCGTCACGCGTTCTTCCGGAGACTCCCCGGTGATGGCCGGATCGCAGTCGTTGGGTCCCAGCGTACCGGACGGCTCAGCGGTACGCCTCGCGGATGAGCGAGATCAGCGCGTTGGCGTCGACGCCGTTCAACCGCGCCTCGTCGACGAGGTCGTGGATGGCGCCGGCCAGCGCGGTGTGGTGCCCGAGCCGCTTGGCGACCGTCGCGCCGCGGCCGGGGTGCAGCTCGATCAGTCCCTCGTCGCGGAGCACCCGATAGGCCCGGAGCACGGTGTGGACGTTGACCTGGAGCACCGATGCGAGCTCGCGCGCGGCGGGGAGGCGCTCGCCGTAGCCGATGCGTCCATCGACGATCGACGCACGGAGCGACGAGGCGAGCTGCTCGAACAGCGGCCCCGGGATGGTGTGGTCGAGTCGGATGCGCACGGTGCGACACTACGTCGCGTGCACGACCGCTTCAAGCACTCGTGCTAGTGCGAATAGCGCAATTGCCTTGTCGCGCCATCCGCTCGCTGTCAGGATGGTCAGCCGTGACCACTGCAGTCCCCTCCACTGAACCCCTCCCTCCGAGCTCCTCCCCTGTGCGACGCGTCGCCTGGGCGTCGATGGTCGGCACCTCGCTCGAGTCGTTCGACTTCTACGTCTTCGCGTACTTCAGCGCCTACTTCATCGGCCCGCTGTTCTTCGACCCGCTCGGCGAATTCGGCGGCACGCTCGCGGCGTTCGCCACGATCGGCGTCGCGTTCGTCGTGCGACCGATCGGTGCGGCGATCTTCGGCCACCTCGGCGACCGCATCGGCCGGCGAGCGACCCTCCTCTGGACGGTCGGCGTCATGGGCGTCGCCACGGGCCTCATCGGCCTCCTGCCGACGTACGCGCAGGCCGGATGGCTCGGCGCCGTGCTGCTCGTGCTGCTCCGAGTCGCGCAGGGCCTGTCGCTCGGCGGCGAGTGGGGCGGTTCGATCCTGCTCGCGACCGAGCACGCGAGCCCCGTCAAGCGCGCGTTCTACGCCGCGGTGCCGCAGCTCGGCTCCCCCGTGGGCTCCATCCTGTCGGCCGTCGTGTTCATCGTGATGACGCTCGTCCTGCCGGCCGACCAGCTGGCCGAGTGGGGCTGGCGCATCCCGTTCCTGCTCGCGTTCCCGCTCCTGCTCGTCTCGCTCTGGCTGCGGCTCTCGATCGACGAGACGCCCGTGTTCAAGGCGGTCGTCTCGGAGCAGCGCCGCGACCGCGTGCCCTTCGCCACCATGTTCCGCGCGCAGCCCGTCGCGCTGCTCGTCGCGTTCGGCGCGGCGCTGCTCGGCATCGGCTCGTACTCGCTCATGAACACGTACACGGTCAACTACGGCGTGACGACCCTCGGCTTCAGCTTCCAGGACCTCCTCGTGGCGACCACGATCGGCGGCCTGCTGCAGCTGGTCACGATCCCGCTGTTCGGCTGGTGGGCCACGCGCGTCGGTTCGGCGCGCGTCGTCGCCTACGGCGCGCTCGGCACGCTGCTCATCACGTTCCCCATGTACTGGCTGCTGCAGTTCGCGAGCTTCCCGGTGCTGGTCGGCACGATGATCGTGGGCGGCATCCTGCCGACCATGTCGTGGGCGGCGCTCGGCGGGCTCATGAACGACCTGTTCGCCGACCACTACCGGTACTCGGCGCTGTCGGTCGCGTACGCCGTCGCAGCCGCGATCTCGGGATTCATCCCGCTCGTCACGCTGTGGCTCGGCGGGCTGACCGGGTTCGCCTGGTGGCACCCCGGCGTCGTGCTCGCCCTGCTGTCGGCCATCACGCTGGTGTCCGCGTGGGCGGCAGCGCGCATGCGCCACGCGCCGATCGCGGAAGACGGCCGCGAGGTGGCCGAGCCGGTCGCCGCATAGACGGTCGACGGATGCCGCGGCGCGCGGCCGCGGCATCCGCCACGTCTCGGCAACGCGCACCGTTCGGGCCGGTCACGGCATGGATGCGCCGACTCCGGTAGGCTTGAGCGTCCACATTCAGGCACCCCCATGGACTCGGTGCCGCATATACCGAACCGGAGCATCATGACCGACACCGCGCGCATTCCCGACAAGCCCGCTCTCGAGGGCCTCGAGTCGAAGTGGGGCGGCGTCTGGGAATCCGAGGGCACCTACCGGTTCGAGCGCGAGGGCGCGACGCGAGAGGCGATCTACTCGATCGACACTCCCCCGCCCACCGCATCGGGGTCGCTGCACATCGGCCACGTGTTCTCGTTCACGCACACCGACCTCGTCGCCCGCTTCCAGCGCATGCGCGGCAAGTCGGTCTTCTACCCGATGGGATGGGACGACAACGGCCTGCCCACCGAGCGTCGCGTGCAGAACTACTACGGCGTCCGCTGCGACCCGTCGCTGCCGTACGTGCCCGGCTTCACGCCGCCGCACGAGGGCACCGAGGGCAAGACGATCAAGCCGGCCGACCAGGTGCCCATCAGCCGCCGCAACTTCATCGAGCTGTGCGAGCGGCTGACGGCCGAAGACGAGCAGCAGTTCGAGGAGCTCTTCCGTCAGCTGGGCCTGTCGGTCGATTGGACGCAGACCTACCGCACGATCGCCGACGAGGCACTGTTCACCTCGCAGCTCGCGTTCATCCGCAACGTCGCGCGCGGTGAGGCCTACCAGGCGCTCGCGCCGACGCTGTGGGACGTCACGTTCCGCACCGCGGTCGCGCAGGCCGAGCTCGAGGACCGCGAGCAAGCGGGCCACTACCACCGCGTGGCGTTCCACCGCCCCGACGGCGGCCAGGTCGAGATCGAGACCAGCCGGCCCGAGCTCATCCCCGCGTGCGTCGCGCTCGTGGCGCACCCCGACGACGAGCGCTACCAGCCGCTGTTCGGCACGACCGTGACGACGCCGGTGTTCGGCGTCGAGGTGCCCGTGGTCGCGCACCACCTCGCCCAGAAGGACAAGGGCACCGGCATCGCCATGATCTGCACGTTCGGCGACGTCACCGACGTCGTCTGGTGGCGCGAGCTCGACCTGCCCAACCGCGCGATCATCGGCTTCGACGGTCGCATCATCGCCGAGGCGCCCGAGGCGATCTCCTCCGACGCCGGGCGCGAGGCCTACGCGAAGCTCGCCGGCAAGACCGCGTTCTCGGCCAAGCAGGCCGTGGTCGAGCTGCTGCGCGAGTCGGGCGACCTGCTCGCCGACCCCAAGGCGATCACGCACCCCGTGAAGTTCTACGAGAAGGGCGACCGCCCGCTCGAGATCGTCTCGACGCGGCAGTGGTACATCGTGAACGGCGCACGCGACGAGTCGCTTCGCGACCGCCTCGTGGGCCGCGGCCGCGAGATCGACTGGCACCCCGACTTCATGCGCGTGCGCTACGAGAACTGGGTGGGCGGGCTGTCGGGCGACTGGCTCATCTCGCGGCAGCGCTTCTTCGGCGTGCCGATCCCGGTCTGGTACCCGATCGACGCCGCAGGCGACCCGGTGTTCGACCAGCCCATCATCGCCACCCGCGAGATGCTGCCGGTCGACCCGTCCTCCACCCCCGCCCCCGGATTCGACGAGTCGCAGCGTGATCAGCCCAACGGGTTCACCGGCGAGCACGACATCATGGACACGTGGGCGACGTCGTCGCTCACGCCGCAGCTCGCGGCCGGCTGGGAGCGCGACCCCGAGCTGTTCGAGCTCCTGTTCCCGTACTCGCTGCGCCCGCAGGGCCAGGACATCATCCGCACCTGGCTGTTCTCGACCGTGCTCCGCGCAGAGCTCGAGCACGGCGCCGCACCGTGGGGCAACGCCGCGATCTCGGGCTTCATCGTCGACCCCGACCGCAAGAAGATGTCGAAGTCCAAGGGCAACGTCGTCACGCCCGCCGGGCTGCTCGAGCAGCACGGCTCCGACGCGGTGCGCTACTGGGCGGCCTCGTCGCGCCTCGGCACCGACGCGGCCTTCGACCCGCAGAATCCCACGCAGGTCAAGATCGGCCGGCGCCTCGCGATCAAGGTGCTGAACGCCGCGAAGTTCATCCTCGGCTTCGAGGGCCGGTCGGATGCCGCGGTCACCGTGCCGATCGACCGGAGCATGCTCGCCGGACTCGCGACGGTCGTCGAGCAGGCCACGCGGGCTCTCGACGGATACGATCACGCCCGCGCGCTCGAGGTGACCGAGACGTTCTTCTGGACGTTCTGCGACGACTACCTCGAGCTCGTGAAGGAGCGCGCCTACGGCGAGCCGAGCGAGGAGCAGGCGTCGGCGGTCGCCGCGCTGAAGACCGCGCTCAGCGTGCTGCTGCGCCTGTTCGCGCCCGTGATCCCGTTCGCAGCCGAGGAGGCGTGGCGCTGGTCGCACGACGGCTCGGTGCACCAGGCCTCGTGGCCGACGGGCGACGAGCTCGCCGCGCGCGGCGACGCGGGCGTCGAGCTGCTCGAGCTGGCGAGCCTCGCGCTCACCGGCATCCGTCGCGCCAAGACCGATGCGAAGGCGTCGCAGAAGACTCCCGTCGCCCGCGCGGTCATCGCCGCACCCGATGCGGCGACGGCGCTGCTCGCGCATGTCGAGTCCGACCTGCGCGCCGTCGGGCGGATCCGCGTGCTCGAGTTCGACGCATCCGACGAGCTCGAGGTCCGCGACGTCGAGCTGGAGACCCCCGCCGAGGAGGCACGCGCATGAGCGTCACCGTCCGCGACATCGCCGAGAACGACTTCTTCGGCTGGCTGCCCCTCTTCGATGCCTACTGCGCCGGGCGCGGTGCCCCCCTCGACGACACGAAGGCACTCATCGTGTGGAGCTGGATCCAGGAGCCGCGGAACCCGCTGCGCGCCGCCCTCGCGGTCGACGACGAGGGCACACCGGTCGGGCTCGTCCAGTTCCACGCCGAGTCGCGCACCTTCGATGCGAGCACCGGCGTCGTGGTCGACGACCTTTACGTCGGCGACGCCCACCGCGGCAACGGGGTCGGCCGCCAGCTCCTCGAGCTGGTGCGCGCGCAGGCCTCCGAGCTCCACGCGTCGCGCATCACGTGGACGAACGATCCGGGCGACGCGGAGTCGCTCCGCCTCTCCGACGAGCTCGGGCGGCGCAGCGCCGCGATCGGCTTCGAGCTGGACGTCTGATGCGGCTCGGCACGCGCTGGTCCTTCGGCGATGAACCGCCGGCCTCGGTGCCGGCCGACCTGCGACCGCTCATCACGGCGGCCGAAGCGCGCGCCGCCGAGGGTGCCGGGCACCACTGGACGCTGACCTGGCTCGAGGGTCGGCCGATCGCCGAACTCGACGACGGGACGGTCGTGACGACCGGGCCCGTGGACACCGGGGCGGCGCCGGCCACCGACGACGACTGGTGAGTCGACGCGCTCAGGCTCGCGCGATGATCTCCCCGTGCGGCATGAGCAGCCAGCCCTCGGGATCGGCGGCCCACGTCCGCCACGCCTCCGCGACGGCCTCGAGCTCGGAGACCGAGGCGTGACCCGACTCGATCGCGTGCGCCGCGAACTGGGACTTCGTCGCCCGGTCCGACCAGGCGCCGCCCCACCACTCGCGGTCGCGGTCGGATGAGAACACCCAGACCGAGCCCGTGGCGTCGACCTCCTCGAACCCCGCCGCGAGGGCCCAGCGCTTGAGCAGGCGGCCCGCCAGCGCCTCTCCGCCGTTCCATCGGTAGATGTCGCGATTCAGCTGCAACCAGCGGGCGAGCCCGGCGGACTCGGGACTCCAGATCACGCCGCCGTAGTCGGCGTCGCGCGCGGCCAGCACGCCGCCCGGCGCGAGGACCCGTCGGATCTCTCGCATGGCGTCGACCGGTCGGCCGAGGTGCTGCATCACCTGATGTGCGTGCACGACGTCGAAGCTGTCGTCGTCGAAGTCGAGCGCGTACGCGTCGCCGACGCGGAACTCGACGTTCGTCACGCCCTGGCTCGCGGCCAGGCCCGCGGCTCGTTCCACGATCTCGGCCGACGCGTCGATGCCCACGACGGATCCGGGACGGACGCGGCGTGCCAGATCGATGGAGATCGTGCCCGGTCCGCTCCCGACGTCGAGGACCCGCAGGCCGTCGCGAAGGTGCGGGATCAGGTACGCCGCCGAGTTGTCGACCGTGCGCCACTCGTGCACGCGGATGACGCTTTCGTGGTGGCCGTGCGTGTAGCCCTCGCGCGAAGCGGGAGCCGGCGCGCCGTCCATGGGATCAGATCGCGAAGCCGAGTGCGCGCATCATGTCGCGCCCGTCGTCGGTGATCCGCTCGGGACCCCACGGCGGCATCCACACCCAGTTGATGCGGAATCGCTCGACGGTCCCGTCGAGCGCCTCGGCGGTCTGCTCCTCGATCACGTCGGTGAGCGGGCACCCCGCACTCGTGAGCGTCATGTTGATCACGAGCGCATCGTGCTCGTCATCCCAGTTGAGGTCGTAGATGAGCCCGAGGTCGACGATGTTCACGCCCAGTTCGGGGTCGACGACGTCTTTCAGCGCCTCGCTGATCTCGTCGAATCGCTCGGGAGCGAGTGAGGTGACCATGTCTGGAGTCTACCCGCGCCTACTGGATGGCCGACTCGGCCACGTTGTAGCGGTCGTAGCCCTCTTCCTCGAGGCGCTCGGCGAGCTCGGGGCCGCCCTGCTCGGCGATCTTGCCCGCCACGAAGACGTGCACGAAGTCGGGCTTGATGTAGCGAAGGATCCGCGTGTAGTGCGTGATCAGCAGGATGCCGACGTCGGTGTTCGCGTGGGCGCGGTTCACGCCCTCGGAGACGATCCTGAGCGCGTCGACGTCGAGGCCGGAGTCGGTCTCGTCGAGCACCGCGAACTTCGGCTTGAGCAGCTCGAGCTGGAGGATCTCGTTGCGCTTCTTCTCGCCACCGGAGAAGCCCTCGTTGACGTTGCGCTCGGCGAAGGCCGGGTCCATCTTGAGGTTGTTCATCGACTCCCGGACGTCCTTCACCCAGCCGCGGATGGAGGGCGCCTGGCCGTCGATGGCGGTCTTCGCGGTGCGGAGGAAGTTGGTCACCGTGACGCCGGGGATCTCGACGGGGTACTGCATGGCGAGGAAGAGTCCCGCCCGTGCGCGCGCGTCGACCGTCATCTCGAGGACGTTCTCGCCGTCGAAGAGGATCTCGCCCTCGACGACCGTGTACTTCGGGTGGCCAGCGATCGTGTACGCCAGGGTGGACTTGCCGGAGCCGTTCGGCCCCATGATGGCGTGGATCTCGCCCTCGTTGATGGTCAGGTCGACGCCGCGGAGGATCTCGCGGGTGCCCTGGTCGGTCTCGACGTTGACGTGCAGGTTCTTGATCTCGAGTACGGACATGGTGATTCGGTGGTCTCTTTCGTTGCGGGCCGCGCGGCGGCCGGAGGTCATGGGAAGTCGGGGATCAGACGGCGAGCTTCACCGCGGGGTCGATGACGACGCCCCCGTCGGTGATGTCGACCTTGAAGACGGGTACGGGCTCGTAGGCCGGCAGCGTGAGGGGCTTGCCCGTGATGAGGGAGAATTTCGAACCGTGGGCCCAGCACTCGAGCGTGTCGTCCTCGACGAATCCCTCGGAGAGGGAGATGTCGCCGTGCGTGCACGTGTCGCCGATCGCGAAGATCTCGCCCGCGGCATCCTTCACCACGGCGATGGGAACGCCGTCGATGACGAACCGCTGTGCCTCGTTCACGGCGAGGTCGTCGACCCCGCACACGCGCGTGCCTGCCACGTCAGCTCCCCTGGAGTTCGGCTTCGAGCGCCGCCATCAAGCGCTCCTCGAGTGCGGCGTCGCCGATCTGCTGCACGACCTCGGCGAGGAATCCGCGCACGACGAGGCGCCGGGCCTCGTCTTCGGGGATGCCGCGGGCCTGGAGGTAGAACAGCTGCTCGTCGTCGAAGCGACCGGTCGCGGACGCGTGACCCGCGCCCTCGATGTCGCCTGTCTCGATCTCGAGGTTCGGGACGGAGTCCGCGCGGGTGCCGTCGGTCAGCACGAGGTTGCGGTTCTGCTCGTAGCTGTCGGTGCCGGTCGCCGCGTTGCCGATGAGGACGTCGCCGACCCAGACGCTCCGCGCACCCTCGCCCTGCAGTGCACCCTTGTAGGTGACGCGCGAGCGGGTGTGCGGCGCGTCGTGGTGCACGAACACCTGCTGCTCGAGGTGCTGGCCGGCGTCGGAGAAGTACAGGCCGAGGGCCTCGACGTCACCGCCCTGCTCGGCGAGGTGCGTCGACGGGTTGACCCGCACGACCCTGCCGCCGAGCGAGACGACGATGTGCTTGAGCTTGGCGTCGCGCGCGATCCGCGAGAAGTGGCTCGCGAGGTGGACCGAGTCGTCGGTCCACTCCTGCAGGGAGACGACCGTCAGGTTCGCCCCCTCGCCCACCACGACCTCGACGTTCTCGGCCAGGCGGGCGTCACCGGTTCCGCGCAGGACGACGAGCGCGCGGCTGTTCGGCGCCGCCTCGATCACGGTGTGCGCGCCGCGGGGAGCTGCGCCGAGCCCCGAACGCGTCACGGTGACCGTCTTCGCCTCCTCGCCGGAGATCGCGACGAGGAGCGCCTCGCCGAAGCTCGACCAGGCGTTCGCCGACGCGCGGTCCTCGGGAGTGCCGGCACGGCCGATGCGGGCGTCGTCGCGCGGGATCCACGAGAGCGACACCCCCGCGACATCCGTCGACTCGACCTCGGGTCGAGCGCCGTCGAGCTCACCCGAGGTGAGGTCGGCGAACGCCGCGACCGGCGAGTACTTCCACTCGTGCTCGCGGCCCGTGACCGGGGCGAACTCCGAGACATCCGTCGACCGGAATCGCTCGGACCGCGTCTGCACGGGCACGACGGCGCCGTCGGAATGGGGTCGGAAGCCGTGCTGCTCGGAAGTGGGCATGGCGGTGCTCTGCATAGTGTCGGTCATTCCTAGCCGACCGATCCTTCCATGCCCATCTCGATGAGCTTGTTGAGTTCCATCGCGTATTCCATGGGCAGCTCGCGCGCGATCGGCTCGATGAAGCCGCGCACGATCATGGCCATCGCCTCGTCTTCGGGGATGCCGCGCGCCATGAGGTAGAAGAGCTGCTCCTCGCTGACCTTCGACACCGTGGCCTCGTGGCCGAGCTGCACGTCGTCGACGCGGATGTCGATGGCGGGGTACGTGTCGGAGCGCGAGATCGTGTCGACGAGCAGCGCGTCGCAGCGCACGGTGTTCGCGGAGTGGTGGGCGTTCGCGTCGACGCGCACCTCGCCGCGGTAGCCTGCGCGGCCACCCCCGCGGGCGATCGACTTCGAGACGATCGACGACTGCGTGTACGGCGCCATGTGGATCATCTTGGCGCCGGCGTCCTGGTGCTGCCCCGGGCCTGCGAAGGCGACCGAGAGCGTCTCTCCCTTGGCGTGCTCGCCCATGAGGAAGATCGACGGGTACTTCATCGTCACCTTGGAGCCGATGTTGCCGTCGACCCACTCCATCGTGGCGCCCTCGTGGGCGACCGCGCGCTTGGTGACGAGGTTGTAGACGTTGTTCGACCAGTTCTGGATCGTGGTGTAGCGAACGCGCGCGTTCTTCTTCACGATGATCTCGACGACGGCCGAGTGCAGCGAGTCGGACTTGTAGATCGGGGCCGTGCAGCCCTCGATGTAGTGCACGTAGGAGTCCTCGTCGGCGATGATGAGGGTGCGCTCGAACTGGCCCATGTTCTCGGTGTTGATCCGGAAGTAGGCCTGCAGCGGGATCTCGACGTGCACGCCCTTCGGCACGTAGACGAACGAGCCGCCCGACCACACCGCGGTGTTCAGCGCCGCGAACTTGTTGTCGCCCGCGGGGATCACCGTGCCGAAGTACTCCTCGAAGATCTCGGGGTGCTCCTTCAGCGCCGTGTCGGTGTCGAGGAAGATGACGCCCTGCTCCTCGAGGTCCTCGCGGATCTGGTGGTAGACGACCTCGGACTCGTACTGGGCGGCGACACCGGCGACGAGACGCTGGCGCTCGGCCTCGGGGATGCCGAGCCGCTCGTACGTGTTCCGGATGTCCTCGGGCAGGTCCTCCCAGGTCTGGGCCTGCTTCTCGGTGGAACGGACGAAGTACTTGATGTTGGCGAAGTCGATGTCCGACAGGTCGGCGCCCCAGCTCGGCATGGGCTTGCGGTCGAACAGCTGGAGTGCGCGGAGCCGACGCTGCAGCATCCACTCCGGCTCGTCCTTGAGCCGAGAGATGTCGGCCACCACCTCGGGCGACAGGCCGCGGCGAGCGGATGCCCCGGCAGCGTCGGAGTCGGCCCAGCCGAACTCGTACGTGCCGAGCCCTTCCAGCTCGGGGCGGTCGATCAGTACGTCCGTCATGTTCTCCCTCTTCTCCTCCCGCTCACCGGATATGAGTCCGGCCCACCCCTGCCGCCCGGTCGAGGCGCCGGTACGGTCGTGGAGTGATGTGCGGGTGGCGTCGTCGCGAACCTACAATGGCTGTGCCCCGGTGGCGCGCCATGGCGCGCGCGTCGGGCTGTGCCAACCCATCAAGTCTATAGGGTCCGAGGTCCCGGAGTCCTGACTCCCAGAACCCTCCCACCGCGACCCGGATCAGGATTCCACGAGCGTGAACCGCGTGACCGCCTGGCTGCCCGACCGCATCGATCGCCGCGTGCGGGTCGTGGCGTGGCTGTCGTTCCTCGCCCAGACGACCATCATCGCCACGGGCGGAGCCGTTCGGCTCACCGGCTCGGGCCTCGGCTGCCCGACCTGGCCGACCTGCACGGCCGATTCGCTCGTGCCGACGCAGGAGCTCAGCTACCACTCGCTCATCGAGTTCGGCAACCGCCTCATGACGGGCGTCGTCGGCATCGTCGCGCTGCTCCTCGTGGTGTTCGTGTGGCGTCTCCGCCGCGAGCGGCGCGACCTGTTCGCACTCGCGCTCACCGTCCTCCTCGGCGTCGTCGCGCAGGCGGTGGTGGGCGGGATCACGGTCTGGACGGGCCTCAACCCGTTCATCGTGGGCTTCCACTACGTGGCCTCGCTCCTGCTCGTGTGCGTGACCGCCGCGTTCCTCGTTCGCATGCACGCGGTGCCCGGTCCTCGCGAGCGAGCCGTGCCCGGATGGTACGCGGGCCTCGCCCATGCGACCACGGGCGTGCTCGCCCTCACGATCGTGTTCGGCATCCTGACCACGGGCGCCGGCCCGCACTCGGGCGACGCGGCGGCCGGACGCAACGGCTTCGCCGCCGAACTGCTCGAGCACGTGCACGCCTGGCCGGGGTATGCCCTGCTCGTGCTGACGATCGTGCTCGCGGTGGCCGCGTGGCGCCTGGAGCTGCCCACACTGCGCTGGTCGCTCGTCCTCCTGGGCGTCGAGCTCCTGCAGATCGCCGTCGGCCTCTACCAGGCGCGCAACGGCCTGCCGCCGCTCGCCGTCGGCGTGCACATGGTGCTCGCGGCCCTCACGGCGGCCGCGATGACCGTGCTCGTGCTGAAGCTCAAGCGTCCGGTCGCGACGGATGCCGCGGCGAGCGACGCCACGGTCGCGGCATCCGCCCGCTGACCGACGGGGGCGTCAGCCCTCGACGTCTCCGTCCGAGGTGACGCGGTGCACCAGCCGCGCCAGCTCGACGCGGTTGGACGCGCCGGTCTTGGCGAGCAGGTGCGAGACGTGCGTGCTCACGGTCTTGTCGCTGATCATGAGCGATCGGGCGATCTCCGAGTAGGTCCGGCCCACGGCGAGCAGCGCGAGCACCTCCCGTTCGCGTGCCGTCAGCCCGGGCATCGGGCCGGTCGAATTCGCGCTGTTCCGCGTCGGTTCCTCGACCGGCACCCTGGCCCGGCGCGCGAGATCGAGCAGCTCCGCCTCGACCGGATGCATTCCCAAGGCGCGTGCACGGGCCAGCCCGCTGCGCAGCATCTCGGCGCCGACCTGGCGGTTCCGGTCCCTGCCGAGCAGTGACTCGGCCGCCCGGGCGCGAGCGTAGGCCTCCTCCCAGGCGAACCCGCAGGCCTCGAGCCCGTCGACCGCGTCGAGCCACGCCGAGGACTCGGCGGGATCGGCCCGGGCACGCAACCGCTCGGCCAGGTAGAGCGCCTCGAGCGCGTCGAGCTGTCCCCGGTAGATCGGAGTCACCTCGCCGACATCCTTCAGGACGTGCGGGAACCGGCGCTCGAGTCGGTCGAGCTCGGCCACAGGCTCGACTGCGGACGAACCGTGGTCACGCGCGCGTTGCGCGAGGTCGGCCAAGGCGCGCCCGGCGAGCGGCATGAGCCACTCGCACATCGTCGGGAGGCTGCCGGGCGCGGTGGCCCCCTTCATCGCGGCGTCGAAGGCACCACGGGAGTCGCCCGAACCCAGGCGCACCTCGGCGCAGACCGCGTCGTATTCGAGCGCGTGGAAGGCCGACCCGTCGATCATCAGCTCGTCGACCCGCAGCAGGTGACTCTCGGCCTCGTCCTGCCGGCCCTGGCGCGTGGCGAGCAGCGCCCCCGCCAGCCGTGCGTGGACATCACCGAACGGTCCGGGATCGGAACCCAGCGCCACCCGCAATGCCGCCTGGGCTTCGTGCCAGCGGCCGATCATGACCCAGTTCGATGCCTCGATCGCGGACAACCACGCGGCGTAGGCGTGCGGTCCATCCTCGGCTTCGAGCTCGAGTCGACCATCCCGCATGGCTTCGGCCGTGCCCGCCGTGCCCCAGTCCACGGTCGCGTTGGACTCCCAGAGCAGTGCATGCACGTAAGCGAACCAGTCGCGGGACTCCCGGCCGGCGCGGACCGCTTCGTGCGCGATCTCGCGCACGGTCGACGAAGCGTCGCGGAAGACCGCTTCCATCACCAGGGCAGACAGCGCGTGCGAGAGCGCGCGGAGGTCCCCAGCGGCCCGGGCGATCTCGACGGCGCGCCCTGCATGCTCCGCGGCACCGTCCACTCCGGCCCAGAGCTCCGCGTGCGCGAGCTCGGCCAGGGCCAATGCGTACACGGAGTCGGATGGATCCGCTGCAGCGAGCCGCTCGGCCTCCTGCAGGTCGGACAACTCGATGAACGCCTGCCCGCTGAGGAATCGGAGGTGCACTCGCCGCACGACCAGCTCGGCCGCGACGAGCGGGTGCGCCTCGCGATCGGTCATCGCGAGCAGGGCCTCGACGGCGTCCAGCTCCTCTGCGACCGCGCCGACCTCCGCGGCGACCGCCCGGATGCGTCGGAAGATCGACTCGACCGGTTCGGCCGGGCCCGGGAGGTCGGCGCGGAGGTGCGCCGCCTGCCGGAGCAGGCGCAGCTGCTCCGAATGCCCGGACACGGCACCGGCCGTCTCAGCGGCCGCGAGCGCGGCGTCGAAGGCCTCGCGCTGCTGGCCGGCGCGATACCGGTGGTCGGCGAGCGCGATCGCGGAGCCCGACGAACGGGCGGTGCCGCTCGTGTTCGTGATGATGTCGTCCGCGAATCTCCGATGCCAGTCGCGACGCTCGTCCTCGCCGAGCGTCGCTTCGAGGACCTCGGCGTTCAACGGATGGTGGAACCAGAAGGAGTCGTCGGCGAGGCGATCGAGCGTGCCCGAGTCGACGGCTTCCAGGAGCGATGCTCGCACCTCCGACCCGTTCGCCGCGGTGTCCGCGATGCGCGCCAGTTCGTCGGCCCGCATGGCGCGTCCGCCGACGGCCAGCACCGACGCGAGCCTGCGCGTCGGCTGCGACAACCGGAACCACGACTGCAGGACGGCGGAGCTCAGGTCGGACGGGAGCGAGGCCGGGATGGCACGAGCCTCGGGCGTGAGGTCGGCGAGGAGCAGCCGGGTGAAGTACGGGTTGCCGCGACTCCGTGCGTACACCTCCTCGATGAGCGACTGGTGTGGAGAACCACCGAGAAGCGCCTCGATCTGCGCGGCGGTCGCGGCACGGTCGAGTGGCCCCAGCTCCAGCTCCGAGGTGCGAGGCAGGCGGCGGATGTCGGCGAGCCAGCGCTGCAGCGGATGCCCGAGACCCACCTCGCCCGCGCGCAGGGTCATCACGATCGCGAGGCGGCGGGAGGACGGCCCCGCGATGGCGTACATGAGGGTGTCGAGCGTGCTGCGGTCGGCCCACTGGACGTCGTCCACGGCGAGGACGACCGGGGTTCGTGCGGTCTGCTCGTCGAGCCAGGCGTCGAATCGCAGCGCGAACTCGCGTTCACCGCCGTCGACGGGAGCCTCCGGCGGGGCGACGAGATGCGGGTTCGCTCGCAGCGCGGAGCGGATGGGGAGGAACGGGATCGACATCGATGTCAAGGGAAGGCAGGTTCCGATCAGGGCCTCTCCTGCCCCTCGGTGATCGGCGCAGGCCCGCATGACGAGCGCGGTCTTGCCGACACCTGAATCGCCCGAGACGACGACCGTGTGCGCCTCCTCGGCCCAAGCACGGTCGAGGAGCTCCCCCAGGAGGCCGAGCTCCCGCTCACGGCCGACGAAGTCGGCCCCGGCGATCGCGGCCGAAACGACCACCGAACCAGTGTCGCATCCACCGCAGCGGGAATCAGGACTTTCGTCCGGGATCTCAGGGGGTGCGCCCGATCCGATCGCATCGCGGAGCGACGAGCCTCGAGCCATCGGCCATCCGCCGAACCATTCCGGGAAGGAACGACATCATGCGCACCACCACCACCGTGACCGCCGCGGCTCTCGTGGCGTCGGCCGCCGCGCTTCTCAGCGGCATCGCCGCCGCGCCGGCCGTCGCCATACCGGATCCCGGGCAGTGGCCCGCAGGGCACGTGCAGCTCGTCGACCACGACCGCTGCGAACTCCAGCGGGTCGGCACCCAGTTCGTGAAGTGCGACGATCTCACCGGTGCCGGCGTCGCCGCCCCGAGTTACATCCCCGAGCACCCGTGAAGTGCACGGATCAGAACGGCAGCAGCGGGTCGATCCCGACCGCGAGGAACAGCAGCGAGAGGTACACGATCGACCCGTGGAAGACGCGCATCGGCGAGACCTCGACGCCGCGGATGGCGAGGCTGTAGAGGCGGTGGCACTCGGCGATGAACCAGACGCCCGTGACGAGCGCCACGCTCGAGTAGAGCAACCCCATCCCGGCGACGGGGATCAGCAGCAGTGAGGCGGCGACCGTCGCGTAGGCGTACAGGATGACCTGCAGGCCCACCTGGGCGCGTCCGCGCACGACCGCGAGCATGGGCACCCCGGCGGCCGCGTAGTCATCCTTGTACTTCATGGACAGCGGCCAGTAGTGCGGCGGCGTCCAGAGGAAGATGATCAGGAACAGGATGAACGGCGCCCAGTCGAGGCTGCCGGTCACGGCCGCCCAGCCGATGAGCACGGGCATGCACCCGGCGACGCCGCCCCACACGATGTTCTGCGCGGTGCGGCGCTTGAGGATCAGGCTGTAGAAGACGACGTAGAGCAGGATGGCGACGAGCGAGAGCCCGGCAGCGACCCAATTGGCGAACACGCCGAGCCAGACGATCGAGGCGATGCCGAGGGCGTAGGCGAACACGAGCGCCTCGCGGTCGGTGAGTTCGCCCGTGACGAGCGGTCGGCCCTTCGTGCGCCGCATCACGCGGTCGATGTCGCGATCGATGTAGCAGTTGAAGGCCCCCGCGGACCCGGCGCTCATCGCGCCGCCGATGAGCGTGGCGATGAGCAGCCAGAGGTCGGGCAGCCCGTTCGACGCCAGGATCATGGTCGGCGCCGTCACGACGAGGAGGAGCTCGATGACCCGTGGCTTGGTGAGTGCGACGTAGGCGGCGACCTTGCGTCGCACGCTCATCGCTGGACGAGCTTCACGGGTGATGGGAGCGGCCTGCATCGATTCCTCTTCCGGGGCGCGCGCGAATGGCGGGCGTGCGCATCCCGTTCGATTCTAGGACATCGCGGCGCCCGATCCCGGCCTCTCCGGCGGCTCCGGCGCCCGAGTCGCGCCGCGTCAAGGCCCGTCACAGAGTGAGGACTACTCCATATACTGAACCCAGCGCGCCCGGCGGCGCGGATTCGACGTGCACCTCCACCTGCGCATGTCCGGATCGTTGCCGGGCTCCACCGCGCCGTCGCGTTTCCCGGCGGGTCGGGAGCCACCTGAGAGCTCCTCGACGCCCGTCACAACCGGAAGGAACAGCTACCCGTGGCACCTCTGCACTGGGACCCCATCGACGACCGCGCGGTCGACACGGCGCGCGTGCTCGCCGCCGACGCCGTGGAGAAGGTCGGCAACGGCCACCCCGGCACGGCGATGAGCCTCGCGCCCGCCGCCTACCTGCTCTACCAGAAGGTGATGCGCCGCGACCCGGCCGACCACCACTGGCTCGGGCGCGACCGGTTCATCCTGTCGGCCGGTCACAGCTCGCTCACCCAGTACGTCCAGCTCTACCTCGCGGGCGACGGGCTCGAGCTCGTCGACCTCGAGTCGCTCCGCACCTGGGGCTCCAAGACCCCCGGCCACCCCGAGTACGGCCACACCGACGGCGTCGAGATCACGACCGGCCCGCTCGGCCAGGGACTCGCGTCGGCAGTGGGCTTCGCCTACGCTGCGCGCTACGAGCGCGGCCTGTTCGACCCCGACACGGCCCCCGGCGAGAGCCCGTTCGACCACCACGTCTACGTCATCGCGAGCGACGGCGACCTCGAGGAGGGCGTCACCAGCGAGGCATCCTCCCTCGCCGGGCACCAGCAGCTCGGCAATCTCGTCGTCATCTACGACTCGAACCAGATCTCGATCGAGGATGACACCGACATCGCCTTCACCGAGGATGTCGCCAAGCGCTACGAGGCCTACGGCTGGCACGTGCAGACCGTCGACTGGAAGAAGACCGGCGAGTACGTCGAGGATGTCGCGGAGCTCGACGCCGCGATCGAGGCCGCCAAGGCCGAGACGGGCAAGCCCTCCATCATCGTGCTGAAGACGATCATCGGATGGCCCGCCCCGAACAAGCAGAACACGGGCAAGATCCACGGCTCGGCGCTCGGCGCCGACGAGCTGGCCGCGACGAAGGAGGTGCTGGGCTTCGACCCGGCGAAGCACTTCGTCGTCGCCGACGAGGTCATCGAGCACACGCGCGGCAATGCGCGCGACCGCGCCGCCGAGGCGAAGGCCGCCTGGCAGGAGTCGTTCGACGCCTGGGCGTCGGCGAACCCCGAGCGGAAGGCCCTGCTCGACCGCCTGGAGGCCGGCGAGCTCCCCGACGGACTCGAGGAGGCACTGCCCGTCTTCGAGGCCGGCAAGGACCTCTCGACGCGCGCCGCGTCGGGCAAGGTCATCAACGCGCTCGCCGCGCACCTGCCCGAGCTGTGGGGCGGTTCGGCCGACCTCGCCGAGTCGAACCTCACGACCATCAACGGGGCGGCGTCGTTCATCCCCGAGCAGTGGTCGACCCACGAATTCGGCGGCAACCCGTACGGCCGCGTGCTGCACTTCGGCATCCGCGAGCACGCTATGGGGTCGATCATCAACGGCATCGTGCTGCACGGTCCGACCCGCGCGTTCGGCGGCACGTTCCTGATCTTCAGCGACTACATGCGACCGGCCGTGCGCCTGGCCGCGCTCATGAGCATCCCGTCGGTCTTCGTGTGGACGCACGACTCGGTGGCGCTCGGCGAGGACGGTCCCACGCACCAGCCGATCGAGCAGCTGTCGGCGCTGCGCGCCATCCCGAACCTGTCGGTCGTCCGTCCGGGCGACGCGAACGAGACGTCCTACGCATGGCTCGAGATCCTCAAGCGCCGCGGTGGGCCCGCGGGCATCGCCCTGACCCGGCAGAACATCCCCGTGTTCGACCGCGGCGAGGGCGAGGCATCCGGTGACATCCTCGCGTCTGCGGCGAACGTCGCGAAGGGCGCATACGTCCTCGCCGAAGCCGCGTCCGGCGCTCCCGACGTCATCCTCATCGCGACCGGATCCGAGGTGCAGGTCGCACTCGCCGCGCGCGGCGAGCTCGCCTCCGAGGGCATCCAGGCGCGGGTCGTCTCGGCGCCGAGCCTCGAGTGGTTCGAGGAGCAGGACGCCGCGTACCGCGAGTCCGTGCTGCCGGCGTCGGTGACCGCGCGCGTGAGCGTCGAGGCGGGCCTCGCCCTCAGCTGGTACCGCTACCTCGGCACGCGCGGCCGCGCCGTGTCGATCGAGCACTTCGGCGCCTCCGCCGATTACAAGACGCTGTTCCGCGAGTTCGGGATCACGGCCGAGGCCGTCGTCGCCGCCGCGAAGGAATCGCTCGCCTCCGCGTGAGTCCGAGCATGAAGGAGACCACTGTCATGAGCACCAACACTCCGACCGCCGCCCTCTCGCAGGCCGGTGTGAGCATCTGGCTCGACGACCTGTCGCGCCAGCGCATCGCCTCGGGCGGCCTCGAGCGGCTGATCGCCGAGCGCGACGTCGTCGGCGTCACCACGAACCCGACGATCTTCGCCGCCGCGCTGACCGACGGCGAGTCCTATCGCGAGCAGCTCCACGCGCTCGCCGCTGACGGCGCCGATGTCGACCGCGCGGTCTTCGAGATCACCACCGACGACGTGCGCGACGCGGCAGACCACTTCCTGCCGGTCTACGAGCGCAGCCAGGGCTACGACGGCCGCGTGTCGATCGAGGTCTCCCCCGACCTCGCGCACGACACCGACGCGACGGTCGCCGAGGCGCACCGGCTCTGGGAGAGGGTCGACCGGCCCAACGTCATGATCAAGATCCCTGCGACCCTCGAGGGGCTGCCGGCGATCACTGCCGCGATCGCCGCCGGGATCAGCGTGAACGTCACGCTCATCTTCAGCCTCGACCGCTACCGCCAGGTCATCGACGCGTACCTCACCGGACTCGAGCAGGCCAAGGCCGCCGGCATCGACCTCTCGACCATCCACTCCGTCGCGTCGTTCTTCGTGTCGCGCGTCGACACCGAGATCGACAAGCGACTCACGGCGATCGGCACGCCCGAGGCGAGCGCGCTCAAGAGCAAGGCGGGCGTGGCGAACGCACGTCTCGCGTACGAGCTGTTCGAGCAGGAGTTCGCGACCCCCCGCGCCGTCGCGCTGCTCGACGCCGGCGCGAACCGCCAGCGCCCGCTCTGGGCGTCGACCGGCGTGAAGGACCCGTCGCTGCCCGACACCCTCTACGTGACCGAGCTCGTCGCCCGCGGCGTCGTCAACACGATGCCCGAGAAGACGCTCGAGGCCACCGCCGACCACGGCGTCATCGAGGGCGACTCGGTGACGGGCCAGTACGCCGAGGCGGGCCGCCTGCTCGACGCGCTCGCCAGCGCCGGCGTCGACTACGACGACGTCACCGCGCTGCTCGAGCGCGAAGGCGTCGAGAAGTTCATCGTGTCGTGGAAGGAACTGCTGGAGACGGTCCGCGGCGCACTGGAGTCGGCGCGATGAACGTCCGCATCTCCGTCAGCGGGCCCCCCGCCGACGCCGTCCGCCGTCTCGTCCCGCAGCTCGTCGCCGACGACGTCGCCTCGCGCATCACCGCGCTCGACGCGACCCTCTGGGGTCCCGAAGCCGAGGCCGAGTCGTCGAAGCGTCTCGGCTGGACCGAGGCCGTCGCGATCTCCCGTCCCCTCCTTCCCGAGATCGCCGCGCTGCGCGACGAACTCCGCGCCGCGGGCGTCGACCACATCGTGCTCGCCGGCATGGGGGGCAGTTCGCTCGCACCCGAGGTCATCACGCGCACAGCGCGCGCGCACCTCACTGTGCTCGACTCGACCGAGCCGGCGCAGGTCGGCGCGGCCCTCGCCGACCGGCTCGAGCGCACAGCGCTCGTCGTGTCCTCGAAGTCGGGATCGACCGTCGAGACCGACTCGCAGCGACGCATCTACGAGCAGGCGTTCCGTGATGCCAGCATCGACCCGGCATCGCGCATCGTCGTCGTCACCGATCCGGGATCTCCGCTCGACGAGTCGGCGCGCGCCGCGGGGTACCGGGTCTTCAACGCCGACCCCACGGTCGGCGGCAGGTACTCGGCGCTCACCGCATTCGGCCTCGTGCCCTCGGGCCTCGCAGGCGTCGACCTCGATGAACTGCTCCGCGAGGCCGAAGCCATCGAGCTCGCGCTCGCCGTGGACTCCGAGGAGAACCCCGGACTCGTGCTCGGCGCGGCGATCGCCGGAGCCCAGCCTCGCCGCGACAAGCTCGCGATCGTCGCCGACGGCACGCACATCGTCGGCTTCGCCGACTGGGCCGAGCAGCTCATCGCGGAGTCCACGGGCAAGGACGGCACCGGCATCCTGCCCGTCGTCCTCGAACGCGGTGCGCCCGAGCTGGCGACGATCGCCGATGACGTCCAGGTCGTGCGCCTCGTCGACGACGCCGGCACCGACCTGTTCGTCGACACCCACGGCGAGATCCGCGTGTCCGGGACGCTCGGCGCCCAGTTGCTCGTCTGGGAGTACGCGACCGCGGTCGCGGGACGCATCCTCGGCATCAACCCGTTCGACCAGCCCGACGTCGAGTCGGCGAAGATCGCGGCACGCGGCCTGCTCGATGCACGTCCTGAGCCCGCGCCGGCCGCGTTCGTGACGGACGGGATCGAGGTCCGCGGCACGCCCGACGTCATCGGCGCAGCGAGCGACCTGACGTCGGCGATCGAGGTGCTGCTCGAGGAGGTGCCGGCCGACGGCTACATCTCGGTGCAGGCCTATGTCGACCGCGTCGCGCACCCCGAGTTCGCGGAGCTCCGCGACCTGCTCGCCGCACGCAGCGGTCGGCCCGTCACCTTCGGGTGGGGTCCCCGCTTCCTGCATTCGACCGGCCAGTATCACAAGGGCGGTCCGGCGCACGGCGCGTTCCTCCAGCTCGTGCAGCGCTCCACCGACGACCTCGCGATCCCGGAACGGCCGTTCACGTTCGGCGAGCTCATCGCCGCGCAGGCCTCGGGTGACGCGTCGGTGCTCGCCGAGCACGGACGTCCGGTGCTCACGCTCACGCTGAACGATCCGAGCGCCGACCTCGCGTCGCTGCGCTCCGCGATCGGCTGATGCCGGGAGCGCACATGCATCCGGTCGAGATCACGGCGACGCACAATCCGCTGCGCTCGCCGAAGGACTACCGCCTGAACCGGATCGCCGGCCCGTCGAGCCTCATCATCTTCGGCGTGACCGGCGACCTGTCGCGCAAGAAGCTCATGCCGGCGGTCTACGACCTCGCGAACCGGGGGCTGCTGCCCCCGGGCTTCGCGCTCGTGGGCTTCGCGCGTCGCGACTGGGAGGACGAGGACTTCGAGAAGGTGGTGCACGACTCGGTGCAGGAGTACGCCCGCACCGAGTTCCGCGAGGACGTGTGGCAGCAGCTCGCGCGCGGCATCCGCTTCGTGCCCGGCGCCTTCGACGACGACGCGGCGTTCGATCGCCTGCGCCGGACCGTCGAGGAACTGGACCGTGAACGCGGCACGATGGGCAACCACGCGTTCTACCTCTCCATCCCGCCGAAGTCGTTCCCGATCGTCACCGAGCAGCTCAAGCGCTCGGGCCTGACGGAGCAGAAGGAGGGCCAGTGGCGACGCGTCGTCATCGAGAAGCCCTTCGGTTCCGACCTGAAGTCGGCGATCGAGCTGAACGACGTGGTGGCCTCCGTGTTCCCGCCCGACTCGGTCTTCCGGATCGATCACTACCTCGGCAAGGAGACGGTCCAGAACATCCTCGCGCTGCGGTTCGCCAACCAGCTGTACGAGCCGATCTGGAACGCCAACTTCGTCGACCACGTGCAGATCACGATGGCGGAGGACATCGGCGTGGGCGGTCGTGCGGGCTACTACGACGGCATCGGCGCGGCGCGCGACGTCATCCAGAACCACCTGCTGCAACTGCTCGCGCTCACCGCGATGGAGGAGCCGATCTCGTTCGACGCGGCCGACCTGCGTGCCGAGAAGGAGAAGATCCTCCGAGCGGTGCGCCTGCCCGACGACCTCGCGACCGCCACGGCCCGCGGGCAGTACTCGGGCGGCTGGCAGGGCGGTGAGAAGGTCACCGGCTTCCTCGACGAGGAGGGGATGAACCCCGAGTCGACGACGGAGACCTACGCGGCCATGAAGCTGCTCATCGGCACGCGCCGCTGGGCCGGCGTGCCGTTCTACCTCCGCGCGGGCAAGCGCCTGGGCCGCCGCGTCACCGAGATCGCGGTCGTGTTCAAGCGCGCGCCGCAGCAGGTCTTCGCCGACAGCCAGACCTCGCAGCTGGGCCAGAACGCCCTCGTCATCCGGGTGCAGCCCGACGAGGGCGTGACCATCCGGTTCGGCTCGAAGGTCCCCGGCGCAGGCATGCAGGTGCGCGACGTCACGATGGACTTCGGCTACGGCCACGCGTTCACCGAGGCGAGCCCGGAGGCGTACGAGCGACTCATCCTCGACGTGCTCCTCGGCGACCCGCCGCTCTTCCCGCGTCAGGAGGAGGTCGAGCTCTCCTGGATGATCCTCGACCCGATCGAGGAGTTCTGGGCGACGCAGAGCCGACCCGAGCAGTACACGCCCGGCTCGTGGGGCCCCGCGTCCGCCGACGAGCTCCTCGCCCGCGACGGCCGCACCTGGAGGCGCCCATGATCGTCGAACTGCCCGACACCACGACCAGCCAGGTGTCGAAGACCCTCGTCAAGATCCGCGAGGAGGGCGGCGTGGTCGCCCTCGGGCGCGTGCTGACCCTCATCATCGACACCACGCAGGATGCCGAGGAAGAGGCGATCGAGGCGGCGAACGATGCGTCGCGCGAGCACCCCATGCGCGTCATCGTCGTCTCGGAGGACGACGACGCTTCGCCCGACGCCGAGAGTCGCATCGACGCGGAGATCCGCGTCGGCGGCGACGCGGGTGCGAGCGAGGTCATCATCCTGCGGGCGCGCGGCGATGCGGCCAAGGACGAGCAGAGCCTCGTCATGGGCCTCCTGCTCCCGGATGCGCCCGTCGTGACCTGGTGGCCCGGTGCGGCGCCCGAGGTGCCGGGCGACTCCCCGCTCGGCCGCATCGCGCAGCGGCGCATCACGGATGCCTCGACGCAGTCCGACCCGCAGGCGGCGCTCGACCAGCTCGCCGCCAGCTACCGTCCGGGCGACGCGGACTTCGCGTGGACGCGGCTCACGTTGTGGCGCGCCCAGCTCGCGGCGGTCCTCGACCAGCCGCCGTACGAGCCCGTGACCGCGGTGAGCGTGACCGGCGCGATCGACTCACCGTCGACCACGCTCCTCGCGGCCTGGCTCTCGATGCAGCTGGGCGCACCGGCCGACTGTGCGCTCATCGGTCTCGAGCACGGCTCGCACGGCATCCACGGCGTCGTCCTCGTCAGGCCGAAGGGCCGCATCGAACTGGTACGCGATCACCCCGGCATCGCGACCCTGCGCCAGCCGGGGCAGCCCGTCCACGACCTCGCACTCCCCCGGCGCAGTCTCCGCGACTGCCTTGCCGACGAGCTGCGCCGACTGGACCCCGATGAGCTGTACGGTGAGGTGATCACCAGGGGGCTCGCGCTGGTCTCGCAGCGAGCGGCGAACGACGAAGGAGCGACCGCATGACGAACGAGCGCCGCGTGCTCGTCCATCCCGACAAGGAGACCCTCGCCGGAGCGGTCGCCGCTCGATTCATCACCAAGGTGCTCGACCTCCTGGACGCCCAGGAGACCGTGCACGTGGTGCTGACGGGCGGGTCGATGGGCGGTGCGGTGCTCGAAGCGGTGCGCGAGTCGCCCGCCCGGCAGTCCGTGGACTGGGAGCGCCTCCACTTCTGGTGGGGCGACGAGCGCTGGGTGCCCGACGGCGATGCGGATCGCAACGACCGGCTGTCGCGTGAGGCGCTGCTCGACGCGCTGCAGCTGCCGGCCGGGAACATCCATGCGTTCCCGGCATCCGACCAGGGGCTGAGCCTCGACGAGGCGGCCGACGCGTACGCGGCGGAGCTGGCGCGATTCGGCGCCGAGGGGCTCCCGCATCCCGTGTTCGACATCGTGTTCCTCGGCGTCGGGCCCGACGGCCACATCGCCTCGCTGTTCCCGCACCGATCGGGGATCCAGGTCGTCGACCGGCCGGTCATCGCCGTCCGCGAATCCCCCAAGCCGCCGCCCGAGCGACTCAGCCTCACGCGTCCCGTGATCAACGCGTCGCAGCGCGTGTGGCTGGTGCTCGCGGGTGCCGACAAGGCCTCCGCGCTCGGGCTCGCGCTCGCGGGCGCCAGCCGCGACGAGGTTCCCGTGGCGGGCATCAAGGGCCGTCGGCGCACCGTGTTCTTCGTCGATCGGGATGCCGCGGCCGAGGTTCCCGAGGCGCTCATCGCGCGCGACTACTGATCCCGACCGACGCGAACGGGCCGCCCCTTCCGGGGCGGCCCGTTCGTCGTCGTGCTCGACGGCCTCAGTCGGCCGTCTGGGCGGTGCCGCGGCGCGCGCGAAGCTGCTGCAGTGCCTCTTCGAGGAGTGCAGCCGCCTCTTCTTCGGTGCGGCGCTCCTTCACGTATGCGAGGTGCGTCTTGTAGGGCTCGAGCTTCGCGACCGCGGGAGGGTTGTCCTTGTCGCGCCCGGCGGGCAGGCCCGTCGAGGGGCTGTCGATGACGTCGGGGATCTCCTCCTCGGGCAGGTTCGCCGCGAAGTAGCGGACCGTCTCGTTGCCCTGGGCGTCCCAGTAGCTGACGGCGACACGGTCGGCGTGGAACCCGCGGTCCTGCTCGCCCATGGGGCCGGAGCCGACTCGCGAACCCCGGATCGCGCTGTTGCCTGATGCCACGTCGCCCTCCGTCAGATTCCGGCGTCGAACTTCGTGAAGAGCCCGAGCACCACGATGCACGTCACCCACACGAGGCCGAGGACGATCGTGATGCGGTTCAGGTTGCGCTCAGCGACCCCGGACGCGCCGAGGTTCGACGTGACGCCGCCGCCGAACATGTCGGACAGCCCGCCGCCGCGACCCTTGTGCAGCAGGATCAGGAGCGTGAGCAGGATGCTCGTGAGGCCGAGCAGCACCTGCAGGACGACCTGGAGAATCTCCACGGTGAAACCTTTCCGGGCATGACGAAGTGTCGATGCCGCCTGTCGAGTATAGCCGCCCGCGCCGCCGGGCCCACGTCACGACGGGGCCCGGCGCGCGGGATGACGCCTCAGGCGCCGACGTGCTTCTTGAACCGGACGATGCTGGAGAACTCGTCGATGTCGAGGCTCGCCCCGCCGACGAGCGCGCCGTCGACGTCGGGCTCGCGCAGGAACGACGCGATGTTCGCCGCCTTCACCGAACCGCCGTACAGGATCCGCGTCGACGCGGCGAGCTCGTCGTCGGCGACCTCGGCCAGCACCGCGCGAAGCGCCGCCGCCACCTGTTGCGCCTGCTCGGGCGTCGCGGCCTGGCCCGAGCCGATGGCCCAGACCGGCTCGTACGCGACGACGAGTCCCTTCGCGACGTCCACTCCCTCGAGCGCAGCCCGCAGCTGCGCGACCGGGACGGCGCTCGCGCCGTGCTGCTCGAGGTCCTCCGCCGTCTCGCCGACGCAGAGGACGGGGACGAGCCCGTGGCGGTGCGCCGCGGCCACCTTGGCGTTCACGACCTCGTCGGTCTCGGCGTGGTACGAACGTCGCTCGGAGTGGCCGATGATCACGTACTGGCAGTCGAGCTTCGCGAGGAAGGCGCCCGACACTTCACCCGTGTAGGCGCCCGAGTCGTGCTGCGACACGTCCTGCGCCCCGAAGCCGAGCGGCAGGTCGTCGGCCGAGATGAGCGACTGCACCGAGCGCAGGTCGGTGAAGGGCGGGAACACCGCCACCTCGGCGTCGGCGAAGTCGTGCTTCGCGTCGGAGAGGTTCCACGCGAGCTTCTGCACGAACGCGATCGACTGCAGGTGGTCGAGGTTCATCTTCCAGTTGCCCGCGATGAACGGGGTGCGGGTCACTGCCATCCGAGGACCTCCAGTCCGGGGAGTTTCTTGCCTTCGAGGAATTCCAGGCTCGCGCCGCCGCCCGTCGAGATGTGGCCGAACGCGGCCTCGTCGAACCCGAGCTGCCGCACGGCCGCGGCCGAATCGCCGCCGCCGACGACGCTGAGCCCGTCGACCTCGGTGAGGGCGGATGCCACGACGCGCGTGCCCTCGGCGAAGGGCGCGAGCTCGAACACGCCCATCGGGCCGTTCCAGAACACGGTCTTCGCACCGCGGACCCGCTCGGCGAACGCGGCCGCCGTGTCGGGGCCGATGTCGAGGCCGAGGCCGGACGCGCCGAACGGCGTGTCCTCGATCGCGTCGGCCGGGGCGACCTGGTGCTCGGCGTCGGCCGAGAACGAGGCCGCGACGACCACGTCGGTGGGCAGCAGGATGTCGACGCCGCGCTCCGCGGCATCCGCGAGGTAGCCCTTCACGGTGTCGATCTGGTCGGCCTCGAGCAGGCTCGAGCCGACCTTGTGGCCCTGCGCGGCGAGGAAGGTGAACAGCATGCCGCCGCCGATCAGGAGCGCGTCGACACGTGGCAGCAGGTGCTCGATGACGCCGAGCTTGTCGGACACCTTCGAGCCGCCGAGGACGACGACGTACGGCCGCTCGGGGTTCTCGGTGAGCCGGTCGAGCACGTCGAGCTCGGCCGCGATGAGGGAACCGGCGGCGCTCGGACGCAGCTGCTCGAGCTCGTACACGCTCGCCTGCTTGCGGTGCACCACGCCGAAGCCGTCGGAGACGACCGCGTCGGCGAACTCGGCCAGCTGCCCGGCGAACGCCGTGCGCTCGGCCTCGTTCTTGCTCGTCTCGCCGGGGTTGAAGCGCAGGTTCTCGAGCACGAGGACCTCGCCGTCGCCCAGGGCGGCGACCTTGGCCACGGCATCGTCGCCCACCGTGTCGGACGCGAACGCCACCGGGGCGTCGAGCACCTCGCCGAGGCGGGTCGCCACCGGCTCGAGGCTGTACTTCGGATCGGGCGCGCCCTCGGGACGGCCGAGGTGCGAGATCACGATGACCTTGGCACCCTGGTCGACGAGCGAGGTGAGCGTGGGGACCGACGCGCGCACGCGGCCGTCATCCGTGATGACCCCGTCCTTCAGGGGGACGTTGAGGTCGCAACGGACGACGACGCGCCTGCCTGCGAGCGGACCCAGGGAATCGATGGTTCGGAGGGTCACGTCACTCGCCTCAGAGTCGCTCGGCCACGTACTCGGTGAGGTCGACCAGCCGGTTCGAGTAGCCCCACTCGTTGTCGTACCAGCCCGAGAGCTTGACCTGGTCGCCGATCACGCGCGTGAGGCCGGCGTCGAAGATGCAGGAGTACGGGTCGGAGACGATGTCGCTGGAGACGATGTCGTCTTCCGTGTACTTGAGGATGCCCTTGAGCGAGCCCTCGGCCGCCTTCTTGTACGCCGCCTTCACCTCGTCGACCGTCACCGGGCGCGAGCTCGTCACGGTCAGGTCGGTGATGGAGCCGGTCGGCACCGGGACGCGCAGCGCGAAGCCGTCGAGCTTGCCGCGCAGTTCGGGCAGGACCAGCCCGATCGCCTTGGCGGCGCCGGTGGAGGTCGGCACGATGTTGATCGCCGCGGCGCGCGCGCGCCGGAGATCCTTGTGCGGACCGTCCTGGAGGTTCTGGTCGGCGGTGTAGGCGTGCACGGTGGTCATGAGGCCGCGCTCGATGCCGAACTCGTCGTTGAAGACCTTCGCGAGCGGTGCGAGGCAGTTGGTGGTGCACGACGCGTTCGAGATGATGTGGTGCGTCGCGGGGTCGTAGGTGTCCTCGTTGACGCCCATCACGAAGGTCGCATCTTCGTCGGTTGCGGGAGCGGAGATGAGGACCTTCTTCGCGCCGGCCTCGATGTGCTTGCGTGCGTCGACGGCCTTGGTGAAGAACCCGGTCGACTCGATCACGATGTCGACGCCGAGCTCGCCCCAGGGCAGGTTCGCGGGGTCGCGCTCGGCGAAGGCCTTGATCGCCGTGCCGTCGACGATGATGTGGTCGTCGTCGTAGTCGACCGTGGCGTCGAGCGGGCCCGTGACCGAGTCGTACTTCAGCAGGTGGGCGAGCGTCTTGTTGTCGGTGAGGTCGTTCACGGCGACGATCTCGAGGTCGGCGCCCTGCGCGAGGGCGGCGCGGAAGTAGTTGCGGCCGATGCGGCCGAAGCCGTTGATGCCGATCTTTACGGACACGGGTGTCTCCCTGTCGTGTGAAGGCGCGATCGCGCGATCGAGATGGATCTGATGGGGCTGATCGGACGGCGGTGTCCCCGGACGGCGCCCGGGGACACCATCCGCTATGACAGTAGCAGCAGGCCTGAGGTCTTCTCAGAGGCGGCCGTGAAGCGCTGCTGGACGTTGTCCCAGTTCGCGATGTTCCAGAACGCCTTGACGTAATCGGCACGCACGTTCTTGTAGTCCAGGTAGTAGGCGTGCTCCCAGACGTCGAGCATCAGCAGCGGCACGATGCCCGCGGGGAGGTTGCCCTGCTGGTCGAAGAACTGGACGATGATCGGGCGCCGGCCGATCGAATCCCACGCGAGCACGGCCCATCCGGAACCCTGGACGCCGAGCGCGGTCGCGGTGAAGTGCGCCTGGAACTTGTCGAACGATCCGAAGTGGTCGTCGATGGCCGACGCGAGTTCGCCGGTGGGCTTGTCGCCGCCGTCCGGCGAGAGGTTGGTCCAGAAGATCGAGTGGTTGACGTGACCGCCGAGGTTGAACGCGAGGTCCTTCTCGAGCTTGTTCACGTTGGCGAGGTTGCCGGAGTCGCGCGCCTCGGCCAGCTGTTCGAGGGCGGTGTTCGCACCGGTCACGTACGCCTGGTGGTGCTTCGAGTGATGCAGCTCCATGATCGTGCCGCTGATCGACGGCTCGAGCGCCGAGTAGTCGTAGGCGAGTTCAGGGAGGGTGTAGTCAGCCATTGCTTCTCCTTGTCAGCAGCCGGGCGACCCGGACCTCTGCCCGGGCGGACCGCGGCTTCCTCGATCCTATGCCCGTGCCCGCGCCGGATGACGGGGGTTGACGCTCTTCGGCGACGGTTCGCGCGGCGTTCAGACGTCGTCGAGGTCGGGCGGCAGGTTCGCCTCGGTGCCCGGCACCCCGAGCTCGGCGGCGCGCTTGTCGGCCATGGCGAGCAGGCGGCGGATGCGACCCGCCACCGCGTCCTTCGTCAGGGGCGGGTCGGCGTGGTGGCCGAGTTCGTCGAGGCTCGCGTCGCGATGCGCGAGGCGGAGCTCGCCCGCGTACTTCAGGTGCTCGGGGATGTCGTCGCCGAGGATCTCCATGGCGCGCTCCACGCGCGCGCACGCCGCGACCGCCGCCTGCGCCGAGCGGCGGAGGTTCGCATCGTCGAAGTTCACCAGCCGGTTGGCGGTGGCGCGCACCTCGCGACGCTGCCGCAGCTCCTCCCAGTTGCGCACGGTCTCGCTCGCGCCCATGAGCGCGAGCATCGCGCTGATCGCCTCGCCGTCGCGGATGACGACGCGGTGGACGCCGCGGACCTCGCGCGCCTTGGCCGGCACGCCGAGCCGCCCCGCGGCCCCGACGAGCGCCATCGCCGTCTCGCCACCGGGGCAGCTGACCTCGAGCGCGGCGGACCGCCCCGGGTCCGTGAGGCTGCCGCGGGCGAGGAAGGCGCCGCGCCACACGGCGGCGACGTCGTCGCGCGAGCCGGTCGTGAGCTTGTTCGGCAGGCCGCGGACCGGCCGGCGGCGCGCATCGAGCAGCCCGGTCTGGCGCGCGAGCGTCTCCCCGCCGTCGAGCACCCGCACGAGGTACTGGTTCGTGCGGCGCAATCCGGATGCCGAGATGACCGACACGTCGGGGCGCACGCCGTACAGCTCGCCGAGGTCGCGGGTCACTCGTCGGGCGATGGTGGGCGAGTCGAGCTCGGCCTCGATGGCGATCCGCCCCGAGATGATGTGGAGTCCGCCGGCGAACCGGAGCACCGAGGCGAGTTCGGCGGCGCGTACCGAGGTCTTCGTCACCTCGACCTTCGCGAGCTCCTCTTTCACCTCAGCCGTCAGGGCCACGTGGTCGTCCTCTCTGTCGCTGTCGTCGATCGGTGGGCGCCGCTCGGGCGCCGGGTCATTCGCGCCCGAGGTCGCGGTGCTTGACGCTGACCGCGAGCCCGGGGATGCTTCGGAGTCGCGCGGCCAGTTCGCGGACCATCGCGACGGACCGGTGCTTGCCGCCGGTGCATCCGATCGCGATCATGGCGTGGCGCTTGTTCTCGCGTTGATACCCCTCGAGCACGGGGCGGAGCGCTTCGACGTAGGCGTCGAGGAACTCGCGAGCACCCGGCTGCTCGAGCACGTAGTCGCTGACCCTCTGGTCCTCGCCGGTGAGGGGCCGCAGTTCATCCTGCCAGAACGGATTCGGCAGGAAGCGCGCATCGGCGACCAGGTCGGCGTCGGCCGGCACGCCGTACTTGAAGCCGAAGCTCTGCACCGCCACCTGCAGGCCGGCCCGATCGGCCTCTGCGAACGTGTCGGTCACGAGGTTCGCGAGCTGGTGGATGTTGAGGTCGGACGTGTCGACGATGATGTCGCTCGCTTCGCGCACTCCGGCCACGCGGGAGCGCTCTGCCGTGATGCCGTCGAGCAGCGTGCCGTCGCCCTGCAGCGGGTGCGGACGCCGCACGGACTCGAAGCGACGCACGAGCACGGCGTCGCCCGCGTCGAGGAACACCACGCGCACGTTCACGCCGGCGCGGAGCGCCTGCACGATGTCGCGGAACTCGGAGAAGAAGTCGCCGCCGCGGATGTCGACGACCGCCGCGATCCGCGGCAGCGACGCGCCGGCTCGCTCGACGAGCTCGACGAGCGGACGCAGCATCTGCGGCGGGAGGTTGTCGACCACGTACCAGCCGAGGTCCTCGAGCGCGTCGGCCACCGTCGAGCGTCCCGCGCCGGACATCCCCGTGACGATGAGCATCTCCTGCCGGTCGCCGTCGCCCATGGTGTCGGCGCTCCCTTCCTGCAACTCCCCCGGCCACCCAGCCTAGTCGGCGGCGGAGCCGGGCTCGCCCCGCAGGTGCGCGCGGATGGCGCTCGCGAGCGCCGGCCCGATGCCGGGCACCTCGGCGATGGCGGCCTCGTCGGCGCCGCGGAGCCGCGCGACCGAGCCGAAGTGCTTCAGGAGCGCCTTGACGCGCGCCGGGCCGAGGCCCGGGACCTCGCTGAGGACGGTGCCGATGTCGCGCTTGCGGCGCTGGCGCTGGTGGGTGATGGCGAAGCGGTGCGCCTCGTCGCGGACGCGCTGGAAGAGGAACAGGGCGTCGCTGTTCCGCGGCAGGATCACCGGGAAGTCGGCGTCGGGCGTCCAGATCTCCTCGAGTCGCTTCGCGATGCCGCACAGGTAGATGCCCTGCACGCCCGACTCCTCGAGGGCGCGGGCCGCGGCGGCGACCTGCGGCTGGCCGCCGTCGACGACGAGGAGATTGGGTCGGTAGGCGAACTTCCTGCGGCGCTCCGGCGTCACCGGGGCATCTGCCGCGTCGACCCTCTGAGTCTCGGCGTCGGGGCTCATCGGCGACTCGGATGCCACGTCGTCGGACGGTTTCGCGAGGTAGGCGAGCCGGCGCGTCAGCACCTGGTGGATCGAGTCGGTGTCGTCGGTCGAGTTCGGGATGACGAACCGGCGGTACTCGTCTTTCCGGGCCAGGCCGTCTTCGAAGACGACCATCGACGCGACGATGTTCGTGCCGCTCAGGTGCGACACGTCGAAGCACTCGATGCGCAGCGGCGCCTCAGCCATGCCGAGGGCCTCCTGGATGTCCTCCAGGGCCTGGGAGCGCGTGGTGAAGTCGGCACTGCGTCGGGTCTTGTAGAGCATGAGGCTCTGCTTGGCGTTCTGGGTCGCCGTGGCGAGCAGCTGGGACTTCGCACCGCGCTGCGCCACCCGCAGGTGCACGTTGCGGCCCGCGAGTCCACCGAGCCACGCCTCGAGCGCTTCGGCGTCGTCGGGCAGCTCGGGCACGACCACCTCACGCGCGGGCGCCACGTCGTCGCCGTACGCGTTCTCGACCACGAAGCCGACGAGCTCGCCGAGCGGCACGTCGAGCTCCTTGTCGACCGTCCACGACCGTTCGCCGCGGATCCGGCCACCGCGCACCATGAAGAGGTGCACCGCGGCAGCGAGCTCGTCGTGCTCGATGCCGAACACGTCGAGGTCGACCCGGTCTCCGAGGACGACCGCGCTCTTCTCGAAGAACGCCGTCGCGGCCTGCAGCTGGTCGCGCTTGCGGGCCGCCGTCTCGTAGTCCTGCCGGGCCGCCGAGGCGCGCATCTCGCGCTCGAGGTCGCGCATGATGCGGGGGTCCTGATTCTGCATGAACGCGACGAATCGATCGACGTTGGCCCGATGCTCCTCGACCGTGACCCTGCCCGAGCATGGCCCGAAGCACCGGCCGATCTGTCCTGCGAAGCACGGCTTGCCGGTGGCCATCGCCCGCCGGTAGTCGCTGTCCTTGCAGGTGCGGATCGGGAAGAGCTTGATGAGGATCTCGAGCATGTCGGTCACGGCCCACATCTTCGGGTACGGACCGAAGTACCGCGCGCCCGGGATGCCCCGCTTGCGGGAGACCATCGCCCGCGGCGCCTCGTCGGCGAGGGTCACCACGAGGTAGGGATAGGACTTGTCGTCCTTGAAGCGCACGTTGAACGGGGGCTTCAGCTCGTTGATCCACGTGATCTCGAGGTTGAGCGCCTCGACGTCGCTCGCGACCACGGTCCACTCGACGGATGTCGCGCTGAGCACCATGCGGCGGGTGCGCTCGTGCAGGCTGGAGAGCGGCGCGAAGTAGTTCGACAGCCTCGCGCGCAGGTTCTTCGCCTTGCCGACGTAGAGCACACGCCCATCGGCGTCACGGAACCGGTAGACGCCCGGGCCGGTCGGGATCTCGCCCGGCTTCGGCCGGTACGGGACGCTCTCGTTCCTCGATCGTGCCGTACTCATCCTCGTCAGCTGGCGACCTCGACGTGAGCGGAGGCCGCGTCGAAGATCTCGCGAAGGAAGTACCCGGTATGGCTCTCGTGCACGTCGGCGACCTGCTCGGGCGTGCCGACCGCGACGACCTGGCCGCCACCCGAACCGCCCTCGGGGCCGAGGTCGATGATCCAGTCGGCCGACTTGATGACGTCGAGGCTGTGCTCGATCACGATGACGGTATTGCCCTTGTCGACCAGCTTGCCGAGGACCTTGAGGAGCTTGCGCACGTCTTCGAAGTGGAGGCCCGTGGTCGGCTCGTCGAGGACGTAGACGCTGCGGCCGTTGGATCGGCGCTGCAGCTCGGTGGCGAGCTTGACGCGCTGCGCCTCGCCGCCAGAGAGCGTCGTCGCGCTCTGCCCGAGCTGGACGTAGCCGAGGCCGACGTCGACCAGGGTCTTGAGGTACCGGTGGATGGCGGAGATCGGCTCGAAGAACTCGGCCGCCTCGCTGATCGGCATCTCGAGGACCTCGGCGATGTTCTTGCCCTTGTAGTGCACCTGCAGCGTCTCGCGGTTGTACCGCTTGCCGCCGCACACCTCGCAGGCGACGTAGACGTCGGGCAGGAAGTTCATCTCGATCTTGATCGTGCCGTCGCCCGAGCAGGCCTCGCAGCGACCGCCCTTGACGTTGAAGCTGAAGCGGCCCGGCAGGTACCCGCGCGCCTTGGCCTCGGTGGTCTCGGAGAACAGCGTGCGGATGCGGTCGAAGACGCCCGTGTAGGTCGCGGGGTTCGATCGCGGGGTCCGGCCGATCGGCGCCTGGTCGACGTGCACCACCTTGTCGAGGTGGTCGAGCCCACTCACGCGGCGGTGCTTGCCCGGAACCTTGCGGGCCCCGTTGAGCCGGTTGGCGAGCACGCGGTAGAGGATGTCGTTGACGAGCGACGACTTGCCCGAGCCGCTCACGCCCGTGACCGCGGTGAACGTGCCGAGCGGGAACGAGACGTCGACGTTGCGCAGGTTGTTCGCCTGGGCGCCCTCGACCGTGATCATGCGCTCGGCATCGACCGGTCGTCGATCGGCGGGGATGGGGATCTCCTTGCGCCCCGAGAGGTAGTCGCCGGTGATCGACCGCGTGTTCTTGACGAGGTCGGCGTAGCTGCCGCTGTGCACGACGGTGCCGCCGTGGACGCCGGCACCGGGCCCGATGTCGACGATCCAGTCGGCCGTGCGGATGGTGTCTTCGTCGTGCTCGACCACGATGAGCGTGTTGCCGAGGTCGCGCAGCGCGACGAGGGTGTCGATGAGCCGCCGGTTGTCGCGCTGGTGGAGCCCGATGCTGGGCTCGTCGAGCACGTACAGCACGCCCGTGAGCCCGGAGCCGATCTGCGTCGCCAGGCGGATGCGCTGCGCTTCGCCCCCCGAGAGCGTGCCCGCGGCGCGAGCGAGGTCGAGGTAGCTCAGGCCCACCCGGATGAGGAAGTCGAGCCGCAGCTTGATCTCACGGAGCACCTGGGCGGCGATGGTCTGCTCGCGGTCGGTGAGCCGCAGCCGGTCCATGAACGATCGCGCGTCGTGCAGGCTGAGCCGGCAGACGTCGGCGATCGACGCGTCGTGGATGAGGACGGAGAGGACCTCGGGCTTGAGCCGGTCGCCCTCGCACACCGGGCACGGGACCTCGCGGAGGTACTCGGCCCAGCGCGCACGCTGCACGTCGGTCTCGGCCTGCAGGTACTGCCGCTCGATGTAGGGCACGACGCCCTCGAAGCCCGAGGTGTAGCTCATCTCGCGGCCGTAGCGGTTGCGCCAGCGCACCTTGACCTCGAAGTTGTCACCGCGGAGCACCGCGTTGCGCGCCCCGCCCGGCAGCTCCTCCCACGGCGTGTCGAGCGAGAAGCCGAAGTCGCGGGCGAGCCCATCGAGCAGCTTCTCGTAGTAGTTGTAGAGGCTCTTGCCCTGCGAGGTCCACGGCAGGATCACGCCCTCGGCGATGCTCATCGTGGGGTCGCCGAGGAGGAGGTCCTCGTCGACCGACATCCGCGTGCCGAGGCCGGAGCATTCCGGGCACGCACCGAACGGCGCGTTGAACGAGAACGTGCGCGGCTCGATCTCGGTGAGCGCGATGGGGTGCTGGTTGGGGCAGCTCAGCTTCTCCGAGAAGGTCTGCCATGCATCGTCGCCCTCGAGGTCGACGTAGTTGATCTGCACGAGTCCGTCAGTCAGGCGCAGCGCGGTCTCGAGCGAGTCAGTGAGACGGCCGAGCATCTCGTCGGATGCCACGAGCCGGTCGATCACGACCGAGATGTCGTGCTTGACCTGCTTCTTCAGCTGCGGCGGCTCGTCGAGGCGGATGAGCTCGCCGTCGACGACCGCGCGCGAGTACCCCTGCGAGGAGAGCTCGCGGAAGAGGTCGACGAACTCGCCCTTCTTCTGCGAGACCATTGGGCTGAGGATCTGGAAGCGCGTGCCGGCCGGGAGCTCCATGAGCTGGTCGGCGATCTGCTGCACGGTCTGCCGCTGGATGCGCTCGCCGCACACGGGGCAGTGCGGCACGCCGATGCGCGCCCAGAGCAGGCGCATGTAGTCGTAGATCTCGGTGATCGTGCCGACCGTCGATCGCGGATTGCGGTTCGTGGACTTCTGGTCGATGGACACCGCGGGGCTGAGACCCTCGATGAAGTCGACGTCGGGCCGGTCGACCTGGCCCAGGAACTGGCGCGCGTACGCGGAGAGCGACTCGACGTAGCGGCGCTGACCCTCGGCGAAGATCGTGTCGAACGCGAGGGAGGACTTGCCCGAGCCCGAGAGGCCCGTGAACACGACCATCGCATCGCGCGGGATCTCGACGTCGACGTTGTGCAGGTTGTGCACGCGGGCACCGCGGACGCTCAGGCGCGAGTGGGCATCGAGACGTGAAACTGGCACCCTACGAGTGTACGAACCGCCTCCGACACTCCACCCCGGATCGCGCGCGCTGAGAGCGAACACACGTTCGATTCTCGGTCGAGCGTGGTTCGGTTGCCGAGCTGCGCGGTCAGGCCAGATGCCCCGCCTTCTCCATCTGGCGGAGTTCGCGCTTGAGCTCGGAGACCTCGTCGCGCAGCCGCGCCGCGAGCTCGAACTTGAGCTCCCCCGCCGCCTCGAGCATCTGGTCGTTCAGGTCCCGGATGAGCTCCTCGAGGTCGTTCGCCCCCGCGGCCGCGATGCCCTCGCGCTTCATCGGCACCGGCGAGGTCTTGCGGGTGTCGCGGCCCGCGAGCAGGGCCGCCGTGTCGGCGCCCTCGCGTGCGAGGACCTCGGTGATGTCGGCGATGCGCTTGCGCAGCGGCGTGGGATCGATGCCGTTGACCCGGTTGTACTCGAGCTGCTTGTCGCGCCGGCGGTTGGTCTCGTCGATGGCCGACGACATCGAGTCGGTCATCACGTCGGCGTACATGTGCACCTCGCCCGACACGTTGCGCGCCGCACGCCCGATGGTCTGGATGAGCGACGTGGACGAGCGCAGGAAGCCCTCCTTGTCGGCGTCCAGGATCGCGACGAGCGACACCTCGGGCAGGTCGAGCCCCTCGCGGAGCAGGTTGATGCCGACGAGCACGTCGTAGACCCCGGCCCGCAGCTCGGTCAGCAGCTCGACGCGGCGCAGCGTGTCGACGTCGGAGTGCAGGTAGCGCACGCGCACGCCGGCCTCGGTGAGGAAGTCGGTGAGCTCCTCGGCCATGCGCTTGGTGAGCGTGGTGACGAGGACGCGCTCGTCGCGCTCGGCGCGGACGTGGATCTCTTCGAGCAGGTCGTCGATCTGGCCCTTCGAGGGCTTCACGACGATCTCGGGGTCGACGAGGCCGGTCGGGCGGATGATCTGCTCGACCACGCCGTCTGCGATGCCCATCTCGTAGGACCCCGGCGTCGCGGACAGGTAGACGGCCTGGCCAACGCGTGCCTTGAACTCGTCCCACTTCAGGGGGCGGTTGTCGAGCGCGCTGGGAAGACGGAACCCGTGCTCGACGAGCGTGCGCTTGCGCGAGGCATCCCCCTCGTACATCGCTCCGATCTGCGGGACGGTCACGTGGGACTCGTCGATGACGACGAGGTAGTCGTCGGCGAAGTAGTCGAGCAGGCAGTGGGGCGCTTCGCCGGGCGCTCGCCCGTCGATGTGCCGCGAGTAGTTCTCGATGCCCGAGCAGAACCCGATCTGCTCCATCATCTCGAGGTCGAACGTCGTGCGCATCCGGAGGCGCTGCGCCTCGAGCAGCTTGCCCTCGCGCTCGAGCTCCTGCAGCCGCTCGTCGAGCTCGTCGCGGATCGTTCCGATCGCGCGCTGCATGACGTCGGTGCTGGCGACGTAGTGGGACGCCGGGAAGACCGCCACCGCGTCGAGCTTCGAGATCACCGACCCCGTCAGCGGATGGAGGCTGTGCAGGGCCTCGACCTCGTCGCCGAACATCTCGATGCGGATCGCATGCTCTTCGTAGACCGGGATGATCTCGATGGTGTCGCCGCGCACCCGGAACGTGCCGCGCGAGAATGCCACGTCGTTGCGCTGGTACTGCATCGACACGAACTTGCGGATGAGCCAGTCGCGGTCGAGGCGCTGGCCCACCTGCAGGGGCATCATCGCGTTGAGGTACTCCTCGGGCGTGCCGAGACCGTAGATGCACGACACGGTCGAGACCACGACCACGTCGCGTCGACTCAGCAGCGAGTTCGTGGTCGAGTGCCGCAGCCGCTCGACCTCGGCGTTGATCGACGAGTCCTTCTCGATGAAGGTGTCGGTCTGCGGGACGTAGGCCTCGGGCTGGTAGTAGTCGTAGTACGAGACGAAGTACTCGACCGCGTTGTTCGGCATGAGCTCGCGGAACTCGGTGGCGAGCTGGGCGGCGAGGGTCTTGTTGTGCGCGAGCACGAGCGTCGGCCGCTGCACCTGCTCGATCAGCCAGGCCGTGGTCGCCGACTTGCCGGTGCCGGTGGCGCCGAGCAGCACCACGTCGGTCTCGCCGGCGTTGATCCGCCCGGCGAGGTCGGCGATCGCCTGGGGCTGGTCGCCGCTCGGCGCGTACTCGCTCACGACCTGGAACGGGCGCACGGAACGGGTCGACTGCATGGATTCGAGTCTAGGTCGGGCCACCGACACGCGGCCCGGGTACGCCGACAGCGAAGCAGACGACGCGACCCGCGCCATCCTCCGGCTATGCCCGCTTGGTCCGACGCTCGCGATCGATGCGCACCCAGAGGTCGTCGGCTTGGCTCATCGTGTGCGCGAGCGAGCCGCCCGTGTCGACGACGACATCGGCGACGGCACGTCGGTCGGCGTCGCTCACCTGCGCGTCGACGCGGGCCTCGGCCTGGATCGGATCGAGCCCGCGCTCCTTGACGAGGCGCTCGACCTGCGTGCGCTTGGGTGCGCTCGTCACGACGATGAGGTCGAACGGGTGGTCGACCTGCGCCTCGACGAGCAGGGGCACGTCGTAGACGACGACCGCATCGGGGTCCTCCTGCTCGGCCTTGGCGATGAGGCGACCCGAGAGCTCGCGAACGGCCGGGTGGACGATCGCGTTGAGCCGCGCACGAGCGCCCTCGTCGCGGAAGACGATCTCACCGAGCTTCTGCCGGTCGAGCATGCCGTCGTGGCTCAGGACGCCCTCGCCGAACTCGCGCACGATCGCATCGAGGCACGCCGTGCCGGGTTCGACGACGCGCCGCGCAAGCTGGTCGGCGTCGAGGTGGATCGCGCCGTGCTCGACGAGGCGACGGGCGACGGTGGATTTTCCGGAGGCGATCCCTCCGGTGAGGCCGATCAGGTACACACGTCCCACCCTATCCGTGCGGATCACCCCGGCTCGCATCCGCGCAGACACCGGAAGGCCGGCCCCGTGCGGGACCGGCCTTCCGTGGTGCGTTCGAGCTGACTAGTTGCTCGAGAGCTTCTCGCGCAGTGCCGCGAGCGACGCGTCGTCGGCGAGAGTGCCGGCCGACGAGGAGTCGCTCGAGTACGACGAGGTGCCCGACGAGAACGAGTCGTCCGAAGCCTGGGCCGCGAGCGACGCGGCGACCTGCTTCTTGTGCGCCTCCCAGCGAGCCTGGGCGGCAGCGTACTCCTGCTCCCACTTCTCGCGCTGGGCCTCGAAGCCCTCGCGCCACTCGTTGGTCTCGGGGTCGAAGCCCTCGGGGTACTTGTAGTTGCCCTGCTCGTCGTACTCGGTGAGCATGCCGTAGAGCGCCGGGTCGAACTCGGTGCCCTCGGGGTCGACGCCCTCGTTGGCCTGCTTGAGCGAGAGCGAGATGCGGCGACGCTCGAGGTCGATGTCGATGACCTTGACGAAGACCTCCTCGCCGACCGACACGACCTGCTCGGCGAGCTCGACGTGACGGCCCGACAGCTCGGAGATGTGCACGAGGCCCTCGATGCCGTCCGCGACGCGGACGAACGCGCCGAACGGGACGAGCTTCGTGACCTTGCCCGGGGTGACCTGGCCGATCGCGTGCGTGCGCGCGAAGACCTGCCACGGGTCCTCCTGGGTCGCCTTGAGCGAGAGCGAGACGCGCTCGCGGTCGAGCTCGACGGAGAGCACCTCGACGGTGACCTCCTGGCCGACCTCGACGACCTCGGACGCGTGCTCGATGTGCTTCCACGAGAGCTCGGAGACGTGGACGAGACCGTCGACGCCGCCGAGGTCGACGAACGCACCGAAGTTGACGATCGACGAGATGACGCCCTTGCGGATCTGGCCCGGGTGGAGGTTCTGCAGGAAGGTCGAGCGCGACTCCGACTGGGTCTGCTCGAGCAGCGCACGGCGCGAGAGCACGACGTTGTTGCGGTTCTTGTCGAGCTCGAGGATCTTCGCCTCGATCTCCTGGCCGAGGTACGGCGTGAGGTCGCGGACGCGGCGGAGCTCGATGAGCGACGCGGGCAGGAAGCCGCGCAGGCCGATGTCGACGATGAGGCCGCCCTTGACGACCTCGATGACCGAGCCGGTGACGACGCCGTCGTTCTCCTTGATCTTCTCCACGTCGCCCCAAGCGCGCTCGTACTGCGCGCGCTTCTTCGACAGGATCAGACGGCCTTCCTTGTCCTCCTTCTGGAGAACCAGGGCCTCGACGGTGTCGCCGACGTTGACGACCTCGCTGGGGTCGACGTCGTGCTTGATGGAAAGTTCGCGGGAGGGGATGACACCCTCGGTCTTGTACCCGACGTCGAGGAGGACCTCATCGCGGTCGATCTTCACGACGGTGCCCTCGATGAGGTCGCCATCGTTGAAGAACTTGAGCGTCTTCTCGACCGCGGCGAGGAAATCGTCAGCAGATCCGATGTCGTTGATCGCGACCTGCTTGGGCGCCTTGGTCGTTGCGGTTGTCATGTAGTGGATGCTCCGTTATGGACAAAATCAGGCCCGTCGCGGAAAGAGCGTGTGTTAGGACCGCGGCGGGCAGGCGGACATGGATGTCACACGAGTGACGCTTCATCCTAGCCGCATCATTCGCCCCGCGGCAACCGCGCGCTCAGCCGGCCAGCGCCCCACGCAGCGTGTCGAGGCCCATGCCCCCGAGTGCGAGCGCCCGCGAATGGAACGAGCGGATGTCGAACGCATCGCCCTCACGTCGCCGCACGTCGTCGCGGAGCTGCTCCCAGATCCGCTGGCCGACCTTGTAGGAGGGCGCCTGGCCGGGCCAGCCGAGGTAGCGGTGCACCTCGAAGCGCACGAACTCGGGCGACATGTTGACGTTGGCGCCCATGAACTCGAACGCGTACTCCCCTGACCAGGTGCCCTGGCCGTCAGGGCGCGGCTTGCCGAGGTGGACGCCGATGTCGAGCACCACGCGCGCGGCGCGCATCCGCTGCCCGTCGAGCATGCCGAGCCGGTCGGCCGGATCGTCGAGGTAGCCGAGCTCCTCCATGAGTCGCTCGGCGTAGAGCGCCCAGCCCTCGGCGTGGCCCGACGTGCCCGCGAGCTGCCGGCGCCACGTGTTCAGGAGCCCGCGGTTGACCACGGCCTGGCCGATCTGCAGGTGATGGCCCGGCACGCCCTCGTGGTACACGGTCGTCTTCTCGCGCCACGTGTCGAACTCGGTGACGCCCTCGGGCACCGACCACCACATGCGACCGGGTCGCGAGAAGTCGTCGCTCGGCCCGGTGTAGTAGATTCCGCCCTCCTGCGTGGGCGCGATCAGGCACTCGAGCGTGCGGATCTCGGCCGGGATGTCGAACTGCGTGGCACCGAGCTCGGCGACGGCACGGTCGCTCGTCTCCTGCATCCAGCGCTGCAGCGCGTCGGTGCCGACCAGCTTGCGCGAGGGATCCGCTTCGAGGTGTGCGACCGCTTCGGCGACGGATGCGCCGGGCAGGATCTCGCGCGCGACGGCCTCCTGTTCCGCGACCATCCGGGCGAGCTCCTCGAGGCCCCACTCGTACGTCTCGTCGAGGTCGATCATCGCGCCGAGGAACCGGCGCGACTGGAGCGCGTACGCGTCGCGACCGACGGCGTCCGCGGCGCCCGCCTCGGGCGCGAGCTCGCGCTCCAGGAAGTCCGCCAGGCGCGCGTACGCGGATGCCGCGGCACCGGCGTTCCGGTCGAGTTCGCCCTGGAGCGCCTCGCCCGCGTGCTCGCCCGCGCCCCCGACGAACGTCGGGAAGAAGCCGTCGGCACGGGCGTGGCGCCGGGCCTGCACGGCGACCTCGCGGACCTGGCGCACCGCCGGCACGACCCCGCGGCGGACGCCGAGGCGGAGCGTCTCGATGTACCCGTCGACGGCAGCCGGCACCGCGCCGAGCCGGGTGGCGATGCGCTCCCAGTCGTTGGCCTCGTCGGTCGGCATGAGGTCGAAGACCTCGCGGATCTCCTGCGCCGGGCTCGCGATGACATTGAGGTCGCGCATGTAGAGCCCGGCCGCGTCGCTCAGGAGGTCGAGGTCGAGCTCGCTGCCGAGGTCGGCGACGGTGATGCGGTCGACGTCGTCGGCGGGCGCCGCGGCACGCAGGGCCCCCAGCGCGGCTCGCTTCGCCTCGACGCGCGCCGCGTGCCCGTCGGGCGAGTAGTCGGGAAGGCGGTGATCGTGCTCGGTTCGACCTAGGTAGGTGCCGGCGACGGGGTCGAGCTCGACGATGGTGTCGACCCAGTCCTCCGCGACCCGGTCGACGTCGGTGAGCGTGCGCGTTGCGGTGGCCATGCGGGCGAGCCTAGACGAGCGGATGTCGCGGCCGCGAACCTGCGAGGACTCCTCGCCTCGGACGGCGATCAGTGCGCCGCGTCCTCCCAGTCGCGGCCGCGGCCGACCTGCACGTCGAGCGGCACGAGCAGGTCGGCGGCATGCGACATCCGGTCGTGCACGATGGCCTCGACCTCGTCGCCCTCGCCCGCGGCGACCTCGAAGATGAGCTCGTCGTGGACCTGCATGAGCATGCGCGAGCGCAGGTCGCGGGCCTGCAGCTCGCGCTCGACGCCGATCATCGCGAACTTCATGATGTCGGCCGCCGAGCCCTGGATGGGCGCGTTGAGCGCGGCGCGCTCGGCGTTCTCGCGCAGGACGCGGTTGGGGCTGTTCAGGTCGGGGAACGGCCGGCGCCGGCCGAAGATGGTCTCGGTGTACCCGTCGAGCCTGGCCTGCCCGACGACCCCGCGAAGGTAGTCGCGCACGGCGCCGAAGCGCTCGAAGTACTCCTTCATGAGCTGCGTCGCCTCGGCGCGGTCGATCCGGAGCTGCTTGGAGAGGCCGAAGGCGCTGAGTCCGTACGCGAGACCGTATGACATGGCCTTGACCTTGGTCCGCATGAGCGGCGTCACGTCGGCGGGATCGACGTCGAAGATGCGGGCACCCACGAACCGGTGGAGGTCTTCGCCGGAGTGGAACGCCTCGATCAGGCCCGGATCCTGCGAGAGGTGCGCCATGATGCGCATCTCGATCTGCGAGTAGTCGGCGGTGAGCAGCTCGCCGAACTCGGTTCCATACGTGAACGCCGCGCGGATCCGTCGCCCCTCTTCGGTGCGGACGGGGATGTTCTGCAGGTTCGGATCGGTCGACGAGATGCGGCCGGTCGTGGTGCCCACCTGCACGTAGCTCGTGTGCACGCGGCCGTCGGATTGGATCGACTTGTCGAGCGCGTCGACGATCTGCCGCAGCTTCGTCGCGTCGCGATGCTCGAGCAGCAGGCCGAGGAAGGGATGCGGGTGCGATTCCTGCAGGTCGGCGAGCGCACCCGCGTCGGTGGAGTACCCGGTCTTGGTCGCGCGCGTCTTGGGCATGCCGAGCTGGTCGAAGAGCACCTCCTGCAGCTGCTTGGGCGAACCGAGGTTCACCTCGCGGCCGAGCTCGGCGTAGGCCGCCTCGGCGAGCGACGCCGCGCGCTCGCCCAGTTGCCCGGACAGCTCGGCGAGCTTGCCGTGCTCGACGGTGACCCCGCGCAGTTCCATCTCGGCGAGGATCGCCACGATCGGGATCTCGATGTCGGCGAGCACGCGGCGCGAACCTTCGGAGAGGGCTGCGAGCACGACCGGTGCCACGCGGAGCGAGTACCACGCGAACTCGGGCGCCCCTGCGGTCGAGTCGGCGTCGGGGACGAGCTGCGCCGGGTCGGCCATGGGCACCGTCTCGCCGAGGTAGCGGGACACGAGGTCGGGCAGGTCCTTCTCGACGAGGCTCGGGCGCATGAGCCATCCGGCGACGAGGTTGTCGACGACCAGGCCCTGGAACGCGAGGCCGGAGCGGCGCAGGGCCTTGAGCTGCGGTTTCGCGTCGGTCATGACCTTGGGCGCGTCGCTCGCCAGCCAGCGCTCGAACGGCTCGAGGTCGGCCGTGCCGGGCTTCCACGCGAGCTGCACCGACTCGGTGTTCGTCGCGATGCCGGCGCCGATGACCTTGCCGTCGAGCGTCTCGAGGCTGAGGCCCAGCCCCGCCGGCTCGGCTGCCGTCGCCCGCTCGAACCAGCCCGCCAGCTCGGCGCCGCGCAGCTCGTGCGGCGTCGGGGCGGTCGCCGCGGGCTCGGGCTCGGCCGCGAGCGCCGCGGTGCCGTCGGCCGTGAGCCCGTTGGACTCGGCCGCCATCTTGCTGACGCGCTCGAGCAGCGTCTTGAACTCGAGCCGGTCGAACAGCTCGCGGACGGCCGCCTCGTCCATGGGCTGCGCCGCGAGCTGCTCGAGGTCGAGGTCGAGCTCGAGGTCGCGCACGAGGCGGTTGAGCCGCCGGTTGCGCACCGCGTTCTCGCGCTCGCGCCGCAGGTTGTCGCCCACGACGCCCTTGATCTCGTCGATGTGCTCGAGGATGCCGTCGAGGCTGCCGTACAGCCCGAGCCACTTCACCGCGGTCTTCTCGCCGACCTTGGTGATGCCCGGGAGGTTGTCGCTCGTCTCGCCGACGAGCGCGGCCACGTCGGGGTACTGCTCGGGCCGCACTCCGTAGCGCTCGACCACGGCATCGGCGTCGTAGCGCTTGAGCTGCGACACGCCCTGCACGTTGGGGTACAGCAGCGTGACATCGTCGTCGACGAGCTGGATCGTGTCGCGGTCGCCCGACACGACCAGCACGTCGTAGCCCTGGTCCTTGCCGCGCGTCGCGAGCGTGGCCAGGATGTCGTCGGCCTCGTAGTCCTCTTTCTCGAGCACCGTGATGCGCATCGCGCGCAGGGCGTCTTTGAGGAGGCCGATCTGGCCCTTGAACTCAGGCGGCGTCTCGCTGCGATTGGCCTTGTACTCGGTGTACTCCCGCGTGCGGAACGAGTGGCGCGACGTGTCGAAGGCCACCGCGAGGTGGGTGGGCCGCTCGTTGCGCAGCAGCATGAGCAGCATCGAGAGGAAGCCGTGGATCGCGTTGGTGTGCTGGCCGTCGCGCGTGCTGAAGCTGTCGACGGGAAGCGCGTAGAAGGCGCGGTAGGCCAGCGAGTGGCCGTCGACGACGAGGAGGGTGGGCTTTTCGAGGGTGGGGCTCGGCACCCACCAAGACTACAAGCGGCCACCGACGCCGATCGGCCGGCTGCCGGACGACGGACGCCGCGACGAACGGGTCGTCGCGGCATCCGGGAACACGTGGCGCGTGCGCAGCGCCGGAGGGTCTACTTCTTTGGAGCGAGCTGCTCGATGATCGCCTGGGACACGTCCTTCATGGTGAGGCGACGGTCCATCGACGCCTTCTGGATCCAGCGGAACGCCTCGGGCTCGGTGAGGCCCATCTTCTCGTTGAGCAGGCCCTTGGCGCGGTCGACGAGCTTGCGGGTCTCGAAGCGCTCGACGAGGTCGCCGACCTCGGCCTCGAGCGCGATGATCTGCGCGTGGCGCGCGAGCGCGATCTCGATCGCGGGCAGCAGGTCGTTCGGAGTGAACGGCTTCACGACGTAGGCGAGCGCCCCCGCCTCGCTGGCGCGCTCGACGAGCTCTCTCTGGCTGAAGGCCGTGAGGAGCACGACCGGGGCGATGTGCCCCTTGGAGAGCCGCTCCGCGGCCGAGATGCCGTCGAGCTGCGGCATCTTCACGTCCATGATGACGAGGTCGGGACGCAGCTCGGTCGCCAACTGGACCGCCGTCTCGCCGTCTCCGGCCTCGCCGACCACCTCGTAGCCGTTGTCGCGCAGGATCTCGACGATGTCGAGGCGGATGAGCGACTCGTCTTCCGCGACGACGACGCGTCGCGGTGCCGGCTGGGTGTCTTCCGTGTCTGTCACCCTGAAAGCCTACGGTATTCTGGCCGGGGCCTCCGGGCCGGTGTGGCGGAATGGCAGACGCGGAGCACTCAAAATGCTTTGCCCGAAAGGGCGTGTGGGTTCGACCCCCACCACCGGCACCAACAGCAGTCGCGGCGACCGCGACGCCCGAGCACGACGAAGGCCCGGCCATCCGCTCGGACGACCGGGCCTTCGAATCGGGAGGCGCTAGAGGACCTCGCCGACGACGTGCACGCGCACGTCGTTCGTGGTGCCGGGGATTCCGGGAGGGGACCCGGAGATGATGACGACCTTCTCGCCGGCGTCGGCCTTGCCGGTGCGCGCGAGCACCTCGTCGACCTGGCCGACCATCTGGTCGGTGTGGGTGACGCGCTCGACGACGAACGACTCGACCCCCCAGTTCAGCGCCATGCGCCGGCGGATCTCGGGGTAGGGCGTGAAGGCAAGGATCGGGATGATGCTGCGCAGTCGCGACATCCGGCGCACCGACTCACCGGTCTCGGTGAACACGCACAGGTACTTCGCCTCGACGAAGTCGGCGACCTCGACCGCGGCGAGCGTGATCGCACCCGCCTGCGTGCGCGGCTTCGTGCCGAGCGGCGCGATGCGGTGCAGCCCGTGCTGCTCGGTCGACGAGATGATGCGCGCCATCGTCTTGACGGTCTGGACCGGGTACTCCCCCACGCTGGTCTCGCCCGAGAGCATGACCGCGTCGGCGCCGTCGAGGATCGCGTTCGCCACGTCGGAGGTTTCGGCGCGCGTCGGGACCGGCGCGTGGGTCATCGACTCGAGCATCTGGGTGGCGACGATCACCGGCTTGGCGAGGCGCCGCGCGATCTCGATGGCGCGCTTCTGCACGATGGGCACGGCCTCGAGCGGGAGCTCGACGCCGAGGTCGCCGCGCGCGACCATGATGCCGTCGAACGACTCGATGATGTCTTCCAGCGCGTCGACCGCCTGCGGCTTCTCGATCTTCGCGATCACCGGGAGGCGACGGCCCTCTTCCGCCATGATCTCGTGCACCCGCACGATGTCGTGCGCATTGCGCACGAACGAGAGGGCGATGATGTCGGCTCCGAGCTGGAGCGCCCAGCGCAGGTCGGCCTCGTCCTTCTGGGAGAGCGCCGGAACGTTGACGGCGACGCCGGGCAGGTTGATGCCCTTGTTGTTGGAGACGGGCCCGGCGACGATGACCTTCGTGGTCACTACGGTGCCATCGGTCTCGAGGACCTCGACGCGGACCTTGCCGTCGTCGATCAGCAGGTGGTCGCCGGCCTCGACGTCGTGCGGCAGGCCCTTGAACGTCGTGCCGACGATCTCCTTCGTGCCGAGGATGTCGTCGGTCGTGATCTTGAAGATGTCGCCCTCGGCCAGCTCGTGGGGGCCGTTCTCGAACTTGCCGAGCCGGATCTTCGGGCCCTGCAGGTCGACGAGCACCGCGACCGCACGGCCGGAGTCGTTCGCGGCCTTCCGCACGTTCTGGTAGACGCCCTCGTGCACGTCGTAGCTGCCGTGGCTGAGGTTCATGCGGGCGACGTCGACGCCGGCATCGATGATCGCGCGGATCTGCTCGTAGCTGGACGTGGCCGGCCCGAGCGTGGCGACGATCTTCGCTCTTCTCATGTTGGTGTGTGCTCCAGGGGTTGCGCGCCGAAGCGCTGGTACGGACTGCCGGGCGCCGGATGACGCGGGGTCAGATGGCGAAGGCTCGCGCCGTCGCGGGGATCGGGCTCGGCAGCTGCGTCTCACCCTCAAGGTAGCGGTCGACGGACGCAGCCGCAGCACGGCCCTCGGCGATCGCCCACACGATGAGCGACTGCCCGCGACCGGCGTCACCGGCGACGAAGACACCCGGCTCGGAGGTCGCGTAGTCGGCGCCGCGCGCGAAGTTGCCGCGCTCGCTCGCCTGCAGGCCGAGCTGGTCGTTCGCGGCCTCGGTCTCGGGGCCGGTGAAGCCCAGCGCGAGCAGCACGAGGTCGGCGGGGATCTCGCGCTCGGTGCCGGCCTTCGGCACGCGGCGGCCGTCGAGGTACTCGGTCTCGGCCACGCGGATGGCGCGGACCTCGCCGACCTCGTTGGCCAGGAACTCGACCGTCGAGGCGAGGTACTGGCGCACGCCGCCCTCCTCGTGCGCGCTCTGCACCTCGAACAGGGTCGGATGCATCGGCCACGGCTGCTCGGTCGGTCGCGTCGGGCTCGGCTGCTTGCCGATCGCGAGGTTCGTCACCGAGAGCGCGCCCTGGCGGTGCGCGGTGCCGATGCAGTCGGCGCCCGTGTCGCCGCCGCCGAGGACGACGACGTGCTTGCCCTCGGCCGTGATCTGGTCGAAGACGTCCTCGCCGGCGATGCGGCGGTTGGACTGCACGAGGTACTCCATCGCGAAGTGCACGCCGGGCAGGTCACGGCCCGGGATCGGGAGGTCGCGCGGCACGATCGCACCCGTCGCGACCACGACCGCGTCGTAGCGACGACGCAGCTCGCCCCATGAGAGGTCGACGCCGATCTCGACGCCGGCACGGAAGCGCGTGCCCTCGGCGGTCATCTGCGCGAGGCGGGCGTCGAGGACCTTCTTCTCCATCTTGAAGTCGGGGATGCCGTAGCGGAGCAGGCCGCCGATGCGGTCGTCGCGCTCGTACACGGCGACCGTGTGGCCGGCGCGCGTGAGCTGCTGCGCCGCCGCGAGGCCTGCCGGACCCGAGCCGACCACGGCGACCGTCTTGCCCGTGAGCCGGCCCGGGGGCTGCGGCTGCACCCAGCCGTTGCCGAACGCCTGGTCGGCGATCGAGACCTCGACCTGCTTGATCGTCACGGCGGGCTGGTTGATGCCGAGCACGCACGCCGACTCGCAGGGCGCCGGGCACAGGCGGCCCGTGAACTCCGGGAAGTTGTTCGTCGCGTGCAGGCGCTCGCTCGCCGCGCGGCCCTCGCCGCGCCAGGTCAGGTCGTTCCACTCGGGGATCAGGTTGCCGAGCGGGCAGCCCTGGTGGCAGAACGGGATGCCGCAGTCCATGCAGCGGCCGGCCTGACGGCGCAGCTGCGCCGAGTCGCCCGCCTCGTAGACCTCTTTCCAGTCCATGATGCGCACCGGCACGGGGCGCCGCTTGGGCAGCTCGCGCTCGGTGACCTTCAGAAAGCCCTTCGGGTCAGCCACCCGTCACCTCCAAGATCCGAGTCCAGACCACGTCGCCGTCGGGGTCGAGCCCCTCGTCGACCGCCGTCTGACGGGTACGCAGCACGGCCGCGTAGTCGCGCGGCAGCACCTTGGTGAAGCGGTCGAACGCGGCATCCCCGTCGGTGAGGAGGGCCGCGGCGACCGCAGAGTCGGTGTGCTCGAGGTGCTGCTCGAGCAGGTCGCGCACGATCTCGTGGTCGGCGCTGCCGAGCGGGTGCAGTTCGAGCTCGCCACTCGATATGGCCTCGCGGTTGACCCGCGACTCAGCGAGGTCGAGCACGTACGCCGTTCCGCCCGACATTCCGGCGCCGAGGTTGCGGCCGGTCGCGCCGAGGATCAGCGCGAGCCCGCCGGTCATGTACTCGAGCGCGTGGTCGCCCACGCCCTCGACGACCGCGGTCGCACCGGAGTTCCGCACCAGGAAGCGTTCGCCCACGATGCCGCGGATGAACATGCTGCCCTGCGTCGCGCCGTAGCCGATGACGTTGCCGGCGATCACGTTGCGCTCGGCGACGAACCCGGCCTCCCGTGACGGGCGGACGATGATCTGCCCGCCCGACAGTCCCTTGCCGACGTAGTCGTTCGAGTCGCCCTCGAGTCGCAGCGTGATGCCGCTCGGCAGGAAGGCGCCGAGCGACTGTCCGGCGGAGCCGGTGAGCGTGACGTCGATCGACGCCGTCGGCAGGCCCTGGGCGCCGTGCCGCATCGTGACCTCGTGGCCCAGCATCGTGCCGACCGCGCGCTCGGTGTTGCGGATCGGCAGCGCGACCTCGACGCGACCGCCCTGCTCGAGCACGAGCTGGCTGCGTCGGATGAGCTCGTTGTCGAAGTGCTCGTCGAGCTCGTGGTCCTGCGCGCGACCGTTGCGACGCGGGTCGGACTCTGAGAAGTCGGGGCCGACGAGCACCGGCGTGAGGTCGAGGCCCGACGCCTTCCAGTGCGCGACCGCACGGTCGACGTCGAGCAGCTCCCGACGGCCGATGATCTCGTCGAGCGAACGGTAGCCGAGCTCGGCGAGGTACTCGCGCACCTCCTGCGCGATGAACTCGAAGAAGTTGACCACGAACTCGGGCTTGCCCGTGAAGCGCTTGCGCAGCTCGGGATTCTGGGTGGCGACGCCGACCGGGCACGTGTCGAGGTGGCAGACGCGCATCATGACGCAGCCCTCGACGATGAGCGGGGCGGTCGCGAAGCCGAACTCCTCGGCACCCAGCAGCGCGCCGATGACGACATCGCGGCCCGTCTTCAGCTGGCCGTCGACCTGCACGACGACGCGATCGCGCATGCCGTTCAGCATGAGCGTCTGCTGCGTCTCGGCCAGGCCGAGCTCCCAGGGGGTCCCGGCGTGCTTCAGCGAGTTCAGCGGGCTCGCGCCGGTGCCGCCGTCGTGCCCGGAGACCAGGATGACGTCGGCCAGGGCCTTCGCGGTGCCCGCGGCCACCGCGCCGATGCCCGACTGGCTCACGAGCTTGACGTGGATCCGGGCGTGCGGGTTGGCGCGCTTGAGGTCGAAGATGAGCTGCTTGAGGTCTTCGATCGAATAGATGTCGTGGTGCGGCGGCGGTGAGATGAGGCCGACGCCCGCCGTCGCGTGACGCGTGCGGGCGACCCACGGGTACACCTTCGTCGGCGGCAGCTGCCCGCCCTCGCCGGGCTTGGCGCCCTGGGCGAGCTTGATCTGGATGTCCTCGGCGTGCGTGAGGTACATGCTCGTGACGCCGAAGCGACCCGAGGCGACCTGCTTGATCGCACTGCGGCGCTCGGGGTCGAGGAGTCGATCGAGATCCTCGCCGCCCTCGCCGGTATTCGACTTCGCGCCGAGCCGGTTCATGGCGATCGCGAGGGTCTCGTGCGCCTCCTTCGAGATCGAGCCGTAGCTCATCGCCCCCGTCGAGAAGCGCTTCACGATCGACTCGACCGGTTCGACCTCGTCGATCGGCACGGCCGTCCGCACGCCCGTGCGCAGCGCGAACATGCCGCGGAGCGTCATGAGCTGCTCGGCCTGGGAGTCGACCATGTCCGTGTACTCGCGGAACACGTCGTAGCGGCGGTTCCGGGTGGAGTGCTGCAGGCGGAAGACCGTCTCGGGGTTGAAGAGGTGCGGCGAGCCGTCGCGGCGCCACTGGTACTCGCCGCCGGTCTGCAGTCGCTCGTGGGCCCGCACCGCGGCATCCGCCGGGTAGGCGACGGCGTGACGCGCGAGGTTCTCGGAGGCGATCACGTCGATGCCGACGCCACCCAGCTTGGAGGTGGTGCCCGTGAAGAACTCGTCGATGAAGTCCTGCGCGAGGCCGACCGCCTCGAACGCCTGGGCGCCGGCGTACGACGAGATCGTCGAGATGCCCATCTTCGACATGATCTTGAGCACGCCCTTGCCGAGCGCGGTGATGACGTTGCGAACCGCGTGCTCGGGCGTCACGCTCGCGAGCACGCCGGAGCGCACGAGGTCCTCGCAGGTCTCCATCGCGAGATAGGGGTTGACCGCGGAGGCGCCGTAGCCGACGAGCAGCGCGACGTGGTGCACCTCGCGGACGTCGCCGGCCTCGACCACGAGGCCCGCCTTCATGCGGGTCTCGGAACGGATGAGGTGGTGGTGCACCGCCGAGAGCATGAGCAGCGACGGGATCGGCGCGAGGTCCTTCGTGGAGTCGCGGTCGCTGAGCACGATGAACGAGGCGCCCTCGTCGATCGCCTCGTCGACCTCGTGGCAGAGCTCGGCCAGCCGGGCGCGCAGGCCGTCGGGGCCCTCGTCGACGCGGTACAGGCCGCGCAGCGTGCGGCTCGCCCGCGCACCCGACGGCGCAGTCATGTGCACGATCTTGGCGAGCTGGTCGTTGTCGATGACCGGGAAGTCGAGCGACACCTGGCGGGCGTGCTCGGCGCCGGCGGAGAGCAGGTTGCGCTCGGGTCCGAGCGAGGTCGACAGCGAGGTGACGACCTGCTCGCGGATCGAGTCGAGCGGCGGATTCGTCACCTGCGCGAACTGCTGCGTGAAGTAGTCGAAGAGCAGGCGCGGCCGCTGGGACAGCACCGCGATCGGGGTGTCGGATCCCATCGCCCCGATCGGCTCCTGGCCGTTGGCGGCCATGGGGGCGAGCAGGATCTTCACCTCCTCCTCGGTGTAGCCGAACGTGCGCTGGCGGCGGTTGACCGAGGCCGGCGGATGCACGATGTGCTCGCGCTCGGGCAGGTCGGCGAGGTGGATCCGGCCCTCGTCGAGCCAGTCGCCCCACGGCGCCGAGGCGGCGAGGTCGGACTTGATCTCGTCGTCCTCGATGAGGCGGCCCGCGTCGGTGTCGACGAGGAACATGCGGCCCGGCTGGAGCCGGCCCTTGCGGACGATGCGGTGCTGCGGCAGGTCGAGCACGCCGATCTCGCTCGCGAGCACCACGAGCCCGTCGTCGGTGACGACGTACCGGCCGGGACGGAGGCCGTTCCGGTCGAGCGTCGCGCCGACGAGCGTGCCATCGGTGAAGACGATCGCCGCGGGTCCGTCCCACGGCTCCATGAGCATCGAGTGGTACTCGTAGAAGGCGCGCCGCTCGGGATCGATCTCGGTCTGCTTCTCCCACGCCTCGGGCACCATCATCATGACGGCATGCGGCAGGCTGCGGCCCGCGAGCGTGAGGAGCTCGACCACCTCGTCGAACGACGCGGAGTCGCTCGCGCCGGGCGTCACGATCGGCATGAGCGGCGCGAGGTCGCCGAGCAGCTCGGACTCGAGCTGGGACTGGCGCGCGCGCATCCAGTTGCGGTTGCCCTGGATGGTGTTGATCTCGCCGTTGTGCGCGATCATCCGGAACGGCTGCGCGAGCGGCCACGAGGGGAACGTGTTCGTGGAGTACCGCGAGTGCACGAGCGCGAGCCGCGAGGCGAACCGCTCGTCGGAGAGGTCGGGGTAGAACGGCTCGAGCTGGAGCGTGGTGACCATGCCCTTGTAGACCAGGGTGCGGCTCGACAGCGAGGCGAAGTACAGCTCGAGCTCGCGCTCGGCGCGCTTGCGCAGGCGGAACGTGAGCCGGTCGAGGGCGATGTCCGCGAGGTGCTCCCCCTCGGACGTGCTCGCGGAGCTGCGCACGTAGAGCTGCTGGACGACGGGCATCGCGGCGCGCGCCAGCGTGCCCAGCTCGTCGGGGCGCACGGGGACCTCGCGCCATCCGAGCACCTCGACCCCCTCGGACGCCGCGATGCGCTGCAACCGCTGCTTGAGGGCGCTGCGGGAGGTCGGATCGACGGGCAGGAACGCGTTGCCGACGGCGTAGCTGCCGGCCGGCGGCAGCGGGAAGCCGGCCACCTCGCGGAGGAAGGCGTCGGGCACCTGGGTGATGATGCCCGCGCCGTCGCCGGTGCCGGCGTCGGAGCCGACCGCACCGCGGTGCTCCAGGTTCCGCAGCGCGTCGAGCGCGGCGGTGATGATGTCGTGGCCTGCGCTGCCGCGCAGCGTGGCGACCATCGCGAGCCCGCAGGCGTCCTTCTCGGCGGCGGGGTCGTACATGCCCTGTGCGGGCGGCACGGTTCCGAACCGCGAGTGGGGAGGGGGAAGCGACACGTTGGACCGTCCTCGGTATCTCGGTGGCACGGGGACGACGTCGGCCCACGATGGAGGATTCGCAGCGCTAGGTGCGGCGCTACGGCGGAGAACGTGGTGGTGGCGTGCCCCCTACGTGGAGGCCGAGCGGCTCGAGCTTGTGGCAGCCGGCTCGCCGGGTTCGTTCTCACCCTCGACGCCATCGTCGAGAGAGTCTGAGTCGGACTCGGTGGAGTCGTCCGAGTCTACCTCAGCATCGGCGGGCTTCCATTCACGGCCCTGGCGGTACACGCTCGGCTCGATGCCGGGGTGCCGGCGTCGCTGCACGAAGATGATGACGATGCCGATGAGGATGGCGAGGAACGACGCCCACACGTTCGACCGGATGCCGAGGAACATCTCGCTCGGGTCGACCCGGATCGTCTCGAACACCGCGCGACCCGCGCCGTACCAGATCAGGTAGGCGCCGAACAGCATGCCCCACCGCAGCCGGAAGAACCGCTCGAGTCCGAGCAGCACGACGATGCCGGCGATGTTCCAGATGATCTCGTAGAGGAACGTCGGGTGGAACAGGGTCCCGTCCTCGAGGCCGGCGGGGAAGGCCGGATTGGTCGACTCGATCTCGAGCCCCCACGGCAGGTCGGTGGGCCACCCGAACAGCTCGTGGTTGAACCAGTTGCCGAGACGGCCGATCGCCTGCGCGAGCAGCAGGCCCGGCGCGAGCGCGTCGGCGAACGACCAGAACCGCAGGCCGGTGATCCGGCACGCGATGATCACGCCGATCGCGCCGCCGATGAGCGAGCCGTAGATGGCGTTCCCGCCCTCCCAGATCGCGAACACGCGCCAGAGCTCCTGGCCGGCGAAGTAGTCGTCGGGGTGGGTCAGCACGTGGTAGATGCGCGCGCCGATGATGCCGAGGGGGACCGCCCAGAGCACGACGTCGAGCACGATGCCCGGCTCGGCGCCCCGCTTCGTGAGCCGGCGCGAGGTCCAGATCGTGGCGACGATGATGCCGGCGAGGATGCACAGGGCGTACATCTGGATGTTCAGCGTGCCCCACGGGACGGGGATCTCGAGGGTGCGCCACGCCTCATCGGGGCTCGGGATGCTGATCGGTGCGATCACGCCGGCGTCTGCCTTTCGTCGATGGTGCGGAACCGCCCTGCGTGGCGGCCCCGTCGAGACTACTTCACTTGCGGGCGGTGCCGCGCGCGAGCTCGGCCGCGAGCGCTCCGGCGGCCTCGACGCCGCCCTCGGCGAGGGCCTTCACGAGCGCCGAACCGACGATCGCGCCCTCGGCGTACTCGAGCACCTCGGCGACCTGCGTCGCCGTCGAGATGCCGAGCCCGACGCAGCTCGCCGGCGAACCCGCCTGGCGGAGCCGGCCCACGAGGCCTCGAGCCGCCTGGTCGACGTCGGTGCGCGCGCCGGTGATGCCCATCGTCGAGACCGCGTAGACGAACCCGCGACTGGAGTCGACGGCCTGGCGCAGGCGCACGTCGGTCGACGTCGGCGCCGCCAGGAACACGCGGTCGAGCCCGGTGCGCTCGGAGGCGGCGATCCAGTCGGCCGCCTCGTCGGGGATCAGGTCGGGTGTGATGAGACCCGCTCCCCCGGCGGCCGCGAGGTCGTCGGCGAAGCGGTCGACGCCGTACTGCACGACGGGGTTCCAGTAGGTCATGATCAGGACCGGCGCGTCGACGCGCGCCGTGATCCGCCGCACGGCCTCGAACCCGTGCGCGAGGCGGAAGCCGTTCGCGAGCGCCTGCCGCGTCGCCGCCTGGATGACCGTGCCGTCCATGACCGGGTCGGAATACGGCAATCCGAGCTCGAGCACGTCGACGCCGTTCTCGACGAGCGCGACGGCGGCCTCGACGCTCTCGTCGAGCGTCGGGAAGCCCACCGGCAGGTAGCCGATCAGCGCGCCGGCCGCCTCGTCGTTGCGTCGCCGGATGACGGGACCCACGCCGCTCATGCGTCGGCTCCGTCGTACAGGCCGAAGTACCGCGCTGCGGTGTCCATGTCCTTGTCGCCGCGGCCGGAGAGGTTGACCAGGATCGTCGCGTCGCGACCGAGCTCCCGGCCGAGCTCGAGTGCGCCGGCCAGCGCATGCGCCGACTCGATCGCCGGGATGATGCCCTCGCTGCGAGTGAGCAGCCGCAGCGCCTGCATGGCGGCGTCGTCGGTGACCGCCCGGTACTGCGCGCGGCCGATGGCGGCGAGCCACGAGTGCTCGGGGCCGACTCCCGGGTAGTCGAGTCCGGCGGAGATGGAGTGCGACTCGATGGTCTGGCCGTCCTCGTCCTGGAGGAGGTAGCTCCGCGCACCGTGCAGGACGCCCGGCCGCCCCTTCGAGATGGTCGCGGCGTGGCGGGGCGTGTCGACGCCCTCGCCGCCGGCCTCGAAGCCGTACAGCGCGACATCCGCGTCGTCGAGGAAGGCGTGGAAGATGCCGATCGCGTTCGATCCGCCGCCCACGCACGCCGCGACCGCGGTCGGCAGCCGGCCGGTCAGCTCGAGGACCTGCTCGCGCGCCTCTTCGCCGATGACCTTCTGGAAGTCGCGGACCATCTCGGGGAACGGGTGCGGCCCGGCCACCGTGCCGAAGATGTAGTTCGTGGTCTCGACGTTGGTCACCCAGTCGCGCATCGCGTCGTTGATCGCGTCCTTGAGCGTGCGCGAGCCGGTCTTCACGGCGATCACCTCGGCGCCGAGCAGCCGCATGCGGGCGACGTTGAGCGCCTGGCGCTCGGTGTCGACCTCGCCCATGTAGATGGTGCAGTCGAGCCCGAACAACGCGGCGGCCGTGGCGGTCGCCACGCCGTGCTGGCCGGCGCCGGTCTCGGCGATGACGCGGCGCTTGCCGATGCGCCGGGTGAGCAGCGCCTGGCCGAGCACGTTGTTGATCTTGTGCGAGCCGGTGTGGTTCAGGTCTTCGCGCTTGAGGATGACGCGGGCGCCGCCCGCCTGCTCGGCGAAGCGCGGCACCTCGGTGATGATCGACGGCCGGCCGGTGTAGGTGCGGGCGAGCTCGTCGAGCTCGCGGCCGAACTCGGGGTCGAGCTTGGCGAGGGTGTACGCCTCGGAGAGCTCGTCGAGCGCGGCGATCAGGGATTCGGGGACGAAGCGTCCGCCGAACTCGCCGAAGTACGGACCGGTCTGGGCTCGGAGGTCCATGTCATACCGCCAGGAAAGCTGAGAGGTTCGCGATGGGGTCGCCCGTGACGAGGGCCTCGCCCACGAGCACCGCGTCGGCACCGGCGGCGCGGTAGTGCGCGACATCGGCCGCCGACAGCACGGCCGACTCGGCCACGCGGATCGCCCCCTGTGGGAAGCGGTCGGCGAGGCGGCCGAACAGGTCGCGGTCGAGCTCGAAGGTGGTGAGGTCGCGGGCGTTCACGCCGATGAGCCGGGCGCCGAGTTGCGCGGCGCGGTCGAGTTCATCGGCGGAGTGGGTCTCGACGAGCGGGGTCATGCCGAGCTGGGTGATGAGCCCGTGCAACTCGGCGAGCGTCGAGTCGTCGAGCGCGGCGACGATCAGGAGCACGAGGTCGGCGCCGGCGGCGCGCGCCTCGAACACCTGGTACGGCGTCGCGATGAAGTCCTTGCGGAGCACCGGCAGCGACACTGCGGCGCGCACCGCCTCGAGGTCGGCGAGGGATCCGCCGAACTTGCGGCCCTCGGTCAGCACGCTGATCGCGCTGGCGCCGCCGAGCTCGTAGGTACGCGCGAGCGCCGCCGGGTCGTCGATGCTCGCGAGCGAGCCGCGCGACGGGCTCGACCGCTTGATCTCGGCGATGACCTTGACGCGATCGGCGGGCGCGAGCGCCGCGAGCGCGTCGATGGCGGCCGGGCGTGCCAGGGCCGCGGCCTCGACCTCGGCGAGGGGACGGTCGGCGCGACGCGTCTCAGCGTCGGCGACCGCGTTCGCGGTCAGCTCGGAGAGCACGCGTCAGTGCACCTTGGGCGCGGTCTTCGCACCGTCGACACCGTAGCCGGCGCGCGCGAGGGCCCAGCCGACGATCATGCCGATCACGAGCAGCACGGCGGAGGCCCACACGAGCCACGGCACGTCGAGGAAGAAGGCCACCGTGCCGATGGTGATGGCCACGAGCATGATCACCACCGCGGTCCACGCCGCGGGCGAGTGTCCGTGGCCGGGGTCGGCGTGCTCAGTGCTCATGGTGCTCCTTCTGTGGCTGGGTCGCTGGAAAGTCTAGCGGGTGGGGTCCGAGGGGTCGTTCGCGCCATCCGCGTCGCTGTCGGGTCTCTCGACAGGGCCGGTGGCGCTCGTCTCCACGGTCGGGTCGTCGCCGCGGCTGAGCCCGTCCCAGTCGTCGACGGCCCGATCGGATGTCGCGGCCGCCCGCGTTCCGTCGGCCGCGAGCCGCGCGCCCCCGCCGTACCGGCGCGACGTGGGCCAGGCGCGCCCGGTGGCGACGACGAGCACGCCCGCGAGCACGACGAGCACGCCGCCGGCGATCGCGACCACAGGCCAGGCGGTGGCGGTGATCGACGCGATCAGCGCCGCGGTGGATTCGCCGCCCGCGACGCCGGTCGCCTCCGCCACCGCGCCGGAGACCGCCGTGACGGGGTCGGCCGACGAGAGCGACGCGGCGAGCACGAGGCATCCGCCCAGCACCGCGGCCAGCAGGCCCAGCACGATCCGGATCAGCGGGCCGGCGATCGCGAGCGCGCCCGCGAGCGCGAGGCCCGCGAGCGCCAGCGCCGCGATGGCCGGCGAGGCGGTCGCCCCACCCACCTCGAGGGTCGTCGCACCCCCGGCCGCGGCCCCGTCGACGAGCGTCACCGTGAACCACGTCTGGCTCCAGGCCAGCAGGCCGAGGCCCGACCCGGCGAGGATGCCGAGGATCGAGGGCAGCTTCATCCGCTCGAGTCGCACGCGAACCCCTACCGGACGCGACGCATCGCGTTGGCGACGGCCACGGCGCGCAGCGGCGCGGCCGCCTTGTTGACCGACTCCTGGTACTCGGACTCCGGATCCGAGTCGGCCACGAGCCCGCCGCCGGCCTGCACGCGCGCGACGCCGCCCGAGATCGTCGCGGTGCGGATCGCGATGGCGAGGTCGGCGTCGCCGCCGAACCCGAAGTAGCCGACCACTCCCCCGTAGACGCCGCGCTGCGCGGGCTCGAGCTCGTCGATGATCTCGAGCGCACGCGGCTTGGGAGCGCCCGAGAGGGTGCCGGCCGGGAACGTCGCCCGGAACACGTCGATCGCATTGGCGTCGCCGCGGAGGTCGCCCTCGACCGATGAGACGAGGTGCATGATGTGGCTGAACCGCTCGACGCGCATGAACTCCGTCACTTCGACCGAACCGGCGTCGCACACCTTCGCGAGGTCGTTGCGGGCGAGGTCGACGAGCATGAGGTGCTCGGCCTGCTCCTTGGGGTCGGCGATGAGCTCGGCCTCGAGGTCGGCGTCATCCTCGGGCGTGGCGCCGCGGGGCTTGGAGCCCGCGATGGGGTGCGTGTAGACCCGGCCGTCCTCGACCTTCACGAGTGCCTCGGGCGAGGAGCCGACGATCCAGTACGGCTCGCCCGCGACATCCTCGAGGTGCAGCAGGTACATGTACGGGCTCGGGTTGAGGCTGCGCAGCACGCGGTAGACGTCGATCGGGTGGGCCGCGGCATCCTGCTCGAACCGCTGCGAGACGACCACCTGGAAGATGTCGCCCTCGCGGATGTAGTGCTTCGAGCGCTCGACCGCCGCGAGGAAGTCGGCCTTCTCGGTTCGGTACCGCGGTTCGGCGGCACGCGCGAGGTCGATCTCGGCGAGGTACGCCTCGGCGGGCGTCGCGAGGGCGGCCTGCAGGCGATCGAGCCGGGCCTGCGCATCGGCCCAGAGCACCTCGGGCGCGTCGCCGAGGTCGTTCAGCACGGATGCCACGAGCTGCACCGTGCCCGTCCGGTGGTCGATCACGACCAGCTCGGACACGAACGCGAACGCCTGCCCGGGCACCGAGAAGTCGGCGGGCGGACGGTTCGGCAGGTGCTCGATCTGGCGGATCGCCTCCCACCCGATGAAGCCGACGAGCCCACCGGTGAGGGGCGGCGCGCCCGGCACGTCCGGCGTCGCCCAGCGCTCGTACAGCGCCTCGAGGGCGGCGAGCGGGGCCAGGCCGCCGGATGCCTCGCCCAGGGCGCGTCCACGTGCCAGGCCGGTGTCGATCCAGTCCACCGTGCCGTCGCGCTCGGTGAGCACGCCGTACGACGCGGCGCCGACGAACGAGTAGCGCGACCAGATGCCGCCCTGCTCGGCGGACTCGAGCAGGAACGTGCCCGGCCGGTCGCCGGCGAGCTTGCGGTAGATGCCGACGGGCGTCTCGCCGTCGGCGAAGAGCTCGCGGACGACCGGGACGACGCGGCGACCCTCGAGCAGCGCAGTGAAGTCGTCGAGGCGGGTCGTGGCGGTGTTCGCGGCCGTCATCGTGCTCCTCCGTGCGGGGCGTCGGGGTCGGTCGATCCGGCGGGACTCGCGACCACGACGGGCAGCGGGTCGCCGTCGAAGCAGGTGCGCGTTCCGGTGTGGCACGCCACGCCGACCTGCTCGACCTTCACGAGCAGCGTGTCGGCGTCGCAGTCGAGCGCGGCCGCCTTCACGAACTGCGCGTGTCCGGACGTGTCGCCCTTGCGCCAGTACTCCTGCCTCGAGCGCGACCAGAATGTCACGCGCCCCTCGGTGAGCGTGCGACGCATGGCCTCGCGGTCCATCCACCCGAGCATGAGCACCTCGCCGGTGTCCCATTGCTGGATGACGGCGGGCAGCAGCCCGTCGTCGTTGAACGCGGCGCGGTCGACCGCGGACCCATCGGGCGTCCACGCGTCGCTCGTGAACTCCAGCTCCTCGTCGCCCGTGCCGTTCATCGCACGATCCTTCCGTCTGCTGCCAGGGCACGCTTGACGTCGTCGACCGTCAGCTCGCCGTTGTGGAACACGGATGCCGCGAGGACCGCGTCGGCTCCGGCGGCGATCGCGGGCGCGAAGTGCCCGACCTCGCCCGCGCCGCCCGACGCGATGACGGGCACCGATGCGAGTTCGTGCATCAGTCGCACGAGCTCGAGGTCGAAGCCCTGCTTGGTGCCGTCGGCGTCGATCGAGTTCACGAGCAGCTCGCCGGCGCCGAGCTCGATCGCACGGCGCGCCCAGTCCAGCGCATCGAGGTCGGTCTCGGTGCGGCCTCCGTGCGTCGTCACGACGAAGCCCGATCCGGTACGGTCCGAGCGCTTCACGTCGAGCGAGAGCACGCACACCTGCGCGCCGAACCGGTCGGCGATCTCGGTGATGAGCTCGGGGCGCGCGATGGCGGCGCTGTTCACGCCGATCTTGTCGGCGCCGTGGCCGAGCAGCCGCGCGACATCTTCATCGGATCGCACGCCGCCGCCGACCGTGAGCGGGATGAAGACCTGCTCGGCCACCTGCCGAACCATGTCGTAGGTCGTCGAGCGGTCGTCGACCGTCGCGGTCACGTCGAGGAAGGTCAGCTCGTCGGCGCCCTGCTCGGCGTAGCGGGCCGCGAGCTCGACGGGGTCGCCGGCGTCGCGGAGGTTGAGGAAGTTGACGCCCTTGACGACGCGGCCGCCGGCCACGTCGAGGCACGGGATCACGCGGACGGCGAGGCTCATCGACCGCTCCCTACAGGCGCGCCGCGTGGATGGCGCTGACGAGGATGGCGCGGGCGCCGAGCGCGTACAGCTCGTCCATGACGTGGTTCATCTCGGTGCGCGGGATCATGACCCGCACCGCGACCCACTCGGGATCGTGCAGCGGCGACACCGTCGGCGACTCGAAGCCGGGAGCGACCTCGGTCGCCGCCTCGAGCCGCTCGACCGGCACGTCGTAGTCGAGCAGGACGTACTGGCGTGCGACGAGCACGCCCTGGAGGCGCCGGACGAGCGTCTGCGTGCCGAGCTTCTCGACGCCCGAGCCGATGAGCACGGCGTCGGACTCGAGGATGACCGGCCCGAAGATGTCGAGCCCGGCCTTGCGCAGCGTCGACCCGGTCGAGACGACGTCGGCGACGGCATCGGCGACGCCGAGCCGCACCGCGGACTCGACCGCGCCGTCGAGCTTGACGAGCTTCGCGGTCACCCCGTGACGGGCGAGGAAGTCGCCCACGAGGCCCGGGTAGCTCGTGGCCACGCGCACACCATCGAGGTCGGTGAGCTCGCTGAACGCGCCGGGCGCGCCGGCGAAGCGGAACGTGGACTCGCCGAACCCGAGCGGGGCGATCTCGGCGGCCTCGGAACCGGAGTCGAGGAGCAGGTCGCGGCCCGTGATGCCGACGTCGAGGGCGCCGGAGCCGACGTAGGTCGCGATGTCGCGCGGGCGGAGGTAGAAGAACTCGACGCCGTTGCGCGGGTCGGCGACGATCAGTTCTTTGGGGTCACGTCGGCCGGTGTAGCCGGCCTCGTAGAGCATCTGCGCGGCGGTGTCGGCGAGCGAACCCTTGTTGGGCACGGCGATTCGGAGCATTCCCTGGCTTTCGTGTCGACGGAACTGGTCTGCGGTCATGGGCGCGATCACAGATGTCGGTACACGTCGGCCGGGGTCAGTCCCTTCGCGAGCATGAGGACCTGGAGGTGGTAGAGCAGCTGCGAGATCTCCTCGGCCGTCTCGGCGTCGCCCTGGTATTCGGCGGCCATCCACACCTCGGCCGCCTCCTCGACGATCTTCTTGCCGATGGCGTGGACGCCGGCATCGAGCTGCCGGACGGTGCCGCTGCCCTCGGGGCGAGTACGGGCCTTGTCCTCGAGCTCGACGAAGAGGTCGTCGAAGGATTTCACCCGACCAGCCTACCGATGCGCGTGCGGGTGCGACGCCACGGCGTCGCGCAGCAGCTCGATCTGCTCCTCGGGCACGCCGCGGAACACGGCCGAACCGGCGACGAACGTGTTCGCCCCGGCCTCTGCGGCGATGCCGATCGTGTCGATGGAGATGCCGCCGTCGACCTGGAGCCAGACATCGAGCCCCGCATCGGCGACCGCGTCGGCCACGCGGCGCAGCTTCGGCATCGTCTCGGGCATGAACGACTGCCCGCCGAAGCCCGGTTCGACGGTCATCACGAGCACCTGGTCGAACTCGGGCAGCACGTCGAGGAACGGGTCGACCGGCGTCCCGGGCTTCAGCGCGATGCCCGCGCGTGCGCCGATCTCGCGGAGGCGGCGCGCGAGGGCGATCGGGTCGCGTGCGGCCTCGACGTGGAACGTCACGGAGGCCGCGCCGGCCTCGGCGTACCCCGGCGCCCAGCGGTCGGGGTCGTCGATCATGAGGTGGATGTCGAGCGGGATCGGCGCGACCTCCTGCAGGCGCTCGACCATCGGCAGCCCGAACGTGAGGTTCGGCACGAAGTGGTTGTCCATGATGTCGACGTGCACGAGGTCGGCGCTCGAGATGCGCCCGAGCTCGCGCTCGAGGTTCGCGAAGTCGGCCGCGAGGATGCTCGGATTGATGCGCATGGGCATGGGGTCGAGCCTACCGGCGGGCCGGTTGCGGATGACGCGGCTCAACGCCGTCGCACGAGCGCGATGAACATGGCGTCGGTGCCGTGCCGGTGCGGCCAGAGCTGCACGGTGCGGCCGTCACCGGCGAGGTCGAGCGGATGGCGCGACAGCCCCTGCACGATGGACGCCGTGTCGAGCTGCTCGGCCTCGACTCCCCAGCGCTCGAGGGCTCGGCCGAGCGTGCCGTGCGTCTCTGCCGCGTGCGGCGAGCACGTGACGTAGGCGAGGACGCCGCCGGGCGCCAACGCGCGGAACGCGGCATCCGCCAGCTCGCCCTGCAGCGCGGTGAGCTCGGGGACGTCGGCGGGCGACTTGCGCCAGCGCGCCTCGGGCCGGCGCCGCAGCGCCCCGAGCCCGGTGCAGGGCGCGTCGAGCAGGATGCGATCGAATCCGCCGGGCGCGCCGAGTTCGGCCGGGTCGAGGTCGCGGCCGTCGCCCTCGCGGACCCGCACGTCGAGCGGCACGGGGGCGACGGCGCGTCGCACCAGCTCGGCACGCGCCGCGACCACCTCATTGGCGACGAGCGTCGCGCCGCCCGCGAGCGCCTCGGCCGCCAACAGCGCGGTCTTGCCCCCCGGGCCTGCACAGAGGTCGAGCCAGCGTTCGCCCTCGCGCACCGGCACGGATCGGCTGAGCGCCAGTGCGGCGAGCTGCGACCCCTCGTCCTGCACCCGCACGCGGCCCTCGTGCCGCTCCACGACGCGGAGCGGCTGATCGGCGGACAGTCCGACCGGCGAGTAGCGGTCGGGCTCGCCGAGCTCCGCCGCGCCGTCCACCAGTCCGGGCAGCGCGACGAGGTTCACGTGGGGCGACGCGTTGTCGGCCTCGAGCAGGGCGACGAGCTCGTCGCCGCGACCCTCGCGATCGAGCGCCCCGCGGAGCGCTCGGACGACCCAGAGCGGATGCGAGTGCACGGCCGCGAGCGCCTGATCGGGCGAGCCGGCCTCGGCGGCGACGAGCTCGCGCCATCCGTCGGCCTCGCGGCGCGACACGGTGCGGAGCACCGCGTTGACGAAGCCGGCGGCCTTGGGGGCGACGCGGCGCGCGAGCGCCACCGACTCGTTGACCGCGGCGTGCGTGGCGACGCGCGTGGCGAGCAGTTGGTGGGCGCCGAGGCGGAGCACGTCGAGCACGGCCGGGTCGATCGCGTCGACCGGGCGGCCGGCGGCGAGCGCGATCACCGCGTCGTAGTAGCCCAGCCGCCGGAGCGTGCCGTAGGTCAGCTCGGTCGCGAGCGCGGCGTCGGCGTCGGACAGGCCGGCACGGCGGATACGCGCCGGCAGGAGGAGGTTGGCGTACGCGTCGGACTCGCGGACGGCCTCGATCACGTCGTACGCGACGAGTCGCGCACGCGAGATCGCGTCCTGCCGGGCAGCGGTGCCGCGGCCGCGCGGACCACCGCCTCGCACTCCGTCGCGACGCCCGCCGTCTCGACGCCCGTCGTCTCGTCGTCCGCCGTCGTTCATCGGGCCTCCGCCCGCTCGACGCCGAGCCCGCGCCACCAGTCGGCGGCGGCCATCGCGGTGCGACCGGCCGGCTGGACGCGCCGCAGTTCGATGGCACCGTCGCGGGTGCCGGCCAGCACGCGGCGGCCGACCAGGCGGAGCTCGCCGGGCGCGAGCGCCGGATCGTCGGCGCTCGGCGACGCATGGGCCGGCGCTGCCTCGAGCACCTTCACGCGCACGCCGTCGACCTCGGTGAACGCGCCCGGCTCGGGCGTCACGCCGCGATAGCGCGCGTCGACCTCGGCCGAGGGTCGCTGCCAGTCGAGTCGCGCGTCCTCGATCGAGAGCTTCGGCGCGAACGTCGGCTCGCCGTCCTGCGCCACGGCGACCACGCGGCCGTCGGCGATCCCGTCGACGACCTCGGCGACCAGGTCGGCCCCGGATGCCGCGAGCGACTCGAGCGCGAGTCCGGCCGTCTCCCCCGGCGCGACGGGCCTGGTGCGCATCGCGTAGACGTCGCCGGCGTCGAGCTCGGGGACGAGGCGGAAGACGCTCGCACCGAGTTCGGCGTCGCCCGCGATGAGGGCGTGCTGCACGGGCGCGGCGCCACGCCATGCCGGCAGCGCCGAGAAGTGGAGGTTGATCCATCCGTGCCGGGGCGTCGAGAGGAGCGGGTCGCGCACGAGCCCGCCGTACGCGACGATCACGCCGAGGTCGGGGCGCAGTGCGGCGATCCGCTCGGTCGCCTCGGCGTCGAGCCGGCGCGCGTCGATGACGGGGATCCCGAGCCGTTCGGCAGCCTGCGCGACCGGGGACGGCGTGAGCACGCGCTTGCGGCCCAGCGGCGCCGGCGGCCTGGTCACGACGCCGACGACCTCGTGCGGCGATTCGGCGAGTCGGTCGAGGGTGGGCACGGCGGCGGCGGGCGTTCCCGCGAACACGATCCGGAGCTGGGGCACCACCCCATCATCCCAGCCGGTCACGGCAGGTCGGGATCGTCCATGCGCACGCGGAGGGTCGGCGGGCGCCCCGGTCGACGCCCCGCCACGGGTCGGCGACGCTCGGTCGCGGCACGGATCGCCTCGGCCTTCAGTTGAACGGCGACCTCGGTACCCTGCGCGTACCCGAACCGGACCACCGCCCGCTCGAGCCCGTCGTCGATCGGTGCAGGCCCGAGCACGTCGACGCCGTCGACGACGCCCAGGCGCTCGAGGGCCTCGGCCAGCCGCTCGCGGCCCGACACGACCGACGCCATCCGCACGGCCGGCGGGAAGCGCAGCGCTCGCCGGGTCGCGAGCTCCTCGGCGGCCCATACCGGCTGTGTCCAGGTGGCGAGCGCGGTGCCGATCGCCCCGCCGACGCCCACGAGGTACACGGGGGCGCCCGCGGCCGCGAGGGCCGCCGCGTTGGACCACCAGCGCAGGCAGTCCTCGGCCACGCGCAGCGACTCGCGCAGCAGCATCCGCTCGCCGTCGAGCAGGAGTACCGCGCGGTACCCGCCGTCGGCGATCGGCTCGGCGCCGCGTGTCGCGACGACGAGCTTCGGCTCGGCGTCGACGCGCACGAGCGGTCGCTCGCCGTCGGAGACGACGACGCGCGAACGCGGGAAGGCCCGTCCGAGCTCCTCGGCCGTGCGGCTCGCACCGACGACCGCGGCGCGCAACCGCGTGCCCTCGCAGACACGGCACCGCCATCCGTTCGCGGTCGTGCCGCACAGCACGCACGCGGCGGGCCCGCCCGCGCGCGGAACGGCCAGTGCGCCGCCGCACATGGTGCACCGCGCAGGTTCGCGGCACCGGTCGCACACGAGCATGGGGGCGTGGCCGGGGCGCGCCACCTGCACGAGCACCGGACCGCTCGCGATGGCCTCCTGTGCCTCGCGCCACGCAGCGGTCGGGATGCGCGCACCGCCGCTCTCGGGCGCCGGCTGCTGCTCGCTCAGGACGACGCGCGGACGAGTGCCCCGCCGGAGCGGCACGTCATGCACCCAGCCGACCTCGACCAGCCGCTGCACGTCGACGCTGCGCGTGTGGGCGATGAAGACGAGGGCCGCCCCGCTCTGCTCCTGCCGGATGAGCGCCGCGTCGCGGGCATGCACGCCGGGCGCGAGCGGCTCGGACTGCAACCCGTCGCCGTCGTCGAACAGCGCGATCAGGCCGAGCCGGGCGGCCGGGGCGTATACCGTCGAACGGTTGCCGATGACGATGCGCGCGGCCTCGCCGGTGGCGTCGAGGAAGGCGCGATAGCGCTCGGGGCCGGACTGCCGCGCGTCGGTGCGGATCACCCTGCGCGGGTCGACGAGGGCCGCGAGGGCGGCCTCGAGCTGCTCCTGGTCGCGGTAGTCGGGGACGGCGATGATCGAGGAACGGTCGTGCGCGAGCACCCGGGTCGCGGCCTCGGCGAGCGTCACGGCCCACGCGCCGACCCAGGCGCCCGAGGGGAGCTGCACCGTGCGGGCGTCGGCGGTCAGCGCCATCCGCTCGCCCTCGGCCAGGCCCTGCTCGACCCGCCCCGGCTCGTACCCCTCGATGGTCGGTGAGGCGCCGGGGCGCGCGCCGGGGTCGCCCGGATCGGCACGCCAGGCCTTCTCGGCGCGCACGTACCGGCCCGGAACGGCCAAGCGCAGGATGTCGCTCGCGTTGCCGGCCGCGCGATCGGCCGCGGCCCGGGCGAGTCGCCACACCTCGGGCATCAGCACCGGAACGTCGGTCACGACGTCGTGGACCTCGCTCAGCTCACCGCGGAACTCCGAGCGCTCGGCGAGCTCGACCACCCAGGCGTCGGCGATGCGGCCGCCGGTCCGGAGCGGCACGCGCACGCGCACGCCCGCAGACACGACGTCGGCGAGCCGTTCCGGGACTCGATAGTCGAGCAGCTGGTCGAGCTGCGGCAGCGGCGAGTCGACGAGGACCCTCGCCACCGGCCCGGCGGCCACGTCAGAGCCCGGCGGCAGCGCGGAGGTCGTCGACGCGGTCGAGCCGCTCCCACGTGAAGGCCGGCAGCTCACGGCCGAAGTGGCCGTAGGTCGCCGTGTCGGCGTAGATGGGCCGGAGGAGGTCGAGATCGCGGATGATCGCGGCCGGGCGCAGGTCGAACACGTCGCGGATCGCGCCGATGATGCGATCTTCGGGCAGGTGCGCGGTGCCGAACGTCTCGACGTAGAGCCCGACCGGGGCCGCGGCGCCGATCGCGTACGCGACCTGCAGCTCGAGCCGGTCGGCCAGGCCCGCGGCGACCGCGTTCTTCGCGACCCAGCGCATCGCGTAGGCCGCCGAGCGGTCGACCTTCGACGGATCCTTGCCGCTGAAGGCGCCGCCGCCGTGCCGGCTCGCCCCGCCGTAGGTGTCGATGATGATCTTGCGGCCGGTGAGCCCGGCGTCGCCCTGCGGGCCGCCGATCTCGAAGCGCCCGGTCGGGTTGATGAGCACCTTGAGGTCGTGACGCGACAGTTCGACGGTGTCGAGCACCGGGCGGATGACGAGCTCTTCGACCTCGGCGCGCAGCTGCTCGGTCGAGACGCTCGGGGCGTGCTGCGTGGAGAGCACGACGGTCTCGATCGTGCGGGCGGTCTGCCCCTCGTAGCCGACCGTCACCTGCGTCTTGCCGTCGGGACGCAGGTAGTCGAGCTCGCCGTCCTTGCGGACCCGGGCGAGCCGTTCGGCGAGGCGGTGCGCGAGCCAGATCGGCACCGGCATGAGTTCGGGCGTCTCACGGACCGCATAGCCGAACATGATGCCCTGGTCGCCCGCGCCCTGGCGATCGAGCTCGTCGATGCTCGCCCCCTCGCGCGACTCGTACGCGTGGTCGACGCCCTGCGCGATGTCGGGCGACTGCCCGCCGATCGAGACGGAGACCCCGCACGAGCGGCCGTCGAACCAGACGTCGGACGAGTCGTAGCCGATCGAGGTGATGCGATCGCGCACGATCGCCGGGATCTCGACGTACCCCGAGGTCGACACCTCACCGGCCACGTGCACGAGCCCGGTCGTCACGAGGGTCTCGACCGCGACGCGCGCCTGCGGGTCGACGGCGAGCAGCGCATCGAGGATCGCGTCGGAGACCTGGTCGCAGATCTTGTCGGGATGCCCCTCGGTGACGGACTCGGAGGTGAACTGGCGCAGTGCGCTCATGCGGGATGGGTTTCCTTCATCGTGGGGTCGGGGGCGTCGTGGATTCGGGGGCGTCGCCCTCGGCGAGCCGGGCGGCGACGACGTCGAGGATGCCGTGCGCCACCGACATCTTCGTTCCGGATGCCTCCGCGACGACCTCGTCGGAGGCGTCGATGATGCTCACGGCGTTCTCGTCCGCCGCGAAGCCCCGCGTCCAGCCGACCCGGTTGACCACGAGGAGGTCGGCGCCCTTCGCCCGGCGCTTCGCGCGGCCGAGTTCGAGCAGGCGCTCCGGGTCTGCCTCGGTCTCGGCGGCGAACCCGACGAGCAGCGTGCCGTCGTGCGAGGTCGCGCCCAGCCCGGCGAGGATGTCGGGGTTGCGAACCAGTTCCAGGGTCATGTGGTCGCGGCCGTCGACCTTCTTGATCTTGGCCTCGCTCACGGTCGCCGGGCGGTAGTCGGCGACCGCCGCGGCCATCACGACGACATCGGCACCGGCGAGGGCCTCGGTCATCGCGTCGCGCAGTTCGAGTGCCGTCGACACGGCGCGCACGCGGCATCCGCTCGGATCGGCGACCTCGAGGTTCGCGGCGACGAGCGTGACGTCGGCGCCGCGTGCGGCGGCGGCCTCGGCGATCGCGACGCCCTGCTTGCCACTCGAGCGGTTGCCGAGGAAGCGCACGGGGTCGAGCGGCTCGCGCGTGCCGCCCGCGGACACCACGATCCGGCGGCCCGCGAGGTCGTGCGCAGGCTCGGGGCCGGCGCCGTCGGGGATCGTGCCGGACACCACGCCGGGCGCGTCCGCGTCGAGCCCGTGACGACGGGCGACCTCGAGTGCCGCCGCGACGATCACGTCGGGCTCCTCGAGCCGACCCGGCCCGATGTCGGTGCCGGTGAGCTGACCCTCCGCGGGTCCGACGATCGTGATACCGCGCTCGCGCAGCGTCGCGACGTTGGCCTGCGTCGCCGGGTTCCGCCACATCTCGGTGTGCATCGCGGGCGCGACGACGACGGGCGCCTCGCTCGCGAGGACGGTGTTGCCGAGCAGGTCGTCGGCCAGGCCCGCGGCGAGCTTCGCGATGCTGTTCGCCGTCGCCGGCGCGATCACGATGAGGTCGGCGGCCTGGCCGATCGCGACATGGCGCACCTCGGCGACGCCCTCGAAGAGGTCGGTGTGCACCGGGTTGCGCGAGATCGCCTCGAGCGTGGGCAGGCCGACGAACCGGAGCGCCGACTCGGTCGGCACGACGTGCACGTCATGGCCGGCGAGCACGAGGGAACGCACGACCGACACGGCCTTGTACGCCGCGATGCCGCCGGTGATGCCGACGACGATGTTCAGCGCCATGCGCGCCTGCCGGCTACTCGCCGATCGGGCGGAGGCGCAGCTTGTCCTCGTTCACCTCGTGGAGCGCGACCGAGAGGGGCTTGTCGTCGATCGACGAGTCGACGAGCGGTCCGACGTTGTCGAACAGGCTGCCCTCGTGCAGGTCGGCGTAGTAGTCGTTGATCTGTCGCGCCCGCTTGGACGCGAAGATGACCAACTGGTACTTCGAGTCGACCTTCGAGAGCAGGTCGTCGATGGGCGGGTCGATGATGCCGGACAGCTTCTCAGCCATGCAGGGACTCCTTCGAGTGAGGCGCATCTGTGATGCGCGGAAGATCGTGGCGCGGGGCAGGCTGACGCCGACCCCGGCGAGGCCGCATCAAGTCTACGACCTTTTGCGCGGCCTCGCGGACCTCGTGGTTGACGACCTGGTGGTCGAACTCCTCGACGGCTGCCAGTTCGACCTTCGCGGTCTCGAGTCGTCGCTGCTGTTCGGCGGCGCTCTCGGTGCCGCGTCCGACCAGCCGGCGGACGAGCTCATCCCACGTCGGCGGCAGCAGGAACACCAGCGTCGCCTCGGGCATCGCACGGCGCACCGAACGCGCGCCCTGGATGTCGATCTCGAGGAGCACGCTGCTGCCCGCCGCGATCGCCTGCTCGACCGCGCGGCGCGGAGTGCCGTAGCGATGCGCGTTGTGCACGGTGGCCCACTCGAGCAGCTCGCCGGAGTCGACCATGCGATCGAACTCGTCGTCGGAGACGAAGAAGTAGTGCTCGCCCTCGACCTCGCCGGGGCGCGGCGCGCGCGTCGTCGCCGACACGGAGAGCTTCACGTCGGGATGGTGCTCGCGGATGTACCCGGCGACCGTGCCCTTGCCGACGGCGGTCGGGCCGGCGAGGACCACGAGCCGGTCTCCCGTGCCGCCGTGGTCGGCGACCCAGTCGGCGACGTACTCGCGCAGCCGGCGGCGCTGCAGCCGGCCGAGTCCGCCGAGTCGCTTGGAGTTCGCGATCTGGAGTTCGTCCATGATGCGGACGCACTTGGTCTGCCCGATGGCCGGGATCGAGGTGAGGAACTCGGTCACGCGCAGACGGCCCTCGACGCCCTCGGGCTCCTCGTAGGACGCGCGGAGCACGTCGAGCGGACTGCGCCCGCCGGTCGCGATGTCGTGCTTCACGGCGGCGCGGGCCCGGCGGGCGGCCACGGCGGCGCGCGACGCGGCGACGCGGTCGACCTCGGGCGGGGCGGATGTCGCGGTGCGCTCAGACACGGGCGGCTCCGATCTCGTCGGCACGGCGCACGATCGCCTCGGCGAGTCCGTCGGGACCCTCGCCGAGCAGCGAGCGCGACTCGCTCACGATGACCCCGGCCGCGAGCGATCCGTAGATGGCGTCGAGGTCGCGCACGTCGGCGCCCTGGTGGCCGAACCCCGGCGCGAGCACCGGCAGGGTCGGCGCGATCGGGTCGGCCGACGTGTCGATGCCGGATGCCGCGAGGTCGACCGTCGCGCCCAGCACGACGCCGATCGAGCCCAGCGGCCGGTCGGCCGCGTCGTCGCGTGCGGCGTTCCACGCCGCCACGCCGGCGCAGATCGCGCCCGCGACGGTGTCGCCTTCACGACTCGACTGCTGCAGGACGGCACGCTGGATGGCGGCCGCCTCGGGGTTCGACGTCGCCGACAGGACGAACAGGCCCTTGCCCGCGGCATCCGCCCGGCGCATGACCGACTCGATCGAACCGAGGCCCTGGTAGGCGCTGATCGTCATGGCGTCGGACTCGAGCGTTGAGCCGGGCCGCAGCCACGCCTCGCCGTACGCGTCGACGCTCGTGCCGATGTCGCCGCGCTTGACGTCGGCGATCACGAGCATGCCCGCGTCGCGCGCCTCGGCGAGCACGCGCTCGAGCGCGACGTACCCCGCCGCGCCGTGACGCTCGTAGAAGGCGACTTGCGGCTTCACGAGACCGGCGCGACCGGCGGCGGCGCCGACGACCCTGAGCCCGAACTCGCGCGCGCCCTCGGCGGAATCGTCGAGGCCCCAGCGGTCGAGCAGCGCCGCGTGCGGGTCGATGCCGACGCAGAGGCGACCCCACGCGGTAAACGCCGCATGGAGCCGCTCGCCGAACGAGGCGGCGCCGTTCACGCGACCACCCCGACCGCACGCCGCTCGGCGTACTCCTGCAGGCTCGTCACCTCGAAGCCGCCCTTCACGGCATCGAGCGCCGCGACCGCTGCCGAGAGCTCGGCGATCGTGGTGAACAGCGGGATGTCGGCGGCGACCGCCGCAGCGCGGATCTCGTAGCCGTCGGCGCGTGCCGACCGGCCGCTGGGCGTGTTGACGACCACGTCGATCTCGCCGCGGTGGATGAGCTCGACGACCGACACCGCGTCGTCGCCGTGCTTCTCGCTGAACTTGAGCACCGTGCCGGCCTCGATGCCGTGGCGGCGGAGCACCTCGGAGGTGCCCTCGGTGGCGACAAGGTCGTAGCCGAGCTGCTGGAGGCGCAGCACGGGCAGCACGATCGCCCGCTTGTCGCGGTCGGAGACGGACACGAACACGCGACCCGAGACCGGCATGCCGCCGTACGCGGCCAGCTGGCTCTTCGCGAACGCGGTCGGGAAGTCGCGGTCGATGCCCATGACCTCACCCGTCGAGCGCATCTCGGGCCCGAGCACCGAGTCGACCATGATGCCCTCGCGCGTGCGGAAGCGGTGGAACGGCAGCACGGCCTCCTTCACGGCGACCGGCGCGTCGAGCGGCACGCGCGACCCGTCGACCTCGGGCAGGAGGCCGTCGGCGACGAGGTCGCGGACCGACGTGCCCACCATGATGCGCGAGGCCGCCTTCGCGAGCGGGATGCCGAGCGCCTTCGAGACGAACGGCACCGTGCGGCTCGCCCGCGGGTTCGCCTCGAGCACGTAGAGCACCCCGGCGCCGATCGCGAACTGCACGTTGAGCAGGCCCCGCACGCCGATGCCCTCGGCGATCGCGCGGGTCGCCTCGCGCACGCGGTCGATCTCGGCGCGGCCGAGCGTCACGGGCGGCAGGGTGCAGCTCGAGTCGCCCGAGTGGATGCCGGCCTCCTCGATGTGCTCCATGACGCCGCCGACGTAGAGCTCGGTGCCGTCGTAGAGCGCGTCGACGTCGATCTCGATGGCGTCGTCGAGGAACCGGTCGACGAGCAGCGGATGGCTCGGACCGACGATGCCCTGCCCCTCGATGCGGGCGAAGTAGTCGGCGAGCGAGGCCGTGTCGTACACGATCTCCATGCCCCGACCGCCGAGCACGTAGCTCGGGCGCACGAGCACCGGATAGCCGATCTGCTCGGCGACGTGCACCGCACCCGCCAGGTCGATCGCCGTCCCGTTCCGCGGCGCGAGCAGGCCCGCGCGCTCGAGGATGCCGGCGAAGAGGCCGCGCTCCTCGGCCAGGTCGATCGCCTCGGGGCTCGTGCCGAGGATCGGGACCCCGGCCGCCTCGAGGCCCTTGGCCAGGCCGAGGGCGGTCTGGCCGCCGAGCTGCACGACGACGCCGACGAGCTCACCCGACTGCGACTCGGCGTGGATGACCTCGAGCACGTCCTCGAGCGTGAGCGGCTCGAAGTAGAGCCGGTCGCTCGTGTCGTAGTCGGTCGAGACGGTCTCGGGGTTGCAGTTGATCATGATGGTCTCGAACCCGGCGTCGGACAGGGCGAACGACGCGTGGACGCACGAATAGTCGAACTCGACGCCCTGGCCGATGCGGTTCGGCCCCGAGCCGAGGATCACGACCTTGCGCCGCTCGCTCGGCACGACCTCGGTCTCGAGGTCGTAGCTCGAGTAGTGGTACGGCGTGAGCGCCGGGAACTCCCCCGCGCACGTGTCGACGGTCTTGAACACCGGTCGGATGCCGAGGATGTGCCGCACCTCGCGCACGTCGGCCTCGCCGAACCCGCGGAGCTGTCCGATCTGCGCGTCGGAGAAGCCGTGGTCCTTCGCGAGCAGCATGGTGTCGGTGTCGAGGGCCGGCGCGGCCGCGACCTGGTCGGCGACCTCGTTGATCAGGGCGATCTGGTCGAGGAACCACGGGTCGATCTTCGTGGCCTCGAACGCCTGCTCGATCGTGGCGCCCTTGCGGAGCGCCTGCTGCACGAGCACGATCCGGCCGTCGGTCGGCACCGTGGACGCCTCGAGCAACTCGTCGACCGAACGCGGCTCGTCCTCCCAGTGGAAGCTCGACCCGCGCTTCTCGAGCGAGCGCAGCGCCTTCTGCAGCGCGGTCGTGAAGTTGCGGCCGATCGCCATGGCCTCGCCGACGGACTTCATCGTGGTGGTGAGCGTCGGGTCCGCGGCAGGGAACTTCTCGAACGCGAACCGCGGCACCTTCACGACGATGTAGTCGAGCGTCGGCTCGAAGGAGGCCGGCGTGACCTTGGTGATGTCGTTCGGGATCTCGTCGAGCCGGTAGCCGATCGCGAGCTTCGCGGCGATCTTCGCGATCGGGAAGCCCGTCGCCTTCGACGCGAGCGCCGACGAGCGCGAGACGCGCGGGTTCATCTCGATGACGATGATGCGCCCGTCGACCGGGTCGACGGCGAACTGGATGTTGCACCCGCCCGTGTCGACGCCCACGGCGCGGATGATGTCGATGCCGATGTCGCGGAGCTTCTGGTACTCGCGGTCGGTGAGCGTGAGCGCCGGTGCCACCGTGATCGAGTCGCCGGTGTGCACGCCGACCGGGTCGACGTTCTCGATCGAGCACACGACGACGGTGTTGTCGTGCGTGTCGCGCATGAGCTCGAGCTCGTACTCCTTCCAGCCGAGGATCGACTCCTCGAGGAGCACCTCGGTGGTGGGCGAGTCGTGCAGGCCCTGCGTCACGATGCGGACGAGGTCCTCCTCGGTGTACGCGAAGCCCGAGCCGAGCCCGCCCATCGTGAACGACGGGCGGACGACGAGCGGGTAGCCGAGGTCCTCGGCGAACTCCTTGGCCTGCTCGAGGGTCGTCGCGACATGCGAGCGGGCGACTTCCGCACCGGCCTCGATCACGAGGTCCTTGAACAGCTGCCGGTCCTCGCCCTTGCGGATCGCGTCGACCTTCGCGCCGATGAGCTCGACGCCGTGCTTGTCGAGGATGCCCGCGTCGTGCAGGGCGATCGCCGCATTCAGCGCGGTCTGTCCGCCCAGCGTGGGCAGCACGGCATCCGGCTTCTCCTTGACGATGATCGACTCGATCACCTCGGGGGTGATCGGCTCGACATAGGTCGCGTCGGCGAAGTCGGGGTCGGTCATGATCGTCGCCGGGTTGGGGTTGACCAGGATGACGCGCACGCCCTCGGCGCGGAGGACACGGCAGGCCTGCGTGCCCGAGTAGTCGAACTCGGCGGCCTGGCCGATGACGATGGGTCCCGATCCGATGACGAGGACGGAGTTGATGTCGTCGCGCTTGGGCATTACTCGCCGGCCTCCTGGCTGTCGTCGGTGGTCTTGCTCGCGATGACCATGTCGCGGAAGCGGTCGAAGAGGTAGTTGGCGTCGTGCGGTCCGGCCGCCGACTCGGGGTGGTACTGCACCGAGAACGCCGGGATGTCGAGGCAGTTCAGGCCCTCCACGACGTCGTCGTTCAGGCCGACGTGGCTGACCTCGACGCGACCGAAGCCCTCGGCCGAGTCGCTGATCCGGTCGGTCGGCGCGGCCACCGCGAACCCGTGGTTGTGGGCGGTGATCTCGACGCGTCCGGTCTCGCGGTCGAGCACCGGCTGGTTGATGCCGCGGTGGCCGAACGGGAGCTTGTAGGTCTCGAAGCCGAGCGCGCGCCCGAGCAGCTGGTTGCCGAAGCAGATGCCGAAGTACGGGACGCCCTCGCGCAGTGCCGTGCGGAGCAGCTCGACGTGGCGGTCGGATGCGCCGGGGTCGCCGGGGCCGTTCGAGAAGAACAGCGCGTCGGGTCGAAGCGCCAGGACGTCCTCGGCGGTCACGGTCTGCGGCAGCACGTGCACATCGAAGCCGCGCTCCGCGAGGTACTTCAGCGTGGAGGTCTTCACGCCGAGGTCGAGCACCGCCACGGAACCCACGCGCTCGCCGACGGCGTCGAGTGAGTACAGCTCGTCGGTCGAGACCGCACCCGAGAGGTTCCGGCCGGCCATCTGCTCGCCGCCCTGCACGAGCTCGAGCTGCTCGCCGGCCGACATCCAGGCGTCCTCGCCCGAGAACACGCCTGCGCGCATGGCGCCGAGCGAACGGATGTGGCGCGTGACCGCACGCGTGTCGAGGCGGCTGATGCCGACGATCCCGGCCTCGGCGAGGTCGTCGTCGAGGCTGCGCTGGGAACGGAAATTGGAGACGACGCGCGAGGGGTCGCGCACCACGAAGCCCGCGACCCAGATCTTCGAGGACTCCATGTCGTCGTCGTTCATGCCGGTGTTGCCGATGTGCGGCGCGGTCATGAGCACGATCTGCCCCGCGTACGACGGGTCGGTGAGCGTCTCCTGGTAGCCGGTCATGCCCGTCGCGAAGACGGCCTCGCCGAACGTGCGGCCGCGCGCGCCGTACGCGCGCCCCTCGTATCTCGTGCCGTCCTCGAGGACCAGTACCGCGCGGTCGAGATCGACGGCCACGGGCACGGCACCGGTGTCGGCGGGGATCGGGTTCGGGGTCTCAGTCATCCGAGGCCTCGCTTTCTGCAGTCTCTGCGGCCGGCCGCACCTCGGCGGGCGCGGCGGCGATGTCGTTCAGGGCGGCGACGAGCCGGGCAGGATCGCCCGGATAGCGGCACCGCAGGTAGCTGTCGACCCGGGTCGGCGTCTCGGGCTCCGACCGGTCGTCGACGATCCAGGTGAGGGCGACGAGGCCCTCGGGCTCGACTCCCCGGTCGATCGCGTAGGTCGCGGTCCCGGCGCCCACGAGCCGGTCGGCCGGGATGTAGCTCGGCTGCTCGCCCGCGATGCGCAGCAGCACGCCCTCGGCGTGCACCTCGACTCGGGCCGAGCCGCGGAAGGCGAGACCCTCGACCGCGAGCCGCTCGAGCGGCTCGGACTCGGGAGTCGTCGCGACGTAGAGCGCCTCGACCTCGAGCACCGGAGTACCGAGCCCCGCGGGCGCGTCGTACGCCCCGAGTGTCTCGTCGCGCACGGTGCGCCGACGCCATGAGCGCGCCATCAGCAGTCCCGCCATGCCGATCAGCACGACGGCGGCGACGGTTCCGACGATCCAGCCGCTAGCCACGCGACACCTCTTCCGCGGGGCGCACGAGGCCATCGAGCACGGTGGGCACGCCGCGGTGGAACGTCGCCACGACGCGGCCGGGCAGCACTCGGCCGAGGTAGGGCGAGTTCACGCTCCGGCCCGCGAGGCGGTCGGTGCCGAACTCGGCCGACGCGGCGGGGTCGATGAGGGTGAGCTCCGCGCCGGAGCCGGCCGCGATGGGCTCGCCATGGCCGGAGATGCGGCCGATCCGCGCCGGAGTCGACGACAGGACGCGTGCGACATCGGCCCACCCCATGAGGCCCGTGTCGACCATGGCGTGCTGCACGACCGACACCGCGGACTCGAGCCCGACCATGCCGTTGGCGGCGGCGTCCCACTCGCCTTCCTTCGCCTCTACCGGATGCGGGGCGTGGTCGGTGGCGACGATGTCGATCGTGCCATCGGCCAGCGCGGCGCGCAGGGCCTCGACGTCCTCCTGCCGGCGCAGTGGCGGGTTGACCTTGTAGCGCGGGTCGTAGCCCGCACGGTGCCCTCCACCGTCGCCGCGTCCGGCGACCAGGTCCTCGGTCAGCAGCAGGTGGTGCGGCGTGACCTCGGCGGTCACGTCGATGCCCCGCGCTTTCGCCCAGCGGATCACCTCGACCGAGCCGGCGGTCGAGACGTGGCAGACGTGCAGCCGCGAGCCGACGTGCTCGGCCAGGAGCACGTCGCGCGCGATGATCGACTCCTCGGCGACCGCGGGCCATCCGGCCAGGCCGAGCTCACCCGAGAGGGCGCCCTCGTTCATCTGGGCACCCTGGGTGAGGCGCGGCTCCTGCGCGTGTTGGGCGATGACGCCGTCGAACGCCTTCACGTACTCGAGCGCGCGCCGCATGAGCAGCGGGTCGAAGACGCAGAACCCGTCGTCGCTGAAGACGCGGACACGCGCCCGCGAGGCGGCCATCGCGCCGAGCTCGGCGAGCTGCTCGCCCTTGAGCCCGACGGTGACGGCGCCGATCGGCTGGACGGTCGCGTAGCCGGCGGCCTCGCCGAGCGAGAGCTCCTGCTCGACGACGCCCGCGGTGTCGGCGACGGGGAAGGTGTTGGCCATCGCGAACACCGCGGTGAAGCCACCGGCCGCGGCGGCCTGCGTTCCGGTGAGCACGGTCTCGCTCTGCTCGTACCCGGGTTCGCGCAGGTGCGTGTGCAGGTCGACCAGGCCGGGTAGGGCGACGAGCCCGTCGGCGTCGATCACCGTGGCGCCGGCGGCATCCGTCACCGACCCGACGTCGGCGATGCGGCCGCCCTGCACGAGGATGTCGGCACGCTCGCCGGAGGGCAGCGCGGCGCCCCGGATGAGGAACGCGTCGCTCATCGGGCCTCACCCCGCTCGCCGGACAGCAGCAGATAGAGGGCGGCCATTCTCACTGATACTCCGTTCGCAACCTGCTCGCGCACCGTGGACTGCGACGAGTCGGCGGCGCGGGCGGCGATCTCGAGCCCGCGGTTCATCGGGCCGGGATGCATGACCATGGTAGTCGCGGGCAACCGCGCGAACCGCGCGTCGTCGAGACCCCACGTGCGGGCGTACTCCCGGCTGTTCGGGAAGAACGCCCCCTGCATCCGCTCCGCCTGGATGCGGAGCATCATGACCACGTCGGGCTGCGCGGCGAGCGCCCGGTCGAGGTCGTAGTCGACGTGCGCGGGCCACCCCGACACGTCGACCGGCACGAGCGTGGGCGGGGCGACGAGGGTCACCTCGGCGCCGAGCGTCTCGAGCAGCCACACGTTCGACCTGGCGACGCGCGAGTGCAGGATGTCGCCGACGATCACCACGCGCGCGCCGTCGAGGTCGCGACCGCGCGAGGCGGTCCCATGCAGGCGGCGCCGCATCGTGAACGCATCGAGGAGCGCCTGCGTGGGGTGCTCGTGCGTGCCGTCGCCGGCGTTGACGACGCCCGCGTCGATCCATCCGCTCGTCGCCAAGGTCGACGGCGCGCCCGACGAGGGGTGCCGGATGACGACCCCGTCGGCGCCCATGGCCTGGAGGGTCTGCGCGGTGTCCTTGAGGCTCTCGCCCTTGGAGACGCTCGAGCCCTTCGCGCTGAAGTTGATGACGTCGGCCGAGAGCCGCTTGGCGGCGGCCTCGAACGAGATGCGCGTGCGCGTGGAGTCCTCGAAGAAGAGGTTCACGACCGTGCGGCCGCGGAGCGTCGGCAGCTTCTTGACCTCGCGCTCCTGGACTGCGGCCATGTCCTCGGCGACGTCGAGCAGGCCGATGGCCTCGTCGCGTGCGAGGTCGCGTGTACTGAGCAGGTGCCTCACGCGTCGCCTCCCTCGATCGTCACGGCGTCGTCGCCGTCGACCTCGGCGAGCCGCACGTTGATGCGCTCGCGCGTCGAGCTCGGCAGGTTCTTGCCGACGTAATCGGCACGGATGGGGAACTCGCGGTGGCCGCGGTCGACGAGCACGGCCAGGCGCACGGCCCGCGCGCGGCCGAGGTCGGCCAGCGCGTCGAGGGCGGCACGGATGGTGCGCCCGGAGTAGAGCACGTCGTCGACGAGCACCACGACACGGCCGTCGATGCCGTCGCCCGGAACCTGCGTGGGGTGCGTGGCTCGCACCGGGTTGCGGCCCAGGTCGTCGCGGTACATCGTCACGTCGAGGGCGCCCGCGGGCACCGGGACGCCGGCGATCCGGGCGACGATGCGGGCGAGTCGATCGGCCAGCACCACGCCGCGCGTGGGAATGCCGAGGAGGACGAGATCGTCGGCGCCGCGATTGGCTTCGAGGATCTCATGGGCGATGCGGGTCAAGGCCCGCTCGAGGTCGGCCTGCTGGAGCACGGTGCGCACAGCGATGCAGACTCCCTTCTCCGCCTCACGGGACGGACTTCAAGGTTGTCGGTCGATCGATCCTACCAGCGGTGGTGCGGTGAGACGGATGCCGCTGCTCGCGTCGGCGGGCTGTCCGCTACGGTTCGAAGCATGCGCTCCCGTCCGAGTCGAGTGGTCGGCGTCGTCCTCGCCCTCGTCGCCGCCGCGTGGGCGTTCGTGCTCCTGCCGCCGCAGCAGGCGGTGTGGTCGGGGGCCTACGGGATGCCCGGCTGGCTGTTCGCGCTCAACCGGCTGTCGCCGTACGACGCGGTGCGCGACTGGCTGGTCGCCAACGGGCAGCCAGACTTCTACCTGGTCTTCGGCGCCGCGGCATCAGCATCGTTCCTGCTGATCTGGCTCGCGACGGGTCCGGCGTTCGCGGCGCTCGGCTGGTCGGGTCGTGTCCTCGGATGGCTCGTGCTGGCGGGCGTGCCCGTCACACTACTGAGCTACCTCAACCATCCGGATGGTGCGCCCCTGCACGCGCTGTGGGGCGCCGAGGCGTTCGTGCTGATCGCCATCGGCCTCTGGGCCGTGGTGGTCGCGATCGCCGCACCGCGCGGCGCAGGCGTCCCGGCGTGGGAGCGCGTGCTGCTCGCCGGCACGCTCCCCGTGCTCGTCCTCTCGACCCTGGGACTCAGCTACTACCCGCACGGGACGCTCGTCGGGTTCGGCCTCGAGGCCGTGGTGCTGGTCGCCTGGGGCGTGCGTCCCGCTCCGGCATCGACCCGGACCCGCGAGGCGGAGCTTGGGATCACCGGACAGGCGGCCTAGCACGCGGAAGGGGTGCGACGCCGAGCGTCGCACCCCTTCCCGGTTCGGCGGAGGCCGGTCGGATCACCGGGCCTCGCTCCGCCCGCGCAGCACGCGCGAGGCGACCACGAGCGCCGCAGCCACGAGGACCACGTTCTTCGCGACGTACTGGCCGAGCAGCGTCGGGCCCGCCGCCGTGATGAGCTCGTCGGTGAAGAACACGACCGGCGAGAAGATCCCGACGAACGCGACGGCGAGGACGACCAGGCCGAGGCGGGCGAACCTGCCGGAGATGATGAGCAGGCCCGCCGTCGTCTCGATGACGGCGGTGAGGATCATCGCGAGCTGGCCGCCGACGATGCCGAAGGTGAGCACACCCCAGGTCGCCTCGACGAGCGACTCGACCGGGCTGACCCCGGGGAAGAACTTGAGGACGCCGAACACCGCGAAGACGGCGCCGAGGGCGACGCGGAGCGCCGGGATGCTCCAGCGCTCGAGGAACGCCTTGAGCGCGGCCTCGGCGGTCGCGAAGCGGCCGAGGAGCGAGCGCACGCCCGAGAACGAGGGACGGTGCGCGACCGGCTGGAGCCGGGTGGGAGCGGAGAAGGTGGACATGGCGGTGCTCCTTCCAGAGCGACGTTGTGGGTGACGTGCCGGACTGCGGCGACGTCATCCAGTGAATCGGCGCGCGCTGGTCCACGGATCCGGGCGCATCCCGGATCGAAGCGAGGGTTCCCCCTCCGTTTCCGTGCGGGTCTTCCCGGACGTCGTCTCGGGGTCGTGCGACATCCGCCCCTCTTCGGGGGCCGCGGCCCGACCGGCTCGCGTGGTGCCATCGCACATGGCCGACGTGATGATCACGGTGATGCCGTTCGCCGGGCACGTGGCACCGCTCGCGGCCGTCGCCACGGCGTTCCTCGAAGCCGGCCACACCGTCCGCGTCTACACGGGCTCCGCCTACCGGCAACGATTCGCCGCGACCGGAGCGGACGTCGTGACGTGGTCGCGCGCGCCCGATTTCGACGAGTACGACCTTCCGGCGACGTTCCCCACCCTCCGTGGCCGCAAGGGCCCGATGCAGGTACTCGCGAACGTCGAGCACGTCTTCATCCGGACCGCCGCGGCGCAGGGTGACGACCTGGTCGCCGCGTACGCGGAACGTGCGTGGGATCTCATCGTCGCCGACGGCCTCAGCCTGGGTGCTCGCTTCGCGTCCGAACGCACCGGCACTCCGTGGGTGACCGTGAGCATCGTGCCGCTCACCATTCCGACGCCGGGACTGCCGCCGCCGGGATTCGGGATCGCCCCGGCGCGGGGACCGCTCGGACGCGGCCGCGACCGCGTGCTGCACGCCGCGCTCCGACTCGCGACGCGCGGCCTGCGGCGCGCGTACGACGAGCAGCGCGCCTCATCCGGACTGGCTCCGTCGGCCGTCCCGTTCGAGCTCGTCTTCTCCTCGCCCGACCTCGTCTGCGCGTCGGGCATCCCGGATCTCGATTGGCCCCGCGCCGGATGGCCCGTGCCAGTGCAGTACGTCGGTGCGCTCGCTCCGACGGGCCGGGCCGGAACCGCGGCACCGCCCTGGTGGGGCGAGCTCGCCGCGGAACGACCGATCGTCCACGTGACCCAGGGCACGCTGAACGTCGATCCCGACGACCTCATCCGTCCGGCGTTCACCGCGCTCGGCCGGCAGCCGATCTCGATCGTCGCCACGACCGGGCGCGCCGAAGCGCCCGGGCTGCCGTTCCCCTCACCGCCGAACGCATACGTCACCGGACTCGTCGACTACGCCGCGCTGCTGCCGCGGATCGATGCGATGATCACGAACGGCGGGTGGGGCGGCGTGCTCGCCGCACTCTCGCACGGCGTGCCGCTCATCGTCGCCGGCGGCGACCTCGACAAGCCGGAGATCGCCGCGCGCGTCGCGTGGACGGGCGCCGGGATCGACCTGCGAACGGGCACCCCCACGCCGCAGGCGATCCTCCGGGCGTGGCGCAAGTTGTCGAGCGACCCCGGTTACCAAGAGCGTGCGGAGCTGCTCCGTCGCGAACCCCGCAGGCACGATGGTCCGCGCGAGGTCGTCGAGCACGCCATGAGCCTGCTCGCAGCCCGGAGCTTCGAATCCGCGCGGTGAGCGGCGTACGGCGCGGGGCGGGTGCGGCGCGTCAGCCCTTCGAGTGCCAGACCGCCGCGAGCAGGCCGTTCACGAAGCCGGCCGAGTCGTCGGTCGAGAGCACCGTCGCGGCCTCGACGGCCTCGCTGATCGCGACGGGGTCGGGCACCTCGTCGTTGTAGACGATCTCCCACACGCCGATGCGCAGCAGCGCACGGTCGACCGCGGGCATGCGCTCGAGCGTCCACCCGCGCGAGTGGGTCGTGATGAGCTCGTCGATCTCGTCGCCGTGGTCGACGATCCCGTCGACGATCTCGCGCGCGTAGAGCCACGACGCCTGGCGCTCGGGCTCGTTCACGGCGCGCTCCGCCTCGACGGCGAGCAGCTGCTCGACCGGCACCTGGCGCATGTCGGCGGCGTACAGCAGGTCGAGGGCGCGCTTGCGCGCCTTCGTGCGGGCGCTCACTAGTTCACACGGCCGAGGTACTCGCCCGAGCGGGTGTCGACCTTGACCTTGGTGCCGGTCTCGAGGAACAGCGGCACCTGGATCTCGTAGCCCGTCTCGACCGTCGCGGCCTTGGTGCCGCCGGTCGAGCGGTCGCCCTGGAGGCCTGGCTCGGTGTACGTGATCTCGAGCACGACCGACGCGGGCAGGTCGATGTAGAGCGGGTTGCCGTTGTTCAGCGCGATCGTGACGGCCTGGTTCTCGAGCATGAAATTCTTGGCGTCGCCCACGATCGTCGCCGGCACGGTGATCTGGTCGTAGTCGGTCGCGTCCATGAACACGAAGCCGTCGCCGTCGCTGTAGAGGTAGGTGAAGTCGCGACGGTCGACGTTCTCGATGTCGACCTTCGCGCCGGCGTTGTACGTGCGGTCGACGACCTTGCCGCTCACGACGTTCTTCAACTTGGTGCGCACGAACGCGCCGCCCTTGCCGGGCTTGACGTGCTGGAACTCGATGACGCTCCAGAGCTGGCCGTCGATGTTGAGGACGACGCCGTTCTTGATGTCCGCGGTGCTTGCCATGGGTGTTCCGTTCGGTGGAGGAGGGAGAAGTCGATGGGCACGCGGGTGCGCGTGCGACCGATCGATTCTAGTCGAGACTACGGATGGCGCAGCAGCCAGTCGATCGCGAGGCGGTACGAGTCGGCTCCGAACCCCGCGATGACGCCCGTCGCGACGCCCGAGATGACGCTCGTGTGCCGGAACGCCTCCCGCGCGTGGGGGTTGGAGAGATGCACCTCGACGAGGGGCACGCCGGCCGTCGTGAGCTGGGCCGCGGCATCCCGCAACGCGTAGCTGTAGTGGGTGAACGCCGCGGGGTTCAGCACGACGGGCGTGCCGCGGTCGACGGCCTCGTGGAGCCATCCGACCAGCTGGCCCTCATCGTCGGTCTGGCGCAGCTCGATCTCGACGCCGTCGGGCACGAACGACGAGAGGTCGGCCTCGATGTCGGCGAGCGTCTGCGAGCCGTACACCTCGGGCTCGCGGGAGCCCAGCCGACCGAGGTTCGGCCCGTTCAGCACGAGGATCGTGGTCATGCTCGAAGCCTAGCCGCGCGCCATCCGCTCGCCCCGCCCGGCCATCAGGACGCGATCTCCTGGTACGCCGCGAAGAGCAGCGACTGGTCGGGCGCGAGCATCACGGTGGGCTTCGCGAGGTCGTCCAGAACGATGAACCGCAGCTGCCCGGCACGCGCTTTCTTGTCGCGCTGCATGGTGGCGAGCAGCGTGTTCCACCGCCCGGCCGGGTAGCTCGTGGGCAGGCTCAGCAGGTCGAGCACGCGCTTGTGCCGGTCGGCGACCTCGTCGGACAGGCGCCCGGAGAGGCGGCCGAGCTCGGCGGCGAACGCCAGGCCCACGGCGACCGCCGCGCCGTGCCGCCACTGATAGCGCTCCGCGTGCTCCACGGCGTGGCCGAGCGTGTGGCCGTAATTGAGGATCTCGCGCAGGCCCGCCTCGCGGAAGTCCTCGCTCACGACGTCGGCCTTCATCTGGATCGCCAGCTCGACCACGCGCCGGAACTCGGGCGTCGACGGGTCGGTCGCGACATCCGAGTCGGCCTCGATGACGTCGAGGATCTCGGGGTAGCGGATGAAGCCGGCCTTCACGATCTCGGCGAAGCCTGCGAGGATCTCGTTGCGCGGCAGCGTGTCGAGCAGCTCGAGATCGCAGAGCACCGCGGCGGGCGCGTGGAACACGCCGACGAGGTTCTTGCCCTCGTTGGTGTTGATGCCGGTCTTGCCGCCGACCGCCGCATCGACCATGCCCAGCACGGACGTGGGCACCTGCACGATCCGGACACCGCGCAGCCACGTCGCGGCGACGAAGCCCGCGAGGTCGGTGATCGCTCCCCCGCCGACGCCGACGACCACGTCGGTGCGCGTGAAGTCGGCCTGTCCGAGGATCTGCCAGCAGAATGCGGCGACCTCGACGCGCTTGGCCTGCTCGGCATCGGGCACCTCGGCGAGGATCACCTCGTAGCGATCGAGCAGCGACTCGCGCAGCGCGGCGGCGCGCGCGCCGAGCGTCGGCGGGTGCACGATGAGCACCTTGGCCGCGGTGCCGCCGATCGCGTCGGCCAGGCGGTCGATCACGCCGCGGCCGACGACGACGTCGTATCCCGTCTCGCCTCCGACTCGGATGGTGGTGGCGTCATCGGTCATGCTCGTGCTCCGGCCCACTCGGTGATCTCGGCGACGATCTTCGCGACCGAGCGACGCGAGGTGTCGATGGTGAGCCCCGCGACCTGCGCGTACAGCGGTCGTCGCTCGTCACGGATGCGGATCCAGCGGTCGAGGCCGCCGTCGGCGATCAGCGGGCGGTTCCCAGAGGTCAGGCGGGGTGCCACCGCATCGGCCGACACCTGCAGCCAGACCACGTTGAGGTCTGAGAGGTCGTCGCGCGTGTCGGCGTCGAGCACCGCGCCCCCGCCGAGCGAGACAACCGCCTCCTCGCGCAGCGCCTCGGCGACCACCTCCCGCTCGATCACGCGGAAGAACGCCTCGCCCTCCCGTTCGAAGATCTTCTCGATCGGGCCGTGCCGCTCGACGATGCGCTGGTCGGTGTCGACGAACGGCGCGCCGACGGATGACGCGAGCCGCGAGCCCACGCGCGACTTCCCGGAGCCCATCGGCCCGACCAGCACGATCGGCAGCGGCACCGACCGTGCGACCGCCGCCGCGTCACCGGCGCGCGGCACGTCAGGCACGGACCGCGTCGGGCGTGGCGACCTCGCTGGCGAGCGCGTCGGGGATCGCCGCGAGGTAGGCCTCGAGGTTGCGGCGAGTCTCGACGACCGAGTCGCCGCCGAACTTCTCGAGGACCGCGTTCGCGAGCGTCAGCGCGACCATGGCCTCGGCCACGACGCCGGCCGCAGGCACCGCGCAGACGTCGGAACGCTGGTGGTGCGCCGGAGCGGGCTCGCCCGTGGCGATATCGATCGTGGGCAACGCGCGCGGCACGGTCGCGATGGGCTTCATGCCGGCGCGCACGCGCAGCACGGTGCCGGTGGACATACCGCCCTCGGTGCCGCCGGCGCGATCGCTCGCGCGCACGATCCGGCCGTCGGCGAGGTGCAGCTCGTCGTGCGCGGCCGAGCCGCGTCGCGTGGTGGTGAGGAATCCGTCGCCCACCTCGACGCCCTTGATCGCCTGGATGCCCATGAGCGCGGCCGCGAGCTGCGCGTCGAGCCGGCGGTCCCAGTGGACGTGCGATCCGAGACCGGGCGGGAGCCCGTAGGCGAGCACCTCGACGACGCCGCCGAGCGTGTCGCCCTCCTTGTGCGCGTCGTCGACCTCGGCGACCATTCGCGCGCTCGTCTCGGCGTCGAAGCAGCGCAGCGGGTCGGCGTCGAGCGCCTCGACGTCGGACGGCATCGGCAGCGCGCTGCCCTCGGGCACGCGGACCGGCCCGATGGCGACGGTGTGCGAGACGAGCCGGATGCCGAGCTCGCCGAGGAACGCGCGGGCGATCGCGCCGAGCGCCACCCGGGCGGCCGTCTCGCGGGCGCTGGCCCGCTCGAGCACGGGGCGGGCCTCGTCGAAGCCGTACTTCTGCATGCCAACGAGGTCGGCGTGGCCCGGACGCGGGCGGGTCAGCGGCGCCCCGCGGCCGCGACCGAGCGTCTCGGGATCGACCGGTTCGGGGCTCATGACCTGCTCCCACTTGGGCCACTCGGTGTTTCCGATGCGCAGCGCGACCGGGCTGCCGAGCGTCAGCCCGTGTCGGACGCCGCCGGAGATCGCCAGCTCGTCCTGCTCGAACTTCATGCGCGCGCCGCGCCCGTAGCCGAGCTTGCGACGGGCCAGATCGGCGCGGAGGTCGTCGAGCGTGACGGGGATGCCGGCGGGAAGTCCCTCGAGGATCGCGACCAGCTCGGGGCCGTGCGATTCACCGGCGGTGAGCCAACGGAGCATGCCCACCATCCTCCCACAGCGGCGTCAGAGGGCCCGACGCATGACGTCGAGCACGCCCCCCTCGTCGGGCAGCGGGGCCAGCGGGTCGCCGTTCACGAAGATGCGCACCTGGAGCAGTGCCTGATGGAGCAGCATGTCGAGTCCGTGCACGACGCGACCGCCCCGCTCGACCCACGACGCGGCGAGGGCGGTCGGCCAGGGGGCGTAGGCCACGTCGAGCAGCGTCGCCGTCGCGAGCGCGTCCGAGGGAACCACCGCGAGGTCGGCGCTGCCGGGGACGGTGCTGATCACCAGGTCGGCACCCGAGTCCTCGGCGAGCCGGGCGATCGGGCGGGCCTCGATCACCAGGCCCATGGCGTGGCCCAGTTCGACGACGGATGCCGCGCGGCGCGCGTCGCGCACGCACACCTCGACGCTCAGCGCCCCGAGCTCGGCCATCGCGATCAACGCCGACGCGGCCGTGGCGCCGCCGCCCACCAACACGCCTTGGCGGATCTCGCGGACGCCGGCGTCCGCGAGCGCGCGGACGATGCCGCCGATGTCGGTGTTGAACCCCAGCCTCCGCCCGTCATCGGCCAGCAGGAGCGTGTTGACGGCGCCGGCACGCTCGGCGAGCCGCTCGACCTCGTCGGCCAGTTCGAGCGCCTCGGGCTTGAGGGGCATCGTGAGCGAGAGTCCGCGCCACTCGGACCCGAGGCCGTCCAGGTACGCGCCGAGCCCGCCTTCGCCGACCTCGGCGCGCTCGTACTCCCAGTGCGTGAGTCCGAGGCGATCGTAGGCCGCGCGATGCAGCGCGGGGCTCTTGGAGTGCGCGATCGGCGAGCCGAGCACCGCCAGCCGCCGCGGACGACCGGCGCCGTCCGGGATCGACCCGCCCGTGGCATCCGTCGTCTCGGTCATCTAGCCGTTCTCCTCCAGGTACTGCAGGAACTGCTCGACCGCGGCCTCGTGCTCCTCGAGCGTCGCCGAGAACACCGTCTCACCCGTCTCGAGGTTGACGGTCACGAAGTACAGCCACGGCCCGTCGGCCGGGTTGAGCGCCGCGTCGATCGCGACATCGCCCGGGTTGCCGATCGGGCCCGGCGGCAGGCCCGGGTGCACGTAGGTGTTGTACGCGTTCCCGGCGTCGGCGCGTTCGGCGTCGGACGTCTCGACCGTCGAGTCGTCGCCGATGCCGTAGTGCACCGTCGAGTCGAACTGCAGCAGCCCGCTCTCGAACTGGTTCGGGTCGAGGCGGTTGCGGATGACGCGCGACACCTTGTACGAGTCATCCGCCGAGCCCGCCTCGCGCTCGATGAGCGACGCGATGACCACCGTCTCCCAGCGTTTCTCGGCGGGCACGCCGGCCGCGTCGAGTGCCTCGAACGAGCGGTCGACGAGCGTCTGCACGACCTGCTGCGCCGTCACGTCGGGTGGGAACGTGTAGGTCGCCGGGAACAGGAACCCCTCCACGGAGGTCGCCTCCGCGGGCAGGCCCAGCGCCTGCGGATCGGCCGCCGCGGCCTGGAGGTCCTCGAGCGGGATCCCGGTCGCCGAGGACGCCGCCGCGAGCGCGTCGCGCGCCCAGAGGCCCTCCTGGATCACGAACGTGTTCTCGAGCTTGTTCGCGGGGTCGAGCAGCGCGTCGAGCGCCGCCTTCGCGCTCATCTCGTTCGCGAGCTGGTAGGCACCGGGATAGAACGTCGGATGCGGCGACCGGCTCGTGACCTCGTCCGTGAACGCCTCCGCCGACGCGACGACGCCCTCCTCCTCGAGGTTGGCCGCGATCGTCTCACCGCCTTCGCCCTCGTTGATCATGAACACGAGTTCGCCCTCGCCCGATCCGCTGTAGTCGGCGGGGGGCTCGAACCGCTGGAAGAACGCCGTGACGGGCTCCTGGAGGACGAAGAACCAGGCGCCCGCGCCGATGCCGGCGAGCACGAGCAGCGCCACCAGGCAGCCGATCGCGCCCCGTCCGCGCTTCCGGCCCGGGCCGCCCTGATCGCCCTCGCCGTGGTCGAGCGCGGCTGCGCGGCGATCTGCTCGGGAGGCGCGCGGGGGCGGATCGTCGTCCCATGGCGCGAAGAGATCGGGCGCGCCCTCTTCGGCGTCGTGCGCCGCGGCCGGGCCGCGACGCGCGGTCGTCATCCGGACACGTTCCTCCCCGTCGACGAGCGCTCCGGCGTGAGCGAGGGCGTCGTCGCGGTCGTGCGCGTCGAGGCGGTCGTAGGGGTCGTCGCGGTCGTACGCGTCGTCGGCCCCTTCCGGATCGTGCGAGCGGCGCGGATGCGCGGTCGCAGCCTGCGCCTCGTACGCGAGCCGCTGCTGTTCGGCTCGCCACTCCTGCTCGGCGAGACGCTCCTGCTCGGCCCGCCACTCCTGCTCCGCGAGACGCTCCTGCTCGGCCCGCCACTCCTGCTCCGCGAGACGCTCCTGCTCGGCCCGCCACTCCAGCTCCGCGAGACGCTCCTGCTCGGCCCGCCACTGCTCCTTCGCGACGCGCTCCTGCTCGGCCCGCCACTCCTGCTCGGCGCGGCGCTCCTCGAGTTCCGCATTCCGTCGGCGCTCGGCCTCGGCCTCCCGCTGCTGGATCTCACGGAGCTCGCGCCGGCTGCGGGGAGGCCGTGCCTCGCTCGCGGCATCGGGAGGAGACGGCCGGTCGGAGCCGCGGCGACGCTCTGGGGGGAGCTGGGTCACGGGATTTCAGGATCCTTCGTCGGGGAGGACGGTTCGTCCGGGGGCGGTGCCCGATGCCCGCTCGGCATCGATGGCATGTTGCAGAATGATAACGGCTGCAGCTTGGTCGATGATCGGACGCTGCTTCTTCGCGGACTTGCCCGAGGCGCGCAGCGCCTGCTGCGCGCTCACCGTCGACATGCGCTCGTCGACCAGACGCACCTTCGCGCCCGCCGTGGCCAGCCGTTCCGCGAACGCGACGGCATCCGCGGTCGATGCGGTCGGCTGCCCCGAGAGCGAGAGCGGGTTGCCGACGACGAGTTCGACCGCCTCGTGCTCGGCAGCGAGGTCGAGGATGCGGCCGACATCGCCGTCCTCGCCCTCGGCGCTCCTCGCGACCGTCTCGACCGGGACCGCGAGGATCGCCGACGGGTCGCAGCGCGCCACGCCGATGCGGGCCCGACCGACGTCGATGCCGAGCCGCGCACCGGAACGCATGGTCACCCGCCGATCGCCGAGCGGGCGGCCGCCAGCGCCGCGGGGATTGCGGCGAGGTCGTTGCCGCCGCCCTGGGCGAGGTCGGGCTTGCCGCCGCCACCACCGCCGAGCGCACCGGCCATCGCCTTGGCGAGGGCTCCCGCGTTCGCGCCCGCGTCGCGAGCGGCGGGCGACGTCGCGGCGATCGCGAGCGGCTTGCCCTCCACTTCGCCGACGAGCGCGACGACGGATGCCGCGTCGCCGAGGCGCGCGCGGACCGCCGTCGCCAGGGAACGCAGCTCGTCGCCCGATCCGAGTCGGCCCACCGACTCGACCACCGCGACGACGTCGTCGAGCCGCTCGGCCTTCGCGGCGAGTTCAGGAACGCGATCGCTCAGGGCCCTGGCCTCGTAGGCCTGGATCTTCTTCTCGGCCGCCTTGAGGCTGGTGATGAGCTCGCCGACGCGGTCGACGAGCGACTCGGGACGCGTCTTCAGCGTCGAGGTGAGTTCCTGCACGAGCGTGCGCTCGGCCGCGAACCGCCGGAACGCGTCCTGCCCCACGAGCGACTCCACACGGCGGTTCGATGCGCCCACCGACGACTCGCCGATGATGTTGATCATGCCGACCTCGGCGCTGCGCGCGACGTGCGTCCCGGCGCAGAGCTCGCGCGACCACGGACCGCCGATGTCGACGACGCGGACGATGTCACCGTACTTCTCGCCGAACAGCGCCATCGCACCGAGCGCCTTGGCCTCATCGATCGGCAGCTCTCGCGTGACGACCTCGAAGTTCTCGCGGACGGCGCCGTTGGCGACGTCCTCGATCTCGCTGCGCGTCTCGGCCGACAGGGCCTGGTTCCAGCCGTAGTCCAGGCGCAGGTAGCCGGCCTTGTTGAACGAGCCGGACTGGTGCGCCCTCGGGCCGAGCACCTCGCGAAGCGCGGCGTGCACGAGGTGCGTGCCGGAGTGCGCCTGCGTCGCGCCGCGGCGGTAGTCCTCGTCGACGAGGGTGGTCGCGGGCACGCCGACACCCACCTCGCCGGAGGTCACCGTGACGGTGTGGCTGATCAGGCCCTTCACGGGCTTCTGCACGTCGAGCACGTCGAGCTCGAATCCATCGCCCACGATGCGACCCTGGTCGGGTGCCTGGCCGCCGGACTCCGCGTAGAGCGAGGTCTCCGCGAGGATCACCTCGGCGGTCTGGCCCGCGATCGCCCGCTGCGCGGGCCGCCCGTCGACGAGGATCCCGAGCACCGTGGAGGCGGTCGTGAGGTCGGTGTAGCCCGTGAAGACGGTCTCGCCCTTCGCACGGAACTCGCTGTACACCGAAAGGTCGGCCAGCACCTTCTTCTTCGACTTGGCGTCGGCCTTCGCACGCGAACGCTGGTCGGACATCAGGGTGTCGAACGCCTTGCGGTCGACCGCGAGGCCGGCCTCGTCGGCCATCTCGAGCGTGAGCTCGATCGGGAAGCCGTACGTGTCGTGCAGCAGGAAGGCGGTGTCGCCGGCGAGCCGGTCGGAACCCGACTGCTTGGTCTTCGCCACGGCAGTGTCGAGGATGGACGTGCCCGCCGAGAGCGTCCGGAGGAACGCCGCCTCCTCGCCGACGGCGAGCTGCTCGATCTGCGCGTAGTTCGCCGCGACCTCGGGGTAGGCGGTCTTCATCGCGTCGCGGGACGCCGCGAACAGGTCGTGGAAGGTCGGCCCCTCGACGCCGAGCAGGCGCATGGCGCGGATGCTGCGGCGCAGCAGGCGGCGGAGGATGTAGCCGCGGCCCTCGTTCGACGGCGTGACCCCGTCGCTCATGAGCATGAGCGACGAGCGGATGTGGTCGGCGATCACGCGCATGCGCACGTCGTCGTCGTGGTCGGCGCCGTACCGGCGGCCCGACAGCTCGGCCGCCCGGTCGAGCACGGGCCGGACCTGGTCGATCTCGTACATGTTGTCGACGCCCTGCTTGATGAACGCGACGCGCTCGAGCCCCATGCCGGTGTCGATGTTCTTCTTCGGCAGCTCGCGCACGATCGTGAAGTCGGTCTTCGACTTCACGTCGGCGATGAGGTACTGCATGAAGACCAGGTTCCAGATCTCGACGTAGCGGTCGTCGTCGGTGGCGGGCCCACCGTCGATGCCGTACTCCGGACCGCGATCGAAGAAGATCTCCGAGCACGGTCCGGCGGGGCCGGGCTGGCCGGTGTGCCAGTAGTTCGTGTCCTTGCCGAGGCCCTGGATGCGATCGTCGGGCAGCCCGGCGACCCGCTTCCAGATCTCGCGCGCCTCGTCGTCGTCCTCGTACACGGTGACCCAGAGGTCCTCGGGATCGAAGCCGTAGCCGCCGTCGGCCTCGGACGTGGTGAGGAGGTCCCACGCGAACGAGATCGCGCCCTCCTTGAAGTAGTCGCCGAACGAGAAGTTGCCGTTCATCTGGAAGAACGTGCCGTGCCGCGGGGTCTTGCCGACCTCTTCGATGTCGTTCGTGCGGATGCACTTCTGCACGCTCGTGGCCCGGTCGTACGGTGCGGGCACGACGCCCGTCAGGTACGGCACGAAGGGCACCATGCCGGCCACCGTGAACAGCAGCGACGGGTCGTCGGACACGAGCGAGGCCGACGGCACGACCGTGTGGCCGCGTGCGGCGAAGAAGTCAAGCCAGCGCTGGCGGATCTCGGCAGTCTGCATGGTTCCGTTCTGGTTCCTGGGATTGGTGGAGCGTCCCGCGCGACCGGCGGGCGAGGGCGTAGACGGGGAGCTAGCGGCCCGCGACGGAGGGCGCCTCGGCGGCGCGGAGCTCGGCCTCGCGGGCGTGGTACCCCTCGGCGACGGCACGGCCGAATGCCCGCGCCTTCGCGTCGAGGCCGGCGAAGAACTCGCGGCCCTCCGCGGTGCGGTTGACCTGGTGCGCGACGGCGAACCCCGCCGCGACGCCGACGGCGAACCACAGGATGCTCTTCACGTGTCACTCCTCGAAAGTCGAGCCCGGCGACGTGCGCTGCGCACGCATTCATTCAGTCTAGGACGTGCGTGCGGGTACCCGCCCGGCGCGCCGTGGTACGACGAACGGGGCCGCGGCGAACCGCGACCCCGTTCGGTGAACCGACCGACTAGCGGGCGGCGTAGTACTCGACGACGAGCTGCACGTCACACGTGACGGGCACCTCGACGCGCTTGGGGCGACGCACGAGCTTGGCCTGGAGCTTGTCGAGCTCGACCTCGAGGTAGCCCGGAACCTTGGGGAGCACGTCGACGTGGCCACCGGCCGCGGCGACCTGGAACGGCTCGGTGCCCTCGGAGCGCTGCTTGACGCCGACGACCTGGCCCGGCTTCACGCGGAACGACGGACGGTCGACGATGCTGCCGTCGACGGTGATGTGGCGGTGCACCACGAACTGGCGGGCCTGCGAGATGGTGCGGGCGAAGCCGGCGCGGAGCACGAGCGCGTCGAGGCGCATCTCGAGCAGCTCGACGAGGTTCTCACCCGTCAGGCCCTCGGTGCGGCGCGCCTCGTTGAACGCGATGCGGAGCTGCTTCTCGCGGATGCCGTACTGGGCGCGGAGGCGCTGCTTCTCGCGAAGACGCACGGCGTAGTCGGAGTCCTGCTTGCGCTTGGTGCGGCCGTGCTCGCCGGGGGCGTACGGGCGCTTCTCGAGGTACTTGGCGGCCTTCGGGGTGAGGGCGACGCCGAGTGCGCGGGAGAGGCGGGTCTTGCTACGTGACTGGTTCGACACAAGTGTCCTTTCGGAAGAATCTCAAATGCGATTTCACGGCGCGCAGTCGCGCCGGAAGTCCGTGTCAGAGGGATTCGCCAAGGGTGGATCGGCTACAGATCTCACCCGTTCGCCGGTGGTCCTCTCGCAGCCGCGCTCGAGGACCTGGCTTCAGGCCAACATCGATGATATCACGGGGCGTCGCGACGCCCGACCTGCCGACTCAGCGCTCGTCGCGGACGATGCGTCGGAGCTTGGCGAGCCGCGCCGAGACCTCGCGCTCGTTGCCATGCTCGGTCGGCGTGTAGTAGACCGCCCCTCGCAGCGGGTCGGGAAGGTACTGCTGCGGCACCACGCCGATGGGATCGTCGTGCGGGTAGGCATAGCCCTTGCCGTGTCCGAGGCGCTTGGCGCCCGGGTAATGCGCGTCGCGGAGGTGCTTGGGCACGCGCCCCGCCTTGCCCGCGCGCACGTCGGCGATCGCGCGATCGATCCCGAGGTAGGCGGCGTTCGACTTCGGCGCCGTCGCGAGGTGCACGACCGCCTGCGCGAGCGGGATCCGTCCCTCGGGCATGCCGATGTACTGCACCGCGTCGGCGGCGGCGACCGCGACGCCCAGCGCCGTCGGGTCGGCCAAGCCGATGTCCTCGGAGGCGAGCACGATGATGCGGCGCGCGATGAAGCGCGGATCCTCCCCCGCTTCGATCATGCGCGCCAGGTAGTGAAGCGCGGCGTCGACGTCGCTGCCCCTCACCGACTTGATGAATGCCGAGATGACGTCGTAGTGCTCGTCGCCATCGCGGTCGTACCGCAGCAGCGCGCGATCGACCGCGCGGGCGACCACCTCGGGCGTGATCACGGGTCGCGTCGCCCGGGCGTCGGCGGGGGTCGCGGCATCCGCATCGTCGTCGACCTCGACCTCGACCTCGCCGTCGCCCGCGGCCGCCCCGGCCTGCGCGAGCTCGCTCACCGCCGAGACGGATGCCGCCTCGAGGGCCGTGAGCGCACGACGCGCGTCGCCCGAGGCCAGCCGGACGATCGCCGCGCGCGCTTCGGGGGCGAGCTCGACGGCACCGTTCAGGCCGCGGGGGTCTTCGACCGCCCGGTCGACCAGCATCGCAAGGTCGTCGTCGTCGAGCGTCTCGAGCGTGAGCAGGAGCGAACGCGAGAGCAGCGGCGAGATGACCGAGAACGACGGGTTCTCGGTGGTCGCAGCGACCAGGATGACCCAGCCGTTCTCCACGCCAGGCAGCAGCGCATCCTGCTGCGCCTTGGTGAAGCGGTGGATCTCGTCGAGGAAGAGGACGGTGGAGACGCCGTACAGGTCGCGATTGGCGCGTGCCTCCTCCATCACCTGACGGACGTCGCGGACCCCGGCCGTCACGGCCGAGAGCTCGACGAACTTGCGCCCGGACGAGCGGGCGATCGCCTGCGCGAGCGTGGTCTTGCCCGTGCCCGGGGGCCCCCAGAGGATGACCGAGACCGCGCCGGACTCGCCCGTGCGGTCGGCGGCCAGCGCGACGAGCGGTGAGCCCGTGGTGAGCAGGTGCTTCTGGCCGGCGACCTCGTCGAGGCTCCGCGGGCGCATGCGCACTGCGAGGGGGGTCGCGCCGGAACGCAGCCCCGGAGCCGAATCCACCATGCCGACCAGCGTAGCCGCGGCATCCGACACCGACGCCGCCGCCCGCACGGCAAGATTGGCACGCCGGGGCCGCTCCCCCGTAGAGTCTCCCCGCAGGATCCCCCGAAGGAGCAGCGTGGCAGCGAACGACCGTCAGGCGCGCGAGGAGCGTGCGCGCCTCCGCACCTACCAGGCACGTCAGGAGGTGCACCGCCGCGCGGTGCGCCGTCGAAGCCGCGACAACGTCATCGCCGGAGTCGGGCTCGCCGTCGTGCTCGCGCTGGCCGTCGGCGCGCAGCTGTTCTACTTCGGCGGCGGACCGGGGACGCCCGAGGCCTCGCCGACGCCGACGCCGACCCCCACCGCCACGCCGGCCCCGGTGCCATCGGCCGACCTCGCCGAGGACCGCACCTGGACGGGGACGCTCACGCTGAACGACACGGCGCTCGCGGTCGAGCTCGACGGCGCCGCCGCGCCGCAGGCCGTCTCGAGCACGATCAGCCTCGTCGACGACGGCTTCTACGACGGCGTCCCCTGCCACCGCCTGACGACCGAGGGCATCTTCGTGCTCCAGTGCGGCGACCCGAACGGCGACGGAACCGGCGGCCCCGGGTACAGCTACGGCCCGGTCGAGAACGCCCCGGCCGACGGCGTCTACCCCGCCGGCACCATCGCGATGGCCCGCCAGTCCGGCAACGCGGAGAGCCAGGGCAGCCAGTTCTTCATCGTGTACGAGGACACCACGCTGCCCACCGACGCGGCCGGCGGCTACACGGTGATCGGACGCGTCACCTCGGGACTCGACGCCCTCACGGCCGACGTGATCGAGCCCGGCACCTCCGACGGCTCCACGGACGGGCCGCCGGCCCAGCCCGTGACCATCACGGGCTTCTCCCTCGAGTGACGCGCGCGGTCCTCGTGCAGCCTCGTCATCGCGACGAGCGCCGGACCGTGCCCATTCCGGGGGTGCAATAGGCTTGATGCCGTCATCCGCCGCGTACGCGGCATCCGACGAACGACAGGGTGAATCAGTGACCGATTCAGCACAGCAGCCGTGGGGCCGCGTCGACGAGACGGGCACCGTCTTCGTGCGGACCAGCGAGGGCGAGCGCGAGGTCGGGCAGTACCCCGACGCCACGGCCGAAGAGGCGCTGGCGTACTTCGAGCGCAAGTACGCCGACCTCGCCGGTGCTGTCGGGCTGCTCGAGCAGCGCGTGCGTCGCGGTGCGCCGGCAGCGGATGTCGCGAAGGCCGTAACCACCCTGCAGGAGAGCGTGGCGAACGCCCACGCCGTCGGCGACCTCGAGTCGCTGTCGCGCCGCCTCGAGGCGCTGTCGGGCACCACGCAGGAGCTCACCGCGCAGCAGCAGGCCGAGGCGAAGGCGGCGCTGCAGGAGGCGATCGCCGAGCGGACGCGCATCGTCGAGCAGGCTGAGGCGCTCGCAGCGCAGGACCCGTCGAAGACCCAGTGGAAGCAGACGAGCGCTGAGCTCGACGCGCTGTTCGCGCAGTGGCAGAAGCACCAGCAGGACGGCCCCCGCCTGCCGAAGGGCGAGGCCAACGAACTGTGGAAGCGGTTCCGCGCGGCACGTTCGACCATCGAGCAGCACCGCAAGGCGTTCTTCGCCGAGCTCGACGCGGCGCATCGCGACGTCCGCCAGCGCAAGCAGCGCCTCATCGAGCGCGCCGAGGCGCTCGCACCGCGGGGCGCCGACGGCGTCGCCGAGTACCGGTCGCTGCTCGACGAGTGGAAGCAGGCCGGTCGCGCCGGCAAGAAGGTCGACGACACGCTCTGGGCGAAGTTCAAGGCCGCCGGCGACGTGCTCTTCCAGGCCAAGGCCGAGGTCGACGCGAAGGACGATGAGGAGTACCGCGCCAACCTCACCGAGAAGCTGGCGCTGCTCGACGAGGCCGACAAGCTGCTCGCCTCGAAGGACGCACGTGCGGCTCGCAACGCGCTCAACGGCATCCAGCGCCGGTGGGACGAGATCGGCCGCGTCCCGCGCGACCAGGTCCGCTCGGTCGAGGATCGCCTCCGGAAGGTCGAGAACCACGTACGCAGCCTCGAGGACGAGCGCTGGGAGCGCGAGGACCCCGAGAAGAAGGCCCGTTCCGAGGGCATGCTCGGCCAGCTGCACGACGCCATCGCCAAGCTCGAGTCCGAGCTCGCGGCGGCCGAGGCCTCCGGCGACGCGAAGGCCGCGGCGACCGCCCGCGAGGCGCTCGAGGCCCGGCGCGCCTGGCTCAAGGCCGTCGGCGGCTGACGCCTCGGCGACACTATCCTTCCCCAGGCGTTGGGGTGGCTCACGATTCTCCACAGCGTGACCCGGCCGAGCTCCGCGACGCCCCGGGATGCCGCAGCATGGGCGCATGGCACGGCTCCCCACGGTGCTCGGCACCGATGACCTCCCGCTCGCCGAGCTCTGCGCGGCGCGCCTCGACGGCGAGCTGTTCCGGCTCGGCGGCGGATGGTGCCCGATCGACGAGCCCGACCTGCCGGCGCTCCGGGCGGCGGCGATCGGGCCGGACCGTCCGTCGCCGATGATCATCGAGCGACGATCGGCGGCCTGGGTGTACGGCGCGCTCCCCCGGCCGCCGCAGGTCGCCGAGTACTGCGTGCCGCACGAGAGCCGTGTGGCGGCGCGGAACGACCTCGGTCACGTGGTGCGCGAGGTGGCCATCGACGAATCCGACGTCGCCGAGTACGGCGGCATCCGGTGCACGACCGTCGAGCGCACGGTCTTCGACCTCGTGCGCGATGTCGCGGCCGACGAGGCGGCCACGATCGACACCGTGCGGGCGCTGCTCACCGCGGCGCCCTGGGTTCGGGATCGGGTGCAGCGCCGCGTCGCGTCGGCGCACCGGCTGCCGCATCGTGCGATGGCGCTCCGCCGGCTCGCAGGCGCGCTCGACGACGCGGCGTCTAGCCGTCGTTGACGCGGTAGACGTCGTACACGGCGTCGATGCGGCGCACGGCGTTCAGCACCCGGTCGAGGTGCGTCGTGTCACCCATCTCGAAGACGAATCGGCTGAGCGCCAGGCGGTCGGTCGAGGTCGACACGTTGGCGGACAGGATGTTGACGTGGTGCTCCGACAGCACGCGCGTCACGTCGGAGAGGAGCCCTGCGCGATCGAGCGCTTCGATCTGGATCTGCACGAGGAAGACGCTCTTCGAGCTCGGCGCCCACTCGACGTCGATCATCCGCTCGGGCTCGCGCAGCAGCGACTGCACGTTGTGGCACGACGACTGGTGCACCGAGACGCCCGAGCCCCGCGTGATGAACCCCACGATCTCGTCGCCCGGCACCGGAGTGCAGCAGCGCGCGAGCTTCACGAGGATGTCGGGGGCGCCGCGCACGAGCACGCCCGAGTCGCTGTGGCGCGGGAGCGGCCTCGTGCGGACGGGGATCGGCAGGTCGGGCTCGTCGACGTCGTCGACGTCGCGCACGAGCGCGACGACCTTCTCGATGACCGACTGCGTGGAGACGTGCCCCTCGCCGACCGCGGCGTACAGCGAGGAGACGTCGTCGTAGCGCAGTTGCGCGGCGACCTCGGCGAACGACTCCTGGCTCATCAACTTCTGCAGCGGCAGGTTCTGCTTGCGCATCGCGCGGGCGATCGCGTCGCGACCGTGCTCGATGGCCTCGTCGCGGCGCTCCTTGGTGAACCACTGGCGGATCTTGCTGCGCGCACGCGGGCTCTTGACGAAGTTGAGCCAGTCCTTGCTCGGACCCGAGTCGGGGTTCTTCGACGTGAACACCTCGACCACGTCGCCGCTGTTCAGCGTGCTCTCGAGTGGCACCAGCCGGCCGTTGACCTTCGCGCCCATCGTGCGGTGACCGACCTCGGTGTGGACGGCGTACGCGAAGTCGACGGGTGTCGCTCCGGCCGGCAGGCCGATGACCCGGCCCTTGGGCGTGAAGACGTAGACCTCCTTGGCACCGATCTCGAACCGCAGCGAGTCGAGGAACTCGCCCGGGTCGGCCGTTTCGGCCTGCCAGTCGGAGATGTGCGCGAGCCAGGCCATGTCGGCCTCGTCGCGCGAGTTCGCGACCTCGGCGCGACCGCCTGCCACCCGCTCCTTGTACTTCCAGTGCGCGGCGACGCCGTACTCGGCCCGCTGGTGCATGTCGTGCGTGCGGATCTGGATCTCGACGGGGCGCCCCTTCGGGCCGATCACCGTCGTGTGCAGCGATTGGTAGAGGTTGAACTTCGGCGTCGCGATGTAGTCCTTGAACCGGCCGGGAAGCGGGGTCCAGCGCGCGTGGATCGAGCCGAGGATGGCGTAGCAGTCGCGCACGGTGTTCACCAGCACCCGGATGCCGACGAGGTCGTAGATCTCGTCGAAGTCGCGGCCCCGCACGATCATCTTCTGGTAGATCGAGTAGTACTGCTTGGGTCGACCCACGACCTTGCCGCGGATGCGGGCCGCCTTGAGGTCCTCGGAGACCATGTCGATCACCGACTGCACGTACTGCTCGCGCTGCGGCGTCCGGCCCTTCACGAGGCTCTCGATCTCGGCGTAGAGCTTCGGATAGAGCACCGCGAACGAGAGGTCCTCGAGCTCCCACTTGATCGTCTGGATGCCGAGTCGATGCGCGAGCGGCGCGTAGATCTCGAGGGTCTCGGTCGCCTTCCTCGCGGCGGAGTCGGCCGGGACGAAGCCCCACGTGCGTGCGTTGTGCAGTCGGTCGGCGAGCTTGATGATGAGCACGCGGATGTCCTTCGACATCGCCACGATCATCTTGCGGACGGTCTCGGCCTGCGTGGAGTCGCCGTACTTCACCTTGTCGAGCTTGGTGACGCCGTCGACGAGCATCGCGATCTCGTCGCCGAAGTCGGCGCGCAGCTGGTCGAGCGTGTACGCGGTGTCTTCGACGGTGTCGTGGAGCAACGCGGCGGCCACGGCCTTGGAGCCGATGCCGAGATCGGCGAGGATCTGCGCGACCGCGATGGGATGCGTGATGTACGGCTCGCCGCTACGGCGCTTCTGCCCCTCGTGCGCGCGCTCGGCGACGGTGTACGCGCGCTCGATCACCGAGAGATCGGCCTTCGGATGGTGCATCCGCACCGTTCGGAGGACGGTGTCGACGGCGCCGGTCGGCAGGGCCTTCGAGAAGATCCGGGGCACGAGACGGCGCAATGATGCCGTCGAGTTGACTCCGGTCTCCGTCATGCCCGCACCTCCCAGACCTCAATTATCACCGCTCCCGGAGGAGCCGTGCGCCACCGAGGTCGGCGGCGACGGCCCTCAGGGCACGGGGACGGGGCTGACGCCCGCGGCTGCCGAGCCGCCTGCGCGTTCGCGCTCCTTGAGCACCTTCTGGTCGTGCCGCTTGATGTCGGGCTCGCCCTCGCGCAGCTGCGAGTAGAGCGGTGCGGCGATGAACACGGTCGACCAGGTTCCGACGAGGATGCCGATCAGCAGTGCGAGCGAGATGTCGCGAAGCGTGTCGGCGCCGAGCACGCCGGCACCGATGAACAGGATCGCGGCGACCGGCAGTGCGGCGACGACGCTCGTGTTGATCGAGCGCACCAGCGTCTGGTTCACCGCGAGGTTCACCGATTCGGCGAAGGTGCGGCGGGACTCCTGCCCGTCTTCGGCCGTGTTCTCGCGGATCTTGTCGAACACCACGACGGTGTCGTACAGCGAGTAGCTCAGGATGGTCAGCACACCGATCGTCGCGGCCGGGCTGATCTCGAAGCCCACCGCCGCGTAGATGCCGACCGTGGCGATGAGATCGCCGACGAGCGCGATGATGGCCGCGAGCGACATCTTCCAGGTGCGGAAGTACAGCGCCATGATGATCGCCGCGAGCAGCACGAAGGCGATGAGGCCGATGAGGGCCTGCCTCGTCACGTCAGCGCCCCAGCTCGGGCCGATGAACGACGAGGTCACCTCGGACTCGGGCACGTCGTAGGCCTCGGCCAGCGCGGCCGTGATCTCCTGCGACTCCGCCTGCTCGAGCTGCTCGGTCTGCACGCGGACGCCATCGCCGCCCACGATCGTCACGTGCGACACCGCGCCCGGGACGACCGAGGCGACGGCATCGCTCGCGGGCTGGGTGGTCGCGTCCTGGACGCCGGCGATCTGGAACTGCGAGCCGCCACGGAACTCGATGCTGAAGTTCACGCCCCGAAGCAGCGGAACCGCGATCGAGAGGATGATCAGCACCGCCGCCACGGCATACCACTTCTTGCGGCCGCCGACGAAGTTGAACGAGCGCTTGCCCGTGTAGAGGTCATTGCCGAACTGGGTGAGCCGGTTGGCCATCAGGACTCCTTGCCTTCGCCGGCGCCCACGGTGGCGTCGACCTGTGCTGCCTTGCGCTCCGCGATCGTCTGGCGCTTCTGGGCCTCGCGCGAACTGGAGGCGGCCTTCTTCGCCCCCACTGCGACCGGCTTGCGGAACTCGGCACGGCCCCGGTACACGGCGCCGAGCGCCTGCGGGTCGAGGCCCGACCAGGAGTGTCCGCTCGAGAAGAACCGCGTCTGCGCGAGCAGCTGCAGCATCGGGTGGGTGAACAGGATCACGACGACGACGTCGATGATCGTCGTGAGTCCCAGGGTGTACGCGAAGCCCTTCACGCTGCCGACCGCGAGGATGAACAGCACCACCGCGGCGAGCAGGTTGACGCCCTTGGAGGCCAGGATGGTGCGGAACGCGCGCTTCCATCCGGCCTCGACGGCGCCCACGAGCGGGCGGCCGTCGCGCAGCTCGTCGCGGACGCGCTCGAAGTACACGATGAACGAGTCGGCCGTGAAGCCGATCGCGACGATCAGACCCGCGATACCTGCGAGCGAGAGTCGGTAGCCCTCGCGCCAGGACAGGATCGTGATCGACAGGTACGTGATGAGGCCGACGATCACGAGCGATGCGATCGTGACGCTGCCGAGCGCGCGGTACTGGAACAGCGTGTAGATGACGACGAGGATGAGGCCGATGAGGCCGGCGATGAGGCCGGACTGCAGCTGCGACGTACCGAGCGTCGCCGAGATCGTGTCGGAGGACTGCACCTCGAAGCTGATCGGCAGCGCGCCGAACTTCAGCTGGTCGGCCAGGGCCTTCGAGGACTCCTGCGAGAAGTTGCCGGTCACCTGGGGCCGGCCGTCGGTGATCACGCCGTTCATCTGCGGAGCCGAGAGCACGGCACCGTCGAGCACGAAGGCGAACTGGTCGCGCGGCGTCTGGCCGTTGAGCGCGAACAGGCGCTGGCTCACGTCGGCGAACTGCTCGGTGCCGCGGTCGTTGAAGACGATGTTGACCGCCCACTGACCGGTCGAGGCGCCGGTCTGCGTCTGCACCATGCCGTTGGTCGCGTCGACGATGTCCTCGCCGCTGACCTCGACCGGGCCGAGCAGGTACTTGATCTGGCGCGTGCTGTCGCACGTCACGAGCGGCTCATCGGACGCCGCGACGTTGGCTTCGCCCTCGTCGAGGGTGGCGCAGTCGAAGGTGTCGAACTGATCCTGCAGCGCGGGTGTGACCCAGTTCGGGTCGCTCGCATCGGTCGGCTCGACGGTCGGCGTGGCCTCGAGTTCCTCCTCGGCGCCCTCGGTGGGCTCGGGGCTCTCGCTCGGGTCGATCGACTGGTTCGTCGCAGCATCGGCGAGCAGCACCGGGCGCAGCTCGAGCTTCGCGGACGACTCGATCCGGTTCCGGGTCTGCTCGTCGAGCTCGCCCGGGATGCGGACGACCACGTTCGAGCCCTCGGTGTTGATCTCGGCCTCGGCGACGCCCGAGGCGTCGACGCGCTGGCGGATGATCGAGACCGCCTGGTCGAGCTGCTCCTGCGAGACCGAAGCACCGGCCTCGACCTGCGGCGCGAGGATGATCTGCGTGCCGCCCTCGAGGTCGAGTGCGAGCTTCGGCGTCCAGGAGCCGTTGCCCCAGATCACGCCCGCGGCATTGATGCCGAACAGGGCGACGATGATGACGCCGAGCCAGGTGAGGGATCGCACCGCCTTGCGGACGGGCGTGGGTCGGGAGGACCGCTTGGATGGTGCAGCCACTGATTCTGCTTTCTGTGCCGGAGCCCGGGCGTCGTCGCGCGGGCCGAGCGATGGATGAGCTCTAGTCGTCGGACTTCTTGATGTCGGGCGTCTCGTCGCCCGGCGTCTCGTCGACGCGCTCGCCGAACTCGGGCTCGCCCTCGACCGCGGCGGGCGTGGTCGCCTCGACCGCGTCGACGACGCGCGCGATGGTCTGGCGGTGGACCGTCAGCACGGTGCCCGGGGTCGTCTCGAGCTCCACCCGGTTCTCCTCTTCGTCGATGGAGAGGATGGTGCCGAACAGTCCGAAGTTGGTCATGACCTTGGCGCCCGGGACGACCTTCGTCTGCATCTCCCGAGCGTCGTGCTGGCGCTTGCGCGAGTTGCGGAACATGAAGAAGATCAGCACCGCCAGGACGGCGAGCATGATGATGGTGAACGGGTCGAAGACCATGGGGTGGAAACCTTCCGGGGTGCGCAGCGCGCACGATCAAGGGCGGGGTGGCCGAAGCCTCCAAGGATTATAGGTCATCGATCGGAAGGGTCGTCGGACCCTCCACACCCTCGCGCACGAGCCCGAAGTGTCGCCAGGCCGCCGGCGTCGCGACGCGCCCGCGCGGCGTGCGGGTGATCAGCCCGATGCGCACGAGGAACGGCTCGACGACCGCCTCGATGGTCTCGGCCTCCTCGCCGACCGACACGGCCAGCGTGTTGAGTCCGACCGGCCCTCCGCCGAAGCGCGTGAGGATCGTCATCATCACGGCGCGGTCGAGCCGGTCGAGGCCGAGCGGGTCGACGTCGTACAGCTCGAGCGCCGCGCGAACGGCCTCGACATCGGCTCGTCCGCCGTGGACCAGGGCGTAGTCGCGCACGCGCCGCAGCAGTCGGTTGGCGATGCGCGGGGTGCCCCGGCATCGGCCGGCGATCTCGGCGATCGCCTCGGCGTCGATCGCGAGGCCGAGCAGCGCGGCCGCGCGCGCCAGCACCTGCTCGAGCTCGGCCTCGTCGTAGAACTCGAGGTGCGCGGTGAACCCGAAGCGATCGCGCAGCGGGTTCGGCAGCAGGCCGGCACGGGTGGTCGCCCCGACCAGCGTGAAGGGCGCGAGGTCGAGGGGCACCGAGGTGGCGCCGGCGCCCTTGCCGACCATGATGTCGATGCGGAAGTCCTCCATGGCGAGGTAGAGCATCTCTTCGGCCGACCGGGCCATGCGGTGGATCTCGTCGATGAAGAGCACCTCGCCCGGCACGAGCGACGACAGGATGGCGGCGAGGTCGCCTGCGTGCTGGATGGCGGGACCGCTCGACATCCGCAAGGGCCGCCCGCCCTCGTGCGCGACGATCATCGCCAAGGTGGTCTTGCCCAGCCCCGGCGGCCCGGCGAGCAGGATGTGGTCGGGCGTGCGCTGTTGGAGGGCCGCCGCGGAGAGCAGCAGCTGCAGTTGCCCGCGCACCCGGGTCTGCCCGACGAACTCCTGAAGGCTGCGCGGCCGGAGTGCGCCCTCGAAGGCGAGCTCGGCCTCGGAGGCGAGCACGGGGTCGGTGAGGTCGACCTCGGCGTCGCTCATCGCGCCCTCGCCGCCGACTGCGCCGGGCCGAGCCGTGCGAGCGTCAGCCGCAGCAGCGCGGGAACGGACGCCGCGGCGGTCGGATCGGCGGTCTCGAGGGTCTCGGCCAGAGCCTCGCCGGCGAGCTTCTCGGACCAGCCGAGCCCGGTCAGCGCGGCGAGCACGTCGTCGGCGATCCCGCCGGCGACGATCGGCGCTCCGGCGGGCGCGGCCGCCGGAGCGACCAGCTTGCCGGCGAGCGAGACGGTGATGAGCTTGGCCGTCTTCGGCCCGATGCCGCTCACGCGGCGGAACGCGGCATCGTCGTCGCCCTCGACGGCACGCGCCACCTCGGTCGGCGACATCGCCGAGAGCACGCCGAGCGCCGACTTGGGCCCCACGCCGGTCACGCCGATGAGCAGTTCGAACACGTCGAGCTCATCGCGAGTGGCGAAGCCGAAGAGGGTCATCGCGTCTTCTCGCACGATGAGCGCGGTGTGCACGAACACCTCGTCGCCCTGTCGGCTCGCCAGGACGAACGCGGGAGTCGCGTGCACCAGGTAGCCGACGCCGGACACGTCGACGACGAGCGTTCCGCCGGAGGCCGAGGCCGCACGGCCGCGCAGGGAGGAGATCACTCCTTCACCCTACGGGCGGCCCCCGACACGGCCGCGGCACGCTCAGCGGCGCGCCATGCCCGCTGCGCGGGAGTCAGGCCGGATCCGTCCGCGGCGCCGGAGGACCGGGCGCCGGCGGCATCGGCGATCGCGGCCCCGGCGACGCCCCCGGTCCGCCACGCGTGGCAGATCGCGAGCGCCAGGGCGTCCGCGGCATCCGCCGGCTTCGGCACGGCTTCGAGGCCGAGAATGCGGGCGACCATCGCGCCCACCTGCTTCTTGTCGGCGCGGCCGTACCCGGTGATCGCCGCCTTGACCTCGCTCGGCGTGTGGAGCGCGACCGGCAGCGCGCGCCGTTCGGCGATGAGCATCGCGACGCCCGAGATCTGGGCCGTGCCCATGATGGTCGACACGTCGCTGCGGGCGAACACGCGCTCGAGCGCCACGGCCTGCGGCCGGTGCTCCTCGACGATCGCCTCGAGCCCGTCGGCGATGCGGGCCAGCCGCGCCGGTGTGGCCAGCTCGGCCGGGGAGCGCAGCACGACGACGTCGACGAGGGTCGCGGTGCGGTCAGGCGCCACGTCGACGACGCCGACGCCGCAGCGGGTCAGCCCGGGATCGATGCCGAGGACCCGCATGGCGGCGACCTAGTCGTCCTCGAGCTGGGCCTGCACCTCGGGGGTGAGGTCGAAGTTGCTGTAGACGTTCTGCACGTCGTCGCTGTCTTCCAGCGCGTCGATCAGGCGGAACACCTTGCGCGCCGTGTCGGCGTCGACCTCGACCTTGAGGTTGGGCACGAACTCGACATCGGCCGACTCGTAGTCGAGCCCGGCCTCCTGCAGCGCCGAGCGCACGGTGACGAGGTCGCTCGCCTCGGTGATGACCTCGAAGCCCTGGGCGTGCGGCTCGACCTCCTCGGCGCCGGCCTCGAGCACGGCGAGCATGACGTCATCCTCGGTGGTGCCCTCGCCCGAGACGACGATGACGCCCTTCCGCGAGAAGTTGTAGGCGACGCTGCCGGGATCGGCCAGCGTGCCACCGTTGCGGCTCAGCGCGGTGCGCACCTCGGCCGCCGCACGGTTCTTGTTGTCGGTGAGGCACTCCACCATGAGGGCCACGCCGTTCGGGCCGTACGCCTCGTACATGATGTTCTGGTACTCGACGCTCTCGCCCGAGATGCCCGCACCGCGCTTGATCGCGCGGTCGATGTTGTCGTTGGGCACCGAGGTCTTCTTGGCCTTCTGCACCGCGTCGTACAGCGTGGGGTTGCCCCCGAGGTCGGCGCCGCCGAGCTTGGCCGCGACCTCGATGTTCTTGATGAGCTTGGCGAACGACTTCGCGCGGCGCGCGTCGATGACGGCCTTCTTGTGCTTGGTCGTCGCCCACTTGGAATGCCCGGACATGCGTCTCCCGTAACGGTGATCAGTACCGGGACATTCTAGGCCAGCGCACCGATGCCACCGGCGGCGCGGGCTCGGCGGGCCGTGCCAAGGGGGCGGATGCCGCGGCCGGCGCGCCGTCCGTCACGTCAGGCGAAGGCGACCGCCGCGCGATCCGGGAAGAGCCGGATGAGCGCCCGCTCGTACTGCCGCCGGCCGATGATGCGGTACGCGACGCGGATCGGGGCAGGGAGCTGGGTCGCGACCCATTCGTCGCGCTCGGCCTCCGGCACGCTGTCGATCATCAGCCCCAGCAGCAGGAAGACGGGCAGCGGCGGCTTGTGGCGGCGCGCGTGGCGGTGGATGTCGTCCCACTCCTCGTCGGAGAGCACGGCGTCGAGCACCGGGAACGCGTCGCGCTCCTCGTCGGCGAGGTGCTGAACCAGCAGGCGGTCGACCTCGTCGAGCTCCGCGGCGAGCCTCGCGGCCGCAGCGGCGTTCGCGTGCGTCGCCCACTCGTCGATCAGCACGTCGACGGCGTCGAGTCGATCCGAGACCGCTTCGTGCTGGCGGATCATGAGTGCCACGTGGAGGCCGCACGCCGGCGCACGGTCGCGCATCGGGTCCCAGAAGAACTCGTCCTCGGTGCGGTGGTGCACGTGCAGCAGGGTCGTGATGCCGTGCAGGTGCTTCGCGAGGAACTTCGCACGACCGGTGTCTCCCGCCTCGACGTCGCGCACGAGCCGGGGCGCATCGGCGAAGAGGCGGCGGAAGATGCGGTGGATCACCACCACGTCGTCGCTGCGGCAGGTCGTGGCCGGGGCGGCCTCGAGGGCCGGCGCGCCGGTGCTGGGAAGTCGAGTGGTCATGCCCGAAGACAAGCGGATGGCGCGGCTCGCCGCTCCCGTGCCAGCCCGCCGATCAACCCGGGGCTCACCCTGAATCGCGCCCCGAGGCCTGCCCCGATCCGACCACGGGGATGGCTCAGCCGAGGAGCTTCCGGAGCGTGCGGAGGTTCCGGTTGGTGGTGGTGGGCTTGAACCGGGCCTTCGCGAGGAGCTTCGCGAACGGGGTGCTCACGGTGGTGCCCTTCACGGGGTTCCAGTAGACGACGCCGTCGCCGCGCTCGAGCGGATCCGCGTGGGGGTCCGGCACGCCGGCAGCCGCCATGAGCTCGTCGATGACCGACGATTCGGAGGCGAAGACGACGTACGGCTGGCGCGACGCATCGTTCGCATCGAACGGGAACGCCCCGACGATCGCCCGGAGCCGCTCCGGAGTGATCAGCACGATCCACGCCTCGTACCCGAAGCGGTCCGACAGGGCCTGCTCGATGTCGCGCTTCAGCGTGGCGGCATCCGTTCGATCGCTCTCGAAGGCGACGTTGCCGCTGGCGAGCACGGTCTGGACCCCGGTGAAGCCGAGTCCGGCGAAGGTCTCCCGCAACTCGGCGGACTTGACCGTGATGCCGCCGACGTTGACTCCGCGCAGCAGCGCGATCCAGTCGCTCATGCGGCCAGCGTAGGGTGGCCCGCCGGCGCACCGGGCAGCCGCACCCCGACGGCCCGTGCCTCGAGCGCGGCCAGCGCACGGATCGTGTCGGGGTCGCCACGACGCCACCGCGCGACGGCGTCGGCATCGGCCGCGAGGATGTCGAGCAGGCTCCGGTCGGTCAGCGCGCGCAGCGCGAGCAGGTCGGCGCCGCCCGGTCGCGTGAGCACCGCGGTCGTGCGCCGGGCGCGAACCGCGTGCACGAGGCGGGGCGCCACCCACAGCAGGAGCACCGCCGCGATGGGCACGGCCGCGATGCCGATCGCGGCGAACACCGCGATCCAGCCGACCATGTCCTGCTGTCCGCGGCCCACGGACTCGAGGGTCTCCCCCGCCGCACTGGCTCCGTCGAACGGCGCGGCGATGCCCGACCCGATGAGCGGGACGTCGGCGAGGGTGTTCCCGATGTCGGTCATGCTGCCGCGGAATCCCGTGCCGGCCTCCTCGAGTCGCCGGCCCAGGAGGGCGAACTCCGTCACGAATCCGTGGAACACCAGGGCGGCCCACACAGACACGGCGACGAGTCCGAGCGCCAGGACGTCTCCGATGACCTGCACCGCACGCCGGCCGCCGAAATCCGAGTACAGCTTCATGCCCCCACTCTGGCGTGGTCGCGGCTCGGGCGCTACGCGATCGACGACGAGGCCGACGCCACGGCGACCGCGCGGGCGCGGACCTTCGCGAGGAAGTACTCGTGGAAACGGACGTCGCCCTCGATCTCGGGGTGGAAGCTCGTGCCGACGAGGTTGCCCTGCTCGACGGCGACCACCCGGCCGTCGGGGAGCGAGGCCAGCGGCGTGGCCTTCTCCCCCACCGACTCGACCACCGGTCCGCGGATGAACACGGCGTGGACGGGCTCGTCGCCGAGCGCAGGGACGTCGAGGTCGGTCTCGAACGACTGGTTCTGCGATCCGAACGCGTTGCGGCGCACGACCACGTCGAGCCCGCCGAGGTTCTGCTGGCCCTCGATCGTGTCGAGCAGCGTGTCCGCGATCATGATGAGCCCCGCGCACGTGCCATAGACGGGAAGTCCGTCCGCGATGCGGCGCCGGAGCGGCTCGGCGACCCCGAACGCCCGAGACAGCTTGTCCATGACCGTCGACTCGCCGCCGGGGATGACGAGTCCGTCGATCCGCTCGACGTCCTCGGGCCGCCGGACGAGCACGACGCGAGCGCCCAGCTCCCCCAGCACGCGCGCGTGCTCGCGGAAGTCGCCCTGGAGGGCGAGCACGCCGACCGTGGGGCCCGTGGCATCCGCGCGCCCCACGGACTCGTCGCGCAGACTCACCATCCGCGCTCGGCGAGACGGTGCGGCGCCGCCAGGTCGGCGACGTTGATGCCGACCATGGCCTCGCCCAGCCCGCGCGAGACCTCCGCGATCACCTTGGGGTCGTCGTAGAACGTGGTCGCCTTGACGATCGCGGCGGCGCGCTGCTCGGGATTGCCCGACTTGAAGATGCCGGACCCCACGAAGACACCGTCTGCGCCGAGCTGCATCATCATCGCCGCGTCGGCGGGGGTGGCCACACCGCCCGCGGTGAACAGCACGACGGGCAGCTTGCCGGTCTCGGCGACCTCGAGCACGAGCTCGTACGGCGCCTGCAGCTCCTTCGCCGCGACGTAGACCTCGTCGCGCGTCATCGACTTCAACTGGTTGATCTCGGAGGTGATCTTGCGGATGTGCTTGGTCGCCTCGGAGACGTCGCCGGTGCCGGCCTCGCCCTTCGAGCGGATCATCGCCGCGCCCTCGTTGATGCGGCGGAGCGCCTCGCCCAGGTTGGTCGCACCGCACACGAAGGGCGTGGTGAACGACCACTTGTCGATGTGATTGACGTAGTCGGCCGGGGAGAGCACCTCGGACTCGTCGATGTAGTCGACGTCGAGCGCCTGCAGCACCTGCGCCTCGACGAAGTGGCCGATGCGGGCCTTCGCCATGACGGGGATCGAGACCTCGGCGATGATCGCCTCGATCAGGTCGGGGTCGCTCATGCGCGCGACGCCGCCCTGGGCTCGGATGTCGGCGGGGACGCGCTCGAGGGCCATGACGGCGACCGCCCCGGCATCCTCGGCGATGCGCGCCTGCTCGGGCGTGACGACGTCCATGATGACGCCGCCCTTCAGCATCTCGGCGAGGCCGCGCTTCACGCGGCTGGAGCCGGTCTGGGCAGTGCTCATCGGTGGTTCCCTTCGACGGATGGCGCGCGCTCGCGCAACTTCTCGGACAAGATGCTTGCTTGGCCTAGGCCAAAAGATAGCATGGGCGCAGCCCTACGTTCGGAGCACGCATGGATCATGACCTGACCCTCGAGATCGCCGGCCGGTCGGCCGCCGACATCGCCGCGAGCGTCCGCGCGCTCATCGAACGCGGCGCACTGCGACCGGGCGACCCGCTGCCGCCGGTGCGCAACCTCGCCGACGACCTGGGCGTGAATCGCAACACCGCCGTCGCGGCCTACCGGCAGCTCACGCTCGCGGGCGTCGTCGTCACGCGCGGTCGGGCGGGCACATGGGTCGCCGATCGGGCGACCGTGGCGCAGGAGGGCTTCGCCGCCGACAGCGTGCTCCGCGACGTGGCGACCGGGAACCCCGACCCCGACCGCATCCCCGATCCGTCGCGCGCCCTTGCGGCGATGGCCGGTCGCCCGGTGCTGTACGGCGAACCCGTCATCGATCGAGACCTCGAACGCTGGGCGCACGACTGGATGAGCGCCGACCTCGCCCCGTCGGACTTCAGGCTCACGATCACGAGCGGCGCGGCCGACGCGGTCGAGCGGCTCCTCGCTCAGGCACTCGTCCGCGACGACGCGGTCGCACTCGAGGACCCGTGCTTCCTCACCAGCATCCACACCGTCCGCGTGGGCGGGTATCGCGCGGTTCCGGTCCCGGTCGACGATGAGGGGATGACCGTCGAGGGACTGCGCTCGGCGCTCGACCAGGGCGTCCGCGCGGTGGTGTGCACGCCCAGGGCGCAGAACCCCACCGGTGCGAGCCTCTCCGAGCGCCGCGCCGCGGAACTGCGCGAGGTGCTGCGCGAGCACCCCTACGTCCTCGTCATCGAGGACGACCACTTCTCGATGCTGTCGCGCCGTCCCTTCCGCTCGCTCATCGGGCCCGAACACCGACGCTGGGCGCTCGTGCGCTCGGTGTCGAAGTTCCTCGGCCCCGACATGTGTCTCGCGGTCACGGCCTCCGATCCCGACACCGCCGATCGGCTCGCGATGCGGCTCACGCCCGGCACCACCTGGGTCAGCCATCTCCTGCAGCGCCTCACGCTCGCCGTGGTGACCGACCCGGCGGTCGCAGCCGGCATCGCCGACGCGGGTGCGCACTACGCCGCGCGCAACGACGCGTTCGCGGCACGGCTCACCGAGCTCGGCCTGCCCACCGCCGCCGGCGACGGCCTCAACCTCTGGATCGCATTGCCGGTTCCGGCACGGGACGTCTCGGAGCAGCTCATGCGGCGAGGCTGGCTCGCACGCTCGGGCGACGAGTTCGCGCTCGGCGACGCCTCCGCATCGCGACGGCTGCGACTCACGGTGCACGACCTCGGCGAGGCCGACGCCGACCGGCTGGCGACCGACATCGCCGCCGCGGTTCGCGCGGCCGGCGGACGACTCATCCCGACCGGGATGGAATGATCGAGGGGTGAAGGTCCTCTCGATCCAGTCCGCGGTCGCCTACGGCCACGTCGGCAACTCCGCCGCCGTCTTCCCGCTCCAGCGCATCGGCGTCGAGGTCATGCCGGTCTACACGGTCAACTTCTCGAACCACACCGGATACGGCGCCTGGCGCGGTCCGCTCATCAGCCCCGACGACGTGCGCGAGGTCATCAACGGCATCGAGGACCGCGGCGCCTTCCCGGACATCGATGTCGTCCTCTCGGGCTACCAGGGGTCCGAGGGCATCGCCGACGTCATCCTCGACGCGGTCGACCGGATCAAGGCCGCGAACCCCGAGGCCGTGTACTCGTGCGACCCGGTGATGGGCAACGCGAAGAGCGGATGCTTCGTGGCGCCGGCCATCCCGGTGCTGCTGCGCGACCGCGTGGTGCCCGCGGCCGACGTGATCACGCCGAACCAGTTCGAGCTCGGCTACCTCACCGGGACCGAGCCCGGCTCGCTCGAGTCGACGCTCGAGTCGGTCGACCTGGCTCGGGCGACGGGCCCGCGCACCGTGCTCGTCACGAGCGTCGAGCGGCCCGACCGCGAGGAGGGCACGATCGAGATGCTCGCGGTCGACGACCGCGGTGCCTGGATCGTGCAGACCCCGCTCCTGCCGATGAAGGCGAACGGCTCTGGGGATGTCACGGCCGCGCTGTTCACGGCGCACTACCGTCGCACCGGCGACGCGGCCGAGGCACTGGCGCGCACCGCGTCGAGCGTGTTCGACCTGCTGACCAACACCCACGAGTCGGGCGAACGCGAGCTGCAGCTCGTCGAGTCGCAGGATTCCTACGCCCACCCCCAGATGCAGTTCGAGGTGCGCCAGGTCGGCTGATCGGGCTCAGCTCGGCCAGGCCTCGGCGATCTCCTGGCGGACCTCGCCGAGCAGGCGCGGGATCGCCTTGGTGCCGGCCACGATCGGGAAGAAGTTCGCGTCGAGCGCCCATCGGGGCACGATGTGCTGGTGCAGGTGCTCGGCGATGCCCGCGCCCGCGATCCGGCCCTGGTTCATGCCGAGGTTGAAGCCGTCGCACCTCGAGACCTGCTTCACGGTGCGCATGGCGATCTGCGTGAGCTCGCCGATCTCGGCGACCTCGTCGGCGTTCGCCTGGTCGTAGGTCGCGATGTGCCGGTACGGGCACACGAGCAGGTGCCCGCTGTTGTACGGGAAGAGGTTGAGCAGCACGAACGCATGCTCGCCCCGCGCCACGATGAGCGACTGCTCGTCTGAGAGCTTCGGCGCACGGCAGAACGGGCAGGTGTGCTCATCGGGCTGCTCGCCCTGCTGGATGTACACGAGCCGGTGCGGGGTCCAGAGGCGCTGGAACGCGTCGGGGACGCCGGCCAGGTCGGTCGAGGCATCCGTCGGGACGCCGTCGAACTCGCCATGCTCGTAGGAGGTCATGAGAACAGGTCGTCCCGCGTGGTCACCTGGCGGCGGTCGGCGATCGCCTCGAGGATCCGTCGCTCGGCCTCGGCGATCGACACGCCGTTCTCCTGGGTGCCGTCGCGGAACCGGAAGCTCACCGTCTCGGCGGTGCGGTCGCTCTCGCCGGCGATGAGCTGGATCGGCACCTTCTGGGTGGTGTGCGTGCGGATCTTCTTCTGCATGCGGTCGTCGCTGGTGTCGAGCTCGGTCCGCACGCCGGAACCCTGCAGCTGCGTGAGGATGCCGCCGAGGTACGGCGCATACTCGTCAGCCACGGGGATGCCGACGACCTGCACGGGCGCGAGCCACACCGGGAACGCACCGGCGTAGTGCTCGAGGAGGATGGCGAAGAACCGTTCGATCGACCCGAACAGCGCCCGGTGGATCATGATGGGCCGCTTCTTCTGCCCGTCGCGGTCGGTGAACTCGAGCTCGAAGCGCTCAGGCAGGTTCGGATCGACCTGCACCGTAGAGAGCTGCCAGGTGCGGCCGATCGCGTCCTTCGTCTTGAGATCGATCTTCGGCCCGTAGAACGCTGCCTCGCCGGGCATCTCGGTGAGCTTCAGTCCGCTCGATCGGGCGACGTTGCGGAGCGCGTTCGTGGAGTACTCCCAGAACTCGTCCGAGCCGATCCACTTGTCCTTCTCGTCGTCGCGCATCGACAGCTCGAGTTCGAAGTCGTCGAGTCCGAAGTCGCGCAGCATCGAGATGACGAACTCGATGACCTTGGTGGCCTCCTCCTCGAGCTGGTCGGGGGTGACGAACAGGTGCGAGTCGTCCTGCGTGAAACCGCGCACGCGCGTGAGACCGTGCAGCGCGCCGGAGAGCTCGTTCCGGTACACCGTGCCGTTCTCGGCGAGTCTCATCGGCAGGTCGCGGTAGCTGCGCGCCCGCTCCTTGTAGATCAGGATGTGCATCGGGCAGTTCATCGGCTTCAGGTAGTAGTCCTGGCCGGGCTTGGTGACGTTGCCCTCGGCGTCGCGCTCCTCGTCCATCCGGATGGGCGGGAACATGCCCTCCTTGTAGGTCACGAGGTGGTTCGACTGGAGGAAGAGGTCCTCCTTCGAGATGTGCGGCGTGTACACGTACGTGTAGCCGTCGGCGATGTGTCGACGGCGCGCGTGCTGCTCCATCTCCATGCGCACGACGCCGCCGCGCGGGTGCCACACGGAGAGGCCGGAGCCGATCTCCTCGGGGAAGCTGAACAGGTCGAGCTCGCGCCCGAGCTTGCGGTGGTCGCGCCGCGCGGCCTCCTCGAGCCGGTGCTGGTACTCGCGGAGCTCGTCCTTCGTGGGCCACGCGGTGCCGTAGATGCGCTGGAGCTGGGGGTTCTTCTCCGAGCCGCGCCAGTAGGCGGCGGCGATCCGGGTGAGCGCCCAGCCGTTGCCGATCATGCGGGTGTTCGGCAGGTGCGGACCGCGGCAGAGATCTCGCCAGGCGACGTCGCCCGTCTTCGGGTCGACATTGTCGTAGATCGTGAGCTCGCTGCCGCCGACCTCGACCGTCTCGTGGTCGTCACCGCTGCCGACACCATGCCCGGCGGCGCCCTTCAGGCCGATGAGCTCGAGCTTGTACGGCTCCTCCGCCAGCTCGGCGCGCGCCTCGTCGTCGGTGACGACCCGGCGCATGAACCGCTGGCCGGCGCGGATGATGCGCGCCATCTCCTTATCGAGCGCCTTCAGGTCCTCTGGGGTAAACGGCTCGGCCACGTCGAAGTCGTAATAGAACCCGTCGGTCACGGGTGGGCCGATGCCGAGCTTGGCGTCGGGATTGACCTTCTGCACGGCCTGCGCGAGCACGTGCGCGGTCGAGTGGCGCAGGATGGCGAGCCCGTCGGGCGACTCGATGGTGACGGGCTCGGCGACATCGGTGTCCGTCACCGTCGTGGCGAGGTCCTTCAGCTCGCCGTTGACGCGCATCGCGACAACGGACCGGTCGGTGAAGAGCTCGAAGCCATCGGCCACTGGATCCACTCCCTGAGAGGTTGAGACGAACCCTTCAACTGTAGTGCGCCGCCGCCAGCGCCCCTGCGGGGCTACTCCTCTGTCCGCTTTTGCGCCGGACGCGCTCGACCGTGATCGAGCACGGCGTGCCCGATCCCGGGCAGCAGTACGTCGGCGACCTCGAGCGGCTGGCCGTCGTCGTGAACGAGCCCGTCCGTCGTGGCCGGGTCACCGGGACGGACCTGCTGCCGCGGTTCACGCACGCCGACGGGATCGACGTCTTCGGCATCGACAGCGACCGACTGCCCGCGGCCCTCGGCCTCGACCCGCAGCTGGTTCGTCCGAGCGGGAACCTCTCGACCGTGCAACTGCACGCGGCGATGGCACGTCGACGCCTCTACCTGCACCCGGCGCGCTGGACCTCGCTCGGTCTCTCGCTCATCGAGGCCATGCACCTCGGGATGCCGGTGGTCGTGCTGCAGGCGACCGAAGCCGCGCGGGCCGTTCCCCCGGGGGCGGGATTCGTCTCGGCCAATGTCGGCGAGCTGGTCGCGGCGACACGTTGGCTTCTGGAGGATCCCGACGAGGCGACCCGACTGGGCGCGGCCGGACGGGAGGCGGCGCTCGAACGCTACCGGCTCTCGCGGTTCCGGTCCGACTGGGACGTCCTCATGACGGACGAGGTCGAGCGGCCACGCGGTCGAACACGTGCCGTCGCGCTGGACGGTGCGGGAGCCGGGCTGCGCCCGGACGCCTGGCAGGCGGGCTGACTCGCGACCGCCCGGAGCCGGGCTCGTCCTCGTGGAAACGGAAGAACCCCCGACGAATCGGGGGTTCGGGTGGTGGGCGATACTGGGATCGAACCAGTGACCTCTTCCGTGTCAGGGAAGCGCGCTACCGCTGCGCCAATCGCCCGGGTTGAGTGAGCAGCGAGGTGCTCGTCTCGAGGTGGATACGGGATTCGAACCCGTGTATACGGCTTTGCAGGCCGCTGCCTCGCCTCTCGGCCAATCCACCGTTGCTTGGGTTCACCACCAAAGAACAGAACCGGCTTTCGCCGGTCTGATCAGAGCGGATGACGAGACTCGAACTCGCGACCCTCACCTTGGCAAGGTGATGCGCTACCAACTGCGCCACATCCGCGTTGTCGCTGTTTCGGCGACAGAGAGACTCTAACGGATGACGTGAACGAATCACAAACCGAGCGGGCCGAGTGGCACGTTCGTCCCGGTCACGGCTGATTCCGGGCACGCATCCCGGGCGTGTCGGTGACTTCGGGCTCAACCTCGTGGCGCTCTGATGGCCTCCGGAGCCTGCCGTAGGCTGCTGCGTCGATCGAGGCGCCCGGAAGCCGCGCCGATGTGCATCACCGGCCCGGCGTGGGCTAGTATCGACTTCGCGGTCGGCACTGGTCGGCCGCGAGACCTCGGGCGATTGGCGCAGCTGGTAGCGCGCTTCCTTCACACGGAAGAGGTCGTCGGTTCGAGCCCGGCATCGCCCACCGAACAGGCCCCCGCATTGCGGGGGCCTTCCTCATGCGCCGATCCGTCCCGACACCCCGCGGACGCGGATCGCAACCCGTTGCCGCACGCGGGCACCGCGTCTACCGTGGCTGGCGCGCAGGCCCCAAGTGGGCGGCCGCGCGGCACGCGAGCAAAGGGGGAACCCATGACCGGTGAGGTGTCGTTCATCGAGTTCGGCGGCACGGATGCCATGGCCGCGCGTTCGTTCTACGGGAAGCTGTTCGGCTGGTCCTTCGAACCCGGTCCCGGCGGCGATGGCTACGCTATCGACGGCGTCGGAGTGCCGGCGGGCGTGCACGGCGGGGATGCCGGCGCGTCGCCCTACGTGTTCTTCCGCGTCGAGGACCTGGATGCGGCCGTCGCGGCCGTGGTCCGCCTCGGTGGCACGGTCGAGGACCTGCCGGGCGGCGACGACGAGGCGACCGCGGCCATCTTCGGCGAGTTCCGGCTGTGCCGGGACGACCAGGGATCGCCCTTCGGCCTGCACCGTCCGCCGCGCCACTGACGTCGGGTCAGCGCCAGCCGTACCGCTCGCCGAGCGCATCGGCGAGCCGGGAGTAGCGCGTCGCGTCGAGCGACGCGGCCTCGCGGCGCATGCCGCCGGTGCGCACCCGGAACACGCGGTCGATGCGCGCCCAGCTCGGACGGCCGGCGGCATCCCACGCGCCGTCGCCGAGGGCGACGAAGTCGCGGTCGCCGTCATGGGGCTTGCTCGTCAGCTGCACGGCGAGGAAGTCCCCGCCGGCGGATGCCGCCACGATCGCGACCGGGCGGTCCTTGCCGCGCCCGTCGCGCTCCTCGTACGGCACCCACGTCCACACGATCTCCCCCGGGTCGGGTTCGCCGTCGCGCGACGGCGTGTACCCCAGGCGCACGCCGCTCAGGCGCCGCGGATCGACCTCGACCGTGGCCGACTCCCCCGCCTGCCCCGGTGAGCGCAACCCGGTCGAGACCGGCACAGTCGGTTCCGTGACATCCCTCGCCCCACGGCCAGGACCGGCGAGCGAGCGGATGACACGCCCGAGGGCGGTGAGGAAGCGGCTGGTGTCTGGCACACCCGCACACTACCCTCACCGCCCTCGCGGTGATCCGGAGGATCAGACGGTCTCGAGCTCGTAGCCCTTCTCGCCGTGCACGACGGTGTCGATGCCGGCGACCTCGTCCTCGTTCTTCACGCGGAAGCCGATCGTCTTCTGGATGATGAAGCCGATGACGTAGGCGAGGGTGAACGAGTACACCAGGACCGCGATCGCCGCGATGGCCTGGACCAGCAACTGCGTGCCGTCGCCGCCCATGAAGAGGCCGGTGCCGTTGGCGAAGAAGCCGATGTAGAGCGTGCCGATCAGGCCGCCGACGAGGTGGATGCCCACCACGTCGAGCGAGTCGTCGAAGCCCCACTTGAACTTCAGGTCGATCGCGAGGGCGCAGACCGCACCCGCGATGAAGCCGAGGAGGATGGCCCAGACCGGGTCGAGCGCGGCACAGGCCGGGGTGATCGCGACGAGGCCGGCGACGGCGCCCGAGGCGGCGCCGACCGAGGTCGGCTTGCCGTCGCGGATCTTCTCGACCACGAGCCAGGCCAGCAGCGCGGCGGCGGGCGCGGCGATCGTGTTCACGAAGGCCAGGGCGGCGACACCGTCAGCGGCGAGCTCCGAACCGGCGTTGAAGCCGAACCAGCCGAACCACAGCAGGCCGGCGCCGAGGAGGACGAACGGCGGGTTGTGGGGCACATGCGCGCCCTTCGAGAAGCCGACGCGCTTGCCGAGAACCAGGGCGAGCGCGAGCGCTGCCGCACCGGCGTTGATGTGGACCGCGGTACCGCCCGCGAAGTCGATCACGCCGAGGCCGAAGAACTCCTGCATGCCGTACGTGGTCCAGCCGCCGTAGGCGAACGAGCCGTCGTCGGCGAGGCCGAAGTTGAACACCCAGCTCGCGACCGGGAAGTAGACGACGGTCGCCCAGATGGCGGCGAAGATCATCCACGCGCCGAACTTCGCGCGGTCGGCGATGGCGCCGGAGACGAGCGCGACCGTGAGGATCGCGAAGGTCGCCTGGAAGGCCACGAAGGCCAGCGGCGGGTAGGCGGCGTCCTCAGGAGTCTCCAGCAGGCTGGTGAGGCCGATCGCGGACCAGTCGATGGACCACGGCGGGACCAGGCCCTCCGCGCCCGGGAACGCGATGGCGTATCCGTAGAGGACCCACAGCACGCCGATCAGGCCGAGCGCGCCGAAGCTGAGCATCATCATGCTGATCACGCTCTTGGCCTTGACGAGGCCGCCGTAGAAGAACGCGAGTCCGGGGGTCATCAGCAGGACGAGGGCTGCCGCGATCAGCAGGAACGCGGTGTTGCCTTGATCCATGTCGAACCTCTCTCAAGAATCTGGGGGGCAGGTGCTGAACAGTTTCTTGAGAGGACGTTTCCGATCGCGGCGTCGGATGTTTCGCGGTCGTTACGGGATCCGTCGTCGCGTAAACACCATGTTTCGGGGACCGGAGGATCGCATGTGAGGTCGGCGCCCGACGGCATCGTGAGCACCCGCCGGACGTTGCGCGATGGATCAGTCGTGCGGGGGCAGCTCGCCCGTCGTCAGCGCGATCATCCGCGACATCGAACGCAGGTACTTCTTGCGGTAGCCGCCCGAGAGCATGTCGCCGCCGAACACCTCGTCGAGCGGCACGCCGCTTGCGATGATCGGCACCTCGGCGTCGTAGACGCGGTCGATGAACGCGACGAGCCGCAGGGCGGCGTTCTGGTCGGTCAGCTCGTGCACGCCGGTGAGCGCGATGATCTCGAGCCCGTCGATGAGCTTGATGTACTTCGACGGGTGCACGGTGGCGAGGTGCGCGATGAGCGCGTCGAACGAGTCGAGCGACACCCGGTGGCCCCGCCCGCCGAGAGCGGATGCCGCATGCTGGACGCTTGCGTCGTCGGCCTGCGACTCGCTGCGACCCTCGGTGTCGCGGCGGCGGTAGTCGAGCCCGTCGATCCGGAGCGTCTCGAAGTTCGACGAGAGCGCATGGATCTCGCGCAGGAAGTCGGCGGCCGCGAACCGTCCCTCGCCGAGCGCGTTCGGCGGCGTGTTCGATGTCGCGGCGACGCGCGTGCCGCCGGCCATGAGCTCGCCGAGGAACCGCGTCATGAGCATGGTGTCGCCCGGGTCGTCGAGCTCGAACTCGTCGATGCAGATGAGGCGGGCTCCGCGAAGCAGCTCGACCGCGTTGGCGTAGCCGAGCGCACCGACGAGCGCCGTGTACTCGATGAACGTGCCGAAGTACTTGGGTCCGTGGGCGACGTGCCACAGCGCGGCGAGCAGGTGGGTCTTGCCGACGCCGAAGCCGCCGTCGAGGTAGACGCCGGGCAGCTCGATGCGCGCCGGCCGCTTGCGCGAGAAGAACCCGCCGGGGCGCTGGGCCGCGCGCCACGCTCCCGCGAACTCCTTGAGCCGCTCGAGCGCGGCCTGCTGCGACGGGAAATCGGGGTCGGGCCGGTACGACTCGAACGAGGCGTGCTCGAACTGCGGCGGCGGCACCAGCTCGGAGGCGATCTCCGCGCCGGTGATCGAGGGATTCCGGTCGACGAGGCGCTCGGGGGCGGATGTCGCTGCAGTGGTCATCGGCGAGGGGCTCCCGTGTTGCACATGGTGACGGGCCCGGTGACGCCGACCGGCGCGCCGCGTAGATTCGTGGTGGACAGGTGACCAGCCTAGTCCGCACCCCGCAGCCCCCCGTCTGACCGGACGACCCCAGGAGGTCCCCATGACCGTCGAGTTCGACCCCTCCGCCAAGCTGGCCGAGTACACGCACCCCGAGCGCCTCGTCACGACCGACTGGCTCGCCGAACGCCTCGGCCGGCCGGGCCTCGTCGTGGTGGAATCCGACGAGGACGTGCTTCTCTACGAGACCGGACACATCCCGGGTGCGGTCAAGGTCGACTGGCACACCGAGCTCAACGACCCGGTCGTGCGCGACTACCTGACCGGCGAGCAGTTCGCTTCGCTTCTCGGCTCCAAGGGCATCGCCCGCGACGCGACGGTCGTCATCTACGGCGACAAGAACAACTGGTGGGCGGCGTACGCGCTCTGGGTGTTCACGCTGTTCGGGCACGAGGACGTGCGACTGCTCGACGGCGGCCGCGACAAGTGGATCGTCGAGGGCCGGCCGCTCACGACCGAGCCGGCGACGGTCGTCCCCGTCGAGTATCCGGTCGTCGAACGCGACGACTCCACCGTCCGCGCGTTCAAGGAGGACGTGCTCGCGCATCTCGGCAAGCCCCTCATCGACGTGCGCTCGCCCGAGGAGTACACGGGGGCGCGCACGAGCGCCCCGGCCTACCCCGAGGAGGGCGCCCTGCGCGCGGGGCACATCCCCACCGCGGCATCCGTGCCCTGGGCCCGAGCCGCTGCCGAAGACGGCACGTTCCGCTCGCGGGCCGAGCTCGAGGCGATCTACCGCGACGAGGTGGGCCTGCAGGACGACGACGAAGTGATCGCGTACTGCCGCATCGGCGAGCGGTCGAGCCACACGTGGTTCGTGCTGACGCACCTGCTCGGCTTCGAGCATGTGCGCAACTACGACGGCTCGTGGACCGAGTGGGGCAGCGCCGTGCGCGTCCCCATCGTGACGGGCACCGAGCGCGGCGAACTGCCCGCCCGCTGAGCCGGGAGTCGCCCAGCGACAGGATGGGACAATGGTGGTGATGGATGCCACGACCCTGCCCACCGCGCTCGCCGAGACGCGCGAGGACTTCCTCGCCCTCGGCGTGAAGGACCGCCTCACGCTCCTGCTCGACTTCTCGAACGAGCTGCCCGAGCTGCCCGAGCGGTATCGCGACCACCCCGACCTGCTGGAACGCGTCGAGGAATGCCAGTCGCCGGTCTACATCTTCGTCGAGTTGGATGACGCGGGGCTCGTGCACATGCACGCGACGGCTCCCGCCGAGGCGCCGACCACGCGCGGGTTCGCGTCCATCCTCGCGCAGGGCGTCGACGGCCTGACGCCCGACGAGGTGATGGCGATCCCGTCCGACTACCCGCAGTCGCTGGGGCTGAACGAGGCGGTCTCGCCGCTGCGCGTGCGCGGCATGTCGGGCATGCTCGCGCGGGCGAAGCGGCAGCTGGCGGCGCGACTGGCCGCCTGACCGCGGTTCAGCGCTCGGCGAGCCAGTCGCGCACGAGCCCGGTCCAGCGCTCCGGATCGAAGTTCCACAGTCGGGTGTGGCGCGCGTCGTCGAACACCTCGAACTGCACGAGGTCGGCCCGCACCGCCGCGAGACGGCGCGACCCGTCGATCGGCACGAAGCCGTCGTCCTCGCTGTGCATGAGCAGGATCGGCACGTCGAGCTCGTCGGCCCGGGCGACCGCGTCGAGCGCCCCGAGGTCGATCGGTGCTGCGAGGCCCGTGAACGCACCCGCGACCGGCGCGCTGAGGACGCGTGCGACGGCGCCGCCGAGCTCGGCGGGCCAGCCGAGGGCGCGCCCCTGGAACCGGAGGATGTCGGGCCAGTCCACCGCCGGCGACTCGAGGATCACGCCGACCAGGTGCTCCCGGACCTCGGCGGACCGGAGCACCGTCTGCAGCACGATGGACCCGCCCATGGACCAGCCCATGAGGACGATGCGCCGGGCCCCGTGCGCGATCGAGAATCGGACCGCGGCCACCACGTCCTCCCATTCCGTGCCGCCCAGGCCGTACCGGCGATCCTCGCTCTCGGGTGCCTCGCCGTCGTTGCGGTACGAGACGAGCAGGCTCGCCCATCCCGCCTCGCTCGCCGGCTCGACCGCGCGCAACGCCTCGTGCCGCTTCGCGCCGCGGCCGTGCACCTGCACGACCCAGTCGGTCGACGCGTTCCCCGTCGCGTCGGGAGCCGGGATGAACCAGGCGGGCGCCGGCCCGAGCGGCGTCTCGACGACGACGTTCTCGTAGTGCTCGGCCACCTCCCACGGCCCCAGCTGGTACCAGCCGCTGAGGCGCCCTCGCCCCGCCCGATCGAGTCGGCCGAAGTCGACGGCGTCGACCCGACGTCGAACGCGATGGCCGTCGTCGAGGACGTCGCCGAGTCGGGCATGACCCGAATCGTGTTCGAACCAGAGCGCGTAGCGCCCCGCGACGCGCGTATCGGGATTGGACGTGAGGCTGACCTCGCCCGCGGCGAGGTCGACGCCGTCGATGCGCAGGTCGTCCTCGCGCTGCGGCTCGGGCGTGACGACCCGACGTGCGAACACGACGGCGGTGGCCGCCGTCGCGGCGACCAGCGCCGCGCCGAGGACCGCCACCCCGCCGAGCACCGCCGCGACGGGCCCCACGGTGCGCTCAAGTCGTGACATCGTGCCTCCCCGGGCCCCTCCGGCCGCTTCGACGCGAGGTCGCGGCGCGCCGCCACGGACCCCCCTGATCCAGACTCTAGTCTGCACACGTGTCCGACTCGGCGGTGCCACCCCCGGAGTTCGCCGCGGCGCTCGCGTCGCTGCGGAGCGCGACGCCGCGCCGCGAGCTGAGGGTGTCCGAGATCACCGCGCCGTCCTCGCTCGCACCGTGGGCGGTCGCGCTGTCGGCCGATGTCGGCACCGGTCGGCACGGCGACGACTCCGAGCTCGGCACCGGGCGGTTCGTGCTGCTCTACGACCCCGCCGAACCGGAATCCTGGGGCGGCCGCTTCCGCGTCGTGTGCTTCGCGCAGGCGCCGCTCGAGACCGACATCGGCACCGACCCGTTCCTCGCCGAGGTGGCGTGGTCCTGGCTCGTCGACGCGCTCGACGCCCGCGGCGCCCGGTACGTCGCGGCATCCGGCACGGTCACCAAGATCCTCTCGACCGGGTTCGGCGAGCTCGCGCGCCAGGGCGACGGGGCCGAACTCGAACTCCGGGCGTCGTGGACCCCGCTCGATGAGGCGGCGGGCCCGCATGTGGAAGGGTGGAGTGAGTTGCTGTGCATGCTGGCAGGGCTGCCTCCGTCGTCCGAGGGGGTGACGGCCCTTCCGCGACGGAGGAGGAGACGTGGCTGACGAGTTCCACGTGATCGGCTCCCGTGATGAGTACGACGAGGCCGTCGAGCGCATCGCGGGCGGCGAGGGGCCGGTGGCCGTCGACGCCGAGCGTGCGAGCGGGTTCCGCTACTCCCAGCGGGCCTACCTGATCCAGCTCTACCGTCGCGGTGCGGGCACCTTCCTGTTCGATCCGACCGAGCTCGACGGGTTCGACGACCTCCAGTCGGTCATCCACGGCGTCGAGTGGGATCTCCACGCCGCGAGCCAGGACCTCGCCTGCCTGCGCGAGGTCGGGCTCGACCCCGAGCGGATCTTCGACACGGAGCTCGCGGCGCGCCTGCTCGGCATGCCGCGCGTCGGGCTCGCCTCCGTGGTCGAGGAGCTCCTCGGCATCCGCCTCGCGAAGGAGCATTCGGCGGCCGACTGGTCGACGCGGCCGCTCCCCCAGCCGTGGCTGCGGTACGCAGCGCTCGACGTGGAACTGCTCGTGGACGTCCGCGATCAGCTCGCGGAGCGGCTCGACGAGGCCGGCAAGTCAGCGATCGCGGCCGAGGAGTTCGAGGCCACCATCCGTCGCGAGGCGAAGCCGCCCGCCGCGGAGCCGTGGCGCCGACTGAGCGGCATCCACTCGCTGCGCTCACCCCGGAACCTCGCGGTCGCGCGCTCGCTCTGGCAGGCACGCGACGCGCTCGCCGCCGATGTCGACACGGCGCCCGGCCGGCTCATCCCCGACGCGTCCATCCTCGCGGTCGCCAAGTCGCTGCCCGAGTCCAAGCGCGCACTGGCCGACCTCAAGGCGTTCAACGGGCGCGCCAGCCGCACCGAGCTCGACCGGTGGTGGGCGGCGATCGAGGCGGCGCGCACCGCGGAACCCCCCGCGACGCGCGTGCCGAGCGATGCGCCGCCGCCGCCACGTTCGTGGGCCGCCCGGAACCCCGAGGCCGACGCACGGCTCCGGCTCGCGAAGGCCGCGCTGGCCGACGTGGCCGAGCGGATGGACATGCCCGTCGAGAACCTGCTCACGCCCGACCACCTGCGCCGCGTGGCGTGGCATCCGCCCGTCGAACCGACCGCCGAGCGTCTCGCGGAGGCCCTCGCCGAGCTCGGCGCGAGACCGTGGCAGCTTGAGGCAACCGCACAGATAATCGCCGATGCGTTTGTGAAAGCGGCACAATCGCTGGAGGACGCGGCACACGAGGCTTCGTAGGAACCGCCAACCGATTCCCCGTGCTCCGGATGCCTTCCTAGGATCGTGGCATTCCTCACTCGAAAAGGGAGCTGCAGCGTGGCTGAACGAGCTGATGTCGTGTTCGTCGACGGGGTCCGGACCCCGTTCGGACGGGCCGGCGACAAGGGCATGTACTGGAACACGAGGGCCGACGACCTCGCCGTCAAGGCGATCAGCGGACTCCTCGAGCGCAATCCGAACCTGCCCGCCGACCGGGTGGACGACATCGCCATCGCCGCCACCACCCAGCAGGGCGACCAGGGCCTCACGCTCGGCCGCACCGCCGCGATCCTCGCCGGCCTGCCGCTGAGCGTGCCCGGCTTCGCGATCGACCGCATGTGCGCCGGCGCGATGACCGCCGTGACCACCACCGGCGCGGGCATCGGGTTCGGCCAGTACGACGTCGTGATCGCCGGCGGTGTCGAGCACATGGGTCATCACCCGATGGGCCTCGACGCCGACCCCAACCCGCGGTTCCTGGCCGAGAAGCTCGTGAACCCCGACGCGCTCAACATGGGCACGACGGCCGAGCGCCTCCACGACCGCTTCCCCGACCTCACGAAGGAGCGCAGCGACCGCTTCGGCATGCTCAGCCAGCAGAAGGTGCAGGCCGCCTACGACGCCGGGCAGATCCAGCCCGACCTCGTGCCGGTCGCCATCCGCACCCCTGAGGGCTGGGGCCTTGCCACCGAAGACGAGGGTCGCCGCCCCGCGACCACGATGGAAGACCTCGCGACCCTGAAGACGCCGTTCCGCCCGCACGGCAAGGTGACCGCCGGCAACGCGTCGCCGCTGACCGACGGTGCGACCGCGTCGATCCTCGCCAGCGCGGATGCCGCGAAGGAGCTCGACCTGCCCGTCAAGATGCGCATGGTGAGCTTCGGCTTCGCCGGCGTGCAGCCCGAGGTCATGGGCATCGGGCCCATCCCGTCGACCGAGAAGGCGCTGAAGCGAGCCGGCCTGAAGATCGAGGACATCGGCCTCTTCGAGCTCAACGAGGCGTTCGCCGTGCAGGTGCTGAGCTTCCTCGACCACTTCGGCATCGACGACGACGACCCGCGGGTCAACCAGTGGGGCGGCGCCATCGCGATCGGCCACCCGCTCGCCGCATCGGGGGTCCGCCTCATGCTCCAGCTCGCCCGCCAGTTCGAGCAGCACCCCGAGGTGCGCTACGGCCTCACCGCCATGTGCGTCGGCCTCGGCCAGGGCGGCAGCGTCATCTGGGAGAACCCGCACCACAAGCGCTACGGAAAGGGCCGCTGAACGAGATGACCGACTACTCGAAGATCGACTTCTCCGAGCTGGCCGCGGCGTTCGCCGACGACGAGGTCGTCACGCACTCGTACGTGCGCGACATCCGCCTGCCGTCGGGCAAGGTCCTCGCACTCATCACGCTCGACAACGGGCGAGACCACACGCGACCGTCGACGATCGGGCCGATCACCCTGCTCGAGCTCGGCGACCGGCTCGACGAACTGACGGCGCGGGCGGCTGCGGGCGAGATCCAGGCAGTCGCGATCACGGGCAAGCCGTACTTCCTCGCCGCCGGTGCCGACCTCTCCAAGGTCGGCGCGCTCGAGAGTCGCGAGAACGCACTGAGGATGGGCCAGCTCGGCCACATGGTCTTCGGCAAGCTCGGCGAGCTCGGCGTGCCGTCGTTCACGTTCATCAACGGGCTCGCGCTCGGCGGCGGCCTCGAGATCGCGCTGAACTCCGACTACCGCACGGTGGATGCCTCGGCGCCGGCGATCGCGCTCCCCGAGGTGTTCCTCGGAATCGTGCCGGCGTGGGGCGGCGCCTACCTGCTGCCGAACCTCATCGGCATCGAGAACGCGCTGCGCGTGGCGGTCGAGAACCCGCTGAAGAACAACCGCATGCTGAAGGCGAAGGATGCCCTCGAGCTCGGCATCGCGGACGCGATGTTCTCGCCGGTCAACTTCCTCGAGGACTCGCTGAAGTGGGCCGACGGCGTGCTCACCGGCAAGATCGACGTCAAGCGACCCAATGCTCCGGGCAAGCTCGAGAAGCTCGCAAAGTGGGACATCGCCATCAACATCGCCCGCAAGAGCCTCGAGGGCAAGATCGGGACGACCGCGAAGTCGCCATACGTCGCGCTCGACCTGCTCAAGGCCGCGAAGGGCGGCACGAAGGCCGACGCCTTCGCCCGCGAGGACGAGGCGCTCGCCGACCTCGTAACGGGCGACCAGTTCGTCGCATCGATCTACGCGTTCAACCTCGTGCAGAAGCGCGCGAAGAAGCCGGCAGGCGCGCCCGACAAGGAGCTCGCGCGCAAGGTCACCAAGGTCGGGATCATCGGCGCTGGCCTCATGGCCAGCCAGTTCGCGTTGCTCTTCGTGCGCCGCCTGCAGATCCCGGTGGTCATCACCGACCTCGACCAGGCACGCGTCGACAAGGGCCTCGCGTACATCCGCGACGAGATCGGCACGCTCGAGCAGAAGGGTCGCATCGACGCCGACGAAGCCAATCGCCTGCGTGCGCTCGTGTCGGGCACGACCGACAAGGCCGACTTCGCCGACTGCGACTGGGTCATCGAGGCCGTGTTCGAGGACCTCGCCGTCAAGCAGCAGGTGTTCGCCGAGGTCGAGCCGTTCCTCTCCGAGACGGCGATCCTCGCGACGAACACGTCGTCGCTTTCGGTCGAGCAGATCGGTGCGAAGCTCGCGCACCCCGAACGCGTCGTCGGATTCCACTTCTTCAACCCGGTGGCCGTCATGCCGCTCCTCGAGATCGTGAAGGCGCCGGCCACCGACGACGAGACGCTCGCCACGGCGTTCGCCGTCGCGGCGAAGCTCAAGAAGAGTGCGGTGCTCACGGACGACGCTCCCGGGTTCGTCGTGAACCGCCTGCTCGCCAAGGTCATGGGCGAGGCCGCGCGCGCGGTCGACGAGGGCACGCCGGTGCCGGTCGTCGAGAAGGCGCTCGCTCCGATCGGCCTGCCGATGGGACCGTTCGAGCTCATCGACCTCGTCGGCTGGGCTGTCGCGGCGCACGTGCAGGACACCATGGTGCGCGAGTTCCCCGAGCGCTTCTACTCGTCCGAGAACCTCCACGCGCTCGCGAAGCTCGGCGGACCCGTCGTCGAGAAGGACAAGCACGGCAAGGTCACCGACCTCACGAAGGACGCCAAGAAGGCGATCACCATCGGCAAGAGCCCCGTCGACGAGGCGACCATCCTGCGTCGCGTCGAGGACGAGCTCGCCGGCGAGATCAAGCTGATGCTCGACGAGGAGGTCGTCGCGGCGGCCGAGGACATCGATCTCTGTCTCATCCTCGGCGCCGGCTGGCCGTTCCAGGCCGGCGGCGCGACCCCGTACCTCGACCGCGTCGGCGCGTCCGAGCGCGTCTTCGGCGACACGTTCCACCACCCGCCGATCCGCGGCGTGGGCGCCTGACCGACGGCGCGCACGAACGGCCCCCGACGCACGATGTCGGGGGCCGTTCGTATGCTCGTCCGGTGACCAGGATCCAGTACTACGTGGCCTCCACCCTCGACGGCTTCATCGCCGACGAGCACGACGACCTCTCGTGGCTGCTGCAGTTCGGCATGGCCGACTTCAGCGAGTCGTACGACCGGTTCTTCGCCGACGTCGGCGCGCTCGTGCTGGGTGCGACGACCTACGAGTGGATCCTCCGCGAAGGCGGCGGATGGCCCTACGGCACGCTTCCCACCTGGGTGTTCACCCATCGCGGCCTCGACGTTCCCGATGGCGCCCACATCCGCTTCGTCTCGGGACCCGTCGCGCCGGTCGCCGACGCCGCCGTCGCGGCTGCCGGAGATCGGAACGTCTGGGTCGTCGGCGGCGGACCCGTCGCCGCGCAGTTCCTCGAAGCCGGCCGGCTCGACGAGTTGCTGGTCACCTATATGCCCGTGGCGCTCGGGCGCGGGCGACCCCTGCTTCCGCTGTCGAAGGTGACGCCGCCGCTCGAGCTGACCGGGGTCACGAGGATGGGCGACGCGGTCGAGCACGTCTACCGCATCGGATGAACGAGATCAGACGCGCGGCTGCGGGCTCGTGTCGACCGGAACGTCGATGCCCGCGTTGCGCGCGTGCGGCAGCTTGCTGCCGAGCACCATGGCGGTGACGTCGCGTGCGATGTGCTGCGGCGTCAGGCCCACCCGCTCGAGGATGTCGCCGCGAGCGCCGTGGTCGAGGAACTCGTCGGGGAGGCCCACCTCGGTGACGGCCGTGTCGACGCCGGCCTCGCGCAGGTCCTGGCGGATCCGCGTGCCGATGCCGCCGACCCGGATCCCGTCCTCGATGCTCACGACGATGCGATAGTCGGCCGAGAGGGCGATGACGCTCTCGGGCACGGGAACGACCCAGCGCGGATCCACGACCGTGGCCCCGATGCCCTGCGCCTCGAGCCGCTTCGCGACCTCGAGCCCGATTCCCGCCATGGGACCCACGGTCACGACGAGCACGTCCTTGCGCTCGGACTCGACGAGGACGTCGACGCCGTCGTGCGTTCGCCGGACGGCGTCGTACTCGGTGCCGACCGAGCCCTTCGGGAATCGCAGCACCGTGGGCCCGTCGCTCACCCGCGTCGCCTCCCCGAGCTCCTCGGCCAACCGGACGGAGTCGCGGGGCGCCGCGATGCGGATGCCGGGCACGACCTGCAGGATCGAGAGGTCCCACACGCCGTGATGGCTCGGCCCGTCGGGACCGGTCACACCGGCCCGGTCGAGCACGAACGTCACGCCCGCCTTGTGCAACGCGACATCCATCAGCACCTGGTCGAAGGCGCGGTTGATGAACGTGGCGTACACGGCCACGACCGGGTGCAGTCCGCCGAACGCCAGGCCGGCCGCCGAGGTCGCGGCGTGCTGCTCGGCGATGCCGACGTCGAACACGCGGCTCGGGAAGCGCTCGGCCATCCGGTGCAGCCCGGTGGGTCGCAGCATCGCCGCGGTGATGCCGACGAGGCGCTCGTTGCGCTCGGCGAGGCTCACGAGCTCGTCGGCGAAGACGCTGGTCCACGACGGTGCGGACGCGGTCTCGAGCGACTCCCCCGTCTCGGGATCGATCTGGCCGACCGCGTGGAATTGGTCGGCCGCGTCGCGTCGCGCGGGCTCGTAGCCGCGGCCCTTGTCGGTGATCGCGTGCACGATGACGGGCGCACCGTACGACTTCGCCTGTCGCAGCGCCTCCTCGACGGCGCGCTCGTCGTGCCCGTCGATGGGGCCGATGTACTTGATGTCGAGGTTCGAGTACAGCGCTTCGTTGCCGCTGAACCGGCTGAGGAAGCCGTGCAGGCCGCCCCGCACGCCGCGATAGATCGCACGGCCCGGCGAGCCCAGCTTGTCGAACGCGCTGCGGCTGCGCAGGTGCAACGAGCGATACGACTGCTTGGTGCGCACCGAGTTCAGGAAGCGGGCCATGCCGCCGATCGTGGGGGCGTACGACCGGCCGTTGTCATTGACGATCACCACGAGGTTGCGCGTGTTGTCGTCGGAGATGTTGTTCAGCGCCTCCCACGTCATGCCGCCGGTGAGCGCGCCGTCGCCGACGACCGCGATGACGTGCCGGTCACCCTGCCCGGTCATCTCGAACGCCTTGGAGATGCCGTCGGCCCACGACAGCGAGCTCGACGCATGCGAGCTCTCGACCACGTCGTGCTCGGACTCCGAGCGCTGGGGATAGCCCGCCATCCCCCCGGTCTGCCGGAGGGTCGACAGGTCGCGGCGGCCGGTGAGCAGCTTGTGCACGTACGACTGGTGGCCCGTGTCGAAGATGATCGGGTCGCGCGGCGAATCGAACACGCGGTGGATCGCGATCGTGAGTTCGACGACGCCGAGGTTCGGGCCGAGATGTCCGCCGGTCTTCGACACGCTCTCGACGAGCACTTCACGGATCTCACGGGCCAGGTCGTCGAGCTGGTCGTGCGTCAGCGCGTCGAGATCGCGCGGTCCGCGGATCGTGTCGAGCAGCCTCATGCGTCGTGCCTCCGGAGCTGTGGGCGGCTGGTGCCACGGTTTCGTTCGAGTGTACGCCGGGGCACCTGAGAGCCCGGGCAGAGATCGGGGGCGGCGGGCCGAAGCCCGCCGCCCCCGATACCGCGGCCTCAGACGAGCGAACGCAGCACGTACTGCAGGATGCCGCCGTTGCGGTAGTAGTCGGCCTCACCGGGCGTGTCGATGCGGACGACGGCGTCGAACTCGACGGTCGCCTTGCCCTCGGGCGAGTCCTCGCTCGGTGCGGCGACGACGTGGACCGTCTTGGGGGTGTCGCCCTCGTTGAGTTGCTCGAGACCGGTGATCGAGACGATCTCGGTGCCGTCGAGGCCCAGCGAGTCGGCCGACTCTCCGGCCGGGAACTGCAGCGGCACGACGCCCATGCCGATGAGGTTCGAACGGTGGATGCGCTCGAAGCTCTCGGTGATGACCGCCTTCACGCCGAGCAGGTTCGTGCCCTTCGCGGCCCAGTCGCGGCTCGAGCCCGAGCCGTACTCCTTGCCGCCGAAGATCACGAGCGGCGTGCCCTGTGCCTGGTAGTTCATCGATGCGTCGTAGATGAACGACTGGGGGCCGCCCGCCTGCGTGAAGTCGCGCGTGTACCCGCCCTCGACCCCGTCGAGCAGCTGGTTCTTCAGGCGGATGTTCGCGAACGTGCCGCGGATCATGACCTCGTGGTTGCCGCGACGCGAGCCGTAGGAGTTGAAGTCCTTGCGGTCGACGCCGTGCTCGGTGAGGTACTGGCCCGCCGGGCTGTCGGCCTTGATCGAGCCGGCCGGCGAGATGTGGTCGGTCGTCACCGAGTCGCCGAGCTTCGCGAGCACGCGTGCGCCCGCGATGTCGGCCACGGGAGTGATCTCGAGCGCCATGCCGTCGAAGTACGGGGGCTTGCGCACGTAGGTCGACTCCGCGTCCCACTCGAAGGTCGCGCCGGTCGGCGTCGGCAGGTTGCGCCACCGCTCGTCGCCCTCGAAGACGCTCGCGTACTGGCGCGTGAACATCTCCTCGTTGATCGACTCGTCGATCGTCTTCTGCACCTCGGCCGCGTCGGGCCAGATGTCCTTCAGGAAGACGTCGTTGCCCTCGGAGTCCTGGCCGAGCGGGTCGGCCTCGAAGTCGAAGTTCATCGACCCGGCGAGCGAGTAGGCGATCACGAGCGGCGGGCTCGCGAGGTAGTTCATCTTCACGTCGGGGTTGATGCGGCCCTCGAAGTTGCGGTTGCCCGAGAGCACCGCGGTCACGGCGAGGTCGTTCTCCTGCACCGCCGTCGAGACCTCCTCGATGAGCGGACCGGAGTTGCCGATGCAGGTCGTGCAGCCGTAGCCGACGGTGTAGAAGCCGAGGTCCTCGAGGTCCTTCGTGAGGCCGGACTTCTCGTAGTACTCCGTGACGACCTTCGAGCCCGGAGCCAGTGTGGTCTTCACCCACGGCTTGGCCTTGAGGCCCTTCTTCACGGCGTTCCGCGCGAGCAGGCCCGCCGCCAGCATGACGGACGGGTTCGAGGTGTTCGTGCACGAGGTGATCGCCGCGATGGTGACGGCGCCGTGGTCGAGCGTGTAGCTCGCGCCATCCGCCCCCTGCACCTGCGTCGGCTTCGAGGCCGTCTTCGGTGCGTGCGAGTGGTGGTGGTGCACGTGCAGGTTGTACTCGTCCTCGGGGGTGTTGCTCGGCGGGTCGGACGCCGGGAACGACTCGGAGATCTCGAGGTCGACCAGGTCGTGCTCGACATCGGCGTAGTCGGTGAGGTCCCTCTCGAACTGGCCCTTGGCGTCGGAGAGGACGATGCGGTCCTGCGGGCGCTTCGGGCCGGCGATCGAGGGGACCACGGTGGAGAGGTCGAGCTCGAGGTACTCGGAGAACTCCGGCTCGCTGTCGGCGTCGTGCCAGAGCTTCTGCGCCTTCGAGTAGGCCTCGACCAACGCCAGCTGCTCGTCGCTGCGACCTGTGAGGCGCAGGTAGTCGATGGTGACGTCGTCGATCGGGAAGATCGCGGCGGTCGAGCCGAACTCGGGGCTCATGTTACCGATCGTCGCGCGGTTGGCGAGGGGCACGGATGCCACGCCGGATCCGTAGAACTCGACGAACTTGCCCACCACGCCGTGCTTGCGCAGCATGTCGGTGATCGTGAGCACGACGTCGGTCGCCGTGACGCCCATGGGGATCTCGCCCGAGAGCTTGAAGCCCACGACCTTGGGGATGAGCATCGAGACGGGCTGGCCGAGCATGGCGGCCTCGGCCTCGATGCCGCCGACGCCCCAGCCCAGCACGCCGAGGCCGTTGACCATCGTGGTGTGCGAGTCGGTGCCGACGCAGGTGTCGGGATAGGCCTGCAGCACCCCGGCGACAGAGGAGTCCGGCACAGTGCGCGTGAACGTCACGCGGGCGAGGTACTCGATGTTGACCTGGTGCACGATGCCGGTGCCAGGCGGGACGACCTTGAAGTCGTCGAACGCCGTCTGGCCCCAGCGGAGGAACTGGTAGCGCTCGCCGTTGCGCTCGTACTCGATCTCGACGTTGCGCTCGAACGCGTCGGGGCGACCGAAGAGGTCGGCGATGACGGAGTGGTCGATGACCATCTCGGCCGGCGCCAGCGGGTTGATCTTGTTGGGGTCGCCGCCGAGCGAGGACACGGCCTCGCGCATGGTGGCGAGGTCGACGATGCACGGCACGCCGGTGAAGTCCTGCATGACCACGCGCGCGGGCGTGAACTGGATCTCGGTGTCGGGCTCGGCCGTGGGCACCCACGACCCGAGCGCCTCGATCTGGTCCTTGGTGACGTTCGCACCGTCCTCGGTGCGAAGCAGGTTCTCGAGGAGCACCTTCAGGCTGAAGGGCAGCTTCTCATGCCCGGCCACCGTGTCGATCCGGTAGATCTCGTAGGAGGTGTCCCCGACCTGGAGCGTGTCCTTCGCTCCGAAACTGTTCACTGCAGACACGATGTCCTCTCCTTCGCGGATGCCGCCGACGCGACGTTCGTGGGCGGTGCCCGTGCCCTGGCTCGGGGCCCGCCCCAGCAAGGCTAGCCCAACGGCATCGCTCGCCGACAGGCTCGCGCCGGCACCCGTGATTTATCTCGATATCGAGATAACTGTATCACTCGGCGGCGGCCGGCTTCGCCGGATAGACGGCCCGGACGACGAGCCACGAGAACACCAGCAGCAGCGCGTACAGCGGCACGCCCATGAGCAGGCGCGTGGCCCCCAGCGCCTCGACATTGCCGGCGAAGTAGAACGGCACCTGGACGAGCAGGCGGGCGACGAACATGCCGAGCCAGACGAGCGTCAGGAACTGCATGGCTCGATAGGTCCGCTTCCGGCGTCGCCACTCGGTCCCGTCTCCCATGAGGAAGCCGACGATCAGCCCGACGAGCGGCCAGCGCACGAGCAGCGACACCAGGAGGGCGATCGCGTACGCGGCGTTGGTGTAGAAGCCGAGGACGTAGTTGTCCTCCGCGCGACCGGTCCACAGCGACAGCGCCGCGGAGGCACCGACGCCGATGAGCCCGGCGATGGCCTGCGTGGGCTGGCTGCGGGTGACCAAGCGCACGATCGTGAAAACGACGGCGAGCCCGACGGACGCGACCAGCGCCCACACCAGCTCGCGGGTGAACGTGTAGACGACCAGGAAGACCAGGCCGGGGAGGATGGCCTCGGCGAGCCCGCGGATGCCACCGAGCGCGCCGACGAGGTCGGCCGGCGTCAGCGTGTCCTCACGCGCGATCCGCCCGAGGCCGGAGCGCTCGGCGGCGGCCGCGAAGGACTGGCTCAATTCGTCGGAGGGCGACGCCGGAGCCGGCGAGGCATCCCCGCGAGGCGCGTCGGGCTCGGGCCCGGCGTCTGGCCCGGGCCGGGCGTCGCGCTGCTCGTCCGTCACGCCGTCGGACCACCGGACGACGGTGCCGGCATGCGCAGCGGGATCAGGTCGCGCGGCGGCATCGGGGTGGTGCCGCGCACTACCACGATCGAGCGGAAGAGGTCTTCGACCTTCGCTGCGGCCACCGGGTCGGCCGCCGCCTCGCCCGCGATCACGCCGCGGAGGAACCACCGGGGACCGTCGACCCCGATGAAGCGGGCCAGGCGCATCTGGCCGGCCTGGCCGTCGGCCGTCGCGACGGGGATCTGGGCGAGCAGCTCGGGACCGAACGATCCCTCTCGGACCGTGGTGGTGCCGCCCTGGCGGGCGATCTGCTCGGCGATCTGGTCGCGGATCTCGTGCCACAGCCCGCTCGAGCGCGGCGCGGCGAACGGCTGGACCTGCAGGGTCGAGTTGGCGTAGTCGAGCCCCACGGCGACGACGCGCTTGGTGCCCTCCTCGACCTCGAGGCGCAGGTGCAGGCCCTCGCGCGGCAGCACCTTGACGCCGCCGAGGTCGACGTAGGGACGGACGGGATTGGCCTCGGCCTCGTCGAGGGGCCCGTTGGTCGCCCGGTCCGCGGGCGCGGACTTGGGGTGGTCGACGGGGATGTCGTCGATGTTCTCGATGTCGCTCACGCGTGTACTCCTGACTGATGTGCCCCGAAACCGGTGGACCCGAATCCGCCCTCGCCGCGCAGGCTGCCGGGGAGCCGCTCGACCTCGACGAATCGAGCGCGACCGACCGGCATGACGACGAGCTGGGCGATCCGGTCGCCCGCCTCGATCCGATAGGCCTCGCGCGCATCGGTGTTGAGCAGCGCGACCTTGATCTCTCCGCGGTAGCCCGCGTCGACGGTACCCGGGGCGTTGACGATCGTGATGCCGTGCTTGAACGCCAGGCCCGATCGCGGCATGACGAAGGCCACGTAGCCGTCGGGCAGCGCGATCGCGACACCCGTGCCGACCGTCGCCCGCTCCCCCGGCTCCAGCACGATCGCCTCGGCCGCATGGAGGTCGGCGCCCGCATCGCCCGGATGGGCGTACGCGGGCAGGCGGTCGGCCGTGATCAGCACATCGACGGAATCGGTCACCGTTCGAGGGTAGTGCAGAAGTCTGGTCTGATAGACCCATGCCCGAGTACCGCGAACGGCTGTGGCCGACGCCCTGGATCTACCTGACGAGCCTGCTGCTGATCCCAGCGAGCATCCTGGTGCTCGCACCGGTCTCGGTCCCGGCGGGCATCGCCACCGGCGTCCTGATGTACGCCGCAGTCGCGGGCTCCCTGTCGTTCACCGCACCCGTGATCGAGGTCTCCGACGGGATGTTCCGTGCCGGGCGTGCCGAGATCCCGCTCAGCTACACCGGCACCGCCAGCGCGGCGCTCGACGACGCGGCGCGGACGGAACGGGGCACGGGACTTGACGCGCGCGCCTTCCTCGTCATCCGCGGGTGGATCCGCGACGTCGTCCGCGTGCCGATCGTGGATGCAGCTGATCCTGCGCCGTACTGGCTGGTCTCGTCGCGCCATCCGAATGAACTGGCCGCCGCGATCAACGGATCGCGACGGCCATGGGTCGAAGAGGAGCAGGCCTAGGCGGCGCACTCCAGGCAGATCGGACCGAGCTTGGTCTCGTGGTCGATCTGCGAGCGGTGCTTCACGAGGAAGCAGTTCACGCAGGTGAACTCGTCGGCCTGCGGCGGGAGCACGACGACATCGAGCTCGACGTCGGACAGGTCGGCACCCGCGAGGTCGAAGCTGCCGGGGTTGTCGGCGTCCTCGACGTCGACGACACCCGACATCTTGTCGGGCACGCGCTCCTTGAGGGCCTCGATCGACTCGGAGTCGTCTTCGGTCTTCCGCGGCGCGTCGTAATCCGTTGCCATTCCCATCCTTTTTTCGGTGCCGAGGATTCGGCGGCCATAGTCTGCATCAATTCGATGGCGTAAGCAAACCGCTTACAGGCCGTCCTACCCGGTTGATTGGACAACTTCCGGCACGCCCGCCGTATTCCCGAGCGGCGCTCGAGCCGCGTGGCATCCTTGGGCGGAGACGCAGGCACGGAAGGGCTCTCGCGATGCAGGAACTGAAGGTGATCGGTGTCGAGAACGGCGCCCTCGTCGCGGCCTCCGATGACGGGGCGCGATTCCGGATCGAGATCGACGAGGTGCTGCAGTCCCGCATCCGTCACGCGGTGCCGCCCGCCGAGACCGGTCCGAAGCTGTCGCCCCGCGAAGTGCAGGCGCACATCCGCTCGGGCCTGTCAGCCGAAGAGGTCGCGGAGCTGACCGGCGCGTCGGTCGACTACATCCGCCGCTTCGAGGGGCCCGTGATCGCTGAGCGCGAACACGTCGTCACCTCGGCCCTCGCGGTTCCGGTGCATGCCGCCGAGCACTCCGACGCCGACGAGCCGGCCTCGTTCGGCACGGTCGTTCGCGAACGCCTTGCCGGACTCGGCGCGCACGGCGAACGCTGGGCGAGCTGGAAGGACGAGGAGCGCGGCTGGATGGTCAAGCTCGAGTTCACGGCCGACGGCATCGATCACGACGCGCGGTGGTCCTTCGAGCACCGCAAGCAGGCGCTGCACCCCCAGAACGCCGACGCGATGACCCTCTCGAGGCACGGCGAGGTGCGCGGCGGCATGATCCCGCGCCTGCGCGCGGTCGCGCCCGACGACGAGCAGTCGCGGTTCGACAGCGGGGCGTTCACGTTCGACGTCCCGGATGTCGCGAACGACGACACCGCGCCGCAGCCCGATCTCGCCGGACCGCGCCAGCAGCCGGCGCCCGCTCCCGCGTCGAGCCCCGCCGTCGCACGAGCCGCCATCAAGCGCGCCGACGAGCCGGAGCCGCCGAGCGGCGAGACCGCCGACCTCCTCGAGGCGCTGCGGCGCCGCCGGGGCGAGCGCGAGGCGAGCGGCTCGATCGAGCGGATCGCGCCGCCGACTCCGGTCGCGCCCGCATCGCCGGTTCGCGCCGAGGCGCCGGTCGCCGAGCCCGCCCCCTCCCCGTCTGCCGCCGGGTCCGCGTCGTCGGCTGACGACGGCGCCGCGCCCGAGAGCCCGGCGGGCGCCGCGGCTCGCGCGCTGTGGGGCGGCGGGAAGACCGCGACTCAGGCGCCCCGAGCGAAGAAGGGCCGTGCCGCGATGCCGAGCTGGGACGAGATCGTCTTCGGCGCTCGCAGCGACGACGACCTGGCCTAGTCCCCCTCACCACGTTCCGACCCGCAGGATGCCCCTGCCGGCTCGAGTGCTGCCCTGCTATCATTCGAACACAGTTTCGAATGACGTGGAGGTCGGCATGCCGCGCACCCTCGAACCCGCCGAGGTCTGGACGGGCGCATCGGGTGCACCCGAGCGGCTCGTCTGGCGTGCGCGCCGCTTCCGGGTCGAGGACACGCCCACTCCCCTCGTCGGGCCGGCCGACTGGTGGCTCCCTTTCGACGGGCTCGACGTCGCTCCCGGCCGCCCACCGCTCGCGATCACCGGCTGGCGGTTCCAGGCGAGCACCGCCGACGGTGAGACGCACGTGTTCGACGTCGGGCACGACGGTCAGCACTGGCAGGTGCTGCGCGTATTCGACTGAACGCCGATCCCGGCGCGACGCCGGTCGGGTCGGCTAGGCCGACTTCTCGGCGCGTCGGGGCTTGGACGGAACGATCGTCGGAGCCGCGTTGTCGATGACGGTCTCCTTCGTCACGACGACCCGGGCGACCCCGGTGGTCGAGGGCACTTCGAACATGATCGGCCCGAGTACCTCCTCCATGATGGCGCGGAGGCCGCGGGCCCCGGTCTGGCGGAGCACCGCGAGGTCGGCGATCGCCTCGAGCGCCGCGTGCTCGAAGTCGAGTTGCACCCCGTCGAGCTCGAACATCCGCTGGTACTGCTTGACCAGTGCGTTGCGCGGCTCGGTGAGGATCTCCATCAGGGCGGTGCGATCGAGCGGGGTGACCGTCGCGACGACCGGGAGCCGACCGATGAACTCGGGAATCAGGCCGAACTTGTGCAGGTCTTCGGGCAGCACCTCGCTGAAGAGCTCAGCCTCATCCTGCTTCGAGTGCAGCGGTGCGCCGAACCCGATGCCGCGCTTGCCCGCACGCGACGAGATGATGTCCTCGAGTCCGGCGAACGCACCCGCCACGATGAACAGCACGTTCGTCGTGTCGATCTGGATGAACTCCTGGTGCGGGTGCTTGCGGCCGCCCTGCGGCGGCACCGAGGCGACCGTGCCCTCGAGGATCTTCAGCAGCGCCTGCTGGACGCCCTCGCCCGAGACGTCGCGCGTGATCGACGGGTTCTCGGCCTTGCGGGCGATCTTGTCGACCTCGTCGATGTAGATGATGCCGGTCTCGGCGCGCTTGACGTCGTAGTCGGCGGCCTGAATGAGCTTGAGCAGGATGTTCTCGACGTCTTCGCCGACGTAGCCGGCCTCGGTCAGCGCCGTGGCATCCGCGACGGCGAACGGCACGTTGAGCTGCTTGGCCAGGGTCTGGGCGAGGTAGGTCTTGCCGCACCCGGTCGGGCCGATGAGCAGGATGTTGGACTTGGCGATCTCGACGTCGTCGTGGGCACGATCGGCCGACGTGAGCGACGTCTTGGCCCGCACGCGCTTGTAGTGGTTGTACACGGCCACGGCGAGGGCGCGCTTGGCGCCATCCTGGCCGATCACGTACTCCTCGAGGAACGAGAAGATCTCCTTCGGCTTCGGCAGCTCGAACTCGCCCGACTCGGGCTCGCCGGCCTCGGCGAGGCGCTCCTCGATGATCTCGTTGCAGAGTTCGACGCACTCGTCGCAGATGTACACGCCGGGACCGGCGATGAGCTGCTGCACCTGCTTCTGGCTCTTTCCGCAGAAGGAGCACTTCAGAAGGTCAGCACTCTCCCCGATGCGTGCCATCGCGTCCTCCCTCGCAACGAAATCTGTTCCGAGCCTAGCCCGATGCGGGCCCAGTCGGGTCGATCCGCCACGGGTTTGGCGGAAACGAGACGAACGAGGGGCGGACGCCCTGCGCGTCCGCCCCTCGCCGATCCGGCCGGCCTATCGGGCCAGCGCCGGCAGCGTCTTGCGCGACGTGAGCACCTGGTCGATGAGCCCGTACTCGCGTGCCTCCTCGGCCGAGAGGATCTTGTCGCGGTCGATGTCGGCGTTGACCTGCTCCATCGTCCGGTTGGAGTGCTTGGAGAGCGTCTCCTCGAGCCAGGTCCGCATGCGCAGGATCTCGGCCGCCTGGATCTCGATGTCGGAGGCCTGGCCGTGACCGGCCTCACCCATCGCCGGCTGGTGGATCAGCACGCGCGCGTTCGGCAGCGCGAGGCGGCGACCCGGCGTGCCCGCCGCGGCGATCACGGCGGCGGCCGAGGCTGCCTGCCCGAGCACGACGGTCTGGATCTGCGGACGGATGTACTGCATGGTGTCGTAGATCGCGGTCATCGCCGTGAACGAGCCACCGGGCGAGTTGATGTACATCATGATGTCGCGGTCGGGGTCCATCGACTCGAGCACGAGCAGCTGCGCCATGATGTCGTCGGCCGACGCGTCGTCGACCTGCACGCCGAGGAAGATGATGCGGTCCTCGAAGAGCTTCGCGTAGGGGTCCTGGCGCTTGTAGCCGTAGGCCGTGCGCTCCTCGAAGCTCGGCAGGATGTATCGCGAGCCCGGCGCGGGCATGCCGCTGAACGCGGTGCCGCCGAAAGCGGGGATGTTCATTCGCAGTCTCTCTTTCTCAGGCCTTGGGATCGACCGTCTCGGGCGCGGTGCCGCCACCGCCGGACACGTCGAGCGCGGACTCGCGGATGTGGTCGACGAAGCCGTATTCGAGCGCCTCGTGCGCGCTGAACCAGCGGTCGCGGTCGCCGTCGCGGTTGATCTGCTCGACCGACTTGCCGGTCTGTGCCGCGGTGATCTCGGCGAGGCGCTTCTTCATGTCGAGGATGAGCTGCGCCTGGGTCTGGATGTCGCTCGCGGTGCCGCCGAACCCGCCGTGCGGCTGGTGCAGGAGCACGCGCGCGTTGGGGGTGATGTACCGCTTGCCCTTGGTTCCGGCGGTGAGGAGGAGCTGCCCCATCGACGCGGCCATGCCGATGCCGACCGTGACGATGTCGTTCGGCACGAACTGCATCGTGTCGTAGATGGCCATTCCCGCCGTGATCGAGCCGCCGGGCGAGTTGATGTAGAGGTAGATGTCCTTCTTGGGGTCCTCGGCGGCGAGGAGCAGCAGCTTCGCGGCGATCTCGTTCGCGTTGTCGTCGCGCACCTCGGAGCCGAGCCAGATGATGCGGTCCTTCAGCAGTCGATCGAACACACTGGGCTGCAGTGTCGGTTCGGCCATGGATTTCGCTCCGTTTCCTTAGGCGTTGCAACGAATCTATCCGTTGGAACGCGCGCGAACCGGGCTGTTCGCCGTCGGCGGATGCGGCGGCGCGGCGCCGGCAGTCAGGCGGTCGTGCGCGTGCCGTCGACCTCCGGGCCGACCAGTTCACGGGCGTATGCGTCGACCGCGCGACGATACTGCGTGAGATGCGGCGCGAGCGCGATGAGGGCGACGGATGCCGCGGCATCCGCCCTCCCGGACGAGGCGAGCGCGAGCGCGCGGAACGCGGCCACGGCGTCCGCGAGCTCGCCGGCGGTGTCGCCGATCGCGTCGAGGAGCTCGAGCGACTCGGCGGGCCGATCGAGGTTGCGGAGCGTCGACGCGAGCTGGATGTGCGCCTGGAGGCGGCCGGTGCCGGCGAGTCCGAGCTCGAGCGCGCGACGGTAGAGCGGCTCGGCCTCCGCCTCGAGCCCCGCCGAGTCCCGCGCGCCGGCCGCCTCGAACGGCCCCCGCGGGTCGTCGGCGGGAAGTTCCGCGACGAGGGCGTCGATGCGTTCGATCACCGCGTGCTCACCGAGCTCGGCCGCGGCCGCCCAGACCTCGTCGATGCGGCGCTGCCAGTCATCCTGCATCGGTACCCTCATCCCCTTCCGAAGACGACGGATGGGGCCGGGCAGGACTGCCCGACCCCATCCGTGGTCGTTCGACGCGTCGATTACTCGGCGTCGGCCTTCTTGGTGGTGCGCTTGCGAGCCGGCTTCTTCTCCTCGGCGGGCGCCTCATCGGCCGCGGGGACCTCTGCGGCGTCCTCGTCGGCGGCCTTCTTCGTAGTGCGCTTGCGAGCCGGCTTCTTCTCCTCGGCGGGAGCCTCGTCGGCGGGCGCCTCGTCGGCGGCGGGCTCAGCGGTCTCGTCGGCGACCGCGGTGAACTCGGACAGGTCGACGGCGTTGCCGGAGGCATCCACCACCTTCGCCTTGCCCAGGGCGATCGCGAGCGCCTTGTTGCGCGCGACCTCGCCGACCATGGCGGGGATCTGGCCGTTCTGGCTGAGGATCTGCACGAACTCGTTCGGGTCCATGCCGTACTGGGCGGCGCCCTGCACGAGGTACTGCGTGAGCTCCTCCTGCGAGACCTGGACCTTCTCGGTCTCGGCGATCTTGTCGAGGATGATCTGCGTCTGGAACGCCTTCGTGCTCGACTCGGTGACCTCGGCGCGGTGCTCGTCGTCTTCGAGGCGACCCTCGGACTCGAGGTGGCGGTGCACCTCGTCCTCGATGACGCTGTCGGCGACCGGCACCTCGACCAGCTCGAGCAGCTTGTCGACGAGGAGGTCGCGGGCCTGGGTGCCCTGACCGAACGACTTGTTCTTGGCGACCTGCTCCTTGAGGCTCGCGGTGAGCTCGTCGAGCGTGTCGAACTCGCTCGCGATCTGCGCGAAGTCGTCGTCGGCCTCGGGAAGCTCGCGCTCCTTGACGGCCGTGACCGTGACGGTGATCTCGGCGGTCTCGCCCTGGTGGTCGCCGCCGAGCAGCTTGGAGTCGAAGGTGGTGGTCTCACCGGCGGTGAGCGACTCGAGCGCCTCGTCGATGCCCTCGAGCAGCTCGCCCGAGCCGATCTCGTACGACACGCCGCTGGCCGTGTCGACCTCGGCGCCCTCGATCGTGGCCACGAGGTCGAGCGTGACGAAGTCACCGGTCTTCGCGGGGCGATCGACGGTGATCAGGGTGCCGAAGCGGCTGCGCAGGCGCTCGAGCTCCTCGCCCACCTCGTCGTCGCCGACCTCGACGGAGTCCACGGTGACCTCGAGGCCCGCGTAGTCGGGCAGTTCGATCTCGGGGCGCACGTCGACCTCGATGGCGAGCAGGAGGTCGCCGGAGAAGTCCTTCTCGTTCGGCCACTCCACGATGTCGGCCGAGGGGCGGCCGAGCGGTCGCAGCTCGTGCTCGGCGACCGCCGCACGGTAGAAGCTGTCGAGACCCTCGTTGACCGCGTGCTCGAGCACGGCGGCCTTGCCGACCCGCTGGTCGATGATCGGCGCGGGCACCTTGCCCTTGCGGAAGCCGGGCACGTTGATCTGCTCGGCGATGTGCTCGTAGGCGTGGGCGATGCTGGGCTTCAGCTCCTCGGGCGTCACCGAGATGGTGAGCTTGGCGCGCGTCGGGCTCAGCTTCTCAACCGAAGTGGTCGGCATGGGGAAGTCTCTCCTGTTGTGTGAAGTACGTGGTCGAGCCATGCGACTCGTCGGGGCGACAGGATTCGAACCTGCGACCTCCCGCTCCCAAAGCGGGCGCTCTAGCCAAGCTGAGCTACGCCCCGAGTCGCCGGCTGGACTCGCCGGTCCGGCGCGTCGGCGCGCCGGAGCACGCGATGCGCGGGATGGACCCGGGAAAGTCTACTGCACGCGCCGCAGGCGCCCCGCGCCGCGACTCGTCCGCGCCCGCCCTGTGGACGGAAACTCCGTGCGTGCACCGAGGTTCCGGCGTTTCCTGCGTGTCAAGGTGAGCCCATGACCGATGTGCCCCCTCTCGCGGCGCCCGATCTGCGGCGCTGGCCGAGCGACCCCGCGCAGTTCGTCGACGCGACACGCTGCCCGGCCTGCTTCACCCCGCTGCGGCGAGCGGGCTGCGACGCGTGCGGGCTCCGACTCGATGTGCCGGCTGCAGCCGAGCTGTTCGCCGCGGGCCTCCGCGTGCGGGATGCCGAACGTGATCGTCAGGCCGTGATCGGGCGGATGCGCGCTGCACAGGCGCAAGCCGAGCAGGCGCGGGTCGAGCTCGATCGGCGAGTCCCCGACCTGCCCGCCCTGATCCCGCCTCCGTTGCCGGTCGCGTCGGTCGCTGTTCCCAGCGCGTCGCCGCCCGCGGCGGCTCCCGCTCCCGCAGCGCAGGCGGCGACAGCCGACACCCCGCCGCCTCCGCCCGAGATCCGGGAGCCGGGGGCCTCGACCGACGCTCGACCACGGCGGTCCGGCGTGCAGGTGCTCCTGCTCACGCTGGGCGTCGTCCTCCTCTCGGTCGCCGCGATCGTCTTCCTGCTCGTGGCCTACCTCGTCGCGACCCTCGAAGTCCGATCGATCATCACGGCGGCCGCGAGCATCCTCGTGCTCGGGCTCGCGTGGGTGCTGCGCGCCCGAGGGCTCGGAGGAACGGCCGAGGGCGTCGCATCGGTCGCGGTCGTGCTCCTCGTGCTCGACGGATGGATCGTCCGTGCCAACGAGCTCTTCGGGACCGTGCGGCTCGACGAGTTGGCCTATTGGGGCGGTGCGCTCCTCGTGGTCGCGGCGATCCTCGCGATCGCCCGCCGGGTGAGCCGCGTGCGCGTGCCCGGATTCGCCGCGGCGGCGCTCGCCCCGGCCGGCGCGTTCCTCCTCGGCTACGGTGCCGCACCCGACGACGAGGTCGGGACGGCGGCCTGGCTCGGCGGGCTGGCAGCGGTGCTCGTCGGCGCCGTCGGCCAGTTCGCGCGGCCGTCGGTGGAGCGCACGATCATGCTCGCGGCGGCGTTCGGCGCCGGTGCGATCGCGCTCGTCGCGGCGTCATGGGCGCTCCCGGCGACGTCGTGGGGATCGACCTGGGCACTGCTCGGGCTGACGGCGGCGTGGATCGCGCTCCTCCTCGCCCGGTGGCGAGCCGTTCGGACCGCCGACCCCTGGACGATCGTCGCGGCGGTCGCGGCGGGCATGGCCGCCGCCCTCGCGCCGGCGGTCGGCGCCGCGATCGAACTCGACGCCGCCGAGGCGATCTGGATCGCACCCGCGGCCGCCGCCGGGGTCGCGTGCATCGCAGCCGGTCTCACTCGTGCGGGCGCAACGCCGCGCCGCCACGCGCTGCCTGGCCTCGTCGCCGCCGCAGCCGTCGCCGCCATCGCCGCGCTGCCGGCGCTCCAGGTCCTGCCTGCGCTCGCCGTCGATCTGCCTGCCGCGACGATGGCGGGGTGGGGGGCCGACGCGACGGCACCGCGCGAGTCGCTCGGCGGGATGCTGGGCGTCGACGAACTGCGCCTCGGCGCAGTGCTCGCGCCGCTGGCGCTCGCGGTCGGCGCGCTGATCGTGCTCATCCTGCTGCGCCGGCTGCGTCCGCTCGCCGCGCTTCCCACGGCTCTCGCACTCACGGCCGCGGTGGCCGCCGCCATCGGGGCCCCCACCCTCCTCGCCGTCGAGGGCATCCTGCTCGGCGTGGCGATCATCGGACTGGCCGCCGCGGCGCTCCGGGCGGTCCGATCGATCCCCGGCGTCACGGTGGTGCTCGCGGTGTTCGGACTGACGTCGGCGTCCATCGCATGGGTGCTCGCCCACGCGAGCGTCGACCTCTGGTGGTGGGTCGTCCCGGTGCTCGTCGCCGCGGCGCTGTGCGGGCGCGCGCTCGCGCGGCGGGTGTGGTCGACGTCGACGACCGCGGTCGCCGCGCCGCTCCACACCGCGGCCGCGACCGTGATGGTGCTCTTCGGCGCGTTCGCCCTGCCCGGATGGTCCGTCGTGGCCGGTACGGCCTTCCCGGAGCCATGGAGCTCGGCGGTGTTCCTGCTCGCCCTGGCCGGGGCGGTCCTGGTCGCCGTGCCGGCGGCGCTCGTGCGGATGCCGCTGCCGGACCGGAGGGCCGTGGCCATCCCGTCATTCGCAGCCGCCCTCGGCGGCAGCATCCTCCTCGCCGCGATGCCGTCCCTGCCGCTCGGCTGGATCCCGCCCGCCGTCCTCGTCATGTCCGGGGCGGCATGGATCCGCTCCACGCTGCTGTCCATCCGGTATGCGGCCGCGGTCATCGTGCCCGTGTCGATGGCGTTGGCGGCCGCCGGACTCGTCACCGAGTACGGTCCCGCGGACGGCGGGACCTACGGGACGGCCGCCGCCGCCCTGCTCGCCGCCGTCCTCGGCCATGTCGCCGTGCCGCGAGACCAGCGCACCCGGTGGGCCTGGAGCGCCGCCGTCGGACTGGTCGCCTTCATCGCTCTCGTGGGCACCGTCGTCCCGCCGACGGCGCCGGCCGACCCCTGGCTCGTCCTGCTGCTCCTCGCGCCCGTCCCCGTCCTCGTGGCGGCGCTCGACGGGGACCCGATCGGCGGCACCGCGCCGACACGCCACCTGTCGTGGCTGACGCTCGTCCTCGCGGTCGGCAGCATCTGGGCGTGGCTCGGTGAGGAGGATGTGAGCGAGGTCGAGTCGTACACACTCCCGCTCGCGGGTGCCCTCCTCGCCGCCGGCGCGCTGATCATGTGGCGGGGCAATATACCCGAGACGACCGTCTCCGGCCGGACCGCCGTGCTCGCCTCCGCGGCCGCGGTCGCCGTGCTTCCGAGCGTGGCCACCGCCGGCGACTCCGAGCTCCGCACGCTCGTGCTCGTCTCGTCCGGCACGGTCGCGGTCCTCGCCGGGCTGTTCCTGCCCGAGCGCGCTCGGGGCGTGCCTGTGCGCCTGCTCGCCGTCGGCGCCGGCTGGGTCGCGGTGACGGGCGCGGGCCTCGTTCGCGGCCTCGCGGTGGCGCTCGGCGAATCGAGCCGCCTGTTCATCGAGTTCTGGCCCCTCCTCGCGCTGGCCGTCGGCACCGTCGCGGCGATCGCCTGGATCCGCACGCAGAGCCGCCCCACGGCAGCGGCCGAGTCGGCGTTCGCGGGCTCCGTGGCAGCGGTGTCGATCCCCACGCTGGCCGCGGTCCTCGACGATCGCGAGCCGGTGCTCCGTGCCCTCGTGCTGCTGACGGCGCTGGCCCTGCTCCACGTCGCGAACACGGCCACCGCCGCTCGGCCGATCGGCGGGCCGATCACGAGGTGGTCGAGCCTCGGCGTCCTCGTGCTCGCCGGTACCCTCGCCCTCACCGTCGGCACCGTCGATCCCTTCGACGTCGTGACCGTTCCCGTCGCCGCCGCACTGATCGGCGCCGGCGCGCTGCGGATGGTTCGCGACCGCTCGGTGGGCAGTTGGCCGGCCCTCGGTCCGGGCCTGGCCGTCCTCCTCGTGCCGGCGCTCATCGCCGACTGGACCGAGCCCGAGCTGTGGCGACTCGTCGCCCTGGGGGTGGTCTCGGCCGTGGCGGTCGTGGTCGGCGCCGCGCTCCGACTGCAGGCTCCGGTGCTCCTCGGCGGTGCGATCCTCCTCGTGCACGCGATCGCGCAGCTCTGGCCGTACCTCAGCGCGTTCTACGAGGACGTGTGGTGGTGGCTGTGGCTGGGCATCGCGGGCGCGCTGCTCATCGCGATCGCGGCGACCTACGAGCGCCAGCTGCGTCTCGCTCGTAGCGCCATCCGCACCATCGCGGGCCTCCGCTAGCCGCAACCACCACGACCGCCCGTCAGGCCGGCCCCAGCCGGTGTACTACGATGATCGGGTGCCCACGAGGGCCGCGGGGATGTAGCTCAATGGCAGAGCCTCAGTCTTCCAAACTGATGGTGCGGGTTCGATTCCCGTCATCCCCTCCGTTGAATTTCTGTCTGACCGGCTGTTTTGGGGCAGCTATGGTCGATGTCCGCAGCAGTGCGCTCGACCTGAGAGGGTCGCACGGCATCGGCCCCAACCGGGCGGCCCGGGAGTACGCTGGGCACAGCAGCAAGCACCGTGGCCTCGAGGGGGTGCGTCATGGGTGCAACCCGGTCGGAGCGGACGCGGGTCATCGCCGACCTGGCATGGCTCGGCGGGCTGATCCAGATCGCCTTGGGCACGGCATTGCTCGCCGGCCCCGAGGCGCCGATCGTCGCCGCGACGCTCGCGATCGTGGGCGGCGCCGCCGTGATGCTCGCCGGAACGCTCGTGCTGTTCCGGGTGCGGACGTCGTGGACGACCGTCACGGTCGCGTTCGTCGCTTCGTTCGGTGCCGCCGTGTACGCGGCCTGGGTCGCCGCTCCGTACTGGCGAGGAGCCCTGATCGTCGCGGTGCTCGCGGTCGGCGGGCTCGTCGTCGAGTGGACGCAGCGCCGGCCCGCCGCTGTCGGCGCGCGGTCCGGCCCGAGCAGGGGTCAGTCGTCGTGACCTCCCCGTCGAGTACGCGCTCCGGGTCCCGGCATCGGTCCCGCCTGCATCCCAGTCGACCCGAATCGGGGCTGGCCGGCCGCTGGACCGAGATCGACGGCGTCGAGGTGTTCTACCGGGAGTCCCCCGACCCGCCCGATGCGCCGGTCATGATGCACGTGCACGGCTTCGGCCTGTCCGGGCGCTACCTGTTGCCCACCGCGGAGCGACTCGGCGGTGAGTTCCACACGTTCGTCCCGGACCTGCCGGGGTTCGGCCGCAGCCAGCGGATGGCGAACGCGCTCGACGTCCCCGACCTGGCGCATGCCGCCGCACGCTTCCTCGACGACCGCGAGATCGAGAAGGTGACGCTGGTCGGGAACTCGATGGGCTGCCCCGTCATCACCGAATTCGCGTATCACCACCCGGATCGGCTCGAGCGCGCGGTGCTCGTCTCCCCCGCTGGCGGGTTGTTCAACCAACCGCTCACGCGCGCCATCCGGCAACTCAGCCGCGACGGCATGCGCGAACCGCCGCGCATGATCAGCGTCGCCGCGCCCGACTACCTTCGATTCGGCGTGCCGAGCACGCTCAAGATGTTCCGCGCGCTCACGCAGTACCCGTCGCTGGACCGGTTGCTGGACCTCAAGGTGCCGACGCTCGTGGTCATCGGCGACCGCGACCCGCTGATGCCGCCGCCGAGCCGCGTCCACGAGGTGGCGGCGATGACGGACTCGCACGTCCTCCTCGTCGGTATCCGCGGTGCCGCGCACGCCATCAACTTCAGCCACCCCGGTGAGCTCGCCCACATCATCCGGCAGTTCATGGCCGACAAGGAGATCACCGACGACCCCGAATCGCCCGGAGTCTCGCGGGTCGTCGAGATCCACCGCGGCACGCACCATCCACGACCGACGAGCGAGTGAGTCGCGCGCCCGAACCGGTCAACCCCCTGCCGATCCGATGGGAATGCCGCCGCGGTATCCGTGGTTCGGCGTAGCGTGGCATGCGTCACGTCATCGAGTGGAAGGGGACCACATGACCGACTCCAAGACGGCATCCAAGACCGCATCCCGCAAGCCCAAGGCGCCGATGAAGGGTGCCGATCCCGAGGTCGCCTCGGGTGTGTCGCAGTTCTTCACCCCCCTGGTGCACGAGCTGACCGCGCTCGCGCTCAACGGCAAGCAGGCGCATTGGAACGTGCGAGGCCGCGACTTCCTCGAGGTGCACGAGTTCCTCGACGTCGTCGTGGAGCACGCGCAGGAGTGGGCCGACCTCGCCGCCGAGCGGGTCGTCGCCCTCGGCCTGCCCATCGACGCGCGACTGTCGACCATCGCCAAGGAGAGCGACGCGGTGAACCCGTCCGCCGGCTTCAAGCAGTCCGACGAGACCATCGCGGACGTGGTCGCGCAGATCGACGTCGCCACCGAGAAGGTGAACGCGGCGATCGAGGGGCTGGAGGAGCTCGATCCCACCAGCCAGGACGTCGCCATCGAGATTCGGCGCGGCCTCGACAAGGACCGCTGGTTCCTCGCGGCGCACGTGAGCGTGAAGTAGCCGCGGCGGCCTCGTCGCTCACGGATGCGGCGGCGACGGGCCCGGGTGCAGAATGCCGGTATGGCGGATGCGCCCGGGCCCGACACGTCCCCGCCGGGCTCCGGCGACGCAACGGAGGCCGACGGGCTCACCGACGCCCAGAAGTCGCTCCGCGCGCAACTGCTCGCCACGGAGCATTGGAGTCTCCTCGCCTCGCGGAGCACCACGCAGAGCGAGGTGCTCACCCGCATCGCGATCTTCCTCACCGTCGTCTCAGCCGGGCTCATCAGCCTCGGGATCCTCGGCAACGCGACCCAGTTCCGAGGATGGTTCGGGGTCGCGGCGCTCGGCGTCCTGTTCCTGCTGCTCCTGCTCGGGCTGATCACCATGATCCGGGCGTTCAACACGGCGACCGAGGATCTCATGTACGTGCTCGCCATGAACCGGCTCCGAGCGGCGTACATCGACCTCGATCCGGGCCTCGCACCCTACTTGATGATGTCGGCCCACGACGACCTCAGAGGCTCGAACGTCACGTATCACGCGTTCTTCGACCGTGACGTGACACAGGTGATCGGCAGTTCGATGGTGGTGATCACCCTCGTGACCGCCGCGGTCGCGGGCCTGTTCGCGGGCGGCGTGGTCCTCGCGTTCGAGCTTCCCGTCGGTTTCGCCGTGGCGGTCGGCGTCGCTGCGGGCTTGGCGGCGTTCGCCTGGATGATGTACCGCGGCTACCGCCTGTACTGGCGCGTCTGGCGCGAGTACACGCCGCTTCGACCGACCCCTCCGGACGCGTGAGGCGTCGTCAGCGGCGCAGCCAGGCGAGCACCGCGAGCACCCGCCGGTGATCGGTTCCGGAGTCCTCGAGCCCGAGCTTCTGGAAGATCGAAGTCACGTTCTTCTCGACCGCGCCGACGCCGATGAAGAGCTGCCTGGCGATGCCCGAGTTCGTGCGCCCCTCGGCCATGAGCTCGAGCACCTCGCGCTCGCGAGGCGTGAGCGCCTCGAGCGGGTCGCCTCGTCGGGAGAGCAGCTCCCGCACGACCTGCGGATCGAGCACGGTACCGCCGTCCTCCACGCGCTCGACGGCGTCCTTGAGATCCTCGAGCGACGCGACGCGATCCTTCAGGAGGTACCCCATGCCGCCGTCGGCCGACGAGAGGAGCTCGTGCGCGTACGTGCCCTCGACGTACTGGCTGAGCAGCAGCACCCCGAGGCCGGGCGTCCGTCGTCGCAGCTCGATGGCGGCTCGGACGCCCTCGTCGCGGAACGTCGGCGGCATGCGCACGTCGAGCACCGCGACATCGGGTATCGCCCGCTCGAGGTCGGCCAGGAGCGCCTCGGCGTCGCCGTAGGCGCCGACGGTCTCGAAGCCCGCCTCGTCGAAGAGCCGCACCAGTCCCTCGCGCAGGAGCATCGAATCCTCGGCGAGCACGACGCGGATCGGACGGTCGGGCGTGGCGGTCACGCGCCCACACTAGCGGCCGGAACGTACGGGAAGTGCGCGCCGATCACGGTCGGCCCGCCCGCGGGGCTGTCGATGAGGAGCACCCCGCCGAGCCCCCGGATTCGCTCGTCGAGCCCGGCGAGGCCGTGGCCCGGCATCGCCGTCGCACCGCCGCGCCCGTTGTCGGTGACCCAGAGGTCGAGCCAGAGGCCGGAGGAACCGGTGTCGCGCGTCGAGAGCCGCAGCCGGATGGCGCTCGCGGCCGCGTGCTTGGCGGCGTTGGTGAGCAGCTCGGCCGCGATGAAGTACGCGTTGCGCTCGATCGCGGCGGGGAGCGCGGCGTCCGCAGGCAGGTCCAGCTCGAGTATCACCGGGACCGGGCTGCGGCCGGCCAGGGATTCGAGCGCGCTCGCGAGCCCGCGATCCTGCAGCAGCGGCGGCGCGAACCCTCGCGACAGGGCGCGCAGCTCATCCAGCGTGTCGCGGGCCTGGTCGCGCGCCTCGCCGAGGAGCGTGCGGGCGGCGTCGGGGTCGGACTCGAGCTTGCGCTCGATCGCGGCGAGGTCCATCTGCAACCGCACCAGGCGCTGCTGCGGGCCGTCGTGGATGTCGCGCTCGAGGCGTCGCAGCGCGGCATCCTCGGCCTGCACGGCGGCGCCGCGCGAGGCCGCGAGCTGCTGCACCTGGCGCTGGAGCGCCTCGGAGCGCCACGCCCCGAGCATGCCGCGTGCGATCTGGTCGTGCATCCACGTGAGCCCCGCGGTCACGAACGGGAGCGTGAGCAGGAACACGGCACCGAGCACGAGCTGCACGATCGACTCGCCGACGAGGGGCTCGATGTCGACGGCCGCGGAGCCGCCCGGCCAGATGCGGTCGAGCACCCACTCGTGCGGCCAGAACTCCCGGCCGCCGACGGGGAGGAACATCGCCCAGAACCAGTACGTCACCCCGCCGAGCCCGACCGCGAGCCACACGATCGTGACGGTCCAGCTGAAGAGCGCGACGATGGGCGCCACGACCATGCCGTGCAGGAGGTACAGCCAGTAGTGCCCGTCGACGAACGGCGCGAAGAACGCACGCCACGGCCCGTCGCCCCCGGGAGCTGCGGCCTCCCAGTTCGGTCGCCGGATCTCGGGGCGACCGGCCCAGGCCAGGCGCACGAGCTCGACCATGCCGAACCCGCGAGCGGTGTACAGCGCGGCGACCACGATCGCGAGTCCCACCACGACGACGAGCAGGCTCGCACCGGTCGAGAACAGCGTGACGAGCACGACGAACCCGACGATCGCGATCGGGAAGCCGAGCAGCAGGAAGCCCAGCTCGCGCGGGACGGCCGCCCACAAGCCGCCGTACCCGCGCCGACGTCGCGGCGCGGCATCCGTCATCGGCTGGGTGGTGGCGCGAGGCGTGCTCGCGGAATCAATGGTGGTCATGGTCGGTCTCCTCGGTCATCGTCGCACGCTGACCGGGTTCGACGACGGCGAACTGGCCCATCATCCCCTGGTCCTCGTGCCACAGCAGGTGGCAGTGGTACATGTACGGCGTGTCCGGATCGGCGTAGTCCTCGAATCGGAGGATCAGCTCGTACTCGGTCTCCGGGCGGGCGAAGATCGTGTCCTTCCATCCGGCGAGCTCGGGCGGCGGCAGCGCGCCGTCGATCGACGCGATGCGGAACTGCACGTCGTGGACGTGGAAGCTGTGCGGCATCGCGCTCGTGTTCTCGACCAGCCAGCGTTCCGTAGTGCCGACGGTCGACGTGTGGTCGATGCGGTCGAGCTCCATCTGCCGGCCGTCGATCTGGAAGCCGTCGAGGGTGAAGGACCGCGTCTCGGCGATGTCGGCGGTCGCGACCGGCGGGAGGTCGGCGAGTCGGTCGGGCACGTCAGGCGCCGGATCGAGCTCTGCGGCGGCGCGCAGCTCGAGGACGTCGAACTCGTCCGTGCCGCCGTTGATGGCGGCGATCGTGGGCTGCAGCCCCGCGGCATCCGGCGTCATGACGGACTGCAGGGTGAGCCGTTCACCGGGTGCCAGGCGCACGAGCACCTCGGCGCGCTCGCCGGGCGAGAGCACGACCCGGTCGAGCTCGATGGATGCCTCGAGCAGCCCGCCGTCGGTCGCGATCAGCTCGGACGGCCGCCCGTCCTCCCACGTGAACGCGTAGCTCCGGGCGGTCGAGGCGTTCAGCAAGCGCAGCCGCACGAGCTCGTCGTGGACCTCCGCGTACGGACCGCGCGCGCCGTTGACGAGCAGCTCGTCGCCGAGCCGCCCGGCGAAGCCCTGCGCGGCCGACTCGAGCCGGCCGTCGTCGGTGAACGCGGCATCCTGGACGATGACGGGCAGGTCGTCGACGCCATACTCGCGCGGCAGCGGCAGCGCCCCTTCGGCGTCGTCGCGCACGAGGAACATGCCGGCGAGGCCGCGCGCGACGTGCTGCTCCGTCTCGCCGTGCGGATGCGGGTGGTACCAGAGCGTCGCGGCGGGCTGGTCGACGGTCCACTCGGGCGACCACGTCCGGCCGGGATCGACCATCTGGTGCGGGCCGCCGTCCATCTCGGCGGGCAGGTGCATGCCGTGCCAGTGCACGGTCGTCGCGACATCCAGTCCGTTCGCGACATCCACACGCACGCGCTCGCCCCGCTCGGCCACGAGGGTGGGGCCGAGGTAGGCGCCGTCGAAGCCCCAGGTCTCGCTCTCGACGCCCGGCGCGAACTCGGTCGTGCCGGCCCGCGCTTCGAGCGAGAAGACACGGGTGCCGTCGGCGTCGACGGTCGATTCGGCGAGCGGCGGGATCGGAAGCGGCGTGTCGAAGTCGACCTCGCCGACGGTCGAGACGCGGCCCGGGCCGACGAGCCCGCACCCCGCGAACGCCACGGTCACGGCGGCGCCGGCGGCGAGGAGGCCGAGCGCGGTCGCGGCGGCGCGAGGTCGGCGGACGGCGGACGACCGGTGCGTGTCGGCGTGGAGGTCGGGAAGCATGCATCCAGACTCCCGTCGGGGAGCCGGCGGCCCCAGCCGGTGGGCATCCGAAGCCGGACGGGGGTCAACCCCCGGTCCGCGCATGGCCCGACGGACGCCGTCAGCGCGCGTCGTGCGTCACGCGGCCGCCGAGGAGGGTCATCGCCACGGGCATCTCCCGCAGCTCGTCGGCGGGCGTCGCGATCGGGTCGAGCTCGACGATCGCGAGGTCGGCCGCCGATCCCTCGACGACGTCGGTTCCGGCGCCGTCCGTCGACGCGGCCAGCGCGAGCCGCGCATCGACCGCCTGCTCGGGATGCCACGGGGCGCGGCCGTCACGGGCGCGGCCGACCGCGGCCGCGATCGCCACCCAGGGGTCGAGCCGCGCCACCGGCGCGTCCGAGCCGAGCGCGAGTTCGACCCCGGCGTCGGCGAGGTCGCGCAACATGAACGCGCGATCGGTGCGTCCGGCCCAGTAGCGCTCCGCTACGTCCCGGTCGTCCATGGCGTGCTCGGGCTGCACACTCGCCACGATGCCGAGTCGGGCGAACCGCGCGAGGTCCTCACGGCGGAGCAGCTGGGCGTGCTCGATGCTCGCGCGGCCGTGCCATCCGCTCGGCTGCACCGCCTCGAGGGCGTCGAGCGCGCGCTCGTTCGCGCGGTCGCCGATGGCGTGCACGGCGGGGTCGAGGCCGATCTCGCGGGCCCGCTGCAGGTGCGGCACGAGCTCGTCGTATGGGACGTTCGCCTGACCGTACGGGTGCTCGTCGGGCCCGAGGCCGGGATACGGGTCCACGCACCAGGCCGTGCGCGTGTTGAGCGAGCCGTCGGTGATCACCTTGTAGCTGCCGACGCGCACGAGTCCGCGGGTGCCCTCGATCGTCTCGCCCGTGCGCAGTCGGGCCTCGGCGGCCCGCTCGAGGTGCTGCGTGTAGACGCCGAATCGCACGCGCAGCGCGTCGACGCCGCCCGCCGCGCGTCGGGCCCAGTCGTCGCGGTTCCAGCGCATCTCGTAGTCGACGACGCCCACGACACCGCGTGCGGCGGCGGCCCGGGCCGCGTCGGCGACCCACTCGTCGAGCACGTCGTCGGCGACGTCGTCGAGCGCGCGCACCAGCCGGAAGCAGTCGTCCTCGCGGAGCACGCCGCTCGTGCCGGCGCGTTCGAGGAGGCCGTGGCGGCGACCGGCCGCGGAGTTCACCCAGCACGAGTGCAGGTCGCCCGACACCAGCACGACGGGGACGTCACCCGCGACGCAGTCGAGCAGGTCGATGCGCTGCCGGTCGGACCAGAGCCCGTCGCGGTAGCCCATGCCGACCACCTCGCGGGCGCCGTCGCGCACGGCGGCCGCGACGAGCTCGGCCGCCTCGGCCGCCGAGGACACGGCAGCGAGGTCGAGGCGGCGCGCGGCCATGGCCCACTGCGCCAGGTGGACGTGCCGGTCCCACAGCCCGGGGACGATCCACCGGCCGTCGAGGTCGAGGCGTTCCGCGCCGGATGTCCCGTCCGCGACGTCGACCGAGGGCGCTCCCCCCGCCGGCACCACCGCGCGCACGGTTCCATCTGCGACGTGCACGTCGACGGGCGCGCCGGCGCCGGGCAGCCGCACGCCGGCGAGGATGACGGGCGCGGCCGACGCCGCGCCATCCGCCGCGCTCACGCCTGCGCCGCCCGGAACGCCTCGTGCGTGCGTCGCATCTCGGCGGCCAGCGCCGGGCTCGCGTACGGTCCGTCGCCCTCGAGCTCGGCGATGATGCGGTCGACGGTCTCGGCCGGCTTGTTCTGGCTCATCTTGTTCTTGGCGACGAATCGCGTGATCGGGATGCGCATGCCCACCGTGCCCGCCGAGATGCGCTCGGCGTAGGCCGCGTTCTCGGGCGTCGATCGCATGCTGCGCGGCTGCGCCATCCGCTGTTCGAAGTGGTCGACGAGCGCGTCGAGGACCCGCAGGTTCTCGTCGGGATCGAGCAGTTCGGGCGTGCCGTGGAGGTGCGCGGTCACGAAGTTCCACGTCGGCACCGCGGGATTCGCGTCGTACCAGCCGGGCGAGATGTAGCCGTGCGGGCCCTGCACGATCACGAGCACCTCGTGGCGGCCCAGCTCGTGGACCTGCTCGTCGGGGCGGCCGACGTGCGTGAGCAGCACGATGCCCTCGGCCGTCTCGTCGAGCAGCACGGGGTAGTGCGAGGCGACGAGCCCCGCAGCATCCGTCATGCTCACGATCGTCGCCCACGGGTGCTCGCGGATCAGGCGCTTGACGCCGTCGTCGCTCGCGAGGGTGAAACTCGGGTTCTGTCTCATCGGGGTTCCGTTCCTAGGCCTGGCAGTAGGGGCACCAGTACAGCTTCCGGCCGCCTAGCTCCTCCATGACGACGTTGGTGCCGCAGACGCGGCACGGCAGGCCCTCGCGCTTGTAGACCCAGTGCCGATCGTCGCGGTTCGCCATGGCGGCACGCCACGCCTCGTCGTCGAGGTCGTCCATGGTCATCATCTGCCCGGTCTCGACGCCGATGCGAAGGAGCCGCGCCCAATCGCGCCACAGGTGGCGCACGTGTTCCTCGGGCACCTGCCGGCCGGGCGTGTGCGGGTTCTGCCGCGCCCGGAACAGCAGCTCGGCGCGGTACACGTTGCCGATGCCGGAGACGACGTTCTGGTCCATCAGCAGCAGGCCGATCGGCGTCGGCTTGCGGCGGACGACGCTCGTGAACCGCTCCTCCGCCTCGGCCCCGTCGTCGATGAGCGGGTCGGGGCCGAGCCGGGCGACCACCTGCTCGACCTGCGGCGGATCGAGCACCTCGCACGCCGTCGGCCCGCGGAGGTCGGCGACCACCGACTCGGTGAGCAGCCGCACGCGCACCTGCCCGACCGGCTCGGGCGGAAACGCCTCGAGGGCGTCGCCCTCGCGTTCGGACTCGGACATGCGCAGGCGGGTTCGACGCGGGGCGCCGATCGAGGTGATCGAGTTCTCGCCCGCCGCGTCGAGCACGACCGCGTCGGGGTTGGGTCCCTCGAGGAACGTGCCCTTCTGGCTGGTCTGCCCCATGCGTCCGTTCGACGAGGCGATCGTCGCATCCATCAGGATGTCGCCCGCGAAGTCCCACGCGCCGTACATGCCGAGGTGCACCCTGAGCCAGCGGTCGCCCTCGAAGCCGAGGAACATCTGCTTGCCCACGGCCCGTGCGTCCGTCATCCGCCGCCCGTCGAGGTCGGCCGCGCCCTCGGCGAACCGGCCCTGCGGACTCGAGGCGCGCACGACGTGGCCCACGAAGTTGCGCTCGAACTGCCGGGTGATGCGGTGGACGGAATGGCCCTCGGGCACCGGCGCTACTCCCCCGCTGGCGCCTCGGCCGGCGCCTCGACATCGACGCCCTTGCCGGCGATGTCGCCCGTGGTCTCGTACTCGGCGAGCTGTGCGATGCGGCGGACGTGGCGCTCGTCGCCCGAGAACGGCTCGGCGATGAAGGCGTCGATGTAGCGGATCGCCTCTTCGACGGTGTGCTGGCGGGCGCCGATGGAGATGACGTTCGCATCGTTGTGCTGTCGCGCGAGGATCGCGGTGTCCATGCTCCAGACGAGGGCCGCGCGGATGCCGCGGACCTTGTTCGCGGCGATCTGCTCGCCGTTGCCCGATCCGCCGAACACGACGCCGATCGTGCGCACGCCCGCGGCCTGGTCGCGCGCGACGGCGAGCGCGGCGTTGATGCAGAAGGCCGGGTAGTCGTCGAGCGCGTCGTACTCGGTGGGGCCGTGGTCGACGACCTCGTGCCCGCCGTTGGTCAGGTGCGCCTGCAGCGTGCGGCTGAACTCGAGGCCGGCGTGGTCGGTCGCGATGTGGATGCGCATGGGGCAAGTCTAGGGATCGGCCGGGCCTCCCCGAGCCGGATGGGGCGGGGGGCGTGTCTGCTCACCCCGCGCCGCTGCGCCGCAGCGGGTGCGGGGTGAGCAGACACGCCATAGGCTGATCGGGTTGCCCGCGCCACGAACGCCGGGCCGACGCATCCGTTCGACGCAGATGGAGACCCGCGTGCCTGGAGAGAACCTCACCCGCATCGAAGCCGAGGAGCGCGCCGCGCTCGTCACGGTGCACGACTACGACGTCCGGCTCGACGTCACGACCGGCCCGGAGGTGTTCCGCTCGGAGACGACAGTGCGGTTCGCCGCCGGCGAGGGCGCGTCGACGTTCATCGACGCGATCACGGCCGCCGTGCACTCGGTGACGCTGAACGGCGTCGAGCTCGACCCCGCCGAGGTGAGCGACGGCGTGCGAATCCAGCTGCCCGACCTGAAGGCCGAGAACGAACTGACCGTCGTGGCCGACGGCCGGTACATGCACACCGGCGAGGGGCTGCACCGCTTCGTCGACCCGGTCGACGACGAGGTGTACCTCTACACGCAGTTCGAGGTGCCCGACTCGCGCCGCATGTTCGCGGTGTTCGAGCAGCCCGACCTCAAGGCGGCGTTCCGGTTCACAGTGACCGCGCCCGCGCACTGGGAGGTCGTCTCGAACTCGCCCACGCCCGAGCCGGTCCCGGCGCATGAGGGTGCGAGCACCTGGGCGTTCGAGCCGACCCCCCGGATCTCGAGCTACATCACCGCGCTCATCGCCGGCCCCTACGACGTCGTGCGCGACGAGCTGACGAGCGCCGACGGCCGGGTCGTCCCGCTCGGCGTCTTCGCCCGCAAGAGCCTCTCGGAGTACCTCGACGCCGACTACATCTTCGAGAAGACCAAGCAGGGCTTCGAGTACTTCGAGGCGAAGTTCGGCGTCCCGTACCCGTTCGCGAAGTACGACCAGCTGTTCGTGCCCGAGTACAACGCGGGCGCGATGGAGAACGCCGGTGCGGTCACGTTCACCGAGTTCTACGTGTTCCGCTCGAAGGTGACCGACGCGGTCAAGGAGCGCCGCGTCGTGACGATCCTGCACGAGCTCGCGCACATGTGGTTCGGCGACCTCGTCACCATGAAGTGGTGGAACGACCTGTGGCTGAACGAGTCGTTCGCCGAGTGGGCGTCCACGATCGCGACGGCCGAGGCCACCGAGTGGCACGGCGCGTGGACCACGTTCAACGCCATGGAGAAGAGCTGGGCGTACCGCCAGGACCAGCTGCCGTCGACGCACCCGATCGTCGCGGAGATCCGCGACCTCGAGGACGTGCTCGTCAACTTCGACGGCATCACCTACGCCAAGGGCGGCTCGGTGCTCAAGCAGCTCGCGGCCTGGGTGGGCGTCGACGCCTTCTTCGCCGGCGTGTCCGCCTACTTCCGCAAGCACGCATGGGGCAACACGACGCTCGCCGACCTGCTCGCCGAGCTCGAGGTCGCGAGCGGCCGCGACCTCTCCGGGTGGTCGGGGCAGTGGCTCGAGACCGCGGGCGTCAACACGCTGCGTCCCGAGTTCGAGACCGACGCCGACGGCCGCATCACTTCGTTCGCAGTGCTGCAGTCCGCGATCGCCGAGCACCCGACGATCCGCCCGCACCGGCTTGCGATCGGCTTCTACGACCTGGTCGACGGCAAGCTCGTGCGCGACCACCGGGTCGAGCTCGACGTCGACGGCGAGCGCACCGAGGTCGCCGAGCTCGTCGGCCTCGCCCGCCCCGACCTCGTGCTGCTCAACGACGACGACCTCGCCTACGCCAAGATCCGCCTCGACGCGGCCTCGCACGGCGTCGCCCTCGCGAACCTGTCCGAGATCGACGACTCGCTGGCGCGCGCGCTGGTCTGGGGGTCGGTGTGGGATGCCACGCGAGACGCCGAGACGCGCGCGAGCGACTACCTGGCGCTCGTGCTCGGCAACATCGCGAGCGAGACCGAGTCGACGACCCTGCGGATCGTCCTGGCGAACGCGATCCTCGCCGCGAGCGCGTACACCGATCCTGCACGTCGAGCCGACGCGCTGCGCCGGCTCGCCGACGGGTTCTGGGAACTCTCGACGCAGGCCGAGCCGGGCGGCGACGCGCAGTTCCAGTTCGTCAAGTCGTTCGCGGCGATCGCCGAGCACGGCTCGCACCTCGACGACCTCCAGTCGCTCTACGAGGGCTCGCTCGAGCTCGACGGCCTCGCGGTCGACACCGACCTCGGCTGGGAGCTGCTCGTCGCGCTGGCCGCGGCCGGCCGGGCGGGCGACGCCGAAATCGACGCGCGCCTCGCGACCGACGACACCGTGACGGGGCGCGAGGCGGCCGCGAAGGCGCGGGCCGCGATCCCGACCGTCGAGGCCAAGGAGCGCGCGTGGGCGTCGATCGTCGACGTCGACACCGCATCGAACTCGGTCGTGCGCGACACCGCGGCCGGGTTCCTCCGCGCCGCCGACCCGGCGCTGCTCGAGGCGTTCGTCGAGCGCTACTTCGACATGCTCGAGCGCGTGTGGGAGCAGCGCAGCTACGCGATCGCCGAGAAGCTCGTCGACGGCCTCTACCCGTCGCGTCTCGCCAACGCCGAGCTCGCCGAGACCAGCCGCGGATGGCTCGACGCCCACCCCGACGCGCCGCCGGCGCTGCGACGCCTCGTGGTCGAGAGCCTCGCCGGCGTCGACCGCGCGGTGGCCGCCCAGCAGCGCGACGCGCAGGAGGCGTAGCCCCCGACGCGATCATGCTTCGGGGCGGTGGGCGTGGTACCTCGGTACCATCGCCCACCGCCCCGAAACCGTCCTCGGGGCCGATGTGCCCGCTTCGCGGCATCCGTAGCTTCGAAGCCATGATCACTGCAGAGGGACTCACCAAGCGGTTCGGCGAGAAGACCGCCGTCGACCGCCTCGACTTCACCGTGCACCCCGGTCGCGTGACCGGCTTCCTCGGACCCAACGGGGCCGGCAAGTCCACCACGATGCGCATGATCGTGGGCCTCGACCGGCCGACCGTCGGCGGCGTCACGGTCAACGGCCGACGCTACGCCGAGCACCGCGCCCCGCTCCACGAAGTGGGCGCGCTGCTCGACGCGAAGGCCGTGCACACCGGACGGACGGCGGAGAACCACCTCCTCGCGCTGGCCGCCACGCACCGCATCGGCCGGCAGCGGGTGCGCGAGGTCATCGAGCTGACCGGGCTCGAATCCGTGGCGCGCAAGCGCGTGGGCGGCTTCTCACTCGGCATGGGCCAGCGCCTCGGCATCGCCGCGGCGCTGCTCGGGGACCCCGCGACGCTCATCCTCGACGAACCGGTCAACGGACTCGACCCCGAGGGCGTGCTCTGGGTGCGCCGGCTCGTGCGCGACCTCGCGGCGGAGGGCCGCACGATCTTCCTCTCGTCGCACCTCATGAGCGAGATGTCGCTCACCGCGGACCATCTCATCGTGCTCGGCAAGGGCCGCATCATCACGGATGCCCCCGTCGCCGACGTCATCGCCGGCGGCACGCGTGCTCGCGTCCTGGTGCGATCCCCGCGCGCATCGCAGCTCGCCGACCTGCTCGCGGGGCCGGACGTGACCGTCATGCGCGCCGAGTCGGGCGTGCTCGAGGTCACCGGCCTCGACGCTCCCGCGATCGGCGACCTCGCCGCCCGCCACTCGCTGGCGATCCACGAACTCACCCCGAAGAACGCGTCGCTCGAGGAGGCCTACATGGCCCTCACGGCCGACGCGGTCGAATACCGTACGGAGGCACTCCGATGACCACGATCACCACCCCGGCACCCGGCAACGTCGAACGGCGCGACGGGCGCACCGGGCTCGGCTTCGGCGGAGTGCTCCGCTCCGAGTGGATCAAGCTGCGCACCCTCCGCTCCACCGTCTGGTCGTACCTGTTCGTGATCGTGATCACGCTCGGCATGGCCCTCGTGATGGCGCTCACCATGACGAGCGACCTCGGCGGCGAGGCCGGTCTCCGCGGCATGCCCGCGGCTGCGCAGACGGAGCTCTTCGTGCAGTCCTCGGTCTTCGGGGTCTACCTCGCCCAGCTCGTCGTCGCCGTGCTCGGCGTCCTCGTCGTCTCGGGCGAGTACTCGACCGGCATGATCCGTTCCACGCTCGCCGCGGTGCCGACCAGGCTCCCGGCCCTCGCGGCGAAGGCCGCGGTGCTCGCGGTCGCGACGTTCGTCGTGGGGATCGTCTCGACCGTCGGCGCGTTCTTCGTCTCGACCGCGGTGTACTCGGGCTACGGCCTCTCCGCGAGCCTCACCGACCCCGACCTCTTCATGCCGCTGCTCGGCGCCGCCCTGTACCTCGCGCTCCTCGCGGTGTTCTCGCTCGGCATCGGCGCCATCGTGCGCTCGAGCGCGGGCGGCATCGGCATCGTGCTCGCGCTCATCCTGGTCATCCCCGTGGTGCTCCAGATGATCCCGGCAGACTGGGCCCAGTCGATGGTCCCCTACCTGCTGTCGGATGCCGGGACCGGCATGTTCGCGCCGGCAGGCATGACGGGCGGCGACTCGATGACCGCCTGGCAGAGCCTGCTCGTCGTGCTCGCGTGGGTCGCCGCGTCGGCGACCGGAGCCGCGGCGCTCCTCGTGAAGCGCGACGCGTAGAGTCCTGTCCATGACCGAGTCGCGGCTCGCCCCCGACCCTGTGAACACCGGGGCCGGGGGCGAGCTGCGCCTGCCGAAGCCGCCTGGCGTCATCCGGCAGTTCTGGTCGCGGCATCCGCGTCTCACCGACGGGCTCATCGCCGGCGTCTACGCGGTGCCGACCGTGATCGGCGTCGTCGTCACCACGATCCAGGTCGGCCTCCCCACCTGGCTGGCGGTGCTGAACATCGCCGCGGTGCTCGCCGCCGGACTCGGCCTGGCGCTGTTCCGGCGAACCCGTCCCTGGCTCGTGATGGGTCTCGCGTGGGTCGCGTGCGTCGTGTCCGCACCCACCGGATCGATCGACACCCTCGCGATCCTCTTCGGCCTCTACGCCCTCGCCGTCTACGTGTCCTCGCGCGCGGCCTGGTCGGGATTCGGCGCATCCGTCGCCGTCGGCGCCGCGACGAGTTACCTGTCGGTCTGGCTGCGGAGCGCCGTCGTCGTCGAGCCCTTCGAGTTCGACGCGTTCGGTTCCTCGATCACGTTCGCGGTCTTCATGCTCATCGCGACGCTCATCGGCGTGACCGTCGGCAATCGACGCCGCTACCTCGACGCCCTGATCGCGCGTGCCCACGATCTCGCCCGCGAGCGCGACCAGCAGGCCCAGCTCGCCGCCGCGGCCGAGCGCTCGAGGATCGCCCGCGAGATGCACGACATCGTGTCGCACGGGCTGACCGTGATGATCACGCTCGCGGAGGGCTCCGCGGCGACCGCCGCTCGCGACCCCGAGCGCGCCGCCGACGCGATGCGCAACGTCGCCGACACCGGACGCGGCGCGCTCGGAGAGATGCGCCGCATGCTCGGCGTGCTGACCGGCCCCGAGGACGCCTCCGCCGAGCGCTTCCCGCAGCCCGACGTCGCGGCGATCGCCGGGCTCGTCGACGACTTCCGCGAGGCCGGACTGCCGGTGCGGCTCTCGACCACGGGTCCCGCGATCACCGAGCCGACGTTGCAGCTCGCCGTGTACCGCCTGGTCCAGGAGGGACTCACGAACGCGCTGCGGCACGCGGCCGGCGCTCAGCACGTCGAGGTCGGCATCGAACGCGTCGACGACGTCGTGACCGTCATCGTCGAGGACGACGGGCCGACGCAGGCGACGCGGATGACGGGCGCCGGCCGTGGCCTCGCGGGCCTCCGCGAGCGCGTCGCGCTGTACGGCGGCTCGCTCGAGGCGGGGCCCCGACCGAACGGCGGCTGGCGGCTCGCCGCCACCCTGCACGGGGCGTCCGAGACCGGCGAGGGAAACGCGTGAACGACCGGCCCCGCGGCATCCGCATCGCGATCGTGGACGACCAGGCGCTCGTGCGCACGGGCTTCCGGATGGTGCTCGAGGCGGAGCCGGGGTTCGAGGTCGTCGGGGAGGCCGCCGATGGCGCGTCCGCGATCGATCTCGCTCGGTCGACGGCCATCGACGTGATGCTGATGGACGTGCGCATGCCCGGCGTGGACGGCATCGCCGCCACGGCGGCGGTGACGGCAGCGGAGGAAGCGCCGCGGGTGATCGTGCTGACGACGTTCGACCTCGACGAGTACGCATTCGCGGCCATCCGCGCGGGAGCGAGCGGGTTCCTGCTGAAGGACGTGCGCCCGCAGGAGCTCACGACGGCCATCCGCACCGTGCACCTGGGCGAGGCGACCCTCACGCCCCGCATCACGCGACGCATGATCGAGTTGTTCGCGGCCGAGCTGCCGGCCCCCGCGGGGTCGGCGGCGCCGTCATCGATCGCGCTCGACACGCTGACCCCGCGCGAGCGCGAAATCCTGGTCGCCATCGCCGAAGGCCTGAACAACGCCGAACTCGCCGCGCGCTTCCACCTGTCGGCATCGACCGTGAAGACCCACGTCGGACGGATCCTGCAGAAGCTCGACGCCCGCGACCGCGTGCACGTCGTGATCCTTGCCTACCAGCACGGGCTGATGTCTCCGGAGCGACCTGCTTCCTGAGTCGGTCGACCGACGGGCGTAGGTAGGCTTGCCGGGCACACCGATACGAAGGGGCATCGATGCCAGCAGCTGATCTCACCCGAGTCGAAGCCGAGGAGCGCGCCGCCGTCGTGAGCGCGCCGCAGTACGAGGTCGTCCTCGACCTCACGGGCGACGACGGGCGGTTCCGCTCCGAGACCGTGGCGCGCTTCACGTCGACGCCCGGCGCATCGACGTTCATCGAGTCGACCACGGCCGAGCTGCACGAGGTGGTCCTGAACGGCGTCGCCCTCGACGTGGCATCCGTGTCGGACGGCCACCGGATCCGACTCGACGGACTCGCCGCGGAGAACGAGCTGCGCGTCGTCTCGACCCGCGAGTACACGAACACCGGCGAGGGCCTGCACCGCTTCGTCGATCCGGTCGACGGCGAGACGTACCTCTACACCGAGTTCGCGGTCGCCGAGGCGAATCGCGTGTACGCGGTGTTCGACCAGCCCGACCTCAAGGCGTCGGTACGGTTCACGATCACCGCACCGGCGCACTGGAGCGTGCTGAGCAACGCGCCCTCCCCCGAGCCCGTCGCGGACGAGGCATCCGGGACCGCCACCTGGGCGTTCGAGACCGGCCCGGTGATCTCGAGCTACATCGTCGCGATCATCGCGGGCCCGTACGCCTCGTGGCGGTCGAGCGCGGCCAGCAGCGACGGCCGCGAGGTGCCGCTCGGGCTGTTCACGCGCCGCTCCCTCGCGCAGTACGCCGAGCCCGAGGTCATGTTCGACCTCGTGCGCGACGGACTGGCGTTCTACGAGACCGCGTTCGACGTGCCGTACCCGTACGGCAAGTACGACCAGATCTTCGTGCCCGAGTACAACTGGGGCGCCATGGAGAACGTCGGCGCGGTCACCTTCAACGAGTCGTACCTGTTCCGCGCGCGCGTGTCCGACGCGCGGCGGGAGCAGCGCGCGATCGTGGTGTTGCACGAGCTCAGCCACATGTGGTTCGGCAACTCGGTGACCATGAAGTGGTGGAACGACCTGTGGCTCAACGAGTCGTTCGCCACCTGGGCGTCGACCCTCGCGACCTCCCGCGTCACCGAGTTCACCGACGTGTGGGCCACCTTCGCGACCGATGAGAAGACCCACGCGGCCGAGCAGGACCAGCTCCCCTCGACGCACCCGATCGTCGCCGACATCGAGCGGCTCGGCGATGTCGAGGTCAACTTCGACGCGATCACCTACGACAAGGGCGCCTCGGTGCTCAAGCAGCTCGTCGCGTGGGTCGGCCTCGACGCGTTCCAGCAGGGCGTCGGCGCCTACCTCGCGAAGCACGGCGGCGGCAATGCGACGCTCGCCGACCTGCTCGCCGAGCTCGAGGCCGCGAGCGGACGCGAACTCGCCGACTGGTCGGCCAAGTGGCTCGAGACGGCCGGGGTGAACACCCTGCGACTCGTGACCGAGACGGATGCCTCGGGGCTGATCTCGTCGGCGCGGGTGCTGCAGTCCGCCGCGGCATCCCACCCGACGCTGCGGCCGCACCGCGTCGCGATCGGCGCCTACGACGACGTTGACGGGCGCCTGCGGCGCGTCCACCGCGTCGAGCTCGACATCGACGGCGCGACCACGGAGGTGCCCGGCCTCGTCGGCCTCGCGCGACCGGCGCTGCTGCTCGTGAACGACGACGACCTCACGTACGCGAAGGTCCGCCTCGACGACGCGTCGTTCGGCACCGCGCGCGACCGCCTCGCCGAGATCGCCGATCCGGTGGCGCGCGCCGTGATCCTCGGATCGGCGTGGGACGGCGTCCGCGATGCCGAGCTCTCGGCCTCGGACTTCGTCCGGCTCGTGGTCTCGAGCGTGGGTCACGAGTCGCAGTCCGCCGCGCGCGCTCTCGCCCTCGCGCGGCTCGAGGTCGCCGTCGGACGATACGTCGCCGACGACCACCGCACCGTGCTCGCCGAGGAGGCCGCCGACGCGGTGTGGGCGCTCGCCGAGCTCGCGCCCGCGGGCTCGGACGCGCAGCTGCAGTTCGTGAAGGCGTTCACGCGCCTCGCGTGCGTGCCCGCCCACGCCGACGTGCTCGACGCGCTGCGGTCGGGCGACGTGCGACTTGAGGGGCTCGACATCGACCTCGACCTGCGCTGGGAGATCACGATCGCCCGCGCCGCCCTCGGTGCGGCCGACGACGCCGAGATCGAGGCGGCGCTCGCCGCCGACGACACCGCGAAGGGCCGCCAGCTCGCCGAGACCGCGAGCGCCGCGCGCCCCGACCAGGCGGTGAAGGATGCCGCGTGGCGGCGCGTGGCCACCGACACCACCCTCTCGAACGACGTCGCCCGTGCGGTGGCCGACGGATGGCAGCGCACCATCGACCCGACCCTGCTCGCCGGCTCGGTCGACGACTACCTCGGCATGCTCGAGCGCGTCTGGTCTGAGCGCAGCTTCACGATGGCCTCGCTCATCGTGCGCCGCCTCTTCCCCGCGCCCGTGATCGATCCCGAGCTCGCGCGCCGCACACGAGCGTGGCTCGACGCGCACGCCGAGCCGGCTCCGCTGCACCGCCTCGTCGCCGAGCAGCTCTCCGAGCTCGAACGCGCGCTCGCGGCCCGCGACCGGGACGCCGTCCGGGTCGGACACGCCGCCGCCTGACGCGACGGTTCCACCGGCGATCGGCGGGAGTCGGACGACCGCCCAGCCCCCGCCGATCCGGCCTCAGTACACTGCTGCATCATGCGTCCGTTCGAAGAGCCCGCCCCCGAACCGATCGACATCCCCTCCCAACTCGACGCGTTCTGGGCGACCCCGTGGGGCCTCATCCTGTCGGACGTGATCCAGGTCGCGATGATCGTGCTCATCGCGCTCATCATCCGCTGGCTGCTGCACTTCGTGATCCGGCGGACCGTGAACCAGATCGTCACAGGCGTCAAGCGCAAGCAGGACGTCACCGATACGCAGGCGCTCGCCGCGTCGCCGCTGGCTGCCGTGCGCGTGGTGCAGCGCACCCGGACGCTCGGCTCGGTCCTGAAGAACATCGTGAACGTCACCCTGTTCATCGTGGTGCTGCTCTCGGTCGTCGGCATCCTCGCCCCCGACGTGCTCGGGTCGTTCACGCTGCTCTCGGCGGCCATCGGCGCCGGCCTCGGCTTCGGCGCGCAGAACATCGTGAAGGACGCGCTCAACGGCCTGTTCATGGTCGTCGAGGACCAGCTCGGCGTGGGCGACATCGTCGACCTCGGTTTCGCCACGGGCATCGTCGAAGAGGTCCGCATCCGCGTCACCAGCGTGCGCGACGTCAACGGCACGCTGTGGTTCGTCCGCAACGGCGAGATCCTGCGCGTCGGCAACATGTCGCAGGGCTGGGCGCGGGTGATCATCGACCTGGCCGTGCCCTACGAGGCCGACATCGACGAGGTCGAAACGACGCTGCTGCGGACCGCGACCGAGATGGCGCAGACGGGCAAGTGGCGCTCTCGGATCCTCGAGAAGCCCGAGGTGTGGGGCCTCGAGTCCGTGTCGGCCGAAGCCATGGTGATCCGCGTGGTCATGAAGGTGCGCACCTCGTCGAAGGACGACGTGGCACGCGAGCTGCGCGTGCGCCTGAAGAAGGCGCTCGACGAGATGGACCTCAAGCTGCCGAGCCTGTCGAGCGTGGTGCTGTCGGGCTTCGACGGCGTGACGCGGGTCAAGGGCGCGAAGCCGCCGAAGACCGCCCCGAACCCGGTGCTCGACCGCCAGCCGCCGTCCAAGCGCTCGCTTCGCGCAAAGCGCGCCGCCGCCTCGATCAGCGGCGCCGGCAGCGTCGCGAGCGATCCCGCACCGACGACGACGTTGCCGAAGACCGCGAAGCCGGCGAAGGACCCGAAGGCGACGGATGGCACATCCGACGCCGACACGAAGGACGCCCCGTGAGCCTGCCCTCCCCCAGCTTCTACGACGAGATCGGCGGACGCGACACGTTCGTACGGCTCGTGCACGAGTTCTACCGTGGTGTCGCAGACGACCCGGTGCTTCGCCCGATGTACCCCGAGGAGGACCTCGGCCCGGCGGAGGACCGCCTGCGCATGTTCCTCGAGCAGTACTGGGGCGGCCCGACCACCTACAGCGAGCAGCGCGGGCATCCGCGCCTCCGCATGCGTCACCTGCCGTTCAAGGTGAACCCCGATGCGCGCGACCGCTGGCTCGCGCACATGCGCGCCGCGGTCGACACGCTCGACCTTTCGCCCGTCGCTGACGCGACGCTGTGGGACTATCTCCAACGGGCGGCCTTCGCGATGGTCAACACCTTCGAGGAGTAGTCCCGGCGACCGCCCACCCCCGCACCTCGCGGCATCCTTCGAGCCATCCGGCCGACCGCATGCCGCGACCCGCCCGAGACGAAGGAGTCCCACGTGGCCGCACCCTCCCCCGCCCCGCACCCCGAGTTCGACGCCATCGTCGTCGGCCACGGCCTCTCGGGCCTGGTCGCCGCCGCCGAGCTCGTCGATGCCGGCAAGCGGGTCGCCGTCCTCGACCAGGAGTCCGAGGCGAACCTCGGCGGACAGGCATGGTGGTCGTTCGGCGGACTGTTCCACGTCGACTCGCCGGAGCAACGCCGGCTCGGCGTGCACGACTCGCTCGAGCTCGCGCGCGAGGACTGGCTCGGCAGCGCCGGCTTCGACCGCGACGAGGACGAGTGGGGCCGCCGCTGGGCGGAGGCGTACCTCGAGTTCGCCGCGGGCGAGCAGCGATCGTGGCTGCACGAGAAGGGAGTGCGGTTCTTCCCGATCGTCGGCTGGGCCGAGCGCGGCGGCGGCATGGCGATCGCGCACGGCAACTCGGTGCCGCGCTTCCACATCACGTGGGGCACGGGCCCGGCGCTGGTCGCGCCCTTCGAGGCGAAGGTGCGTGCGGGCGAGGCGGCCGGCCTCGTGGCGCTGCGGCCTCGGCATCGCGTCGACGAGCTCGTCGTCGAGGACGGCGCGGTCGTCGGCGTGCGCGGCGCCGTCCTCGCAGAGGACGACGCTCCGCGCGGCGAGCGCTCCAACCGAGAGGAGGTCGGCGGGTTCGAGCTCCGCGCGCCGGCGGTCGTCATCGCCTCCGGCGGCATCGGCGGCAATCACGAACTCGTGCGCGCCGCGTGGCCCGAGCGGCTCGGTGCTCCGCCGGCCACGATGCTGTCCGGCGTGCCGGAGTACGTCGACGGTCGCGGGCTCGGCATCGCCGAGGCATCCGGCGCACGCCTCGTCAACGGCGACCGGATGTGGCACTACACCGAGGGGATCGAGAACTTCGACCCGGTGTGGCCCATGCACGGCATCCGCATCCTGCCCGGCCCGTCGTCGATGTGGTTCGACGCGACCGGCCGACGGCTCCCACCGCCGCTCTTCCCGGGCTTCGACACGCTCGGCACGCTCGAGCACCTCGCGAAGACCGGCCACGACCACTCCTGGTTCGTGCTCACGCAGCGGATCATCGAGAAGGAGTTCGCGCTGTCGGGCAGCGAGCAGAACCCCGACCTCACCAACAAGGACGTGATGCTCCTCACCCAGCGGGTTCGCGCCGGGGCGACCGGGCCGGTGGAGGCGTTCAAGCAGCAGGGCGCCGACTTCATCGTCGCCGACACGCTGCCCGAGCTGCTCGACGGCATGCGTCGGCTCTCCCCCGAGGGGCTGCTCGACACCGCGAACGTCGAGCGCGAGCTCGTGGCGCGCGATCGCGAGGTCGCGCACGAGTACTCCAAGGACCTCCAGCTCACGGCGGTCCGCGGGGCCCGGAACTTCGTCGGCGACAAGCTGCTGCGCGTCGCGCCCCCGCATCGCATCCTCGATCCGAAGGCCGGGCCGCTCATCGCGGTGAAGCTGCACATCCTGACGCGCAAGAGCCTCGGCGGCATCCAGACCGACCTCTCGTCGCGCGCGCTCGGCGCTGACGGCACGCCGGTGCCCGGCCTCTACGCGGTCGGCGAGGCCGCGGGCTTCGGCGGCGGCGGCGCGCACGGGTACCGCGCGCTCGAGGGCACGTTCCTCGGCGGATGCCTGTTCACGGGGCGCGCCGCCGGGCGGGCGATCGCGGGGCGCTCGCCGGCATGATCCCGAGCGGATGGCGCGACGCCGCGCCATCCGCCGGCCTCACGACTTGAGCGACCAGGCCTTGCGACGAACCAGCACGTGACCGCGCCGCGAGCTGAGTCGGGTCCACGGTCCGGTCTCGAAGACCGCGATCGGGTCGTCGCCGAGGAATCCGAGGCTGAAGGCGGCGAACGCCGCACCGGCCGGCACGTACTCGAGCCCGTCGATCCCGCGACCCCACACCTCGGACCGGACGCGCTGCACGAGCTGCTCGCCCGTGCCGTCGGGGATCGCCTTCGCCACCTCGTCGATGCCCTCGCGCGCCGCGCGCTCGACCGTCGCGGCATCGGTCTCGCCCAGGGCACGCCAACCGCCGCGCGGCGGCGAGATGCCCGCCCACGTCACCGTGTTCACCTCGGGAGGGCGGGTCATCGTAACCGGGCGGCCCTCGGCATCGTCGTCCTCCTCGCCGATCGCGCCGCGCGCGCGCACGATGCGATCGACGACCGAGCGCATCGGGACCACGACGTCGAAGTCCTCGGTCTCGAACAGCTGGAAGGTCCGCAGGCCCAGCACCGTCGGGCTCTCATCGAGGATGCCGCGCGGATACAGGATCGCGGTGTACACGGCGAGGATGCCGTTGCCGGCCACGAGGCGCACCGCACCGTCCTCGACGCGCGCCGCACGCTGGAGGTAGGTGTGAAGGTCGCCGAGCGACAGGCTGTCGGCGAGCGTGAATTGCTGGACCATGGCCTGTCTAGACTACCGAGAGAGCGGCGCGGCCCCCGCCGCAGCGCGCCCCGCCCGCGCGGGCGATGAGGCGGCCGACGGACCCAGACGGAGGAACGATGAGCGGTTCGATCGACGGCCTGCTGAGCACGCTGCGGCTCACCGACACGGGCGCGCGCACCAACGAGGACATCTTCACCGGTCCCTCGCAGTGGATGCCGCTCGGTCGCGTGTTCGGCGGCCAGGTGCTCGCGCAGTCGATCGTCGCCGCGACCCACACGGTGCCCGACGAGCGCAGCATCCACTCGATGCACGGGTACTTCCTCCGACCCGGCGACGTCCAGCATCCGATCACGTTCTCGGTCGACCGCATCCACGACGGCCGGTCGTTCTCGACCCGCCGCACGCAGGCGTTCCAGCACGGCGAGCCGATCCTGTCGCTCATCGCGTCGTTCCAGAGCCACGACGACGGGCTCGAGCACCAGCTCGAGATGCCCGACGACCTCCCCGACCCCGAGGGCCTGCCCACCACGGCCGACATCCTCGGCCACCTCGAGCACGACGTGGCGCGGTACTGGTCGAGCGAGCGCGCGTTCGACGTGCGGCACATCCCCTCGCCGGTGTACCTGACCGTCGACGGCGAGCGGATGCCTCGGCAGGCCGTGTGGATGAAGGCCTTCGGCCGCCTCCCCGACGACCCCCGACAGCACCGCGCGGCGCTCGCGTACGCGAGCGACTACTCGATCCTGGAGCCCGTGCTGCGCGCGCACGGCGTGGCCTGGGCGACGCCCGGCCTCAAGGTCGCGAGCCTCGACCACGCGATGTGGTGGCACCGCGATGCGCGCGTCGACGAGTGGCTGCTGTTCACGATGGAGTCGCCGTCGGCGAGCGGGGGTCGCGGCCTGTCCCTCGGTCGCATCTACACGCGCGAGGGCATGCTGGTCGCCAGCGTCGCTCAGGAGGGCATGGTCCGTGTGCGCGACCCGGAGGCCACTCCCTGACTCGGCCCCGCATCCCGCGGCGCGCCGCGGCTGGATGATCGCCGCACAATCCAGCGCGACGGACCCCGGGTATCGCAGAATGGCAGGAGTGCCGCGGGACCGGCGGATCGACGAGGAGGCAGCACGATGGACGACGCCCGTGATCTGACGCGCCGGACGGCGATCGCCCTCGGCGGCGCCGGCGCGCTGGCCCTCGCCGGCTGCGCGCCAGGTGGCGACGGCGGAGGCGGCACTCCCTCCGATGACGCTCCGGACGGCACAGGTTCGGGATCGACGCCCAGCGCGGCCGCCGGCGAGGAGATCGCCGCGCTCGCCGACATCCCGGTCGGCGGCAGCATCTCCGCGACGATCGGCGACGAGCCCGTGCTCCTCGCGCAGCCCACTGCCGGTGAGGTCGTCGCGTTCAGCGCGATCTGCACGCACCAGAATTGCGTGGTCGCCGCCGCCGGCGAGCGGTTCGAGTGCTCGTGCCACGGGTCGGCGTTCGACGCGGCGACCGGCGAGGTGCTCAACGGACCGGCGCTGAAGCCGTTGCCATCAGTCGCCGTGGCGGTCGAGGGCGACCGCGTGGTGACGGGCTGATCCGCTCATGCTCGACTTCCAGTTCGCGGGGCTCCCGCTGCACGTCCTGCTCGTGCATGTCATGATCGTCGGCGTACCGCTCGTTGCGATACTCCTCGTGGTCGTGTGCGCGTGGCCCGCAGCGCGGCGCGTCCTCTGGCTGCCGACACTGCTCGGCGCGCTCCTGCTGCTCGGCGTGATGAACCTCACGATCGAGGCGGGCAAGTGGCTGCAGGCGCGCGTGCCGGAGGCGCCGCTCATCGAGGCGCACACCGCCCAGGGCGAGGACATCATCCCGTGGATGATCGGGCTTGCGACCATCGCGGCGCTCGTCGGCGCGCTCGCGATCGTCGAGAACCGCGAGCGACGCGGGCGCACCGACCCCGAGGTCGCTGCGAACCGCGGTATGTCCGTGCCGCCATCACGCAGGCGCCCGGGCCGCATGGCGATCGTGGCCCTGCTCCTGATCGCCTCACTCGGCGCCGGCGCGGGCGCCGTGTGGACGATCGTCCAGATCGGCGAGTCCGGAACGCGCGCCGTCTGGGAGGGCTCGTTCAGCGACCAGCCTCTCTCGGGCTGAACCCGCGACCCGACAGCGGACTCAGCGTCGGCGGAACTCGAGCGACTCGCCGAGGTACGGCTCCCACGCGGCGCGCTCCGCGTCGGTGATCCGCCGCGGCCGCTCGGTGGCGGCATCGACGAGCACGATCGTCGTCACTGCCCGCGTGTAGAGCGTCCGGTTCTCGGCCGCTATCGGCGAGTAGACCTCGTAGCAGACGTCGAGGCTCGCGCCGCCCATGTGGCCGATCCACAGCTCGATGTCGAGCGGGAGCCGCTGGTACGGGATCGGAGCGAGGTACTCGACCTCCTGCCGGGCGATGAGCGTGAGCGTGGCAGAGCCGGGCGTCGCGTCGAGCACCGCGGTGGACGCGCCCACCGCGTGCTCGGCGGTGCCGTCGTCGTTCACCCAGAACGCCTGGATGCGAGCCTCTTCGAGGAGGCTCAGCATCCGGGCGTTGTTGACGTGCCCGTACGCGTCGAGGTCGCTCCACCGGAGTGGAGACGGCACGTGCAGTCGCACGTCAGTCCCTCGTGAGCTTGCGGTACGTGGAGCGGTGGGGCTTCGCGGCCTCGGGGCCGAGGCGCTCGACCTTGTTCGCCTCGTACGCCTCGAAGTTGCCCTCGAACCAGTACCAGTTCGCGGGATCCTCGTCGGTGCCCTCGTACGCGAGGATGTGCGTGGCGATGCGGTCGAGGAACCACCGGTCGTGCGTGATGACCACGGCGCAGCCGGGGAACTCGAGCAGCGCGTTCTCGAGGCTGCCGAGCGTCTCGACGTCGAGGTCGTTCGTCGGCTCGTCGAGCAGGAGCAGGTTGCCGCCCTGCTTGAGGGTGAGCGCGAGGTTCAGTCGGTTGCGCTCGCCGCCCGAGAGCACTCCGGCGCGCTTCTGCTGGTCGGGGCCCTTGAACCCGAACGTCGACACGTAGGCACGGCTCGGGATCTCGGTCTTGCCGACCTGGATGTAGTCGAGCCCGTCGGAGACGACCTCCCACAGGGTCTTGTTCGGGTCGATGCCGGTGCGCGACTGGTCGACGTACGAGATCTTGACGGTCTCGCCGATCTTGAGGTCGCCCCCGTCGAGCGGCTCGAGGCCGACGATCGTCTTGAAGAGCGTGGTCTTGCCGACGCCGTTCGGGCCGATGATGCCCACGATGCCGTTGCGCGGCAACGAGAAGCTCAGCCCGTCGATCAGCTGGCGGTCGCCGAAGCCCTTCTCGACCTTCTTGGCCTCGAGCACGACGTCGCCGAGCCGGGGACCCGCGGGGATCTGGATCTCCTCGAAGTCGAGCTTCCGCGTGCGCTCGGCCTCGGCAGCCATCTCCTCGTAACGCGCGAGACGCGCCTTGGACTTGGCCTGCCGGCCCTTGGCGTTCGAACGCACCCACTCGAGCTCGTCCTTGAGGCGCTTCTGGAGCTTCTGGTCCTTCTTGCCCTGGACCTGGAGGCGCTCGGCCTTCTTCTCGAGGTACGTGGAGTAGTTGCCCTCGTAGGGGTACAGGCGTCCGCGGTCGACCTCGCAGATCCACTCCGCGACGTGGTCGAGGAAGTACCGGTCGTGCGTGACGGCGAGGACGGCGCCGGGGTACTTCGCCAGGTGCTGCTCGAGCCAGAGCACGCTCTCGGCGTCGAGGTGGTTGGTGGGCTCGTCGAGCAGCAGCAGGTCGGGCTTCTGCAGCAGCAGCTTGCAGAGCGCGACGCGACGCTTCTCACCGCCCGACAGCACCGACACCGGGGTGTCGCTCGGCGGGCACCGGAGCGCGTCCATCGCCTGCTCGAGCTGCGAGTCGAGGTCCCACGCGTCGGCCGCGTCGATGTCCTCCTGCAGCGTGCCCATCTCGGCCAGCAGTGCGTCGAAGTCGGCGTCGGGGTCGGCCATGGCCGCGGAGATCTCGTTGAACCGGTCGATCTTCGCCTTGATCGGGCCGACGCCCTCCTGGACGTTCTCGAGCACCGTCTTGGACTCGTCGAGCTCGGGCTCCTGCATGAGGATGCCGACCGAGTATCCGGGGGTGAGGCGTGCCTCACCGTTCGAGGGCTGGTCGATGCCGGCCATGATCTTGAGGATCGTGGACTTGCCCGCGCCGTTCGGACCGACGACGCCGATCTTCGCCCCGGGCAGGAACGCCATCGTCACGTCGTCGAGGATGACCTTGTCGCCGACCGCCTTGCGGGCGCGCACCATTGAATAGATGTAATCCGCCATTTGCTACCAGTCTATGGGGCGCGTCTCGCCGATCAGGCAGTCGCCCGTGCCGAGCGCGGAGCCGACGCCGCTGTGGTACCCCTCGGACCGCGGTCCGTACTGGCCGATGAGGCACCCTTCCCCGAACCGCACCGAGAACTGGATCGAATCGGCGGGATCGCCGATGGTCGTCGCGTCGGCGGTGACCTCCATCGTCGCCTTCTCGAAGCCCGCCGCGACGAGGGCGTCGACGAACGCGCGCCCGCCCGCGCCGGCATCGGCGTCGATCACCGCACGGTTGATCGCGTCGAAGTAGGGCAGGTTGTCGGTCGCCGAGCCGTCAGGGAGGAGGGCCGGCGGCGCGGAGCCGGGTGGGGCGGTCGCGCCGGCCGACGCCGTCGCGGTCGGACTCCCCGAGGCCGGAACCATCGGATCGGCCTGACCGCCTGACGTGCACGCGGCGGCGGCGAGCGCCGTCAGGACGGCGATCGCCGCCGCCCACGCCACCCTCCGCCGCATGCCGCCCCTCGTGTGCCGGTCGTCGCCCGACGCGTATCGCTCGCTCGGCAGCGCCGAGTCTATGGCCGACGGGTCGGCCGTGCGCGCCGCCCCGCGCCTCAGGCGGGGACGTGCTCGACCACGTCCTCGTCGGCATCGAGTATCACGGCTTCCGGTGCCGAGTCCTCTTCGGACACAGCCCAGCCCGCGCCCGGCGTCGCCCATGCATCGGCAACGAGACCGCCTTCGGTCGTGGATTCCACGGTCGAATCCTCGGACGACGACGCCGACGCGCGGGCCGTCGACTTCGTGTACTCGGACGTGCCCCACGCCAGGTCGTGGCCCACCGAGTCGGCCTCGAGCTCGATCGCCAGGCCGGACTTCTCGGCGGTCTGCCACTTGCGGACGCGGACGCGCCCGTGGACGACGACGCGCTGGCCCTTCCGCAACGACTCGGCGGCGTTCACCGCGAGCTGGCGGAAGGTGGAGACCGTGTACCAGTTGGTCTCGCCGTCGGTCCACTGGCCGGTCGCGCGGTCGAAGTAGCGGCGCGTGGAAGCCAGTCGGAAGTTCGTGATCGGCAGTCCGGCGGGGGTGACGGTGTGGCGCGGGTCGCTGCCCACTGCGCCGGTCACGGTGATCTGGTCGGTCATGATGTGCTCCTCGGGTCGGCGCCGCCGCGGATCGGCGACTCGCGGCATCCGGGGCCCTCGTGCCGGGACGACCCCGGATGCCGCTGACCACAGCGTCGCGCTCGCCCCGTGGCATCCGTCGCCCTCACGATCGGCCCGTGGGGAACCGCACGTGCCGCGCGGCTGTCGAGGAGGACTCAGGCGACGACGTAGTCGGCGTACGACCGCCGGATCTTGTTGACCTTCGGCAGCGCGACCGCGAGGCAGTAACCCTGGCCCGGGTTCTTCGCGAAGAAGTCCTGGTGGTAGTCCTCAGCCGCGTAGAACTCGCCGAGCGGGTCGATGGTGGTCACGACCTCGCCCGGCCACCACTCCGCCGCGCGCTCGCGGGCCTGCTCGAACAACTCGCGCTGCGCGTCGCCCTGGAAGAACATCGCCGACCGGTACTGGGTGCCGAGATCGGCGCCCTGGCGGTTCAGTTGCGTCGGGTCGTGCAGCGTGAAGAAGACATCGAGGATCACCTCGCGCGGGATGACGTCGGGGTCGAAGTCCACCCGGACCGCCTCGGCGTGACCGGTGGCACCGGTGCAGACGAGCTCGTAGGACGGGTCGGCGACGGAACCGCCCGTGTAGCCCGAGACCACGTCGTGCACGCCGCGAAGCGTGCGGTAGACGGCATCCAGGCACCAGAAGCATCCACCGGCGAGAACGAAGCTTTCCATCGCCTTAGGCTACCCACATGACCTTCGCCGCCTCCCCCGATCGCTACGACCAGATGACGTACAACCAGATCGGGAGAAGCGGGCTCAAGCTGCCGGCGCTGTCGCTCGGGCTCTGGCACAACTTCGGCCACGACCGGCCGCTCGACACCCAGCGCGCGATCGTTCGTCGCGCGTTCGACCTCGGCATCACGCACTTCGATCTCGCGAACAATTACGGCCCACCGCCCGGCAGCGCCGAGGAGAACTTCGGGCGCCTGCTCGCGACCGACCTGAAGCCGTACCGCGACGAGCTCATCGTGTCGTCCAAGGCCGGGTACCTCATGTGGGACGGCCCGTACGGCGAATGGGGCTCGCGCAAGAACCTGCTCGCGTCGCTCGACCAGAGCCTCGGACGTCTCGGGCTCGACTACGTCGACGTCTTCTACTCGCACCGTCCCGACCCCGAAACCCCGGTGGAAGAGACGATGGGTGCGCTCGCGCACGCGGTGCGCCAGGGCAAGGCGCTCTACGCCGGCATCTCGAACTACTCGCCCGAGCAGACCCGACGCGCGGCCGAAGCGCTCGCCGCCGAGGGCGTCCCGCTCACCATCCACCAGCCGCGATACTCCATGTTCGACCGGCACATCGAGGACGGCCTGTTCCCCGTGCTCGACGAGGTCGGCGCATCGGCGATCGTGTTCTCACCCCTCGCGCAGGGCCTGCTGACCGACCGCTACCTCTCGGGCGAGGTGCCCGCCGGGTCTCGGGCCGCGACGAGCCACTTCCTCCCCGCCGACCGGATCAGCGAGGACTACCTCGAACGCGCCCGCGCCCTCAACGACATCGCGCTCGGGCGAGGACAATCGCTCGCGCAGCTCGCGCTCTCGTGGGTGCTGCGCGTGCCGCAGGTCGCCAGCGCCCTCATCGGCGCATCGAGCGTCGCCCAGCTCGAGCAGAACGTCGCAGCCCTCGATGCCGCCCCGCTGACGAGCGACGAGATCGACGCGATCGAGCCGCACGCGGCCCACGGAACCGCGCTCGGCTGATCCGCGAGCCGGGGCACGCCGCGCGGCCTGCCGAGGGGCGGACGCTCGCGGCGCTAGCCTGCGCACATGCAGTGGTGGAACGACTTCGTCGACTGGCTCATCTCGGATGCCGCACGCCCGATCCTGTTCGCGGCGGCGGTCATCTTCGTCTCACTCCTCGCCGCCGGCCTGCTGTCGGCATGGATCGCCCGGCGCGCGGTGCGCGGCATCATCCGCCAGCGCGATCGCGAGCTGCGCAACTCGGCCGTCGCGGCGCTCGTCGACGCCGCCATCGAGGCGTCCGTGTGGAACTCGCTGACACCGCAGGAGCAGGTGCTCGCCGACCGGGCCGTGGGCCAGGCCGACATCCAGCTGCGCCTCCTGCCCATCCGAGGGGCGGATGTCGCGGCCGACTGGGCCGCCCACCAGCTCCACGAGCTCAAGCGCGCGTCGGCGACGTTCGGGTACCAGCTCGACCCTGCGGTGGTCGAGTTCCGCGAGCGGATGCTCGAGTGGCAACGGCATCCGTCTCGCACGCGGCGCGACTTCAAGAACGACCTCGAGCGCTGGCGTATGCAGCGTGACGAGCCCGGCGAGCAGCTCGTCGACGCGCAGGACTCCTGGGTGGCGACCCAGCATCACGACCGGTACTCGCCGCCGATGGTCGATGAGACGCAGCCGGTCGCGGAGACGCAGCCGGTCGCCTTCGACGGGTCGCCGTCCGACGACGACGACGTGGCCGACGCCGACACCGACCGGCGCCCGGTCGGCCACCGCGACGCCGTCAGCGCCGACTGATCATCCGGCCGACGCCGGCGGTCATTCCTGCCACCACTCGTCGAACATCGTGACCGGCTCGGCGCGCTTGTGTCGCGTCTGCAGGAAGCGCGCCTCGATCTGTTCGGCCACCGCCGCGTCGATCTCGCCGCCCTCGAGGAACTCGTCGATGTCGGCGTAGCGCAGCCCGAGGTTCGCCTCGTCGGACTGCCCGGGGTCGTGGTCGAGCAGGTCGGCGGTCGGCACCTTGTGGTAGAGACGCTCGGGTGCGCCGAGGTGCACCATGACCTCGCGACCCTGTCGCTTGGTCAGGCCCGAGAGGGGCAGCACGTCGGCACCGCCATCGCCGTACTTGGTGAAGAACCCGGTGACGGCCTCGGCTGCGTGGTCGGTGCCCACGACGAGCAGGCCACCCTCGCCGGCGAGCGCGTATTGCGCCACCATCCGCATGCGCGCCTTGATATTGCCCTTGCCGAAGTCGCTGATCGGCGCGCCGAGCGCCTCGGCGTAATCGCTCGCGAGGCCGTCGACGCCGCCCTTGACGTTGAAGTCGACGACCTCGGCGGGCTGGATGAAGTCGAGCGCGAGCTGCGCATCGGCCTCGTCGCGCTGCACGCCGTACGGCAGGCGCGCGGCCACGAATCGGGCGGCTCGGCCCGCAACGCCCAGCTCCTCGACGGCGAGCTGGCACAGCCGACCGGCCAGCGATGAATCCTGCCCGCCGCTGATGCCGAGGATCAGGCCCTTCGCGCCCGAGGCGGCGAGGTAGGCCTTCAGGAAGTCGATGCGCCGACGCACCTGCTCGGCCGGATCGATGGAGCGCTCGACGTGCAGTTCTTCGATGATCCTGGCCTGGAGGTCGCGCATGCCACGACCCTACGGCACGCATGTGACGGGCGGATGTCGCGGCGACCGGGGCTGCCCGGCGGCGCCGTCGTCGGCTAGCATGCCGACCAGCGCGAGAGGGGGATCCGCGTGACCGTCGACCTGTCCACGCTCGTGCTCGTCCCGGCGATCGCGGCGATCGCCCCGCTCGCGACTCGGGCCGTCGGGCGCTGGCTCGCGATCCCGCTCGTCGTGTTCGAGATCACGCTGGGCATCCTGCTCGGCCCCGACATGCTCGGCTGGGTCGAGCCCGACGCGTTCATCTCGCTGTTCGCCGACTTCGGCCTGGCGATGCTGTTCTACCTCGCCGGGCGCGAGATCGACTTCGCAGCGATCCGGGGGACGCCCATCGTCCGCGCGGGCGTCGGCTGGCTCGTCTCGCTCGCGCTCGCGCTCGCGGTCGCCCTCCTGATCGAACCGGGCGTCGGCGCCGCCTTCGTCGCGGTGGCGCTGACCTCCACGGCGCTCGGCGCGCTCCTGCCGATCCTGCGGGACGCCGGGCTCGTACGCACGCCGTTCGGGGCATCCATCCTGGCGATCGGCGCCGTCGGCGAATTCGGGCCGCTCCTGGCCATCTCGCTGTTCCTCAGCGGCCGCTCGCCGCTGCACGCGGCGCTCGTGCTCATCGCCTTCGCCGTGATCGCGGGCGTGCTGATGGTCATCGCCGCGCGGGGCGACGGGGCCCGGCTGCATCGCGCCATCGAGGCGAGCCTGCACACCAGCGGTCAGTTCGTGGTCCGGCTCGTCATGTTCGTGCTGCTCTCGCTCGTCGCGCTCTCGATCTTCCTCGGGATCGACATGCTCCTCGGTGCCTTCGCCGCCGGCGTGCTCGGCAGGCTGCTGCTCGAGGGTGCCCCGAAGCGCGAGGCCGAGATCACCGAGGCGAAGATCGAGGCGGTGGGCTTCGGGCTCCTCGTGCCGGTGTTCTTCATCAACACGGGCATCACGTTCGACCTGCACGCGCTCGTGAGCGACACGCGCACCCTCGTGCTGCTGCCCGTGTTCGCCGTGCTGCTGCTGGTGACCCGCGGCATCCCGACCGCGCTGCTCGCGCCGAAGGGCTCGACCGTGCGCGAACGCGTCTCGACCGGCTTCTTCGGGGCGACGGGCCTGCCGATCATCGTCGCCGTCACCGCGCTCGGCGTGGACGCCGGCGACCTCGACCCGGGCATGGCCGCCGCGCTCGTCGGCGCCGGGCTGTTCTCGGTGCTGGTGTACCCGCTCGTGGCCCTGAGCGTCCGAACGACGCAATCCCGGCGCCCTCGGCAGGAATCGAACCTGCGACCAAGAGATTAGAAGGCTCCTGCTCTATCCGCTGAGCTACGAGGGCCGATCGCCACCACGATACCCCAGCCGCCCGCGACCCTCCGGGCACCGGCGCCCGGTCGGTGTCGGGCCACCGGATTAGACTCGCGGCATGGCATCCTCGAGCGACCGACTGGTCTGGATCGACTGCGAGATGACCGGGCTCGACCTCGAGGTCGACGAGCTGGTCGAGATCGCGGTGGTCATCACCGACTACGACCTGAACCCCGTCGACGCCGGGATCGACATCGTGATCAAGCCCGACGCGAGTGCACTGGTGTCCATGAGCGACTTCGTGCGCGCCATGCACACCGAGTCGGGCCTGATCGACGAGATCCCGAACGGCGTCTCGCTCGCCGAGGCCGAGTACGAGGTGCTCGAGTACGTGCTCAAGCACGTTCCCGACGAGCAGCGCGCGCCGCTCGCCGGCAACTCGATCGGCACCGACCGCGCCTTCCTCTCGCGATTCATGCCGCGGCTCGACGCGCACCTGCACTACCGCAACGTCGACGTGTCCTCGATCAAGGAGCTGGCCAAGCGCTGGTACCCGCGTGCGTACTTCAACGCCCCGGCGAAGGACGGCGGTCACCGCGCCCTCGCCGACATCCTCGAGTCGATCCGCGAGCTGCAGTACTACCGCCGCGCGGTGTTCGTCGCCGACCCCGGGCCGACCAGCCAGGAACTGCAGGCCATCGCCGCCGACATCGTGGGCGAAGGTGCTCCCGAGGCCTCGGCCGAGCCCTCCCCCGTGTCAACGACCACGCCCAACGTGGTGTAATCTCGTAGGGTTGCCGATCGCGACGCGATCCGCACATGGTGGGTATAGCTCAGTTGGTAGAGCGCCTGGTTGTGGTCCAGGAGGTCGCGGGTTCAAGCCCCGTTACTCACCCCAATGAGCGCCTGGTTGTGGTGCAGTACTCTGGGACGGGTCGCGGGTTCAAGCCCCGTTACTCACCCCAATGAGCGCCTGGTTGTGGTGCAGTACTCTGGGACGGGTCGCGGGTTCAAGCTCCGTTACTCACCCCAAAGAGCGCCTGGTTGTGGTGCAGTAGTTTGGGACGGGTCGCGGGTTCAAGCCCCGTTACTCACCCCGAAGACTCCCGAACGGAGCCGCCCGTGGAACTCGACGCCGAGGCCTTCGAGCGGCTCGTGATCGATGAGCTCGACGAGCTCCCCGACGACATGGTCGACGGCCTCGAGAACGTCGTGTTCGTCGTCGAGGACCGCCCCGAGGACGGCTCGCTCGACCTGCTCGGCCTCTACGAGGGCACCGCTCTGACCGAGCGCGACCGGTACGGGTTCGGCGAGATGCCCGACCGCATCGTGCTGTACCGCGAGCCGCTGCTCGCGGTCGCCGACAGCGAGGCCGAGCTCCGCGATGAGATCCACGTGACGCTCGTGCACGAGATCGCGCATTTCTACGGCATCGATGACGACCGGCTGCACGATCTCGGCTGGGCGTGACCGGCGCCGGGTTAGCCTGAGCGCATGAGTCCCTCCCCCGCCCGCGTGATCGGCATCGCCGTCGGCACGCTCGCGATCCTCGCCGTCGGCGTCTACGGCCCGGCGATGCTGCTCGGGCCCCTTCCTGCCGTCACGGTCCGCGTCGACGAGGCGCAGGCGGCCGCTGCCGAACCGGCCGCCGTGGTCCTGCCCGACGACGGCGCGTCCGCCGTCGCGCTCGTCGGCGAGTCCGGCGAGGCAGCGCTCGTCGCGTCGTTCGCCGACGACGAGCCGGCCCCGATCGGCGGAGCGGCCAAGCTCGTCACCGCGCTCGTGACCGTGGACTCCCTGCCGCTCGAAGAGGACACGAGCGGTCCCGACATCCGGATCGGGGCCGCCGACTACTCGGCGTACCTGAAGTACCAGGCCGAGGGCTCTCGCGCCCTCCGGGTCTCGCCCGGCGAGACGTGGAGCGAGCGTGACGTGCTCCGCGCGCTCGTGCTCGCCTCGAGCAACAACCACGCCGACACGCTGGCGACGTGGTCGTTCGGCAGCGTCGAGAACTACGTCCGCGAGGCGAACGGATGGCTCGAGGAGCAGGGCTTCGCCACACTCCGCATCGCCGACGCGACGGGCCTGTCGGGCGAGAACGTGGGTACCGCCGCCGAACTCGCACGACTCGCGGCCCTGGTGCTCGCCGACCCCACCCTCGGACCGATGTTCCTCGCCGGGGATGGACCGCTGGCCGCCGATGACCGCCGCATCCCCGACGTCATCGCGCACCTCGGGAGCGACGGCATCCGCGCGATGAGCCGCAGCTACACCGACGAGGCCGCGCTCTCGTTCGTGTTCACGTCCGAGGTCGAGGTCGGCGACGAGACGCGGCGAATCGTCGGCGCCATGACCGGCGTCGACGACTACGAGACCCTCGACCCGGCCGTCCTGGCCGCGGTCGAGAGCATGCAGGCCGCCTCGGCGCCCATCGAGATCATCGCCGCAGGCGCACCGTACGGTGAGGTCGAGGCCGCATGGGGCGAACGGGCGCGCCTCGTCGCCTCAACCGCCCGGACCGATGCGGCCTTCGGCGCGGCGCCCGACGATGCGACCGTCGCCGTCGAGGCGTTCTCGACCGCGGCCGCGGGCCGGCAGGTCGGCACCGTGACCGTGCGCCTCGGCGAACGCGATGTGAGTTCGGCGCTCGAACTGGATGCGGCGATCCGCGACCCGGGTCCGGTCTGGCGGCTCACCCATCCCGGCGAGCTGATCGGCGCGTTCCTCGACGGCAACGCCTGACGCGACGCCTCAGTCGTTCTCCTCGTCGTACTCGACCGGGTCGGAGTCGTCGGCATCGAAGCGGAATCGCACGCGCAGCTGCCCGTTGACCTCGTGCTCGTCGACCGCGTCGTACCAGAACAGGGACTCGAGCCCGTCGACGGCGGCGACCATGCCCACGCGCTTCTCGGGCTTGCCGCCGACGAGCGCGCGCTGCTCGAAGTCGCCCTCGAGGGGGCCGTCGATGAACTCCGCGACGTAGGTCGATGCATCTGCCATGCCCCCACCGTAGTCCCGCGCGACGGCTCCGGTCATGCGCCGCGCGCGGCTCAGCGGCCGAGTCGGACCCGGACGACCGACTCCTCGCGCAGGCGCGCCTGGCCAAGGTACCGGCGCCAGTCCGCCTCCCAGCCGTCCCAGTACGGGTCGAATGCCCCGCAGTCGCGCGCGAGCGCCCGCTCGCGGCGCTCGGCGTGCGGCGCATCGAGCCAGACGCGGATCGCGTCGGGCCGCTCCCGTCCGGCCAGGAACGCGCCGCACCCGTCGATGACGACCGGCCCGCCCGGACGGATCCGGTGCACGCCAGCCGGCCCGTCCGCGAGCCAGTCCCACCGGTGCACGGCACCGGTCGTGCCGCGCGCATGCGGCGCCAGGAGCGAGGTGGCGAGTGCGTCGGCGCCCCGACGGAGGCCGCGCCATCCGGGTATCGCCTCGTCGACCCGCACCGCGATCGGTTGGATGCCCGGCCACGCATCGATCAATGCCGCGGTGAAGGTCGACTTGCCGGCACCGCTGGGTCCGTCCACGAGGACGAGCGGATGGCGCCGCGCCGCTGCACCGCGTCGGACGATCCGCACCGCAGGCTCGAGCGCCAGCAGGCCGCCGCGAGTCACGCCCACACCGGGTGGAAGGTTCCCGCCCAGACCGAGCCCGCGATCGCGACCGCGGCGATCGCGGCCGCCAGCACGAGGAGCACGGCGTCGGGTGTCCCGACGCGCGATGGACGCGCCCAGGTGCGCGCCGTGTCGGCGCCGAAGCCACGGGCCTCCATCGCGGTGGCGAGCTTCGAGCCGCGGCGGATCGCCAGCACGAGGAGTGCGAACGCCATCGTGGCGGCCCGGCGGACCGCGCCGTGGTCGCCGATGCCGCGCGCTCGCCTGGCGAGCGACATCGCGCGCCAATCCTCGACGAAGAGTCCGACGAGGCGCGTCGCCGCCAGTGCGCCGAGCACGAAGCGGGCCGGGAGCCGGGCGATCTGCGCCAATCCGTCGGCGAGGTCGGTGGGGTCGACGCGCATGAACAGCAGTGCTGCGGGCAGGCCGATCGCGAGCACGCGCACCGTCACGGCGATCGCGAGCTCGATGGAGCCGTCGGTCACGCGCGCGAGCCAGAACTCCCAGTACACGGTGCCGGATGGTTCGCCGTAGAGGAGCATGCTGAGCCCGGCGACGGGAGCGGCGATCAGGATCGGCCAGGTCCGTCGCACGAGCAGGCTCGGTGTCACGCCGGCGATGGCGAACAGCACGAGCTGGATGCCGAGCGCGATCGCCGCGCTCACCCAGTCGACGGTGAGCAGCAACGGGGTCGTCAGTACCATCGCGGCGGCCAGCCGGGTGACCGGGTTCACGCGGTCGACGAACCGCAGCGTCGGCTGGGGCTGTGCGGTGTCGAGTTCGTGCGCCGTCACGAGCGGCTCCCAGCGCGATCGCGCACCCCGAGCTCGAGCCGCCGCGCTCCGAGCGAGGCCGTGAACGCGACGTCGTGGGTGACCGAGAGCAGCGTGGTGCCGCCGGCGACGAGTTCGTGCAGCAGCCGCACGAGCTCGACCCAGCCGAGGCGGTCCTGTCCGAACGTCGGTTCGTCGAGGATCACGACCTCGGGACGGGTCGCGAGGACCGATCCGACCGACAGCCGTCGAGCCTCACCGCCGGAGAGCGTGAACGGGTTGGCACCCGCGAGGTGGCCGAGCCGGAGGCGTTCGAGGATCTCGCCGACGCGCGCGTCGACCTCGGCGGCAGCGAGACCCAGCGCTCGCGGCGCCACGGCGACCTCGTCGCGCACGGTCGCGGCCACGAACTGGTGCTCGGGCTCCTGGAAGACCGTCCCGATCCGCGTGAGCAGGTCGCGGGAACGCCACCGCACGGGGCTGCTCGGGAGCCCGCGCGCCAGCCGCTGCGAGGCGAGGACCGCACCGCCGCGCGGTGGGAGCAGGCCACCGAGCGTCAGTGCGAGAGTGGACTTGCCGGCTCCGTTCGGACCGGTGAGCACGGTGGAGGTCCCGCCCGGCAGCGCGACCTCGAGTCCGTCGTGAAGCACCGCCCCGCGCGGTCGGCCGATGGCGAGCTCGCGCGTCGAGAGCACGGCGCCGCCGTCCGCGACGCCGACAGCCGCTGCGTCCGCCTCCATTTCGGGCACGCCGAGAGGTACCCCCGGCACCCAGACGCCGCCCGCAGCCAGCTCCGTGGCCTGAGCGGCGAGGACGTCGGCGGGCGCCCCGTCGGCGATGATCCCGCCGTCGACGCCGAGGACGACGACACGGTCGACGAGGTGCTGCCACACGTCGACGCGGTGCTCGACGACGACGAGCGTCGCGCCGGTGCGCTCGAGCACGCGGCCGACGGCCTCGCGCACCTCTGCGACACCCGCAGGATCCAGGTTGGCCGTCGGCTCGTCGAGCAAGAGCAGCCCGGGACGCATGGCGATCGCGCCGGCGAGCGCGAGACGCTGCTTCTGCCCGCCCGACAGACGCGACGTCGGATGGTCCAGCGGAAGGTCGAGTCCGACCGCGTCCACGGCGTCCGCGACGCGGCGCCAGATCTCCTCACGGGGCACCCCGAGGTTCTCGCACCCGAACGCGGCATCGTCGCCCACGCGCGCCAGGATGACCTGGGAATCCGGGTCCTGGAGCACGAGCCCCGCCCGCCCGCGCGCCGCGGCCGCTGGCCGGCCGTCGACGCAGAGCGAGCCGACCTGCTCGCCCTCGTCATCGCCACCGAGGACGCCGGCGAGGGCATGCAGCAGGGTCGACTTGCCGGAGCCCGACGCTCCGAGCAGCAGGATGCGCTCGCCCGGCTTGATCGCCAGATCGATGCCGTGCAGCGCCGGACGAACGCGGCCGGCGTGCCGCCAGCCCCACCCGGTGGCGTCCACACGGGCGGGGCGGGTCAGCGGCGAGATGACCACCACGGATCAGACCCGTCCGGTCACGTCCCGTCCGGCGGCGAACCGGTTGAGTGCGCCGGTCGCCGCCAGCGCGCGGACGACGAGCCATCCGAGGAGCCCGGCGAGGATCGCACCGGAGACCACGACGGTGCCTAGGTAGAGGAACAGGAATTCGGCCGACTTCTGCAGGTTGCCGGAGGTGAACAGCTCGAGCGTCCAGGCTCCCAGGCCGGCGGCCGCGCCGGCGAGCATCGCCGTCACGACGCCGAATCGGCGATAGCCCGTGGCGAGGAAGACAAGCTCGGCGCCGAGTCCCTGCGCGAGCCCGGAGTAGATCGTCTCGATGCCCCACTGGTTGCCGATGAGCGCCGAGACGATCGCGGCGAGCAGTTCGACGTAGAGCGCTGCTCCCGGCTTGCGGATGATCAGGCCGCCGAGCACGCCGCCGATGAGCCAGATGCCCACCGCGATGCCCCCGAGTCCGGGCGTCAGGGCGTCGGCCGCGCTGAACCAGGCGTAGCCGACGTTGTTCCAGAACAGGAACACCAGGCCGGTCGCGACGCCGATGACGCTGGCGACGACGATGTCGACGACACGCCAGCGCGTGGGTCGTGAAGAACCGACGGTCGCGTCGGTCGTGGTGCCGGCTGAGTCGCCGACCGCGTTGCCGCGGTCGGTGCCGCGCGTGGTCTCGTGCACGATTCGTGCCCTTTCTTCAGGTGGAAAGCGGCACGGGAGATGAGATCGGATGCCCTCCCTGCGCTGGCATGACCCAGATCAGGTTCGACGGTCGAAGGTTGGAGAACCTTCCTCTCAGCCCGGCTCACCGGACTCCCGTGTTCGAGCACGAGTATACGCCCGCCGCGGCGGCATGACGCGACGGCGGAACGCGGTGGGGACGCGGCTACTTCTTGAGTGCGCGGATGATGAGCTTCAGCGCCTTGCCGGTGACGGCGATGAACGGGATCGCGACGATGAGGACGCCGAGGATGTTGGGCTCGAACCGGACGTCGCCGCCGCGGCTCACGTACGCGCCGAGCGGCACGGACCATCCCCCGCCGCCCCCGCCGGAGCCCTCGCCCTGCTCCGGGGCGCTCCCGGAGCCGCCGCCGAAGCCGTACGCGCCGAGCGCGACGGGCACGACGTCGACGCCGCCCAGTTGGACCTTGTCGGCGTAGGAGGTGCGGACCCCGACGCCGGCGACCTTGTCTGCGAGCTCGAGCACGAAATCAGCCATGCCGCCACGCTACCGGCGCCGAACCGGCCTCGGTAGGCCTTGACGGATGCCGCGGCGCATTCGGGTCACTGGCGTGGCCGCTCCGACGACGACCGCTTCGGTTGCTCGGCGTCGTCGCGTTCCCATCCGGCGCCCGCCGTCGGCAACAGACCGGGCCCGCCGGGACGGACGAGCGCGGCCGGGCGGACGGCCCCGCGACCGAACCTCCTGGTCACCTCGTCGATCGTGCGCTCGGCGTCCCGCCAGTCCTCGTCGGGATCCCAGAGCGGGGCGCCCCCGCCAGTGGCGCGCAGCTGTTCGGCCCGGACGCCGATGAGCCGTACCCGCCGCCCGTCACCCACGAGCTCTGCGAGCGGTACGAGCGCCTCTTCGTAGATGCGGCGGGCGACGTCGGTCGGCTCGGCGAGCGTGCGCGACCGGGTCACCGTGGTGAAGTCGCCGTAGCGCAGCTTCAGCGTCACGGTGCGCGCCACCATTCCCGCCTTGCGCAGCCGGACGCCGACGTCGGCGGCGAGGCGGAGCAATTCCCTCGCGATGTCGTCGTGATCGACGAGGTCGTGATCGAACGTCGTCTCGTGACCGATGCTCTTCTCGACCCGCCGGGTCTCGACCTCGCGCGGATCGATGCCGTTCGCCAGTTGCGAGAGCCGCGCCGCAAGCGCCGGTCCGACCGCGCGGGTCAGCGCGTCGGCAGGCATCTCGGCGACGTCGCCGACCGTTCGCAGGCCGAGCTTGAGCAGTGATTCCTCGGTGACCCGACCGACGCCCCAGAGCGCCGAGACGGGCAGCGGATGGAGGAAGGCGGTCGTCTGGTCGGCCGGCACGACGAGCATGCCGTCGGGCTTCGCGCGGCTGGATGCGACCTTCGCGACGTACTTGCTCGCTGCCACGCCCACCGAGCACGTGAGGCCGGTCTCGCCGTGCACGCGACGCCGGATGGTCCAGGCGATCTCGGCGGGTGTGCCGTGCAGTCGGCGCGCCCCGGACACGTCGAGGAACGCCTCGTCGATCGACAGCGGCTCGACGAGCGGCGTGAGCTCGCGGAAGATCGTCATGACGCGATCGGAGTACTCGGCGTATCGGCGGTAGTCGCCGCGAAGCACGACGGCATTCGGGCACCGCTGCAACGCGACCGACATCGGCATCGCGGAGTTGACCCCGTACCGTCTCGCCTCGTAGCTCGCCGCCGCCACGACCCCGCGACCTGCCGTGCCGCCCACCAGCACGGGCGTGCCGCGCAGCTCAGGTCGGCGCAGCAACTCGACGGAGACGAAGAACGCATCCATGTCGACGTGCAGGATCGGCGTCGCCGAGTCATCGACGGGACCCGTCGTGACCTGACGCGACGAGCCGTCCTGCTTGCTCATGCTGCGACCCTAGCGGGGACCGCGGACTCGGGTCGGATCAGAATCCGCCGAAGTCGCCGCCACCGAAATCGCCGCCGCCGAAGTCGCCACCCGAGCCGCCCCAGTCGCCACCGGAACCGCCCCAGTCGCCACCCGCGTCGCCGCCGCCTGCGTCACCGGCGCCGGCGTCTCCGCCGTCCGCGTCCGACCCATCCGCGCCGTCCGCGCCGGCCGCATCGAACGACGAGGCATCGGGCAGGAACGCCTGCGCGATGGCCGAGCCGATCACGACGCCGGCCACGGTGCCGAGCAGCGAACTGCCGACCATCGAGCCGAACGACGGACCGCCGCGGCCGTACGCGCCGCCGCCTGCCGGCGCACCGGCGAAGGCCCGCTCCATCGAGCCCGGCTGGCGCAGCTCCTGGCGGGTCGCCGCGCGCGCGAGCGACTGCGGGTCGTCGGAGGTGAGCTGCTCGCCCGGAGGCGCCTGCTCGGCGAGCGAACGGTAGACCTGCTGCCGCTGCTCGGGCGTGAGCTTCGCGAACGCCTCGGCGTGGACCGCTTCGATCGACTCGGGCGGTGCGGTGCGCAGGAGGTAGCGGTAGCGCTCGATCGCCAGCTCGTCCTCGCTCAGCCGACGCTGCTGAGGCGCCTGCGGCACCGGCGGCGCGGACTGGCGGGCGCGATCGTCGCCGCCGCCGAAGAGTCGGTCAAGGAATCCCATGATGTCCTCACTCTCGTAGGGATCGACAGCGTAGCCGAGCCCGCCTCGAACGGGCTGGGAACCGCGCTACTCCTCGCTGCCGGCCCGCTCGAGCACGAGCTCGCGGACCCGCGCCGCGTCGGCCTTGCCCTGCATGGCCTTCATGACCGCGCCGATCACCGCGCCGGCGGCCTGAACCTTGCCGTCGCGGATCTTCGCGAGCACGTCGGGCTGCGCCGCGAGCGCCTGGTCGATCGCGGCGACGAGCGCACCGTCGTCGGAGACGACGGCGAGGCCGCGCGCGTCGACGATCTTGCGCGGCGAGCCCTCGCCGGCGATCACGCCCTCGAGCACCTGGCGGGCGAGGCGATCGGTGAGCGCGCCCTCCTCGACGAGTGCGGCGAGCTCGGCGACATCCGCGGGCTCGACCAGCTCGCTGGCATCCGTGCCCTGCGCGTTCGCGATGCGGGTCAGCTCGCCCGTCCACCACTTGCGCGCGGCGGCAGGCGTGGCGCCCGCCTCGACCGTGGCGAGCACCTCGTTGAGCAGGCCGCCGTTGACGACGCCCTGGAAGTCGATGTCGGTGAACCCCCAGTCGGCCTTCAGCCGGCGCCGGCGCGCGGCGGGCGGCTCGGGCAGTGCGGCGCGCAGCTCCTCGATGAGGGCCGGGTCGGGCTCGACGGGAAGCAGGTCGGGCTCGGGGAAGTACCGGTAGTCGTCGGCGTCGGACTTCGGCCGGCCGGGGCTCGTGGTGCCCGTGTCCTCGTGCCAGTGGCGCGTCTCCTGCGTGATCGACCCGCCATCGGCGAGGATCGCCGCCTGGCGCTGGATCTCGTACCGCACCGCGCGCTCGACCGAGCGCATCGAGTTGACGTTCTTGGTCTCGGTTCGTGTGCCGAAGGCCTCCTGGCCCTTGGGTCGCAGCGAGACGTTCGCGTCGCAGCGGAGGTTGCCCCGCTCCATCCGTGCCTCGGAGATGCCGAGCGAGAGCACGATGTCGCGGATGGCGGCGACGTACGCGCGTGCCAGCGCCGGCGCATCCGCCCCGGCCCCGACGACGGGCTTCGTCACGATCTCGACGAGCGGCACGCCCGCCCGGTTGTAGTCGACGAGCGAGTACTCCGCGCCGTGGATGCGGCCGGTCGCGCCGACGTGCGTGAGCTTGCCGGCGTCCTCCTCCATGTGCGCTCGCTCGATCGCCACCTGGAAGACGCGGCCGTTCTCGAGCTCGACCTCGACCGACCCCTCGAACGCGATGGGCTCGTCGTACTGGGAGATCTGGTAGTTCTTGCCGAGGTCGGGGTAGAAGTAGTTCTTCCGCGCGAACCGGCTCGACGGCGCGATCGAGCAGCCGAGCGCGAGGCCCAGCGAGATCGAATGGCGTACTGCCGTGCCGTTGACCACCGGGAGGGAGCCGGGCAGGCCCATGTCGACCGGCGCGACGAGCGTGTTCGGCTCGGCGTCGTGGTACGCGCTGTTCGCCGGGTTCGGCGCCGGGGAGAACATCTTGGTGGTCGTGTTCAGCTCGACGTGCACCTCGAGGCCGATCACCGGCTCGAATCGTGCGAGGGCCTCGTCGAAGTCCATCAGTGCCGCGCGTGCCATCAGACCACGCCCTCCTCGGTCGCCATGAGTTCGTGGGTAGACAGGTCGGGCGCCTGGGCGAGCAGCGGACCGCCCCACTGGTCGACGAGCAGTGCCTCGAGCGCGCCGCCGACGTTGTAGAGGCGGGCGTCCTCGCGCGCGGGCGCCAGGAACTGGATGCCGACGGGCAGCCCGTCTTCGGGCGCGAGGCCTGCGGGCACCGAGATGCCGGGCACGCCCGCGAGGTTCGCGGGGATCGTCGCGACGTCGTTGAGGTACATCGCGAGCGGGTCGTCGAGCTTCTCGCCGAGCTTGAACGCCGTGGTCGGCGCGCTGGGCGTCGCGAGCACGTCGACCTTGCCGAACGCGGCGTCGAAGTCCTGCTGCACGAGCGTGCGCACCTTCTGCGCGCTGCCGTAGTACGCGTCGTAGTAGCCGGCCGACAGCGCGTAGGTGCCGAGGATGATGCGGCGCTTGACCTCGGGACCGAAGCCGGCCTCGCGCGTCGCCGCCATGACCTCCTCGACCGTGCCGCCGCCTTCGGGCACGACACGCAGGCCGAACCGCACGGAGTCGAACTTCGCGAGGTTGGAGGACGCCTCGGCAGGCAGGATCAGGTAGTAGGCGGCGATCGAGTACTCGAAGCTCGGGGCCGCCACCTCGACGATCTCGGCGCCGTTGCGCTCGAGCAGCTCGAGCGCCTCGTGGAAGCGCTGGCGCACGCCGGCCTGGAAGCCGTCGGTGTCGAGCTCCTTCACGACGCCGATGCGCAGGCCCGAGACATCCGCTCGCCGCACGGCGTCGGCCATGGACGGCCACGGGTCGGGGATCGACGTCTGGTCGTGCGGGTCGTGCCCGGCGATGACGTCGTGCAGCAGCGCCGCGTCGAGCACCGTGCGGCTGACCGGCCCCACCTGGTCGAGCGACGACGCGAGTGCGATCGAACCGTAGCGGCTCACGCCACCGTACGTCGGCTTGGTGCCGACCGTGCCGGTCACGTGCGCGGGCTGGCGGATGGATCCGCCGGTGTCGCTGCCGAGCGCGAGCGGCGCCTCGAACGCCGCGACCGCCGCAGCCGACCCGCCGCCCGAGCCGCCGGGGATCCGCTCGAGGTCCCACGGGTTGTGCGTCGGGCCGTACGCGGAGTGCTCGGTGGACGAGCCCATCGCGAACTCGTCCATGTTGGTCTTGCCGAGCAGCACCATGCCGGCCTCGCGCACCTTGCGCACGGGCGTCGCGTCGTACGGCGGCACCCAGCCCTCGAGGATCCGCGAGCCGGAGGTCGACGGCATGCCCTTGGTGACGAGCACGTCCTTGATCGCGATCGGGACACCCGCGAGCGGGCCGAGCTCGTCGCCGGCGGCCCGACGACGGTCGACTTCGGCGGCCGCGTCGAGTGCGGCATCGTTGACGTGCAGGTAGGCGTGCACGGCACCGTCGACGGCCGCGATGCGATCGAGATGGGCCTGCGTCGCCTCGACCGAGGACACCTCGCGCGACGCGAGCCGGTCGGCGAGGTCGGCGGCGCTCAGCCGGATCAGGTCGCTCACTGCTCCTCCCCCAGGATCGCCGAGACGACGAAGCGCGTGCCGTCGTGCTCGGGGGCGCCGGAGAGCACCTGGTCGACGGTCAGGACGTCGGAGGGGACGTCCTCGCGGAGCGGGTTGTGCAGCGGGATCGGGTGGCTCGTGCGCGCCACGTCGGGCGTGGCCACCTCGCTCACCTTCTCGACCGCCTGCATGATCTGGCCGAGTTCCGTGGTCAGGTGGCCGATCTCTTCCTCGGTGAGCGCGATGCGAGCGAGGTTCGCGAGGTGCGCGACCTGCTCGGCGCTGATTTCAGACATGCTGCTCCGTCGTGTGGGGATGGGGATGCCAGCGATTCTATCGAGGCGCGCCGAACAGGCCGACGCCGTATTTCTGCAGCGCGTCGAACGCGTCGCCGTAGGTCTGCGGCTCGGGTTCGCCTTCATCGCCGTACTTCGCGATGAGCATGCCGAGCAGCCCGCGCGCCGGCGGGCTGAGCGGAGCCGTGCGATGCGCCTCGGCCGGGTGCGGCGCCGACTCTGGGTTCGGCGGGGTGTACTGGGGGGTGGTGGCCGGCCAGGTGAGCGGATGCCGCGGGGCGTCGAGGGTCAGGGCGTTGCGGATGTCGGGTGCACCGTCGTCGCGGTCGGTCAGCGGGTCGAGCTCGTGCAACGTGCACAGGGTCGCGATCACCGATCCGTGGTGCATCTGGTCGTGGATGATGCCGCCCTCGGCGGTGTACGCCGAGATCGCGATCGCCGGGACGCGGCAGCCGAGTCGGTCGAACGTGAACCCCATCTCGCCGGGCTTCGCGTCGGGATGCGGCGGGGTGGCCGCCGGCGGCGCGACGTGGTCGTACGTCCCGCCGTGTTCGTCGAAGGTGAGGAGCAGCATCGTGTTCATCGCGTTGGACCCGCCCTCGGTGGCGCTCTCGCGGATCGCGGAGTAGATGCGGTGCAGCAGGGCCTCACCGGCACGCACGTCGGAGATCGCGCTGTCCGTCACCTCCTCGCCGTCGACCTCGGACTGGCGGAGCGGACCCACCGGCGGGTGGAAGTCGTTGTGGTCGTAGATCATGCGCGGCTCGACGAACGCGTACGGCGGCAGCTTCCCGCCCGCCACGTCGGTCCAGAACTGCGACATGGGCGCGAAGTGGTCGGTCCGCCAGTACTTCTCGAGTGCCGGCGCGTGGATGAAGCCGGTCAGCGAGATCAGCTGCAGGTCGTCGAAGTAGATCCGCCAGTCCAGCCCGGCGTCCTCCAAGCGGTTGAAGATGGTCGGCGCGGCCTTCGCCTCGAGCCATTTGAGGTAGCCGTCGTCGCCGCCGCGGTTGGTCACGAACCCGTGCGAGGTCGAGGCGTGGAAGAACGAGCGGTTGCAGAACGTCTGGCTCGGCACCGCGCAGTGCCAGGCGTCGTACACCGCGAAGCCCTTCGCGAGCATGGCGGTGACGGGGAGCATCTCGGGCGAGAACGAGCCCATGATCTGGTGGATGTCGCGGTCACCGTCGTGACGGACGTCGTGATCGACGTGGTGGGCGTAGTCGACGACGAAGCCGCCCATGGTGGGTGTCGTGCCGGCGTCGGGCGCGTTGTAGGGCTCGCGCATCTCGTCGATCGGCACCGAGGCATTCGAATCGGGGCGGATGGTGCCGAACAGTTGCGTGTTGACGTGGGGGTACTCCTCGCCCGGGTCGGGGTCGGGTCGACTCATGATCACGTCGGTCGGGCCGGCGTAGACGTGCGCGGCGATGCTCGTGCCGTCGGGCGCCGTGTTCGCGTACTCGCCGAACGCGAGCCCGTCGAACGTCGCGCCGTCGGGAAGGGAGTCGGCGTCGTAGAGCCAGCCGAGGAAGTTGTCGAACGAGCGGTTCTCGCTCATGACGACGACGAGGTGGTCGAAGCCGGGCCTGGCGCGCGCGGTCGGCGGAGGCGGGAGCGCCGCGATGCCGGCCGCTCCCTCGGTCACCCCCGCGGAGTGCCCGACGCTCCCACCCACCGCAGCGGCGCCGCCCCCGGCGACGACGGCGGCGGCACCGGCGACGCCGCCGAGCTTGAGGAATTCGCGGCGCGAGGCGCCGATCGCCGGGCCACCGTCGTCCCTGACGTCCTCGTCGTCCGCCATGCGGCCCCCCTCTCAACCGAGCGCGTCGGGTCCTTCCGTGACGAGCACGGCGAACTGCGCGGCGTCGATGACCCGCACGCCGAGCTCTTCGGCCTTCGCCAGCTTGGAGCCGGCCCCCGGACCGGCCGCGACGAAGTCCGTCTTCTTCGACACGCTCGACGCCGCCTTGCCGCCGGCCGCGATGATGGCCTCCTGCGCGCCCTCGCGCGTGAAGCCGTCGAGGCTGCCCGTCGCCACGACGGTGAGCCCGGAGAGCACGCCGTCGGTGTCGCCGGCCCGGCCGGGCCCGGCGTGGCCGGGCGTGGCGAACTGCACGCCCGCGGCGGTCCATCGTTCGACGATCTCGCGATGCCAGTCGGTGTCGAACCAGTCGAGGAGCGAGTCGGCGATGATGCCGCCCACGCCCTCGACGTGGGCGAGCTCCTCGCGACTCGCGGCCCGGATCGCATCGAGTGAACCGAAGTGGTCGGCCAGGGCGCGCGCCGCGACGGGGCCGACGTGCCGGATGTTGAGCGCGACGAGCAGCCGCCACAACGGCTTGGTCTTCGCCTTCTCGAGCTCGTCGAGCAGCTTGGTGGCCGCGCCGGATGCCCCGTACTCCGCGGGACGCGACTTCGAACCCTGGCGGAGGATCTTCTGGAACGGCGCGCGTCGGACGGGCTCACCCGTCTTCTCGTCGACCTTGAACTCGCCCGTCTCGGCGTCGCGCACCACCACCTGGATCGGGACGAGTTCGTCGAGCGTCAGGTCGAACAGTCGCGCCTCGGTCTCGAGCGGCGGCGTCGAGGGAACGGACGGCTGCGTGAGCGCCGCGGCCGTGACCTCGCCGAGCGCCTCGATGTCGAGCGCGCCGCGGGACCCGATGTGCTCGACACGGCCGCGCACCTGGGCCGGGCACGACCTGGCGTTCGGGCACCTCAGGTCGATGTCGCCCTCCTTCATCGGGCGAAGCGGCGTACCGCACTCCGGACACTCACCCGGCATGTGCCACTCGCGTTGCGTGCCGTCGCGCAGTTGCTCGACCGCCCCGAGGATCTCGGGGATCACGTCGCCCGCCTTGCGGAGTACGACGGTGTCGCCGATCATCACGCCCTTGGCCTTCACGATGCCCTGATTGTGGAGGGTGGCCTGGCGCACGGTCGAGCCGGCGACCTTCACGGGCTCCATGATCGCGTACGGCGTCGCGCGCCCGGTGCGGCCCACGCCCACTGCGATGTCGATGAGCTTCGTGTGCACCTCTTCGGGCGGGTACTTGAACGCGATCGCCCATCGCGGCGCTCGGCTCGTGGAGCCGAGCTCGTCGTGCAGGGCGAGCTCGTCGACCTTGACGACGATGCCGTCGATCTCGTGCTCGATGTCGTGCCGGTGCTCGCCCCAGTGCTCGATGAACGCGATGACCTCGTCGACGGATCCGAGCACCCGGCTGTAGGGCGACACCGGGAGTCCCCACCCGGCGAGCAGCGCGTAGATATCGGACTGCCCCTCGACGGGCGGTCGCTCCCACGCCCCGATGCCGTGCAGGTGCAACGAGAGCCGGCCGAGCCGGTCGCGCATGAGCTCGAGATCGAACGCGCTCTTGCGCTCGCGCCGTTGCCTGAGGCTGCCCGCCGCCGTGTTCCGCGCGTTCGCGAACTCGGGGAACCTCGTCTTGATCGATGCCTCGGGCTTGCCCTTGCCGAGTTCGTTGGCCGCATACGCCGTCTGGAGCTCGCGCTGCCGGCGATTGAGCGCCTCGAACTCGTTCGTGGCGAGGAACACCTCGCCCCGCACCTCGAAGAACGCGGGGAACCCCTCTCCGGTGAGCCTGAGCGGGATCGCCGGGATGAACTCGATGTTCTCGGTGATGTCTTCGCCGACGCGGCCGTCGCCGCGCGTGGTGGCAGTCTCGAGCACGCCGTCTCGGTAGGCGAGGCTGATCGCGAGCCCGTCGATCTTGAGTTCGCTGAGGAAATGGACGGGCCGGCCCGCATCGCGCTCGACCTTCACGGCCCACTCGCGGAACTCGTCGACCGAGAACACGTTGTCGAGGCTCAGCATGCGCTCGGCGTGCTCGTGCTCGGGGAACCCCGCCGACGCGACCACCGCGCCGACCTGCTGCGTGGGACTGTCTTGTCCGACGAGCTCGGGGAACGCGCGCTCGAGCGCCTCCAACCGGTGGAACGCCGTGTCGTACTCGGCGTCGGAGAAGGGCGAGTCGCCGTCGCCGTAGTACGCGAGGCGCGCCCGATCGATCAGCTCGGTGAGCCGTTCGGCCTCGGCGCGCGCGGTCTCGAAGTCGGCTGGGATGTCGCTCACAGGGGCCATCCTAGGAGCCGCCTCCGACGTCCGGGCGGGCGCGGACCGGTGGCGACGGAGAATGGCGGGCGGCCGCGTCCCCGCGCACGGACACGAGTGGGGTGCGCGGCCTCAGCCGCGCACCCCTCTTCGGCGCCGCGCCCTACCCCCCGGGCGTCAGGCCCCGAAGCCGGCGGCGTCCACCTTGCGGTGGTACCGCGTGCCTGCCTTGCCGCCGAGGATCGCTCCACCGAGGCTCGCGAGGATGACCAGGGCCAGCGTGACGATGCCGGCGATGGTCAGTTCACCCTCGGTCACGGGGATCCGCGGGAAGGTGTTGAGGCTCGCGAGGATGTCGTACTGCGATCCCGCGACGGCAGCGATGATCGCGCCGATGATCGCGACGACGATCGCCCACAGCCACACGGCGAGGCCCTGCTTCATGCCGTTGAAGCGCGCCATCCGCCCTGCCACGTAGCCGCCGGCGAAGTATGCGACGAACAGGATCACCAGCAGCGCGATCGCGCCGACGATGCCGATGGTCTGGGCGTTCTCGGCCGCGGCCTCGTCGACCGCCTCGCCCAGTGTGCCGAGACCGATCGCCGCACCGGTCGCGGCGAGCAGCGCCGTGAGGAGCACGGCGACGCCGACCGCGGTCAGCCAGCCGAAGAACGCCGCGCCGAACTTGATCCCTCCGTACCGCTCGCGCTCGCGGTCCACGACTGCGGCTCGCAGTGCCGGGTCGGCCACGAGTCGCTCGTCGTGTGCGGCGTCGCGGTGGCGACCGGCGACCTCGCGGTCGTCGGGGACGCCGTCCCGGTCACGGTCCATCGCGACCTCGCGGTCGTCGCGGACGCCGTCCCGGTCACGGTCCACCGCGACCTCGCGGTCGTCGCGGACGCCGTCCCGGTCATGGTCCACCGCGACCTCGCGGTCGTCGCGGACGCCGTCGCCGTCGCGGTCCGCCGGGGTGGGCGGGTACGGATCGCGGCCGGGTCGATCGGATGAGGTGCTCATGACAGGTCCCCTCTCGTGGTGTGCGCCGCACACGGGTGGTGCCTGCGGCGCCGACCTCGACGATACGACGATGCACGAGCGTCGTCAGGGGCCTTGACAGCGGGCGTGCGACCGCACTCGCGGTGCAGCGAACGCTCGGCCGACGCTCAGGTTCGGGGGTGGACCGCGCGAACGACCGCGGGGATCGCCCTAGTCGTCGAGGCCGACGCGATCGACGCGGCGGTGGTACCGGACGCCGACGGTCCCGCCGAGCACGGCACCGCCGAGGCTCACGACGACGAGCGCGACCGCCCCGGCGATCCAGGCGACGGTGACCAGGTCGGGCGAGACGGGAATGCTCGGCACGGCGTCCCGTCCGGCGGCCACGAAGCCGAACCGCCCGTCGAGCAGCGCGATCGCGACGGCGACGGCGATGCCGGCGACGAGCGCCCACCCCCAGACGGCGAGGCCTTGCGCGGCGCCGCTGAACCGCGCCATCCGCCCGGCGACGTACCCGCCGCAGTAGAACGAGACGAACCCGACCGCGAGCAGGACGCCGATCACGATCCATCCGGCGGTCAGCCCGTCGAACGGGCCGATGCCGCCCGTCGCCCACGGGTCGGGGATGACATCCAGTCCGGTCACGGCCGCCACGACGACGACGGCTCCGGCGAGGATGGCCGCGCTCGCCATGGCGGTGAGCCAGCCGAAGAACGCGGAGCCGATCTTGGGTCCGCCGAACGCCTCGCGCTGCCGTTCCGTGACCTCCTCGGACGTGATCGGGCGGTCGTCGACCAGGTCGTCCCACGGCTGGGGCGCGGGGTTGATCACGGCGGTCGACGCCGTGGTCGTGGCCGGTTCCAGGTTGCGGAACGGTTCGGCGGGGTCTCGGTTCGGGTCGGCGGGATAGAGCGGGTAGGACACGGGGGCTCCTCGGGTTCACGTGGCGCCGAGGTTTCGGGCTGCGGCGCCAACCCACGAGAATCTACGCGAGTTCGCTGGGAGGATCGAAGTGGGTGACGTTTGTGCGGTCAGGCGCCGGCCGGCACGGCGCTGACGGTCCGGTCGATCGTGCACTGGCCGAGGACGCGCGTGCCGACGTAGACGACAGCGGTCTGGCCGGGTGCGACGCCGTCGAGCGGCACGTCCGGAATGACGACGAGTTCGGTCGTGCCGGAGGCATCCGTCTCGACGCGGGCGACGGCCGGCACCGGATCGGCGTGCGCGCGGATCTGGACCTCGCACGCGAACGGCGCGGCCGGGTCGGCGGGCGGCTCCCCTGCCCACGTGAACCGCGAACCCGCGATCTCGGCGATCGCGAGCGCCTCCTTCGGGCCCACCACCACGGTGTTCTCCTTCGGGCGCACCTCGAGCACGAAGCGCGGCTTGCCGTCGGGTGCGGGCGTGCCGAGCCGGAGGCCGCGGCGCTGCCCGACCGTGTAGGCGTGCGCGCCCTCGTGCGAGCCGACGACGGCGCCCGTGCGGTCGACGATCTCGCCCTGGGCGACGCCGACCTTCTCGCCGAGCCAGCCACGCGTGTCGCCGTCGGGGATGAAGCAGATGTCGTGGGAGTCGGGCTTCTGCGCGACGCTCAGTCCGCGCCGCGCGGCCTCCTCGCGCACGAGCTGCTTCGACGGCGTGTCGCCGAGCGGGAAGTAGGCGTGCGCGAGCTGCTCGGCGGTGAGCACCCCCAGCACGTAGGACTGGTCCTTGGCCCACGCGCTCGCGCGATGCAGCTCGCGGTGGCCCGCGGCATCCGTCACGATCGTCGCGTAGTGCCCGGTGCACACGGCGTCGAACCCGAGCGCCAGCGCCTTTTCGAGCAGCGCGGCGAACTTGATGCGCTCGTTGCATCGCATGCACGGGTTGGGCGTGCGGCCCGCGGCGTACTCCGCGATGAAGTCGTCGACGACGTCGGCCTTGAACCGCTCGGAGAAGTCCCACACGTAGTACGGGATGCCGAGCACGTTCGCGGCACGCTGGGCGTCCATCGAGTCCTCGATGGTGCAGCAGCCGCGGCTGCCGGTGCGCAGGGTGCCCGGCATGCGGCTGAGCGCGAGGTGCACGCCCACGACATCGTGACCGGCGTCCACGGCGCGCGCGGCCGCGACGGCGCTGTCGACGCCGCCGCTCATCGCTGCCAGAATTCGCATGGGTTCCAGTGTACGAAACGGGTCCTGAGCGGATGCCTCGCGGCCGGCGCGATCAGCGGTCGAAGCTCGTGACCCTGCCCGCCATGCCCGCACGCGCCGCGCGCTCGTACGCCGCGGGCAGTGCCGCGAGGAACGCGTCGACGTCGGCGTCCGTCGTCGACCACCCGAGCGTGACGCGCAGCGCCCCGCGCGCCTCCGCCTCGGAGCGACCCATCGCGAGCAGGACGTGCGACGGCTCGGGCACGCCGGCCTGACACGCCGATCCCGTCGAGACGGCGACGCCCGCGGCATCCAGCAAGAAGAGCAGCGAGTCGCCCTCGCAGCCCGGGAAGGAGAAGTGGGCGTTGCCCGGGAGCCGCGAAGCGGGGTCGGGATCGCCGGAGAGGCGTGCGTCGGGCACGGCGTCCGCGACGCCGGCGACCAGCCGGTCGCGCTGCCGCGACATCCGGTCGTGCTCGACCTCGCGCTGCTCGGCAGCGACCCGGGCAGCCGCCGCGAAGCCCGCCGCAGCGGCGACATCCTGCGTGCCCGAGCGGATGCGACGCTGCTGGCCGCCGCCGTGCAGGAGCGGCTCGATGTGCGTCGACCGGTCGAGCACGAGCGCGCCGATGCCGACCGGCCCGCCGACCTTGTGCGCCGACACGCTGATCGCGACGAGCCCGGCGCCCGCCGGTGCGCGCGTCTCGTGTCGCAGCGCGTGCAGGTCGATCGGCACGTGCCCGTACGCGGCGATGGCGTCGACGTGCAGCGGCACGCCGGCCCGCGCGCACGACTCGGCCGCCTCGCGCACCGGCTCGATCGTGCCGACCTCGTTGTTCGCCCACAGCATCGTGACGAGGGCGACGGATGCCGCGTCCCGCTCGAGCGCGGCGGCGAGCGCGTCGACCCGCACCCTGCCCAGCTCGTCGACGGGCAGTTCCTCCACCTCGGCGCCCTCGACCTCGGCCAGCCATCCGACGGTGTCGAGCGTCGCGTGGTGCTCGCCGCCGGGCAGGAGGATGCGGCGTGCTCCGGTCTCACGGTGACGGCGCCAGTAGAGCCCCTTGATCGCGAGGTTCACGGCCTCGGTGCCGCTTCCGGTGAAGACGACCTCGATCGGGTCGGCGCCGAGCGTCGCCGCGACCTGCTCGCGGGACTCCTCGAGCAGTCGCTTGGCGTTCTGGCCCGCGCTGTGGATCGACGCCGGGTTACCGACGAGGTGGAGCGCGCTCGTCATCGCGTCGATCGCCTCGGGGCGCAGCGGGGTGGTCGCCGCGTGATCGAGGTACACGGAGTCGCGGCCGACCATCGCGCACCTCCTGATCGGGAACAGGTTCCCTTCGAACTACTGTAGTTCGCATGTCTTCGGCCGATCCGCTCCACGACCTGGGCGTGCGCACCGGACCGGACGGCGGCACGATCCGCGTGTGGTCCGAGCACGCGACGGCCGTGGAACTCGTCGTGTTCGATCCCGACGACCTCGATTGGGCGGCGAGCCGAGTGCCGCTCGCCCAATCCGAAGGCGGCGTCTGGGAGGGCGCGTCCTCGGCCCTCGTCACCGGCGCCCGGTACGGGCTGCGGATCGACGGTCCCGCCGGGATCGAGCACGCGTTCAATCCCGTGCACACGCTCCTCGATCCCTGGGCGCGCGGACTGCAGATGGCGGGCGACGGCTCCTGGCGGGGCATCGTGCTCGACTCGCTCGCCTCGGAGGGATTCGACTGGGACGGCGCGGCGAAGCCGCGGGTCCCGCTCGACCACACGGTCGTCTACGAGGCCCACGTGCGCGGGTTCAGCCGGCTCAACCCCCGCATCCCCGACGCGCTCCGCGGCACGTACGCCGGCCTCGCGCACGACGCGTCGCTCGAGTACCTGACCGGGCTCGGCGTCACGACCGTCGAGCTCCTGCCGGTCCAAGCGTTCGTGCCCGAGCAACGGCTCGTCCGCCAGGGGCAGGTCAACTACTGGGGATACAACACCCTCGGATTCTTCGCGCCGCACACCCCGTACGCGAGCGCCGCCGCGCAGGCGGGCGGCCCCGCGGCGGTGCGGCGCGAGTTCGCCGGAATGGTCAAGCGGCTCCACGAGGCGGGCCTCGAGGTCGTGCTCGACGTGGTCTACAACCACACCGCCGAGGAGGGTCGGCAGGGTCCGACGTACAGCTTCCGTGGCATCGACAATGCGACGTACTACCGGCACGACGTGCACGGCCGCTATGTCGACACCACCGGCTGCGGCAACACCCTCGACTTCGGCCACGACGCGCCGGTGCGGCTCGTCCTCGACTCGATGCGGTACTGGGCCGAGGAACTGCAGGTCGACGGCTTCCGCCTCGACCTCGCGGCCACACTCGGCCGCGACGCACTCGGCGCCTACTCCCCCGACCATCCGCTCCTGCAGGGCATGCTCGCCGACCCCGTGATCGGCGCCTCGAAGCTCATCGCCGAACCGTGGGACGTCGGTCCGTTCGGCTGGCAGACCGGCAACTTCCCGGCCGGTTTCAGCGAGTGGAACGACCGCTACCGCGACCGCATGCGGGACTTCTGGCTCGGCGACCTGCGCCGCGAGCGCGCCGGCGAGGCGGGCAGCGGCATCGGCCGCTTCGCGACGCGCCTCGCCGGCTCGTCGAACACGTTCGCCCAGGAGCGCGGACCGCTCGCGAGCCTCAACTTCATCACCGCGCACGACGGGTTCACGCTCGCCGACCTCACTGCGTACGACGTCAAGCACAACCTCGGCAACGGCGAGCACAACCGCGACGGCGCCGACCACAACAACTCCTACAACCATGGCGTCGAGGGGCCGACGGACGACGCGACCATCGCCGGGGCGCGACGGCGCAGCATCCGGAACCTGCTCGGAACGCTGCTGCTGTCGGCCGGCGTGCCGATGCTCACTGCGGGCGACGAGTACGGGCGCAGCCAGCGCGGCAACAACAACGCGTACTGCCACGACTCGGAGCTGACCTGGCTCGCGTGGGACTCGGCCGATCGCGATGCCGCGCTCGAGGCGACTGTGCGGCACCTGCTGCGCCTGCGTCGCGAGAACCCGGCACTGCGGCCCGTCCGGTACGGCCGCTTCGGCGAGACCGTGCCGAGCGCCTCGCAGATGGACTGGTACAACGCCGACGGCGAGACCATGACCATCGACCACTGGAACGACGCCTCGCAACGCACCCTGCAGTTCATGGCCGCGTCCACGCCCGAATTCGAGGAGTACAACCGGATCCTGCTCGTCGTGCACGCCTCCGAGACCGGTACCGAAGTGCTGCTGCCCGCGCATCCGGGCGTCGACGACTACGAGCTGCTCTGGGACTCGTCGCGTGAGGAGCCCGATGGCGAGCTGGGCGCGCGATACGACCCTGTCGAGCGGATGGCGGTGGCGCCCCAGTCGATGCGGCTGTTCCGCGCGCACGGCGAGCCCTCCCCCGGGCCGTCGGATGCCGCGGCCGCGAGCATCGACGTCGACGTGCTGCCGGACGCCGATGATGCGACCGCGCCCGACGAGCGGACCGCGGCGCACTGATGGGCAGGAAGGCGGATGCCTCGGCCGGCACGCCGGCGACGGTCGCGCTGTCGCGCGCCGGCATCGCCTTCACGGCGCACGCGTACGATCACGACCCGCGCGCCGCGGCATTCGGCCTCGAGGCCGCGGAGAAGCTCGGTATCGAACCGGCGCGCGTGTTCAAGACGCTGCTCGCGACGGTCGACGGCGGGCTCGCGGTCGGCATCGTGCCGGTCGCCGACCAGCTCGACCTGAAGGCGCTCGCGGCGGCGCTCGGCGGCAAGCGCGCCGAGATGGCCGACCCGGCGGTCGCCGAGCGCAAGACCGGCTACGTCGTCGGGGGCATCAGCCCGATCGGGCAGAAGACGCCCCTTCCGACGGTGCTCGACGAGAGCGCCATCCTGTGCGAGACCGTGTTCGTCTCGGGCGGGCGCCGCGGCCTCGACCTCGAACTCGCGCCCGACGACCTCCTCGCGATCACCGCCGGCCGCTACGCCCCCATCGCCCGCCCCCGCTGACCGCTCGGGCACATGAGCGCCCGGCGCGACCACCACAAGGCGCGCCGGTTTCAGGAAGACGGAGGCCTCTCAGGAGCATCCCGTCGATGCGGTCCTGATCAGCCTCCGAGTTCCTGAAACGAGGCGGCGACCTCAGGACGCGGAGGCGACGAGGCCGAGCTCGGCGGTCGTGAGCAGCAGCGGATGGCGCGGCACCACGCGGACCGTGTACCCGAACGCGCCGGCGCGATCGAGCGTGATCGTGCCGACGTAGACGCGCGTCGCGGCATCCGTCGTCGAGTCGCCGTCGGCATCGAGCACCGCCACGCGCGCATCCTCGATGCGGTCGTCGCCGTGCGAGTGCCCGTACACCACCTCGACGGAGACGTCGTCGGGGCTGAGCCGACCGAGCGCGACATGCGCGCGCAGGTGCAGCTGGTCGCCCACGTGCGGTGTCGAGTCGAGCCCGCCCGACTCGACGTGCGAGACCTGCACGCCCTCCCAGGCTGCCCGGACGCCCGCGACCCACTCGGCGAGCCCGCGCGCTGGCTTGGCGCCGTTCGCGGCGACGAGCTCGGCGTGCTCGGCCGCCGGCCGGTACAGGCGCTCGACGTACTCGCGCACCATCCGGTCGGCGCCGAGCTCGGGCGCGAGGTGGGCGAGCGTGCGGCGCACGCGCGTCATCCACTCGGTCGGCACGCCGTCGTGGTCGCGGTCGTAGAACAGCCGCGTGATGCGGTGCTCGATGAGGTCGTACAGGGCGGATGCCTCGAGCCGGTCGCGCTCGGCGGCGTCGGGCGCCGCATCCGCCGTCGGGATGACCCAGCCGTGGTCGTCGGCCGCGTACTCGGCCCACCAACCGTCGAGGACCGACAGGTTGAGCGCCCCGTTCAGAGCGGCCTTCATGCCCGACGTGCCGCAGGCCTCGAGCGGCCGCAGCGGGTTGTTCATCCACACGTCGCAACCCGGGTACAGCGTCTCGGCCATGCCCATGTCGTAGTCGGGGAGGAAGACGATGCGCTCCCGCAGCTCGGGCCGCTGCGCGAACTGCACGAGGCGCTGGATCAGGCGCTTGCCCTCCTCGTCGGCCGGGTGCGCCTTGCCCGCGATCACGAACTGCACGGGCCGGTCGGGGTTGGTGAGGATCGCGGCGAGGCGCTCGGGATCCTGCAGCATGAGCGTGAGCCGCTTGTAGGTCGGCACGCGACGTGCGAAGCCGATCGTGAGGACGTCGGGATCGAGCACGCGGCGCACCCAGTCGGGCGCGACCGCGCCGGCGTGCTGGTCGGCCCACGCGGCCGCCAGGCGGCGGCGGGCGTCCTCGACGAGCTGGAGGCGCATGCCGCGCTTGACGCTCCACAGCTCCGCGTCGCTGACCGCGGGGCTCAGCCAGTCGGCGTGCTCGGTGTCGCCCGTCCCGAGACGCTCCTCGGCGAGCTCGAGCAGGGCGGGGTCGGTCCAGGTGGGGGCGTGCACGCCGTTCGTGATCGACGTGATCGGCACCTCGTCGGCGTCGAAGCCCGGCCAGAGGCTGGCGAACATGGATCGGCTGACCTCGCCGTGCAGCTTCGAGACGCCGTTCGCATGCTGCGCGAGGCGCAGGCCCATCATGGCCATGTTGAACGCGCTGTCGTCGGGGTGGACGCCGGGTTCGAGGCCGAGCGGCAGCGCATCGGCGGGATCGACACCGGGCAGCAGGCCCGATTCGAGGTACTGCGCGACGAGCGCGCGATCGAACCGGTCGATGCCCGCGGGTACCGGCGTGTGGGTCGTGAAGACCGTGCCGGCACGGACGACCTGCAGGGCCTCGTCGAACGTCAGCCCCTCGCCGATGCACGCCGAGATGCGCTCGAGGCCGAGGAAGCCGGCATGTCCCTCGTTCATGTGGAACACGTCGGGGAACGGTCGGGCGACGAGCTCGGACCACGCGCGCAGCGCCCGGACGCCGCCGATGCCGAGCAGCAGTTCCTGCTGCAGCCGATGCTCGCCGCCGCCGCCGTACAGCCGGTCGGTGACCTGGCGCAGGTCGTCGTCATTCGCGGGGATGTCCGTGTCGAGCAGCAGCAGCGTCACGCGACCGACGGCGGCCTGCCAGACCCGCGCGTGCAGGCTGCGGTCGCCGGGGACGGCCAGCGTGACCTGGACGGGCGTGCCATCCGCCCGTCGCAGGACCGAGAGCGGCAGCCCGTCGGGGTCGAGGGCCGGATAGCGCTCCTGCTGCCAGCCGTCGGGCGCGATGGCCTGCGCGAAGTACCCGGCCTTGTAGAACAGGCCGACCGCCACGAGCGGCACGCCGAGGTCGGAGGCCGCCTTCAGGTGGTCGCCCGCGAGGATGCCGAGGCCGCCCGAGTACTGCGGCAGCGCCGCCGTGATGCCGAACTCGGGCGAGAAGTACGCGATGGTCCTCGGCGTCTCGAGGTCGAGCGACTGGTACCACCGCGGCTCGGCGATGTACGCGCGCAGCGCATCCCGCTCCCGGTCGGCCCAGCCGAGGTAGCCCTCGTCGTTCGCGAGCTCGTCGAGCCGGCGCGGGTCGATGTCGCCGAGGAACGCGATCGGGTCGCGCTGGGAACGCCGCCATCCGACCGGATCGATGTGCTCGAACAGCCGACGGGTGGGCTCGTGCCACGACCAGCGGAGGTTCGCGGCGAGCTCCTCGAGCGCGCTGAGCTGCGGCGGCACCACGGCCCGGACGGTGAACTTGCGGATGGGCTTCACGGGGTCAACCCTAGGCGGGGGCGTGTGTCGGGCAGGTGAACGGATGGCTCGGCCCGCCATCCCTACGGCTAAGCAAAGGTTCTGCGCGAAACCTTTGGTAAGCTGGCGATATGGCATTCGATGTCACCGCGTGGCCGCCGGTCGGATACGAGTCCCGTCCGTGGGACCGCACCGGTGCCGAGGTCGCCTCGCGCCGTGCCCTGCGCGCGGCACGAGGACCGTATCGCGCGTCCGTTCCGCCCATGATCGCCGATCGCCGCGCGATCCTGCCGCCCGAGGTGGTGGCGACGGCCGACGACGCGAGCCGCGAGCTCACCCGCTTCGACACCGAGGTCGGCCACATCGCGGCACCGTTCGCCGCGATCCTCCTTCGCACCGAGAGCGCGTCGAGTTCCGAGGTCGAACGGCTCACGGCGAGCGCGAAGCAGGTGGCGCTGGCCGAACTCGGGCAGGCACGATCCGGCAACGCGCGCCTCGTGGTGGCGAACGTGCACGCGATGAGTGCGGCGATCGAGCTCGCAGACCGGCTCGACGGGACCGCGATCATCACGATGCACCGAGCGCTCCTCGAGGAATCGACGCCCGCCGTCGTCGGCGCCTGGCGCTCCGAGCAGGTGTGGATCGGAGGCGGATCGATCTCGCCGCACTCGGCCGAGTTCGTCCCGCCTCATCACGATCGCGTCGGCGGGCTCATGGCCGACCTCATGCAGTTCGTGCAGCGCACCGACCTGCCGGTGCTCGCCCACGCGGCGCTCGCGCACGCGCAGTTCGAGACCATCCACCCGTTCCCCGACGGCAACGGCCGCACCGGCCGCGCGCTCATCCAGTCGATGCTGCGCGCGGGCGGCGTGACCGAGAACGTCGCCGTGCCGGTCTCGGCCGGGCTCCTGCACGACACCGAGGGGTACTTCAGCGCCCTCGACGCCTACCGCGCAGGCCGGCCCGACGCGATCGTCGACGCGGTCTCGGAGGCCTCGTTCGCCGCGGTCGAGAACGGTCGGGCCCTCGTCGCCGACATCCGGCAGGCGTCTGCGCGCTGGGACGCCGTCGTGACGGCGCGCGCCCATTCCTCGGTGCACCGCGGGAAGGCGTACCTGCTCACGCAGCCCGTCGTGAACGTGCAGGCCGTGGCCGCGGCCCTCGGGGTCAGCGAGGTCGCTGCCGCGGGTGCCCTGACGCGCCTCGAGGAGGCGGGCGTCCTGAGCCGGACCTCGAGCGGACCCCGCTACCGCGTGTGGCAGGCCGACGAGATCTTGGCGGCGCTCGACGCGTTCGCCGCGCGCGCGCGGAGGCGGCGGCGGCAGCCCCACTAGCTCGCCGCGCCACGCGGCGCAACCCGGCCTGCCGTTCCCCTGGCATCCACGCTACGGTCGGAACGTGACCAGCCGACCTGTTCGTGCCGGCCGGATCCCCGTGACCCGGCTCACGCCCGCCCTGCCAGATCCGCGTTGGAATCCGAAGGCGTTCGCCGGGGAGGTGGTCCCGTTCCGCGCCACGGTGTTCCGCGAGGGACACGACCTCGTCGGCGCGATGCTCGTGCTGACCGATCCGTCGGGCGCGGTGCAGCGGCACCGGATGGCGGCGCTCGCCGCGGGCACGGACCGGTGGGAAGCGCAGGTGCGACTCGACGTGATCGGCACCTGGCAGTGGCACGTGACCGGCTTCGGCGACGAGGTCGGCACGTGGATCCACGACGCCGAACTGAAGATCGACGCGGGCGTCGACGTCGAGCTCATGTACGAGATCGGGGCGCGCCTGGCTGAGCGGGCGGCGGCCCAGTCCGAGCGGCCCGCGGCCGTGCGCAAGCGCCTGAAGGCGTACGCGGCCGCCCTTCGCGATACGGCGGCCGCACCATCCGCCCGCCGTGCCCTGCTGCACGACCCGGTGCTCGCCGAGTTCGACGCGCGACCGCTCGCCCGGTTCGCGACCGACTCCGAAGAGCAGTCGCTGCTCGTCGAGCGCCGCCGTGCGGGCGTCGGCTCCTGGTACGAGTTCTTCCCCCGGTCCGAGGGTGCGCGGAAGCTGAAGAAGAACGGTGCCTGGAAGTCCGGCACGTTCCGGACCGCGCAGAAGCGGCTCGACGGGGTGGCGGCCATGGGCTTCGACGTCGTGTACCTGCCCCCCATCCATCCGATCGGCGTCGCGTTCCGCAAGGGACCGAACAACACGCTCACGCCCGGGCCGCACGACCCGGGCTCGCCGTGGGCGATCGGATCGGCAGCCGGCGGCCACGACACCGTCCACCCCGACCTCGGCAACCTCGCGGACCTCCGCGCATTCGTGCGTCGCGCCGCCGCGCTCGGCATCGAGATCGCGCTCGACCTCGCGCTGCAGGCTTCCCCCGACCATCCCTGGGTCACCGAGCACCCGGAGTGGTTCACGACCCTGCCCGACGGCACGATCGCGTACGCCGAGAACCCGCCGAAGAAGTACCAGGACATCTACCCGGTCAACTTCGACGACGACTTCGACGGCCTCGTCGCCGAGGTGACGAGGATCGTGCGGCTCTGGATGAAGCAGGGCGTGCGCATCTTCCGCGTCGACAACCCGCACACCAAGCCGCTCGCGTTCTGGGAGCGACTCATCGGCGACATCAACGCGACCGACCCCGACGTGGTGTTCCTCGCCGAGGCGTTCACTCGACCGGCGATGATGCAGGCGCTCGCGATGGTCGGCTTCCAGCAGTCGTACTCGTACTTCACGTGGCGGAACACGAAGCAGGAGCTCGAGGAGTTCCTCACGTCGGTCTCGCAGGAGACCGCCGACTTCATGCGGCCCAACCTCTTCGTGAACACGCCCGACATCCTCACCGAGTACCTCCAGTTCGGCGGCCCGGCGGCCTTCACCGTGCGGGCGACGATCGCCGCGACGGCGGCGCCGCTCTGGGGCGTGTACTCGGGCTTCGAGCTGTTCGAGTCGGTCGCCCGCCCCGGGGCCGAGGAGGCGATCGACAACGAGAAGTACGAGTACAGGCCGCGCGACTTCGCCGCGGCCGAGGCCGAGGGCCGGTCGCTCGCGCTGTATCTCGGCATCCTCAACCGGATCCGCAACGACCACCCCGCGCTCGGGCAGCTGCGAAACATCCGATTCCACCACAGCGAGGACGACTCGGTGCTCGTCTACTCCAAGCACCTCGAGGGCCGTTTCATCGACGGGCGCGCCGACGACGACCACGACACGATCCTGGTCGTCGCCAACGTCGATCCGCACTCGGTGCGCGAGACGACCGTGCACCTCGACCTCGCGGCCATCGACCTGCCCGCCGGCGCCCCGTTCGCCGTCGAGGACCTCGTCACCGGCGAGCGCTGGGACTGGGGCGAGCACAACTACGTCCGGCTGGACGCGTTCACCCAACCGGTCCACATCCTCCGAGTGATTCGAGGCGCCTCATGACCGACACCTCCCCCGTCCAGGCGCCGGCGGTGTCCGATGACCTGCTCCTCGCGATCGCCGAGGGACGCCACCACGAGCCGCATGCGGTGCTCGGCCAGCACGGGTTCGACGCAGCCGGGCAGGGCGGTGCGCACACCGTCATCCGCGTGCGTCGCCCGCTCGCGGCATCCGTCGACGCGCTGCTCGACGACGGCTCGGAGCTGCCGCTCGACCACGTCGCGCACGGCGTCTGGGCGGGCTCCGGCTCGTTCGGGCCGACCGGCTACCGGGTGCGGGCACGCTACGGCGACGGCACCGAGTGGACGAGCGACGACCCGTACCGCTACGCCCCCACGATCGGCGAGGTCGACCTGCACCTCATCGGCGAAGGCCGCCACGAGGAGCTCTGGAAGGTGCTCGGAGCCCACCATCGCGACTTCCCCTCGGTGACGGGCCCGCTGCGCGGCGTCTCGTTCACCGTCTGGGCGCCCCGCGCACGCGCCGTCCGCGTCGTCGGCGACTTCAACCGCTGGGACGGCACCGGACACGCCATGCGGAACATGGGCTCGAGCGGCGTGTGGGAGCTGTTCGTGCCCGACCTCGAGCCGGGTGCCGCCTACAAGTTCGAGATCCTGACCCAATCGGGCGCCTGGATCATGAAGGCCGACCCGATGGCCCGTCGCGCCGAGGTGGCGCCCGCGACCGCGTCGATCGTCGCGAGCTCCCGGCACGACTGGGCCGACGGCGACTGGATGGCACGGCGCGCGCAGGTGAACCCGCACGAGCTGCCCATGAGCATCTACGAGCTGCACCTCGGGTCGTGGCGCCCCGGCAAGGGCTATCGCGACATCGCCGACGAGCTCATCGAGTACCTGGAGTGGCTGGGCTACACGCACGTCGAGTTCCTGCCCCTGGCGGAGCATCCGTTCGGCGGCTCATGGGGCTACCAGGTGACGGGCTACTTCGCGGTCACGTCGCGGTTCGGCTCGCCCGACGACCTCAAGTACCTCATCGACCGGCTGCACCAGGCCGGCATCGGCGTGATCATGGACTGGGTGCCCGGCCATTTCCCGAAGGACGAGTGGGCGCTCGCGCGCTTCGACGGCGAGCCGCTGTACGAGCACGCCGACCCGCGCCGCGGCGAGCAGAAGGACTGGGGCACGCTCGTCTTCGACTACGGCAACCCGCGCGTGCGCAACTTCCTCGTCGCCAACGCGCTGTTCTGGCTGGAGGAGATGCACGTCGACGGACTGCGCGTCGACGCCGTCGCCTCGATGCTCTACCTCGACTACTCGCGCGACGAGGGCGAATGGCTGCCCAACTGGTACGGCGGCCGCGAGCACCTCGAGGCGATCGGCTTCCTGCAGGAGGCGACCGCGACGGCGTACAAGCGCAACCCCGGCGTCGTCATGATCGCCGAGGAGTCCACGTCGTGGCCGGGAGTCACCGCACCCACCTCATCGGGCGGCCTCGGCTTCGGCTACAAGTGGAACATGGGGTGGATGCACGACACCCTGCAGTACATCCAGCGCGACCCGATGTACCGCTCGCACCACCACGGCGAGCTCACGTTCTCGTTCCTGTACGCGTTCAGCGAGCACTTCATCCTGCCGATCAGCCACGACGAGGTCGTGCACGGCAAGGGTTCGCTCGTGCGCAAGATGCCCGGCGACCACTGGCAGCAGCTCGCGAACACGCGCGCGTACCTCGCGTACATGTGGGCGCACCCCGGCAAGCAGCTCCTGTTCATGGGCCAGGAGTTCGGACAGCTGTCGGAATGGAGCGAGGAACGCGGCCTCGACTGGTGGATCCTCGACCAGCCGACGCACCGCCAGCTCGCCGAACTCGTGGGCCGGCTCAACCGCGCCTATCGCGAGACGCCCGCGCTCTGGCAGCTCGACGACGATTCCGACGGCTTCGACTGGGTCGAGGGAGGCGCGGCCGACCTGAACGTGCTCGCGTTCCTCCGCTACGACCGCGAGCGCCGCCCGCTGCTGTGCGTCGTGAACTTCGCCGGTCGCCCGCACGAGGGCGTGCGCCTGGGCCTGCCGTCCGCGGGTCGCTGGCGCGAGGTCCTGAACACGGATGCCACGGAGTACGGGGGCTCGGGCGTGGGCAACCTCGGCGGGGTCGACGCGACCGACGAGCCCTGGGGCGGCAAGCCCGCCTCGGCGACGTTCACGCTGCCGCCGCTCGCGGCCGTGTGGTTCCAGCCCGAGTAGGTCAGTACAGCAGCGAGGCGAGCCGTCGTCGTGCCGTGGCGACGCGCGGGTCCTCGACGCCGACGACCTGGAACAGCTCGAGCAGCCGTTCGCGCACGGTGTTCTTCCCGGCGGCGTCGAGCGTCGGGAACAGCTCGAGCAGGCGCGCGAAGGCGTCGTCGACGTGGCCGCCCGAGAGGTCGAGGTCGGCGACGTCGAGCTGCGCGTCGACGTCATCGGGGGCGGATGCCGCGCGATTGCGGATCTCGTCGAGGGTCTTGCCCTGCAGCCGCCGGAGCAGGTTCGCCTGCGCCAGGCCCGCGACCGCGAGGTCGTCGCGCGGGTCCTGCGCGATCGCCGTGCGGTAGGCGGACGCCGCCGCGACGTAGTCGCCCCGGCTGATCGCGTCGAACGCCTCCTGGTGCAGCGGCGGCAGGGGCTCCTCGGCCGGCTCCTGCGGCTCGTCGCCCTCCTCCGCCCCCTCGGGCGCGGGCACGCGGCCGCTCACGCCGTTGCGCTCCGCGATCTCGAGCAGCTGGTCGAAGACCTGCTCGATCACGTCGTCGGGCTGCACGCCCTCGAAGAGCGGGACGGGCTGGCCGCCCACGAGCGCGACGAGGGTCGGGATGGCGCGCGCCTGGAGAGCCTGCACGAGCTGCGGGCTGGCGTCGGCGTCGGCGGCGGCCAGCACGAGCCGCCCGTCGCGCGCGCGGACGAGTCGCTCGAGGGTCTCGACGAGCTGGACCGACGGCTCGCTCCAGGAGGCCCACAGCGCCACGACGACGGGGATCGAGCGGGACAGCTCGAGGACCTGGCCGAAGCCCTGGTCGTCGGTCGCCACGACCACGCCTGCCGGCGCGGGGCCGCGACCGGCGTCGCCGTTCGCGGCATCCTGCGCCCGGCGCTCTTCGCGGTGCACGAGCCCGGACAGGTCGACCGCACCGCGGAGGTTCGCGGGCTGCTGCGGGGGAACGGCGTTCGTCACGGGACCTCCGATGCTCCGATGAGGGACTCCGACCAGCCGAGCAGGCGGATCTGCTCGTCGGCGCCGACGGCCGGAACGTAGAACATGAGCTGGATGCCGACGACGCGCTGGACTCCCTTGGCGCTCTTGTCGTCGAAGCCCGACAGCGCACGCCCCGGTCCGGGCTCGAAGCCGACGGTCCCGCCGTCGTTCGGGGTGACCTTCTCGGTCTGGTTGATCGAGACGGTCACCAGGGCACCGGAGTCGTTGGTCGCGAGTGCGACCGTGGGGCTGTCGCCCACCGCGTTCGTGAACGCGATGTCGGCGGTGTCGGGCAGCCCCTCGGCCGTGGCCTTCTGGCCTTCGACGCCGAGCTGCTGGAGGACGACGTCGCCCTCGGGGTCGAAGAACTCGGCGAACTCGGACTCGGGGCCCTTGAGCAGCACGTCGGCGTAGGCCGCGGCCACCTGGCCGGTCGGCATGATGAGGCCCTTGAACTCGGGGCTGATCGGCGGGGCGCCGATGCTCGCGGGGGCCACCTCGGGCACGTCGGCGTCGGGAACGAGCGCCGTCGCGTACACCACCTTGTAGTTCTCCCGCGGCGACTCCTGGCGCATCACGAGCGCCGTCGGCGCGACCGTCTCGTCGTCGCTGTTCTTCGCGATCGTGAGGACGGTGCGCGGCCAGCCCGTGGCCTGCTGCGGCAGCGTGAGCGTGAGCGGTGCCGCCGGGATCGCGGGCAGGGCGGGGTGGTCGGTCACGGAGCCGCGGATGACGTAGTTGGCCTTGCGCGCCTGGAACGCGGGCCCCGCGAAGCGTTCGGTGAGGCGCTGGATGTCGCGCGACTCGTCGACCTCGGTGGTGAACACCGCGACGCTCCGCATGATGCGCTCCATCTGCGGGACCGTGACGGCCGGGACGACCTCGCCCTCGGCTTCGTCGCCCTCCGCTGCCTCGTCGGCCGGCTGGTCGGTCGCCGCGGGGGTCGCGGGTGCGGAAGTCTCGGGTGCCGTCGCGAGGTCGGGCCAGTAGTCGGACGAACAGGCGGAAAGGGCGATGGCGGGGACGAGCAGGACCGGAAGCAGTGCGACCCGTCGGGCGCGACCGGACGTCCGGCGGGGGCCGGCACCGGATGCGGCAGCCCGCTGCGACCGCGTCGGGCGCGGTGCGCGCATGAGCTTGCCCTTCGGTCCCTTCGGCAGGTTGCGCCGGGGTCCGCGCGAACGCCGGTGCGCCAGGACGCCGGAGATCACGAGCGCGATGCCGACGAGGAACACGAGACCGCCGCCCGCGATGAGCGGCCCCGCCCACGGCGTGGAGTTGTCGAGCGGCCAGGCGACGACGATCCGGCCCGGGGCCGGCTCGGTGCCGTCGGAGGCCAGGATCACGGAGATGCCCTCGGGCACGTCGACCGTGGTCGTGAGCGTGCGCTCGCCGGTCAGCTCGTCGAGCCACAGGTCGCTGCCGGCGGGCGAGACCGCGGGCTCCGCCGTCTCCTCGGCATCCTCGGCCTCGGGCTCGGGCTCGGCGGTGGCCTCGGGCTCGGTCGTGGCGGGCGTCTCGCCGTCGACCGCCTGTGCGGCGACGACCTCGTTCGTGAACTCCCCCGCGTCGGCGTCGTAGCCGACCGACACGTAGGAGTCGTCGCCGAGCCACGCCTCGACGTCGTCCGTCCGCCCGTAGGCGAGGAGCACGCTCTCGGACCCGGAGACCGTGATCGTCTGCTTGCCCGGTTGCGCCGCAAGGGCCTCGGGCTCGAGCACGATGTAGTCCGCCTGCTCCTCGACGACGGTTCCGAGGGAGATCCGATCGGGCTCCAGGAAGACCGTCCGTTGCGCGATGCCGAAGCCGATCATCACAGCCGCGGCGGCGAACGCCAGAATGGCGAGAACGAATCGCACGCAGTTACCTCCAGGCCGCTCACGCGGCATCCGACAAAGACACCCCACACTACCGACGGTGTCTGGGAGTCTCCTAACCGATGACTGGACGCCACCGGCGGGTGTGGGCGAACGACCGCGGCCCGGCCGACACCATCACAGGACGGACACGGAGCACCCGCGATGCCGTGCCCGGCCGTATGATCGGAGGCGACCCGCGCGCCCCACAACCCCCCACATCGCGGGACACGGACCCCGGAGGAAGAATTGGCCGTCGAAGAGACCGAGTTCACGCAGGTATTCCGCGGATACGACAAGGACGAGGTCGACCGGAGCATCAACGCGCTCCGCCGCGAGATCATCACCGCGAACAACGCCACCGGCGAGCTGCAGAAGGAGAACAAGCGCCTCCTGACCCGCATCGACGAGCTGACCGGCGAGCTCGAGGAGGTCGGCAGCCCGACGTTCTCCGGCCTCGGCACCAAGCTCGAGAACACGCTGCGCGTCGCCGAGGAGCAGTCGACCCGCCTCATCGCGCAGGCCGACATCGATGCCGAGAAGCTCCGCCGCGCGGCCGAAGACGAGGCGCACCTCATGCGCTCCGACGCGCACGAGCTCGCCGAGCGCACCCTCTCCGAGGCGCGCGCGCAGGCCAACCGCCTGCTCGAGAACGCCCGCGCCGAGGCCGACGACATGGTCGCGCGCGCACAGGAGGCGAGCGAGCAGCTGCGCGACGACGCGAACCGCGACGCCGCCTCCATCCAGGGTGCCGCGTCGACCGAGGCTGCCGAGGCGCGCTCGACCGCGAAGCGCGAGGCATCCGCACTGGTCGCCGAGGCCGAGCGCAAGGCGGCCGAGATGCTCGTCGCCGCGAACACCGAGGCGAACGACGCGCGTGCCGCTGCCGCCGGCCTCCAGGAGGAGACCGAGCAGACGCGCGCCGAGGTCGCGATCGAGCTCGACCAGAAGCGGGCCGAGCTCGCCAAGGAGACCGAGCAGGCCCGCATCGACCTCGCCGGCGAGACCGAGCAGGCGCGACTCGACCTCGAGCGCGCGACCGCCGAGTCGCGCTCCGCGATCGAGGCAGAGGTCGAGGAACGCCGCGCCGCGCTCGAGCACGAGCTCGAGCAGGCCCGCACCGACCTCGAGCGCTCGCTCGACGCCGAGCGCGCCAAGCTCGTCGAGCAGCGCGAGCAGACCTCCGTCGACCTCGAGCGCGAGTCCGAGACGGCTCGCCTCAAGCTCCAGCACGAGCTCGACCGCATCCGCGCGAAGCACGCCGCCGAGCTCGACCAGATGCGCGCCGACCTCGCCCTCGAGCAGGAGCAGGCACGTGCCGACTTCGAGGCCGAGGCCGAGCAGGCCCGGATCGACCTCGACAACCAGCTCACGTCGATGAAGAAGAAGACGACGCACGAGGTCAACCGCATGCGCCGCGAGATCGAGCGCGCCCGCATGGACCTCGACGCCGAACTCGCGACCAAGCGCGACGAGGCCGAGCAGGAGCTCCTGACGGCCCAGCAGGACGCCGCCGACCAGACCAAGAAGTTCCTCGCCGACGCGAACGCCGAGCTCGAAGAGGCGATCGCCCGCACCAACCAGAGCCGGGCCGAGGCCGAGCGCCTCGAGACCGAGGTGCGCGGCGAGGCCGCGGCGTCCCGCGAGAAGGCCGACGAGGAGGCCCGCGAGCGGGTGGCCGCCGCGCACGCCCAGGCGCGCAAGCTCATCGCCGACGCCGAGGAGCGCACGCGGTCCCTCGTGGCCGACGCCGAGGACCGGCTCGCGCAGATCAAGATCGAGCGCGACGCGGTCGCCGGCTACTTCGAGAGCCTGCGCGGTGTCCTCACCCAGGCCGAGCAGGTCGCGAACCGGAAGTAAGCGGACGGAACGGGTCGGGGCGCGTCGGTGAGGATCCAGAACGCGTTCCGGCTCGCGCTCGTCGGCACGCTCGGCGTCGGCGTCGGTCTGCTCATCCTCTCGGCCGTCGCGAGCCTGTCGACGATCCTGACCTACATCGGAGCCGCGCTGTTCCTGGCCCTCGGCCTCGAGCCCGCCGTGAGCGGGCTCGAACGCCGGGGGCTTCCGCGTTGGGGCGCGATCGTGCTCGTCATCCTCGGCGTTGCGGCCGTCGTCGCGGCGCTGCTGCTGGCCGTCATCCCGATCATCGTCGACCAGGTGGCCGAGCTCATCGCGCAGATCCCGGGCATCGTGGCGCAGTTGAACCGCGTCGACTGGATCGAATGGCTCCAGGAGCAGTTCCCCCTGCTCAAGATCGACGAGATCAGCGAGCAGGCGGGCGCGGCGCTCACCGACTTCTTCACCAACCCCGACAAGCTGAGCGAGCTGCTCGGCGGCGTGTGGGCGGTCGCCCTGGCCATCGGCGGCGGCGTGTTCGCGGTCATCGTGGTCGCAGTGCTGACCGTGTACTTCACGGCGTCGCTCGACGCGATGAAGCGGGCCACGTACCAGCTCGTCCCCGCCTCACGACGCGCGCGGTTCGCCGACCTCACCGAGCAGATCACTCAGTCGGTCGGCCGCTACGTGATCGGGCAGGTGTCGCTCGCCGCCGTGAACGGGTTCCTGAGCTTCACCTTCCTGTCGATCATCAACGCGCCGTTCCCGGCGGTGCTGGCCTTCATCGCCTTCCTGTTCTCACTCGTGCCGCTCGTCGGCACGCTCACGGGGTCGATCATCATCGTGCTGCTCTGCCTCATCCCGGGGCTCGGGTCGCCCCTCACCGGGCTCGTGGCGGCGATCTACTACCTCGTCTACATGCAGGTCGAGGCGTACGTCCTCTCCCCCAGGATCATGAGCCGCGCGGTCAAGGTCCCCGGCGCCCTCGTGGTCGTGGCGGCGCTTGCGGGCGGCGCGCTGCTGGGCATCCTCGGGGCGCTCGTCGCGATCCCGATCGCGGCCGCGGCACTGCTCATCATCAAGCAGGTCGTCATCCCACGGCAGAACGAGCGCTGATCGCCCTCAGCCCTCGGGCTGTGCGACGGATGCCGCAGGCCACTGCGTCGGCAGCGGCAGCGCCGCCGGGTTCACCGCGCGAACGATCTCCTCGAGGACCCGGCGGGTCTGCGACTCCCCCACCCAGAGGTGCTTGCCGCCCTCGACGTCGACGCGTGAGAGTTGCGGGAGGCCTGCGAACCGCTCGGCCGCCTCGGCGGGCTTCAGGTAGTCGTCGTGCTCAGGGATGAGCGCCACGAGCGGCACGGGCGCCGTACGCCAGCGGGCGAGTTCCTCGTCGGTGGTGCGATGCAGCGGCGGCGAGAGCAGGATGGCACCCGCGATGCCGTGCTCCAGGCCGTACTTGAGCGCCAGTTCGGTGCCGAACGACCAGCCCACGAGCCACGGGACGGGCAGGCCGCGCTCTTCGACGAAGCCCATCGCGGCCGCGACATCCGCCCGCTCGGCCAGCCCCCCGCCGAACGCGCCCTCGCTCCTGCCGCGGGGTGACACCGTGCCGCGCGTGTTGAAGCGCAGCACCGCCAGGCCCGCGAGTGCCGGCAGCCGGGCAGCGGCCTTGCGGATGATGTGGGAATCCATGAACCCGCCGGCTGTGGGCAGCGGATGCAGCGTCACGAGCGTCGCCACGGGCGCGCGGTCGATCGGGGTCGCCAGTTCGCCGACGAGCCGCAGCCCGTCGCTCGTGCGCAGCTCGATCTGCTCGCGGCGCGCCGGGAGCTCGACTCCGGCGCGGATCTCGGTCATCGTCTCGTCGGTCACTTCGGTCCGATCCTCCAGCAGTGCGTGTGCCAATGTCGCCGCGAGGCGAGGTCGGCGGCGTCGCCGAGCACGCCGTCGGCGCGCCAGGCGACGAGGTGTGCGACGCCGGGCTCGATCTCGAGGCGGCATCCCGGGCAGAGGTACGCCTTCACGGCCTGCGCCTCGGTCACGGGCTGCACGTTCCATTCGCGGCCTGCCCGCACCTCGGTGCGGCGCCATCCGGCGGTGAGCCGTTCGACGTCGAGTTCGGGATGCGGCTCGCGGGACTTCGCCGCACGACCATGTGAGCGGTGCGAGCGAGCCATGTCCCCAAGTCTACGGGCGGCTGGAGCGTGCTCCTGCGGCCGGGGATCAGTACCAGCCGACGCTCTGGGAGTGGGCCCAGGCGCCGCAGGGCGTGCCGTAGCGGCCCTGGATGTAGCCGAGGCCCCATTCGACCTGCGTGGCCGCGTTCGTCGCCCAGTCGGCGCCGGCGGTGGCCATCTTGGAGCCCGGGAGAGCCTGCGGGATGCCGTACGCGCCACTCGAGGGATTCATGGCGTTGACGCGCCAGCCCGACTCCTTGTTCCAGAGCGCGACGAGGCAATCGAACTCGGAGCTCGGCCAGCCGCGCGCGGCGACCGCCCCGGCGGCGTACGCCTGTGCCGAGCCGGGATCGGGCACGACCGCGGGCGGCGCCCATCCGGCCCCGGCCGGCTCGGGTTCGGGCTCGGGCTTCTTCTCGACGAGGTAGCCCTCGGCGGCCACGGCGGCCGCGGCGATGTCGCCATCGACCGCGTACTCCTGCACGGCCTGCCCGCCGAACCGGTCGACCGGCGTGTAGGTCGATGAGGCCGTGGCGCCCGAGTAGGGGTCGACGATGTTCACGAGCAGGAAGCTCACGGATGCCGCGAAGGCGAACGTGACGGTCGCCGCCTGCTTGACGCGACCGACGGTGCGGCTGCGGGCGCGTGACGGGTCACTCGTCGGGCGAGCGACCTCGCGGACCCGCGGTGCCGGATCGTCGCGGCGCATGGCGGCAGGACGCACAGGAACGGACGAGTGGGACATGGCCATCGGCATGTGCTCGCGTGCGAAATCGTACGGCGCTGCGCCATGTTCACCCGAATGCCTGCCCACGATTGGACGAGTGTATCGGAGGGACCCGTCCGGGTCGAACCGGTGCGCCGTCACCGGACCGCGAGCATCACGTCGACGACCGAGTCGAGCACGAGGTCGACCTGGGACTCCCGGTATCCGCCGCGCTGCGCCGTGAACACGACCCCGCGCACGTCGTCGATCGCGATGGGCCAGCCATCACGGAAGTACCTCGTGAGGCGCTCGGCGAACCGGTCGACCTCGCGGACGCTGTAGCCGAGCGCCAGCACGCTCACCCGGTCGAAGCGCTCGCCCTCGGGACGCGCGAGGCGGTTCGCCACGACCTGCGCGGTCGTGCGGGCCTCGGCGAGCCAGGCGTCGTCGCCGTGGAGCCGGGAGGCGATCTGGCGCTCCCGGTACGCGAACGCGTCCTCGAGCCGCTCCATCGCCGCGTCGACGTGCGCCGTCGAGAAGCCGCCCTTCTGCATCGAGAAGGCGGTCAGGCGGATGTGCTCGGCGTCGAGCTCGGGGTCCTCGCGCTGGGGGCGCCCGTCGTACGCGCGCCGCGCTCGCTGGAAGAAGTCCTCGACCTCGGTCGTCTTGTAGCCCAGCTGGTTCTTGCGGGCACGGGGGAACGTGGCGTCCACCGGACCAGTATCGCGCACGTTCACCCGAACAACCGGAACGCCGCGTACGCGACCGCAGCCGACGGCAGGATCGAGTCGAGGCGGTCGAGGACGCCGCCGTGGCCGGGCAGCCAGGAGCTCATGTCCTTGATGCCGAGGTCGCGCTTGATGAGCGATTCCGCGAGGTCGCCGAGGGTGGCGCTCAGCATGATCGCGGCGCCGAGGATGAGTCCGAACCACCAGGGCTCGCCGAGCATGAACAGGGCCAGGATCACGCCCGCGAGCCCGCTCGTGAGCACCGCCCCGCCGAAGCCCTCCCACGTCTTCTTCGGGCTGATGACCGGCGCCATCGGATGCTTGCCGAAGGCGAGCCCGAACGCGTACGCACCGGTGTCGGTGGCGACCACGATGATGATGAACGCGAGGGTCCACCACTGGCCGCCCTCGGCGGCGGTGAGCACGACCGCGAACGTCGCGAGGAACGTGACGTACCCCTGGACGAACACTCCCGCCCCCAGGTCCCGGGCGAGTCCCCGAGAGCTGCTCGACGCCGCCCGGACGTTCGGCATGGCCTGCTCGGCGAGTCGCCACGCGACGACGAGCGCCATGCCGCCCAGCACGGCGATCAGCTGGCCCGCGGCCCCGCCGTAGTACGCGACGGGAACCGCAGCCACGGCGGCGACCACGCTGGGGATCCGCGGAACCAGGTAGCCGCCGTGCCGCAGGGCTGCCGCGAGCTCGGAGCTGGCGAACCCGGCCACGACGACCGCGAAGACCATGAACAGCTCTTTGACGACGAGGAGGCTGAGCAGCAGCACGCCGCCGAACGCGAGGCCGATCAGGATCGCGACCAGCAGGTTCCGTCCGGTGCGCGCGTTGATCCGTTCCTGCGCCTGGTCGAACTGCGCGCGAGAGGTCTCGAGCTGTCGCTCCAGGTCGACGCGCGCCTGGTGCATCTGCGCGCGGAACTCCGCCCGCGTCGAATGCTGTTCGTCGCCGGCGTCCGGACCCTCGCCATCGGGGACGCCTGTCATGGTGGCCCTAGACCTCGAGGAGTTCGGCTTCCTTGCGCTTGAGCGCATCGTCGATCTGGTCGACGTGCGACTTCGTGACGTGCTCGAGCTCCTTCTCGCCGCGTGCCACCTCGTCGTCGCCGACCTCGCCCTTGAGCGCCTCGAGGTCGTCCTTGGCCTTGCGACGGATGTTGCGCACCGACACGCGCGCGTCCTCCGCCTTCGACCGGACGATCTTCACGTACTCCTTGCGGCGCTCCTCGGTGAGCTCGGGGAGCGTGACGCGCACGATGTTGCCGTCGTTGGTCGGGTTGGCGCCGAGGTTCGGGGTGTCGCGGATCGCCTGCTCGATGTCCTTCAGGGCGCTCTTGTCGTACGGCGTGACGACCAGCGTGCGTGCCTCCTGGTTCTGGAGCGAGGCGAGCTGGGACAGCGGCGTCGGCGTGCCGTAGTAGCTCACCATGATCTTCTGGAAGAGCTGCGGGTTCGCGCGCCCGGTACGGACCGTGGCGAAGTCGTCCTTCGCGACCTCGACGGCCTTCTGCATGCGTGCACTTGCTTCGGACAGAACATCCGCGATCACGGGGACTCCTTCTCTCGGGCTCGGGCCAGTCTATCGAGCGAGTGCCGGCTCGCCGTTGCTCACGACGGTGCCGAGTTCCTCGCCCAGGATGGCCTTGGTGACGTTGCCGGCGGGCTCCATGCCGAACACCTGCATGGGCATGCCGTTGTCCATGCAGAGGCTGAACGCGGTCGAGTCGACGACCTTGAGGCCGCGCTGCAGCGCCTCCTGGTAGCTGATGCGATCGAGCTTGCGCGCCTCGGGGTTGGTGCGCGGGTCGTCGGTGTAGACGCCGTCGACGCCGTTCTTCGCCACGAGCACGACGTCGGCGTCGATCTCGAGTGCGCGCTGGGCGGCGACGGTGTCGGTCGAGAAGTACGGCAGGCCTGCTCCGGCACCGAAGATGACGACACGACCCTTCTCGAGGTGGCGCTCCGCACGACGCGGGATGTAGGGCTCGGCGACCTGCGTCATCGAGATCGCGGACTGCACGCGCGTCTCGGCACCGGCCTGCTCGAGGAAGTCCTGCAGCGCGAGGGAGTTCATGACCGTTCCGAGCATGCCCATGTAGTCGGCGCGTCCGCGATCCATCCCTCGCTCGGACAACTCGGCGCCCCGGAAGAAGTTGCCGCCGCCGACGACGATCGCGACCTCGACGGTGCGTGCGGCATCCGCGATCTCGCGAGCCATCGCACTGACCACGTCGGGATTGACCCCGAGCGCGCCACCGCCGAACGCCTCACCCGACAGCTTGAGCATCACCCTGCGCTTGCGTTCCGTCATCAGCGACCGATCCTTCCCCTCTGGGAGTCAAAACTAGTGGTTCGCCGGTCCGGGCCGCAGCGGCCCGACCGGTTCCGCCCAGCTCGGGGCGGGGCTGCGCCCGCGTGCCGCGACGCGCCGCGGCATCCGGACACAGCAAAGGAGTCCGGATCGCCGAGGCGATCCGGACTCCCCTGTCGCAACTTACGCGCCGACCTTGAAGCGGGCGAAGTCGGTGACCGTGAGGCCCGCGTCGGACACGACCTTGCCGACCGACAGCTTGTTGTCCTTGGCGTAGTCCTGCTCGAGCAGCGCGACCTGCTTGAAGAAGGCGCCGAGGCGACCCTCGACGATCTTCGGCAGCGCGGCCTCGGGCTTGCCCTCCTCGCGCGTGATCTGCTCGACGATCGTGCGCTCCTTCTCGACGGCCTCGGCCGGGACGTCCTCACGCGTGAGGTACTCCGGCGCGGCGAACGAGATGTGCTGCGCGATCGAGCGCGCGGTCTCCGCGTCGTCGCCCGAGTAGCCGACGACCACGCCGACCTGCGGGGGCAGGTCCTTCGAGGTCTTGTGCAGGTAGATCGAGAAGTGCTCGCCCTTGACGAGGCGAACCCGGCGCAGCTCGACCTTCTCGCCGAGGATGGCGGCGTCCTCGTCGATGACGACGGCGACGGTCTTGCCCTCGGCCGGCGCGGCCAGGGCGGCCTCGACGGAGTCGGCGCGGGCCGCGGCGACGGCGGCGAGCACGCGGTCGGCGAGGCCGACGAACTTGTCGCCCTTGGCGACGAAGTCGGTCTCGCAGGCCAGCTCGATCAGGGTGGCGGTGCCGTCGCCGTTGTCGACGGCGGCGACGAGGCCCTCGGCGGTCGAGCGGTCGGCACGCTTGGCGTTGCCCTTCGCGCCCTTCAGGCGGAGGATCTCGACGGCCTTCTCGAGGTCGCCGTCGGCCTCGACGAGCGCGTTCTTCGTGTCGACCATGCCGGTGCCGAGGCGCTCGCGCAGGGTCTTGACGTCTTCGAGGGTGAAGTTGGCCATGTGTGGCAGTCTCCTGGGACTCGTGGTCTTACTTGGACTCGGCGTCGGCGGCCTCGTCGGCAGCCGACTCCGTCTCGGCCTCGGTCGTGGCCTCCGCCGACACGACGTCGGCGATCTCCGCGACCTCTTCGGCCTCAGCCGTGGCGCCGTCGACCTTGGCGGTCTCGGGCGAGGACTGCTCGGGGGTCTGCGCCTGCAGCAGCTCCTGCTCCCACTCGGCGAGCGGCTCCGCCTCCTCGCCCTCCTCGGGCTTCTGGTGGCGCTGGATGAGACCCTCGGCGGCCGCGTCGGCGATGATGCGCGTGAGCAGGCTCACGGAGCGGATCGCGTCGTCGTTGCCCGGGATCGGGTACTGGACCTCGTCGGGGTCGCAGTTCGTGTCGAGGATGCCGATGACGGGGATGCCGAGCTTCTTGGCCTCGTCGATCGCGAGGTGCTCCTTCTTGGTGTCGACCACCCAGAGCGCCGACGGGGTCTTCGCGAGGTTGCGGATGCCGCCGAGCGACTTGTGGAGCTTGTCGAGCTCGCGCTTCTTGAGCAGCAGCTCCTTCTTGGTGAAGCCCGAGGTGGTGCCCTCGAAGTCGAGCTCCTCGAGCTCCTTCATGCGCGCGAGGCGCTTGGAGACCGTGGCGAAGTTGGTGAGGAGGCCACCGAGCCAGCGCTGGTTGACGTAGGGCTGGCCCACGCGCGTCGCCTGCTCGGCGATCGACTCCTGCGCCTGCTTCTTGGTGCCGACGAAGAGGATGGTGCCGCCGTGGGCGACCGTCTCCTTGACGAAGTCGTACGCCTTGTCGATGTAGGCGAGCGACTGCTGCAGGTCGATGATGTAGATGCCGGAACGCTCGGTGAAGATGAAGCGCTTCATCTTCGGGTTCCAACGGCGGGTCTGGTGCCCGAAGTGCACGCCGCTGTCGAGCAGCTGGCGGATGGTGACGACGGCCATGGCCGTACTCCTTCTGATCTCAGTTGTCGCTCCGGCCGGCGGCCGGGAGCCCTGGTGCCCGGCACGGCTCCGCCGGCTCGTGCTTCGGGAGACGAGCGGGACTGAGTGGAGTCGGTGGCCGAATGGGCACGCGTAGTCGCCCCGACACGCGGGACGCTCCGGACATGCTATCACGCGGCCGCTCGCCGACCGGCCCTCCACAGGCGTGCACGGCCGGGTCAGATCCCCCGATGAATCGCTGGTCAGGGGCACGGATGTCGCGCCGGGCATGTTCGACGCATGACCCGCATCGCCCGCCATCCCGTCCCGCGCGCCGCGCTCGGCCTCCTCGTCGGTCTCACGCTGTTCACCGCGCCCGCATCCGCCTCCGCATCCCCGTCTGCGATCGTCCCGCGACCGGCTCGAGGCGAAGCGGCCGCCGAGCCGACGTGGAGTTGGCCGGTCGGGCCGCCCATCGGGCTCGTCGAGCCGTTCCGCGCACCGCCGACGCCGTACGCGGCGGGTCACCGCGGGATCGACCTGGCCGTGGTGCCGGGCGGTCCGGTTCGCGCACCGGCCGACGGCGTCGTCTCCTTCGCCGGGCCCGTCGCCGGACGACCCGTGCTTTCCATCGATCACGGTGACGGCGTCGTCAGCTCGATCGAACCCGTCACGGCGTCGGTGGTCGCCGGGGTCGCGGTCGCCGAAGGCGAGCCGATCGGCGTCGTCGGCTCCGGTGGTCACTGCGATGCGGCGTGCGTGCACTTCGGCGTCCGCGTCCACGGCGAGTACGTCTCACCCATGCTGTTCCTCGGGGGTGTCCCCCGCGCGGTGCTGTTGCCGCTCGCCGGCTGAGTCGTGCCTGGCGGCGTCGCACCGGTCACGCGCGCGGATGCGCGGTCCGATACGTCTGCTTCAGTCGTTCGGCGGAGACGTGGGTGTAGATCTGCGTCGTCCCGAGGCTGGCGTGGCCGAGGAATTCCTGGACCGCGCGCAGGTCGGCGCCGCCGTCGAGCAGGTGCGTCGCCGCACTGTGCCGGAAGGCATGCGGCCCGGCCGGACCCGAACCCGGGACGTCGTGCAGCAGGTCGGCGACGAGCCGGTGCACGCTCCGAACGCCCAGCCGCCCGCCGCGCACGCCGAGGAAGGCAGCGCGGACGGCATCGCGCGACGCCCCGGGTCGTTGACGCTCGACCCCCGCCGCGGCGATGATCGCCGACCTGGCGTGGTCGAGGTACCGGTCGAGCGCCGCGGCTGCGGGTGCACCGTACGGCACGACGCGCTGCTTCGAGCCCTTCCCCGTGACGCGGACGGTCCGGCTACCGCGGTCGATGTCGTCGACGTCGAGCCCGACGAGTTCCGAGACGCGAAGCCCGCAGGCGTAGAGCAGTTCCACGATGGCGAGATCACGGACGCGCACGGGGTCGCCATCCTCGGCCCTCGCGCCGAGACCCGTCAGCAGCTCGCCCATCGCCGGCGCGGCGACCACTCGCGGCAGCGTGCGGTTGGCCCGGGGCGCACGCAACCTGACCGCCGGATCGGCCGGCACGGCACCCGTGCGTTCGAGCCATGCCCCGAAGCCGCGCGCCGACGCCGCGCGCCGGGCGATGGTCGCTCTCGCCGAGCCGTGTTCGGTCGCGACCCAGAGCCAATCACGCAGGAGGTCGAGGTCGAGCCCGGTCGGCTCGCCGACGCCACGCGACTCGGCGAACGCGACGAGGTCGGCGAGATCGGAGGCGTACGCCGCGACGGTGTGCGCCGAATACCCGCGCTCGATCCGCACGTGGTCGAGGTAGGGGTCGACGAGCGCATCGAGCGGGCGGCCGGCCGAAACACGCGATCCGCGCGACGACCTGGACCCGCCCGCGGCGGTCATCCGCTGATCCACTCTCGCTTCCGTGAGAAGCGTTCCAATCGACCTGCATCGTCGAGGATCTCGATCTCGCGCAGGAACTGCTCGCCGAAGCTCGTGATCTCGGGGAACGCGCCGACGGGTACGACCGCGTTGACGACGCCCTCCTCGAAGAAGTGCACGAGGGAGACCGAGTGCCCGCCGTCTATGCCCACGAGCTCCCGCGGCGACGCGGAGAGGTCCATCGTGTAGGCCAGCGAGCCCGCGACGAACACGGGGATGCCCGCGAACTCGCCTTGCGTCGGGTAGTGCAGGTGGCCGCCGAGGATGGCGCGGACGTCGCGGTCGCGGATGACCTCGGCGAACTCGTCCTGACCTCTGAGCTCGAGCACGTCCATGAGCGCGAGCGGAGTCGCGATGGGTGCGTGATGGAGGGCGATCACTGTTCCCTGGCGAGCCGGTTCCGCAAGGACCTCGTCGAGCCAGGCCAGGGTCGAGGGCTCGAGAACCCCGTGGTGGTAGCCCGGCACGCTCGAGTCGAGCGTGACGATCCGCAGGCCGTCGAGGTCGATCACGCGGTTGACGGGTTCATCACGGTCGGGTTCTCCGAGGAGGATCTCGGAGAAGGGGCCACGTTCATCGTGATTGCCCATCACCCAGATCAGTTGCGCGCCGGTCTCCTCGGCGAGCGGCTCGAGCGCGTCGCGGATGCGCCGATATGCGTCGGGTTCTCCGAGGTCGGCGACGTCGCCGCTCACCAGGATCGCGGCGAGCGAGCCGGCGAGCCGCTGCAGCTGCTCGATCGCGCGATCCAGATGCGCGACGGTGTCGGCCCGGCCGCCGAGCGGCGCCCCTCCGGCGAGGAAGTGCGTGTCGCTGAGGTGCGCGATGACGTGCCGTGCCGCGGGGTACCGGCCGAGCCGAGGATGGTCCATGTCTGCCTCCCGCGGCCAGCCTAGAGCCACGGGCCGCGGCGATGTCAGCGTCAGGCGGAGCGCCGCCGAACCCATCCGTCGGCGACACGACGCGCCAGGCCCGTCGCCTCGAGCGCGCCGAGGCTGCCCATGACGGCGCCGGTGGCCAGGCGGGACCGCTCGGCGAGCTCGGCGACCGTCCGCGAGCGCCGCACCCCGAGCGCGTCGTACACGCGGCGTTCCTCGTCGGCGAGGCCGTCGAGCGCCCCGTGCACGCGACGCAGGATGGCGCCGTCGTCGGTGGCCTCGTCATCGACGCCCTCGCTCGGGCTCCCGTCAGCCGCGATCCGCGGCGGAACGAGCTCGGCCATCTGCGCGGCATCCGTGACGCAGACCGCGTCGAACTCCCGGAGCAGGCGATGGCATCCGGCCGACGCCGGGCTCGTCACCGGGCCGGGGACGGCACCGAGCGGGCGGCCGAGTGCCGCCGCGTGCCCGGCGGTGTTCAGCGAGCCGGACCGCATGCCCGCCTCGAGGACGACCGTGGCGTCTGCGGCGGCTGCGATCAGCCTGTTGCGTTGGAGGAAGCGCCATCGAGTGGGCGCCGCACCGCACGGGAGCTCGGAGACGACCGCACCGGTGTCGGCGACGCGGCCGAGCAGTGCCTCGTGGCCGACCGGGTAGAACCGATCGACGCCGCCGGCGAGGAACGCGACGGTCGTTCCGCCGCTCGCGAGCGCGGACCGGTGCGCGGTGCCGTCGATGCCGTAGGCGCCGCCCGAGATGATCGCGAGGCCACGGTCGACGAGCCCTGCGGCCGCCTCGATCGTGACGTGCTCGCCGTAGTGCGTCGCGGCGCGTGCGCCGACGAGTGCGATCGCCGGCGACGCGGCGAGCGCGTCGACCCTGCCGCGCACCCACAGTGCGCGAGGGGCATGCGCGTCGAGCCCACGGAGGCCATCGGGCCAGGCCGCATCGGACGGAATGAGGAGGCGCGCTCGGACCCGGGCGGCCTGCTCGATCGTCCGGACGAAGGCCGCATGGTCCACGCGCGGGCGCCAGCGGTCCAGCCCTGCGACGAGCTCGCGTGCGCTGACCGCCGCGTTCGACTCGTCCAGGGCTGCGGACCACTCGGACTCGGGGCGGTGCTCGATGAGCGATGCCGCCGTCCGTTCGGCGCCGAGGGCGTCGACCACCCGCCCGAGCACGCCGTCGCCCGGTTCGGAGACGTAGCCGAGGATGGCGACGGCGACCACGGCATGGTCGGGCGTGGGATCGTCGGCCCCGCGGAGGACGGTGAGCGCCTCGGATACGTCGGCGGTCACCGCATCGAGCCGGTTCATGCGGCGATCCCCCGCCGCATGTTGAGCGCCCGGCCGACGTGCTCGGCGCCGGGGCGGTCGGCCCCCTCGAGGTCGGCGATCGTCCACGCGGTCTTGAGCACGCGATCGTACCCGCGCATCGTCACGGACCCGCGTTCCAGGGAGGCGTCGAGCGCCCGCGTGGCACGACCACCGGGGTGCATTCCGCCTTCGCCGCGCAGCCATGGCCCCGGCACCTGCGCATTCGTGCGCCACGGAGTCCCCGCCAGTCGGGCGGCGGCCGCACGTCTCGCGCGGTCGACGAGTGCTCGGGCGTCCGCCGAGGTCAGGCACCGCTCGTCGACGGGCATCCGCAGCTTGGCCGGCGTGATGCGGTTCACCCAGAGCTGCAGGTCGACGCGATCGAGCAGCGGACCGGAGATCCGCGCGAAGTACCGTCGCTTGGCCGAGGCGGGGCACGTGCAGCCGTCGGACGGCGAGTCGCCGCCTCCGCAGGGACACGGGTTCGCGGCGAGCACGAGCTGGAATCGCGCGGGATAGGTCGCCACGGCGTTGGCGCGATGGATGCTGATCTCACCTGACTCGAGCGGCTGGCGCAGCGCGTCGAGCACCGAGGAGGGGAACTCGGGCGCCTCGTCGAGGAACAGCACCCCGTGTGAGGCGCGCGCGGCGGCGCCCGGCCGGATCATGCGACTGCCGCCGCCGACCATGGCCGCGGCGGATGCGGTGTGGTGCGGAGCCTCGAACGGCGGCCGGACGGACAGCGTCTCGCCCACGCGCTGCCCGGCGAGCGAGCGCAGCGACGCGACCTCGAGGGCCGCTTCGGCACTCAGGTCGGGCAGGATGCCGGGCAGCCGCGACGCGAGCATCGTCTTGCCGGCCCCGGGCGGACCGGCGAGCAGGAGGTGGTGCCCGCCCGCGGCGGCGGTGAGCAGCGCGTCGATCGCCTCGGGATTGCCGACGACGTCGACGAGGTCGCCGGCGGGCGCTCGATCGGCGGCGGAAGCGGCCTCCGCATCGTCGACGACCATCACGGGCTCGGCGAGGATGGGCGCGGCGTCGTCGAACCGCCCGCCGTGCCGTACGGCGGCATCGAGCAGGGAGGCGACGCCGACCACCTCGATCCCGGGCACGAGCCGCGCCTCGGCCGCATTCGCCGTCGGCACCATGACGCGTTCGAGCCCCGCACGTGCCGCGGCGAGGACGGACGGCAGGATGCCATGTGTCGGACGGAGCCGCCCATCGAGGCCGAGTTCGCCGAGGTGCACGAAGCGCTCGACCGACATCGGGTCGACCCGCCCCGCGGCGGCGAGGCAGGCCATCGCGATGGCCAGGTCGAAGCCCGAGCCCTGCTTCGGCAGCGCGGCCGGCGAGAGGTTGACGGTGAGCCGTCGTGACGGCAGCGGACATCCGGCGTTCGTCGCAGCGGAGCGCACGCGTTCGCGCGCTTCACCCAGGGCGGCGTCGGGCAGGCCGATGATGACGAACGCGGGCAATTGCGACGACAGGTCGGCCTCGACCTCGACGACCGATCCGGCGAGCCCGACGAGCGCGATGGAGCGGGTGCGTGCGACCGGCATCAGGCGATCCCCTCGAGGTGCTCGACGATCGCGGGCGACGATGACGGCGCGAACACGGCGACGGCATCGATCCGGATGCGTCCGGCGGGGGCGCCGCGCTCGCCACACCACTCGAGCGCCAGCCGACGCAGCCGCGCCAGCTTGCGCGCCGTGATGGCCTCGAAGGGGTGGCCGAAGCCGTCGCCGGCGCGCGTCTTGACCTCGACGAAGACGGTCTCGTCTCCATCACGCGCGACGAGGTCGAGTTCGCCGTGGCGGCAGCGCCAATTGCGGTCGATGACGCGCATGCCGCGCGACTCGAGGTGTTCGGCGGCGAGCTCTTCGCCGCGCCGTCCGAGTTCGGTGTTGTGGGCCATGCGCCCAAGCGTCGCGGTGGGCGCCGCTGCGCAGAGCTCACGACCGCCATCCGGTGGGCAACGTGCGGGCCCCCGTCGGTGGGGAGGAGTGCTCGGGCCCCACGCGTCACTCGCCGGCCGGGGCCTCGGAGTGCTGGAGCGGGATGGACACGCCGTCGATCACGAGCGACTCGATCCGGGCGTTCCTCGGCGATTCGGGCCGATCCCCGGCCGCGGGCGGACTGCTCTCGAGGACGCACGCCCGGTCCACGTCGACATCGCGGATCGGGAACTCGGCGACGCGGCCTCGCGGGATCGGCACGAACGTGCCGTCGACCTCGATCGTCTTCCAGCCCGCTCCGACCTCGAGGACGAGGAGGTGCTCACCGGTGAGCCGGAGCGCGACCGTTGCGCGGGTCGGGCGGTGCGCAGGACGATGCCCGACACGATCGGCCCGATGCGGCCCACAACCTGTTCGAGGCTCCGGCGGGCTTCGATCACGACCGACTCGGGCCGCCCGCCTCGCATGACCGGACCACCGGACCCGAGCTCGGTCGTCTCGACCAGCACGGTCCCGCCGTCCTCCGATGTGAATGCGAGCACGTGCCCCACGGCGCATCACCCCCGACCAGCTCCGGCGGTTCAGGCTCATCCTCTTCCGAATGGCGTGGGAGCGCCATCCGGGCCCGCCCGGAGATCCGGAAGACGGGAGACGGGCCGCGAACCGGAGGGAGCGCGGGCCTACTCCTCGAGCGCGAGGTCCTTCGGCAGCTCGAACTCCCGCGTCGCGAGCTCCTCGACGTTGACGTCCTTGAACGTCAGCACGCGCACGGCCTTCACGAACCGGTCGGCGCGGTAGACGTCCCAGACCCAGACGTCCTTCATGGTCAGCTCGAAGTAGAAGTCGTGCTCGGTGTCGCGCCGCACGAGCTCGACCTCGTTCGCGAGGTAGAACCGGCGCTCGGTCTCGACCACGTACTTGAACTGCGCCACGATGTCGCGGTATTCGCGGTAGAGCGCGAGCTCCACTTCACGGTCGTAGTCGTCGAACTCGTCCTCATCCATCGCTGTTCATCCTACTTCGAGGTCGAACAGCGACGGGGCCGCTTCGGCGGGCCGCTCGTGCAGCCACGTGTGCCGGTGCAGTCCGCTCGGGCCGTGCTCCGCGATCGCCGCGAAATGGGCCGGACTTGAGTAGCCCTTGTTCTCGTGCCAGTGGTAGAGCGGGGTCTCGTCGTGGGCCCGGCGCATGCCGCGATCTCGATGCACCTTCGCGATGACGGATGCCGCCGACACCGATGCGCAGTCGCGGTCGGCCTTGATGCGCGTCACCACCTGGGCGCGGTGCTCGATGGATTGGCTGAGCCAGTCGTAGTTGCCGTCGAGCAGCAGCGGAGCGCCGGCGACGAGCCCGCGGTCGACCGCGAGCCGGGCGAACGCGCGCGCTCCGGCCAGCCCGAGGCACGCCATGATGCCGAGCCGGTCGATCTCGTCGGCGGATGCCTCGCCCACCGCCGAGGCGAGCACCCATGACGCGGCGCGCGGCGCCAGCAGCTCGCGCTTCGGCTCGGGCAGCATCTTGGAGTCGCGCAGGCCGGCCGGCATCCGACGGATGGTCGCGTCGATGACGACGATGCCCACGCTGACGGGTCCCGCGAGCGCCCCGCGGCCGACCTCGTCGCACGCGAGCACCACGGGCGCTCCCCCGGCCAGCAGTTCGCGCTCGATCCTCAGTGTCGGCACGCCGGCGGGGCTCACGTCACTCGGCTCCCTCGTCGACTCCGGCGAACACCTGGGGGTAGTTGTCGAGCCAGGTCCAGTGCGAGATCGGCCAGCTCACGACCACCGCGCGTCCGACGACGTTCTCCATGGGGACGAAGCCCTTCAACGGGGTCTCGGTGTTGTAGCGCGAGTCCTTGGAGTTGTAGCGGTTGTCGCCCATGACCCAGAGCGAGTCCTCGGGCACCGTGACATCGAAGTCGTCGCGCGAGACCTTGGTCTCGCCGGGCGGCAGCGCGACGTACGGCTCGTCGAGCGGCACCCCGTTCACGCTCATCTGGCCCAGCGCGTTGCAGCAGATCACGTGATCGCCGGGCAGGCCCACGATCCGCTTCACGAGGTGATCGTTCGAGTCCGGGGCCGACAGCCCGACGAACGCGAGGAACCAGTCCACCGCGGCGATCAGCGGGGGCTGCGATTCCTCGGCACGTGCGGGGAGCCATCCGCCCGGGTCCCTGAACACGACCACGTCGCCGCGCTCGATCGGCATGACCTCGGGCGTGAGCTGGTTGACGATGATCCGGTCGTCCTGCACGAGCGTCATCTCCATCGACTGCGACGGGATGAAGAACGACCGGATGAGGAAGGTCTTGATGAGGAACGACACCAGCACCGCGACGAGGAAGATCACCACCAGGTCGCGCAGGAACAGCAAGGTGCTCCGGCGGCGCGATGACGGCGCCCCGGAGTCGGCGCGTTCGTCGCGCACGGTACGTGTGTCTTCAGTCATGAAACGGCTCGAGCTCCCCGCCCCAGTCTAGGGGCGAGGAGCTCGTGCTGATGACGCGATGCGATCGGGAAACGCCGATCAGTTCTCGCGCTTCTCCTTGATCTTGGCCTTCTTGCCGCGGAGCTCGCGGAGGTAGTACAGCTTGGCGCGACGGACGTCACCGCGGGTGACGATCTCGATGCGGTCGATGACCGGCGAGTGCACCGGGAACTTGCGCTCGACGCCGACCTGGAAGCTGATCTTGCGGACCGTGAAGGTCTCGCGCACGCCCTCGCCCTGGCGGCCGATGACGACGCCCTGGAAGACCTGGATGCGCGAGCGGCTGCCTTCGATGATGTTGACGTGCACCTTGACGGTGTCGCCGGGGCGGAAGTCCGGGATGTCCGAACGCAGGCTCGCGGCGTCGACGTGGTCGAGGATGTGCATGATGGTTCGCTCTCTGCGCCCGCAACCGGTCGAACGCGGATCTGGATGGGAAAGTGTCTGGTGCCGCTTCGCGCGATTCCTCGCGGCGTGCGAGCCCCCCGGAGGCAGGGCGGTGCGGCGGCACGATCGTCCATTCTGCCAGATGGCGGGGCTTGCGGCCAAAAGCGCGGTGACGGATGGCGCGGAACGGCCGCACGCGGACGGCGCGCGTCAGTCGCGCCGCTGCTCCCAGCTGCGCTCCTCGCGGATCACGATGACCTCTCCGGCATCGGCGGGCCGCCGCGCCCCGGGCTGTCCGGGGATGCCCGAACCCGGCACCGCGCCGCCCGTCGAGGCGAGCCGCTCGTACTCCGCCATCGTGGCGCGCACGCGACGCGCACCGTCGCTCAGCAGTCGCCAGATCGCGTACCAGAACGCGCCGATCGCGCCGAGCATGGCGAGGATCGCGAACGTGATGCCGGCATCGCCGTAGAACCCCGCGCCGACGATGAGCAGGTGCCACACGCCGAGCACCGCGACATCCGCCCAGTCGACGGCCCTGTCGCGCCGCACGTCGGGCCGGGCCGCGACGAGCAGGGCCACGACGCCCAGCGTGATGAAGGCGATGGGCGTGGCGAACATGAGCCCGATGACGCCCCAGCCGCTCGAGCCGAAGATCGCGTAGCCGATGAGCAGCCACACGGGAAGCACGATCGCGGCGGCGAACTGCCACCGGTAGAACCCGCGTCGGATCAGCATTCCGCCAGCGTACCGAGGGCACCTGCGCGCGCGCCGGGTGTTCACTCAGGGCGGAGCCGACAGAATGGTCCACGGAGAGGATGAGCGTGATCGAACTGAGGACCCCTGCCGAGATCGAGCAGATGCGGCCCGCGGGCCGCTTCGTGGCGAGCGTGCTGGAGGCCACGTCGAAGGCTGCGGCCGTCGGCGTGAACCTGCTGGAGCTCGATGCGCTCGCGCACCAGATGATCCGCACGGCCGGCGCCGAGAGCTGCTACATCGACTACCACCCCTCCTTCGGCGCGAGCCCGTTCGGCAAGGTGCTCTGCACCTCGGTCAACGATGCGGTCCTGCACGGCCTCCCCCGCGACTACCGGCTGAAGGACGGCGACCTGCTGAGCCTCGACTTCGCCGCCTCGGTCGACGGCTGGGTCGCCGACTCCGCGGTCTCGGTCGTCGTGGGCACGCCGCGCGACGAGGACCTGCGCCTCATCGACACGACGCAGCGCGCGCTCGCCGCCGGCATCGCCGCCGCTCGATCGGGCAACCGGATCGGCGACATCTCGCGTGCGATCGCCGACGTCGCCAAGGCCGAAGGGCTCTCGATCAACACGGACTTCGGCGGTCACGGCGTCGGCCGCACGATGCACGGCGAGCCGCACGTGCCGAACAACGGCCGGCCCGGTCGTGGCATGCCGCTCAAGCCGGGCCTGGTGATCGCGATCGAGCCGTGGTTCCTCCACACGACCGACCGCATCTTCACCGACCCCGACGGGTGGACCCTGCGCAGCGTGGACGGCTCCCGTGGGGCGCACTCCGAACACACGATCGCGATCACCGACGGCGACCCGATCGTGCTCACCGAGCGGGGCTGAGCCCGCGGCGGCGCCGCCGCCTCATCCGTCCAGCTCGACCTCGATCATCCCGCCGACGATGCGCGTCCGATAGGTGCGCAGCGACAGCGCCGGATCGGTGAAGCACTCGCCCGTGCCGAGGTCGTACACCTCCTTGTGGAGCGGCGACGCGATCGTCGGACGGTCTCCGCGCGACCCGACGATGCCGCGCGCCATGACCGGCGCGCCCGTGTGGGGGTCGCGGTGGTCCAGGGCGTACACCTCCTCGCCGGCGACGCGCACGAGCGCGACGCGCCGGGCGTCGAGCAGCGCGACCTCGCCCCATCCGGGCTCGAGGTCGGTCGGGGCGCATGCGCGCACCCAGGTGGTGGCGATCTCGATGGTGGACGTCATGTCGGCTCCTCCGTCTCGGTGCACCCGACACTAGGCGCGTCATGTTTCACGGGCCCGACGCCGCGTGTTTCGCGAGGATGAAACCGTCCTCACACGGCCGCCTCCGGCTCGTAAGGTCCCGGTGCGGTTGCGTTACGACCACGAAACAGGGCCGAAACGCCCCCGCCCTACGCTCGCCGTCAACTCGAGCCGGGGAGGCCGCCATGAACGAGACCGCGAACACCGCGGCCGGCACGCGACACGTCGTCGTCGTCGGCGGCGGGCCGGCGGCGCATCGACTCGCCGACAGCCTGCACGCCCGCGACACCGAACGGCGGCTGCGCGTCACCGTGGTCGGCGAGGAGCGATGGGCGCCGTACGACCGCGTGGCGCTGAGCACGCGCCTGGGGGATGGCACGGCCGACCTGACCCTGCCGGCGACGCCGTGGGACGACGGGCACGTCCGCCTCCTCACCGGCGAGCGCATCGCGGCGGTCAGCCGAGCCACGGGCACCGCGACGACGGAGTCCGGCCTGGAGCTGCGCTGGGACGAGCTCGTCCTCGCGACCGGCTCCAGTGCGCCCGTGCCCGAGATCCCCGGATCCGAGCACGCCCGTGTCTACCGCACGATCGACGACGTCGACGCGCTCGTCGCCGAGACGCGCGAGCTGGCCGACCGGCTCGGCCGGGCGCCCCGCGCCGTCGTCGCGGGTGGCGGACTGCTCGGCCTCGAAGCGGCGGGCGGCCTCGCCGACCTCGGCGCCGACGCGGCGATCGTGCATTCGGGCAGGTGGCTCATGTCGGCCCAGCTCGACGAGGGCGCCGGACGCGCGCTGGGCCGCATCATTGCCGGCACGGGCATCGAACTGCACCTCGGGGTCCGCCCCGCGAAGGTGCTCACCAGCAGCGGCGGCGTCGTGGGGGTGGAGCTCACCGACGGCCGCCGCGTCGACGCCGATCTCGTCGTGTTCGCGATCGGGATCGCACCGCGGGACGAGCTGGCTCGAGCGATGGGGCTCGAGCTCGGCCCGCGCGGGGGCGTCGCGGTCGACACGGCGTGCGCGGCATCCGTGCCCAACGTCTGGGCCATCGGCGAGGTCGCGAGCGTCGAGGGGCGCTGCACCGGCCTCGTCGCCCCGGCGAATGCCATGGCCGAGGTGGTCGCCGATCGGCTGCTCGGCGGCGCCGCCGAGTTCACGACCGTCGACGACGCGACGAAGCTCAAGCTCGCCGGCGTGGATGTCGCGAGCTTCGGCGACGCGTTGGCGCGCACCGAGCAGGCGCTCGAGATCGTCTACGCCGACCCGGCGCGGGGCCTCTACCAGAAGCTGGTCATGACGGATGACGCGAAGACCCTGCTGGGCGGGATCTTCGTGGGCGACGCCTCGCCGTACGCGTCGCTGCGCCCGCTGCTCGGCACCGAGCTGTCGGGCGAGCCGGCGGCCTACCTCTCTGCGTCAGGGATGGAGGCGCCGGGCGGCGACGAGCTGCCCGCGGCCGCGCTCGTCTGCGCGTGCAACAACGTCGCGGCCGGGACCATCCGCGACGCCGTGACCGGGCCGCACGGCGGCCATGAGGACGGCTGCACCGAACTGGGTGCGCTCAAGACGTGCACGCGCGCCGGCACCCAGTGCGGCTCGTGCGTGCCGCTCGTGAAGAAGCTGCTCGAAGCCGAGCTGAAGAAGTCGGGCCAGGCCGTCTCGCGCGCGCTGTGCGAGCACTTCCCGATCTCGCGCCAGGAGCTGTTCGAGTCCATCCGCGTGCTCGAGCTGGCCTCGTTCGAGGAGATCGTCGCGCGCCTCGGCACCGGACGCGGCTGCGACGTCTGCAAGCCCGTGGTCGCGTCGATCCTCGCCGCGCAGCACGGCGCGTACATCCTCGACGGCGGTCGTGGCGGCCTGCAGGACACCAACGACCGCGCGATGGCGAACATGCAGAAGGACGGCACCTACTCGGTGGTTCCACGCATCCCGGCCGGCGAGATCACGCCGCAGAAGCTGGCCGTCATCGCGCAGGTCGCGACCGACTTCGGCCTCTACACCAAGATCACGGGCGGCCAGCGCATCGACCTGTTCGGTGCCCGCCTCGAGCAGCTGCCCGACATCTGGAAGCAGCTCGTCGACGCCGGGTTCGAGTCGGGCCAGGCCTACGGCAAGGCGCTGCGAAACGTGAAGAGCTGCGTCGGGTCGACGTGGTGCCGGTACGGGGTGCAGGACTCGGTCGGCATGGCGATCCGCCTCGAGCTGCGCTACCGCGGCCTTCGCTCGCCGCACAAGCTGAAGTTCGGCGTCTCGGGCTGCGCGCGCGAGTGCGCCGAGGCCCGCGGCAAGGACGTCGGCGTGATCGCGACCGACCAGGGCTGGAACCTCTACGTCGGCGGGAACGGCGGCTTCCAGCCGGCCCACGCGCAGCTGCTCGCGAGCGACCTCGACGACGCGACACTCCTGAGGTACATCGACCGCTACATGATGTACTACATCCGCACCGCCGACCGGTTGCAGCGCACCGCGCGCTGGATCGAGGACATCGAGGGCGGGCTGGACCACGTGCGCGACGTCGTCGTGAACGACTCGCTCGGCCTCGCCGACGACCTCGAAGCCGCGATGGCCAGGCACGTCGACACCTACGAGGACGAGTGGGCGGCCACGCTCGCCGATCCCGACCGCCTCCGGCGATTCCGCTCCTTCGTGAACGCGCCTGAGGCCGCCGACACGCCGCTCGCGCGGATCGAGGAGCGCGGACAGATGCGCCCGGCCACCGCGGAGGAGATCGCGCGAGGCGACGCCGTGATGGTCGCCGGGACCACCATTCCCGTACGGGGGGCGGACGCATGACGGGACGTGTCACGCTCGTCGGCGGCGGACCCGGCCGCGAGGACCTGCTCACGATCGCCGCGGTCCGCGCGCTCGGCTCGGCCGACGTCGTGCTCTATGACCGACTCGCCCCGCACGCCAGGCTCGCCGAGCTCGCACCCGATGCCGAGCTCGTCGACGTGGGCAAGCGGCCCGGCCACCACGCCATCCCCCAGCACGAGATCGAGGCGCTGCTGGTCGGCCACGCACTCGCCGGTCGCCATGCCGTGCGGCTCAAGGGCGGCGACCCGTACGTGCTCGGACGCGGCAGCGAGGAGGTGCTCGCGTGCCACCGGGCCGGCGTTCCCGTCGAGGTCGTCCCCGGCGTGACGAGCGCGGTCGCGGTGCCGGGCGCCGCCGGCATCCCGCTCACGCATCGCGGCGTCAGCCACCTCTTCACGGTCGTCTCGGGCCACGCCCCGCTCACCGACGACGAGCTGCGTCACCTCGCGGGCCTCGGCGGCACCGTCGTCGTGCTCATGGGCGTGAACACGCTGCCCATGTTCACTGCCGGTCTCGCCCGGCACGGCATGCGCGGGTCGATGCCCGTCGCCATCATCGAGCGCGGCTTCCGCGGCGACCAGCGCACGACCGTCGCCGACCTCGGCGGCATCGTGACCGCCGCGGGCGTCGCGGGCGTGAGCTCCCCTGCCGTGATCGTGGTCGGCGAGGTCGTCCGGCTCGCGCACGACGGGGAGATGGAGGCCGCGCAGCTCATGGAGCGCGCCGCGGGCTTCGCGGCGGTGGTGACGTGACGGACCAGGCGGAGTGCGCGATCGGGTTCCGGCCCGACCAACTCCGGGGGTTCCGGATCGGAGTCACGAGCGACCGCCGTTCCGGGGACCTCATCGACGCCTTCGCACGTCGTGGCGCGCAGGTCCTGCACGCGCCCACGATCCGGATGGCGAACGCGAGCTCCGACGAGCCCGTGATCGCCGACACGCGCGCGATCATCGCGGCGCGACCCGACGTACTGCTCGCGACGACCGCGTACGGCGTGCGCCGCTGGTTCGAGGTGGCGGATGCCGCGGGGCTCGGCGACGACCTCCTCGACGCGCTCCACGACACCGCGATCCTCGTGCGCGGTCCCAAGGCACGCGGCGGCATCCGTGCCGCAGGCCTCGACGATGTGGGCATGAGCGCCGAGGAGACCACGGAGTCGCTCATCGACGAGGTGCTCGCGAACCATCCGGCCGGCCTCACCGTGGCCGTGCAGCTCCACGGCTACCTGCCGTCGGAGGCACTCGACCGGCTGCGCGACGCCCACGACACGGTGCTCACCGTCGAGCCGTACCGCTGGCTCGACCCGGATGTCGCGGACGAGCGCGTCGACCGTCTCATCGATGCCGCCTGCACCGGCGGCCTCGACTGCATCACCTTCACGAGCGCACCGGCCGTGCACGCGCTGTTCATGGCCGCGGAGGCGCGCGGACGGTACGACGACCTCGTCGACGCGATGCGCGGACCCGTCGTCGCGGCGGCCGTCGGCCCGGTGACCGCCGCCCCGCTCGAGGCCGCCGGCATCGTGCCCCTGCAACCCGAGCGATTCCGCATGGGAGCGATGATCCGGCAGGTGTGCGAGCACCTCGAGACCGAGCGGGTCGTCCGGCTCGAGACGCAGCACGGACCCCTCGCGCTCCGCGGTTCCGTCGTCGAGATCGCGGGACGCAGCCTCGAACTCGCGCCCGTCGGGCTCGCGATCCTCCGCTCGCTCGTGCGGGCGCGCGGCTCGGTCGTGCCGCGCGAGCGGCTCGCGGCGGGCATGCCCGGAACGACCGACGAGCACGCGCTCGAGGTCGCGCTGAGCCGCCTCCGGCAGTCGCTCGGCGTCCCGGGGCTCATCGCCACCGTGGTGAAGCGGGGGTACCGGATCGATGCCTGACCGTCACCTCACACCGGCCTCATCGAGGGGTGAGCAAGAGGGAACGCAGGGTTCACAGCCCGCGCCGCTCGGGGAAACACAGGGTCGATAGCGTCGGCCGCACCCCGCTCGATCCCGAGCACCGACCTCCCGGAGGTACGCATGACCGAGACGATCCAGGCTCCCCCGTCCTCGACGACGGATGCCGCGACCCGCGTCGCCGCACCGCTCGACCAAGGACTGCTCACCACCCGCCCCGGCCGTTGGATCGACGGCTGGGATGCGGAACATCCCGTCCAATGGGAGCGCGAGGGCCGCCGCATCGCCCGCCGCAACCTCAACTGGTCGATCTTCGCCGAGTTCCTCGGCTTCGTCGTCTGGCAACTCTGGAGCATCGTGGCGGTGGCACTGCCGGCCGCCGGCTTCCAGCTGTCGACCGGCGAGCTGTTCTGGCTCATCTCGATCCCGAGCCTCGTGGGCGCGACGCTCCGCATCCCGTATTCGTTCCTGGTTCCGATCTTCGGTGGCCGGAACTGGACGATCGTCTCGGCGGCGCTGCTCCTCGCGCCGACGATCGCGCTGGCGATCTGCGTGTCCAACCCCGAGACCCCGTTCGGCGTGCTGCTGGCCGCAGCCGCGCTCGCGGGCTTCGGCGGCGGCAACTTCGCGAGCTCGATGTCGAACATCACCTTCTTCTACCCGCAGCGCGAGAAGGGCTGGGCGCTCGGCCTGAACGCCGCCGGAGGCAACCTCGGCGCGGCGGTCGCCCAGTTCGCCGTCCCGATCGTCATCACCATCGGGGCCGGTGCGACGCTGAACCTGCCGTTGGCCGGGCTCGTCTGGATCCCGCTCATCCTGGTCGCGATGTTCGGCGCCTGGAAGTACATGGACAACCTCTCCAACGCCAAGGCCGATCTCTCGGGCTCGGCCGCGGCGCTCAAGGAGCCGCACCTGTGGCTGCTGTCGCTGCTCTACATCGGCACGTTCGGCTCGTTCATCGGGTTCGCGAGCGTCTTCCCGAAGCTCATCGCCGACCAGTTCCCGGAGTTCTCGACCATCGGCGTGCTCGGCGCGACCGTCTCGCTCGCGTTCCTCGGCGCCCTCGTCGGCTCGCTCGCCCGCCCGTACGGCGGCCGGCTCTCCGACCGGTTCGGCGGCGCGCGCATCACGATGGTCGCGTTCGCGGCGATGGCGGCCATCACGGTCGCGGTGCTCGCGACCCTGCCGCTCGGCAGCTTCTGGCTCTTCCTCGGCCTGTTCCTGCTGCTGTTCGCGACTGCGGGCATCGGCAACGGGTCGACGTACCGGATGGTGCCGATCGTGTTCGCGATGCGGTCCTCGCACGGCGGCGCAGGTGACGTGTCGACGCAGCGCAAGGCCGCGGCCGCGCTGGGCCTGATCTCGGCGATCGGCGCGTACGGCGGCTTCCTCATCCCGCAGGCGCTGAACCTGTCGTTCCAGACGACCGGGAACTACGCGGGCGCGTTCATGGGCTTCATCGCCGGGTACGTGGTGCTGCTCGCCCTCACCTGGGCGGTGTACGTCCGCCCCCGCCACCTCCGCGAGCACAAGATCTGAATCGAGCACGCATGACCGAACAGCCCGCCGCCACGCACTGCCCGTACTGCGCCCTGCAGTGCGCGATGACCCTCACGCCGACGGATGGCGCGGATGCCGCGACCACACCCGTGACGGTCGCCGGCCGCGACTTCCCCACGAACCGCGGCGGGCTGTGCAAGAAGGGCTGGACGTCGGCGGAGCTGCTCCGCGCACCGTCGCGCCTCGGCGCCCCGCTCCTGCGGGGCGCCGACGGCGCGCTCCGGGGGGCGAGCTGGGATGAGGCGCTCGATCTCGTCGCTTCGCGGCTCCGAGACATCCGCTCGCAGCATGGTGCCGACGCAGTGGGCGTCTTCGGGGGCGGCGGGCTCACGAACGAGAAGGCGTACCTGCTCGGCAAGTTCGCCCGGCTCGCGCTCGGGACGAGCCGCATCGACTACAACGGCCGGTACTGCATGTCGTCGGCCGCCGCTGCGGGCAATCGCGCGTTCGGCATCGACCGCGGGCTGCCGTTCCCGCTGACCGACCTCGACGACGCCGAGACGATCCTGTTGCTCGGCACCAATGTCGCCGAGACCATGCCGCCCTTCATCGGCCACCTCGCCGGCGCGCAGGCCGCAGGCGGGCTCGTGGTGGTCGACCCGCGCCGAACGCCGACGGCGAGGCTGACCGACGACGCACGCGGCCTGCACGTGCAGCCGTCGCCGGGCACCGACCTCGCGCTGCTGCTCGGGCTCACGCACGTCGTGATCGCCGAGCGACTCGTCGACGAGGCGTACGTCGCCGCGCGCACGACCGGGGTCGCGTCCCTGCGTCGCAGCGTGGCCTCATGGTGGCCCGAGCGCGTGCAGGCCGTCACGGGCGTCGCGGCGCCGACCGTGCGGCGTCTCGCGCGGCGCCTCGCAGCCGGTGGGAACACGTACATCCTCACGGGACGCGGCGTCGAGCAGCACGTCGACGGCACCGACACCGCGACGGCCGCGATCAACCTCGCCCTCCTGCTCGGCCTGCCCGGCCGTCCGGGCAGCGGCTACGGCACGCTGACGGGCCAGGGCAACGGCCAGGGCGGCCGCGAGCACGGCCAGAAGTGCGATCAGCTTCCCGGCTACCGCAAGATCACCGACCCCGTGGCGCGCGCGCACGTCGCCCGGGTGTGGGGCGTCGACCGGGCCGAGATCCCCGGCCCGGGTGTCCCGGCGATCGAGCTGCTGGGCTCGCTGGGGCAGCCCGGCGGGGTGCGCGCGCTCATGGTGCACGGCTCCAACCTCGTCGTCTCATCGCCCAACGCCGCCGCTGTGCGCCGCGGCGTCGAAGCGCTGGACCTGCTCGTGGTGTGCGACTTCGTCCTCTCGGAGACCGCCGCGATGGCCGACGTCGTGCTCCCGGTGCTGCAGTGGGCCGAGGAGGAGGGCACGATGACGAACCTCGAGGGTCGCGTCATCCGTCGCCGCCGCGCGCTCGCGCCGCCGCCCGGCGCGCGCGACGAGCTGTGGATCATGCACGAGCTCGCCCGCCGCCTCGGCTCGACCGCGCGCTTCGACACCGAGCCCGAGCGGGTCTTCGAGGAGCTGCGGCTGGCGTCGGAGGGCGGGCTCGCCGACTACTCGGGCATCGACTACGCGCTGCTCGATGCCGGCGAGCCCGCGTACTGGCCCTACCCGCGTGGGAGCGCCGGCACGCCGCGCCTCTTCGCCGATCGCTTCGCACACCCCGACGGACGAGCTCGGCTCGTCGCCGTCACGGTCCGGGCGGCGTCGCATCCGGTTCCGGCCGCGGGCGAGCTCACCCTCGTGACCGGGCGCCTGCTCGAGCACTACCAGAGCGGAGCACAGACCCGACGCGTGCCCGAGCTGCTCGAGGCCCAGCCCGAGCTGCTGGCGTCGATGCATCCGGCCACCGCGGGCCGCCTCGGCATCGCCGACGGCGACGCGGTCGAGGTCGCCAACGAGCGGGGAACGGTGCGCGGCCGCGCCCGGCTGACCACCGACATCCGCCCCGACGCCGTGTTCCTGCCGTTCCATTACGGCGACGACCAGGCGGCCAACCTGCTCACGTCCGACGCGGTCGACCCGATCTCGTCGATGCCGGAGTTCAAGACCAACCTCGTGCGCGTCACGAGCCTCGCGGAAGCCGGAGCCCTCGCATGACCGAACCGCTCAGGATCGTCCTCGTCGGCTACGGGCCGGTCGGCGCCCGCTTCGTCGAGGAGCTGCTGCCCGAGGTCGCGGCCGGCCGCATCGCCCTCACGGTCGTCGGCGGCGAGCAGGTCGAGTCATACAATCGCGTGCTCGTCGCGGAGTACGCGGTCGGCAACACGGAACTGGATGCGATGCTCGTCGGCGATCGCGAGGCCGCCGAGGCCGCGGGCGCCCGGGTGCTGCTCGGGGTCGCGGCGACCGCCGTCGACCGCGACGCGCGGGTCGTGCACTGCTCGAACGGCGAGCAGCTGCACTACGACCGCGTCGTGCTCGCGACCGGATCACGCGCCAACGTGCCCACGCTGGACGGCGTCGAGCGGCACCGTCGCGACCTCGCCTCGCTCGAGAAGTACGCCTCGACGCTCGTCGCCCGTGACGACGCCCTTCCCGAGGGCATCACGGCGCTGCGCGACCTCGACGACGCGCAGCGCGTGCTCGAGGCGGTGCGCGGCCGCCGTCGCGTCATCGTGCTCGGCGCGGGCGTGCTCGGGCTCGAGCTCGCGCTCGCCGCGCAGCACGCCGGCGCCCAGGTGTGCGTCGTGCACCACGGCCCGATCCCGATGCCGCGCAACCTCGACCGCGGCGGCGGGCAGGTGCTGCGCGCGGCGCTGCGACGGACCGGCATCACGGTGATCGCCCACAGCCGTGCCGAGGCGGTCGGATTCCGCACCGACGAGGACGGCACGCGCCGGTTCGACATGCTCGTGACCGCCGACGGGAAGCAGCTCCGCGGCGACCTCCTCGTGCTGTCGTGCGGCGTGAGCCCGCGCAACGAGCTCGCCACGCTCGCGGGGCTCCGCACGGCGACGGGCGTCGTGGTCGGCTCCGACCTCCGAAGCTGGACCGACCCCGACGTGTACGCGATCGGCGACTGCGCGCAGGTCGTCGAGCGCACCGACGAGACCGCCGGACGTCGCGACCTCCCCGGCGCGCCATCCGGTCTCATCGGGCCCGGCTGGAGGCAGGCGTCGTGGCTCGCAGCCGCCCTCACGGCCGAGGTGGCCGGCGGCGGCACCGACCCGGCGCTGCCGCAGGAGCGCGAGCCCATCGTCATGCTCAAGGCCGAGCACGTCGACGTCGTGGCGGTCGGTGACGTGAGCGCCGACCCGTGGGATGACGACGGGCTCGCCCCGCGCCGCCGCGTCGCCCAATGGGCCGACCCCGAGCACCAGCGCTACGTGAAGATGGTCACCGAGGACGGCGTGCTCACCGGGTTCGCAAGCGTCGGGATGCCGCGCACCGCGGCCGAGCTCACGCTGCTGTTCGAGCGGGGCGGCGAGCTGCCGGCCGACCGGTCGCTGCTGCTCCGGTTCGACGGGCCCGACTACGACCCCGCCGAGGACGCCGACGCATTCGCCCCGGAGACCACCGTCTGCTGGTGCAACGGCGTCACGGTCGGCCGGATCGAGGAATCCGCCGCGTGCGGTCACACGACCGTCGAGTGCGTCGGCCGCGACACGCGCGCCGGGACCGGCTGCGGCGGCTGCCGCGGTCGGATCGCCGAGGTCCTGGCGCGCGCCGCCGAGGCGGACGGCGCCCTCACCGCCTGAGCGGCTCGGGCGAGACCGCGCTCACGCCCGTTCGCGGCGTTCGTGCCCGACCGCGGCGTAGCGGTCGACCACGAGGTCGATGAGCGCCGCCGGCGCGGGCTCGTCGGGCAGGAGCAACGGGTCGGCGATCAGGTCGGCCCCGGAGGTCGCGGCCTGGTCGTAGAACGTGCCGGGCGCGAGCAGGTACGGGCCGACGACCACACGCGAACCCGGGTGCACCTCGCGGATCATCTCGATCGCGTCGGGCAACCGCGGGATCGCGGCCGCGATGAAGCCGGCGGTCACCGACCGCCCGAGCCGCTGGCCCAGTCGGCGCGCCGTCTCGAAGCACTCGCGGACCGCACGCGGGTCGTTCGAGCCCGCGGCGGCCAGGAGCACGGTGTCGCCATCGGCGAGCCCGAGCTCGTCGAGTCGCTGGGCGAGCACCTCGACGAGTCGCTCGTCGGGCCCGAGCTCGGCGGCGAGCCTGGCGGAACCGCCGATGCGATCGAGGCCGAGCGAGAGGCCGGTGCGCACGTGGAACCCCGCGGAGAGCACGAGCGGGACGATCACGGCGTCGGGTTCGGCCGCGGCCTCGAGGGCCGAGCTCACGTCGACGTTGCTCGCATCGACGAACGTGATCGACACGCCGAGGTCGGGCCGAGCCGATGCGACGCCGTCGGCCAGGCGGATGACCGCCTCGCGGTTCGCGGTGGACGGCGTGCCGTGGGTCACGGCGACGAGTCGGAGCGGCGGCAGGCCGACACGCTCCGGCGATCCCCCGGATCCACCCGTCCGCCCCATGACCCGACCCGCACTTCCCGGCGGGATCCGGTGTCAGCCGCCGGTTTCGACGCTATTCAGGGCGTGTTTCGCGGAACCGACCCGAGTGTTTCCGGCGCGTGAAGAGTCCCTCACTCGGGCGGCGTTGACGCGTCATCCGGAAGCAGTTCGGGACGCACGCGCCGCGTGCGCTCGACCTGCTGCTCACGGCGCCACTCGGCGACGCGGCCGTGGTGGCCGGAGAGCAGCACCGACGGCACCTCGAGCCCGCGCCAGACGGCGGGCTTGGTGTAGCTGGGGTATTCGAGCAGGCCGTCCTCGTGGGATTCCTCGACCAGGCTCTCGGGGTTGCCGACGACTCCCGGCACGAGCCGGCCGGCCGCCTCGATCATGGCCATCACGGCGACCTCGCCGCCGTTGAGCACGTAGTCGCCGAGGCTGATCGGGCGCACGCGCATGCGCATGGCGTAGTGGTCGACGACGCGCTGGTCGATGCCCTCGTAGCGGCCGCACGCGAACACCAGGTGCTCCTCGGCCGCGAGCTCGCGCGCGGTCTGCTGCGTGAACGGCTCACCCGCGGGCGACGGCACGACGAGCAGCGCGTCGGACGGGCCCTCGCCGACGATCGCGTCGAGCGCCTCGCCCCAGGGCTCGGGCTTCATGACCATGCCGGCGCCGCCGCCGTAGGGCGTGTCGTCGACGGTGCGGTGGCGGTCGTGCGCGAAGTCGCGCAGGTCGTGCGTGCGGACGTCGATGAGGCCCGTCTGTCGCGCCTTGCCGAGCAGCGACAGGTCGAGCACGTCGAAGAACGACGGGAAGATCGTGACGATGTCGATTCGCACGATCGGCTCCTAGTCGGCGTCGGGCCGGTCGCCCGATGCCTCGGCGCCGCTAGCGTCAGCGGGCGCGGGCTCCTCCGGCAGCTCCTCGAAGAGGCCCGGCGGCGGGGTGACCGTGACCGTGCCTGCCTCGAGATCGACGGCCGGCACGATGGCGGAGACGAATGGGACCATGACCTCTCCGCGCCCGGTCTTCACGACGAGGAGGTCCTGTGCGGGGAGGTGGTCGACGTGGACGACCTCGCCGACCTTCTCGCCGTCGCGGATCACGGCGAGTCCGACGAGCTGGTGGTCGTACCAGGCGTCGGGCTCCTGAGCCTCATCAGCGGGCTGGTCGACCCACAGGATCGCCTTGACGAGGGCCTCGGCCGCCGTGCGGTCGTCGACACCCTCGAAGAACCCGACGGGATGGCCGTTGTACCAGCGCAGCTCCTTCAGGGTGAGGTGCTTGCCGTGCCACGGGGACGACTCCGGTACCTGCAACGAGAACTCGGCGCCCGGCACGAAGCGGCGCTCGGGATCGTCGGTGTAGAGCTCGAGCTTGATGGCGCCCTTGAGCCCGTGCGCCTTGGTCAGCCGGCCGACGCGAAGCTGCTGCGGGCGGTTCGCCGCGGCCACGTCAGTCGTCGGTGTCGACGACGTCGACACGGACCCGGCGACCGTCGGCGAGGGCGGCGACGATGGTGCGCAACGCCTTCGCGGTGCGACCGGACCGCCCGATGACGCGGCCGAGGTCCTCGGGGTGCACGTGCACCTCGAGGACCTCGCCGCGTGCGCTCGACGCGGAGACGACCTTCACCTGGTCAGGGTGATCGACGATCCCCTTGACGAGGTGCTCGAGCGCGGAAGTGAGCAAGGCCTACGCCTCGTCCGATGCGGCCTCGTCGGCGGCCTCGGCGGCCGGCTCCTCGGCCTTGGCCGGCTTCTCGGCCTTGGGCTTGACGACCGACTTCTTGGCCTCGTCGACCTTGAACTCGGCCTTGGGCTCGGCGGTGCGCACGGTGCTCTTGGCGTCCTTGTCGCCCTTGAACTTGCCCCAGTCGCCGGTCAGCTTGAGGATGGCGCGGACCTGCTCGGTCGGCTGGGCACCGACGCCGAGCCAGTACTGGGCACGGTCGGAGTCGACCTCGATGAACGAGGGCTCCTCGGTGGGGTGGTACTTGCCGATCTCCTCGATGACGCGACCGTCGCGCTTGGTGCGCGAGTCGGCGACGACGATGCGGTAGTACGGGGCACGGATCTTGCCGAGCCGCTTGAGACGGATCTTGACAGCCACGATTCTCCAGAATGTGTAGAAAGAGGTTGAACCGATCGCCTGGAGCGTGGGGTGCACACCCGGCGGAAGCTCGAAGGGTCGGACCACGGCCGGATAGAGGGTCGGGCGGCGGTCCAACCGCCTATTCTGCCAGATCCGGCCGGATGCCGCGAACCGACGTTACCGGAGGGCGGCCATCCACGCCTCGATGCCGGCGGCATCGATCGGGAGCCCGGACGACAGCACCTCGGAGCCCCGGTCGGTGACCAGGACGTCGTCCTCGATTCGCGCGCCCACACCGCGCAGCTCCGGCGGCAGGGTCTCGTCGAACGCGTGGAAGTACAGGCCGGGCTCGACCGTCAGGACCATGCCCGACCGCAACGTCGCCCCCTGGTAGGCCTCGTGGCTCGACGACGCGCAGTCATGCACGTCGATGCCGAGGTGGTGGCCCACGCCGCACACGATGAATCGGCGGTGCTGCTGTCCCTCGGGCGAGAGCGCCTCGTCGACCGAGACCGGCAGGATGCCCCAGTCGGAGAGCCCCTGTGCGATCACCTCCATGCACGCGGCGTGGAAGTCGGACCAGTCGCGACCCGGGCCGACGGCCGCGAGGCCGGCACGATGGGATGCCTCGACGAGATCGTGCACCTCGCGCTGCGTCGTGCTGAACGTGCCGGACGCGGGCACCGTGCGAGTGACGTCGGACGTGAACCCCGACCGGCGCTCCACGCCCATATCGAGCAGCAGCAGCGCCTCGGGGTCGACGGCGCCCTCGGCCCGCACCCAGTGCAGGATCGGGGCGTGCGCGCCCGACCCGACGATCGAGGCGTAGCCCGGTCCCGCGCCGAACGTGCGGGCATGACGGTCGAACGTGCCCTGGAGCCAGCGCTCGCCGCCCCGGGCGACGGCGCGCGGGATCTCGAGCACCGTCGCTGCGAAGCCGTCGACGGTCGTGTCGACGGCGGCGCGCAGCTCAGCCATCTCCCACTCGTCCTTGATCATGCGCAGCTCCGAGAGCACCCGCGCGAGCTCGCCCGACCGCGGCCGGCCCCCGAGCGCGGCGAGCGGCCCGGTCGCGGGAACCGTGCCCGCGAGGAGCGCGTCACCCGGAAGGTCGAGCTCCTCGATGCGGCGGGTGCGAATCCCCAGCGCGTCGGCGTACTCGGCGAGCCCGGGCATCGGGCCCACCCAGAGCTCGCCGCGAAGCGCATCCGCGAAGAACGCCTCATCGCCCGGGCGGAACGCGGTCGGCAGGTACAGCGTCGCCTCGTGGCCGCCGGAGACGGGCTCCAGCACCAGCACCGCGTCCTCGATGCCGAGGCCCACGAGCCAGAGGAAGTCGCTGTCGGCGCGGAACTCGAAGGCGGTGTCGTTCGCCCGCATCGGCGCGCGGCCGGCCGCGATCGCGAGCACCCGGCCCGGCAGCGCCGCCGAGAGCCGGCCACGATGAGCGGCCGTCGCCGTCGGCGCGCCGGCCGGCACGATCGGGGTACGGTCAGCCTCGCCCCAACCCTCGAGCATCCAATTGCGGAAGCCCGGTGAGTTCACGAGGCGCGGCATCCGGGGGTCGGGCTCGGACGGCTCGGGCATCGAGCGGGGCTCGATATCGGCAGTGGTCGAGAGGTCGGTCGTCATCGTGTCTCCTCCCGGCCCGCGTGCTGCGGGCCATCCGTTTCAGTCGCGACGCCGAGGCGAACCGGTCGCGGGCGAGGATGTCGCGCCCGATCAGGTAGCCGGTGCTGAGAGTCGGCCGTACCACGTGACATATTACACATTACTCCCTAGACTGGCCGGATGGCAGGCGTTCTCGATTCCATCCAGTTCATCGACGGCGGGGCCGTCGAACGCCGCGTAGCGATGCACGCCGCCATCCGCGCCGTGCAGGACCTCGTGCGAGGCGGGTTCGATCCCGACGATGATCCGCCACGCGACATCGTCGACGTGCCGAACGGGCAGCTGCTGCTCATGCCGTCGGCGATCGACGGCCTCGCCGGCCAGAAGCTCGCGACGGTCGCGCCCGCGAACCCCGCGCGCGGCCTCGAGCGCATCCAGGCGATCTACCTCGTGCTCGACGGCGACACGCTGGCGCCGACTGCGCTCGTCGACGGCACCGCGCTGACGAGCCTGCGCACGCCGGCCGTGTCGGCGGCGGTGCTCGACCTCATCGCGACGCCCGACGCCGCATCGCTCGTCGTGTTCGGCACCGGACCCCAGGGCGTGCGCCACGTCGAGGCGATGGCCGCGATCCGCGACCTGCGACGTGTGCGCATCGTCGGCCGCGACCGCGCGAAGGCCGAGGAGGCCGTCGAGGCGGCACGAGCGTATGCACCGACTGCGGATGTCTCGGTGGGCGCTCCCGCGGACGTGGCCGACGCCGACCTCGCGGTCTGCGCCACGACGGCGACCGAGCCACTCTTCGTCGCCGACCTCGTCTCCGACCGGGCCGCGATCGTCGCGGTCGGATCGCACGAGCCCGACCGGCGAGAACTCCCCGGCGCGCTCCTGGGCCGCGCCCAAGTCATCGTCGAGACCGATCGCATCGCGCGCACCGAGGCGGGCGACGTGATCATGGCGGTCGCCGAAGGTCACCTCTCCCCCGATTCGGTCGTGCCGATGGCGCGCATCCTCGACGGACGGGAGCCTGTGCGCTTCGACCGACCGCGCGTGTTCAAGAGCTGCGGCATGGGATGGCAGGACCTCGCAGTCGCGAGGCTCGCACTCGAGGGCGCCGCCGGCGGCGGAAGGACGGACTGATGCGCTGGAGCACCGAGGACTGGCACACCGCGGGCGAGCCGTTCCGCATCGTCGAGGGCGTCACGACCGACGGCGCGACCGTCGCCGAGCGGCGCGTCCACGCGATGACTGGCGACGCCGACGCCGTACGCCGCTTCCTCTGCCTCGAGCCGCGCGGGCACGACGACATGTACGGCGGATTCCTGACGCCGCCCGATGACGACGGCGCCGACTTCGGCGTGCTGTTCTGGCACAAGGACGGCTTCTCGACCGCGTGCGGGCACGGCACGATCGCGCTCGGCGCGTGGGCGGTGCGCACCGGACTCGTGCCGGCCCCCGACGACGGTGAAGCGGTCGTCACGATCGACGTCCCGAGCGGTCGCGTGCAGGCGCGCGTGCAGCGCGAGGGCGGGCGCACGACCGGGGTCGTGTTCCGCAATGTCGAATCGCGGGTGCTCGAACGTGGCATCCGACTCGCGACGTCGGCCGGCGAGGTCGAGGTCGACCTCGTGTTCGGCGGCGCCGTCTACGCGACGTTGCCTGCCGCGGCGGTCGGTCTCACGGTCGCCCCGCAGCACACGACCGAGCTCATCCGGCTCGGACGCGAGATCAAGTGGGCCCTGAACGACCATCCGGCCGCGCAGCTCGAGGACGCGCGACTCTCGGGCGTCTACGGCTCGATCTGGGTCGAGGATCTCGGTCGCACGGAACGCGGACCCTGGCAGCGCAACGTGACCGTCTTCGCCGACGGCGAAGTCGACCGCAGCCCCTGCGGATCGGGCACCGCCTCACGCGTCGCGCTGCTCGCGCACACCGGCGAGCTCGGCGAGGGCGACGTCCTCACGCACGACTCGATCATCGGCACGCGGTTCCTCGCACGCGTCGCGGAGCGTACCGCGGATGGCGTGATCCCCGAGGTGACTGGCCAGGCCTATCGCGTCGGTCGGAGCGAGTTCGAGCTCGACGAGGGCGACCCGCTCGTCGACGGCTTCAGCCTGCGCTGACCGCGACGGCGCCCCGGCGGGAAGATCGCCGGGGCGCCGTCGCATCCATCGTTCGTCAGTACTCGCCGGCGAGGCTTCCCCACCCTTCCGACCGGCCCGCGGTGCTGCGCCGCTGCGGCACGCCCCACGGGTTGTCGTCGCGCAGCGGCGGCGGGAGCAGCGCCTGCGGGGCGCCCTGGTAGGCCACGCCGCGCAGGAACCGGGTGATCGCCGCGGTGCCGACGCTCGTGGCATCCGTCGTCGTCGCCGGGAACGGGCCGCCGTGCTGCATCGCGCTCGTCACCGACACCCCGGTCGGCCAGCCTCCGAAGAGCACCCGCCCGCTGGTCTCGGCCAGCGCGTTCACGAGGTCGGCCAGCCGCCCGTCGGCGAGCTCGTCGTCGCTCGCGTGCACGGTCGACGTGAGGTTGCCGGGGAACAGCTCGCGGTGCAACGCGGGCAGTGCGTCGGGGTCGGCATAGCGCACGAGGATCGAGAGCGGCCCGAAGGACTCCTCGAGCAGCTCGTCCCGGTGCTCGCGCAGCGTGTCCACGTCGACCTCGACGACCGTCGGAGTGGCGAAGCGCTGCTCGTCGTCGTCGACCCGGACCGCACCCTCGGCCAGGACCGTCACGCCCGGCGCGCCGAGGACCGATGCCCGTCGGTCCTCGAAGGCACGGCCGATGCCCGGGTTGAGCAGGCGATGCTCGGGCAGACCGGACGCCGCCTCGGCGATCGGCTCGAGCGCGGCATCCGCCGGGACGAACAGGAAGCCCGGCTTCGTGCACAGCTGCCCCGCCGAGCCCGAGACCGAGCCGAGGAAGCCCTGCAGCAGCTCGGGCTCGGTCGCGACCGCACCGGCCGTCGCGTACACGGGGTTCACGCTGCCGAGCTCGCCGTAGAACGGGATCGGGCGCGGCCGCGACGCCGCCATCTCGGCGAGCAGGGTCCCGACGTGCGTCGAGCCCGTGAACGCACCGGCACGGATCCGGTCGTCGCGGAGGAGGGCGACCCCGTTCTGCTGGCCCTCGACGAGCTGGAAGACGCCGTCGGGCATGCCGGCCGAGGCGAGCGCCGACGCGACGACCTCCGCCGTCCGCCGCGAGAGCTCGGGGTGGCCCGAATGCGCCTTCACGATGAGCGGGCATCCTGCGGCGAGCGCGGCGGCCGAGTCGCCGCCCGCGACTGAGAACGCGAACGGGAAGTTCGACGCGGCGAAGTTCAGCACCGGCCCGACCGGCTCGAGCACGCGGCGCACGTCGGGCCGCGGCCCGATGACGTAGCCGGGGTCGGCGTCGTCGATGCGGGCGTCGAGGTAGGCACCGTCGACGATGACCTCGGCGAAGAGGCGCAGCTGGTTGCTGGTGCGTCGCACCTCGCCGGTCAGTCGCGCCTCGGTGAGGCCGGTCTCGCGCATCGCGATGGCGATGAGCTCGGGTCCGGCCGCGTCGATCGCGTCGGCGACGGCGACGAGGGCGTTCGCCCGCGCCTTCGGGTCGGTGTCTGCGAAGGGGCGCGCCGCGCGCGCGGCGTTCTCGGCGATCCGGTCGATGTCCATGGATGCTCCTGGTCGTTCGGGTTCGTGGGTGATCAGAAGACGAAGCCTTCGGGGAACGGGTCGTCCTCGTCGAGGAAGTACTGGCCGATGCCCGTGACCCAGGCTCGGCCGGAGATGGTCGGCACCACCGCGCGGACGCCGCCGACCGCGGTTTCGCGCAGCAGGCGGCCGGTGAACTCGCTGCCGATGAACGACTCGTTCACGAAGTCGGTCTCGAGCGCGAGCTCGCCGCGCGCGTGGAGCTCGGCCATACGTGCGCTCGTGCCGGTGCCGCACGGCGAGCGGTCGAACCATCCGGGATGGATCGCCATCGCGTGGCGCGATCGCACGGCGTCGGACCCGGGCGCGATGAACTCGACGTGGTGCACGTGGTTCGCGCCGGAGAGCTCGGGATGGCGCGGCGGGCGCTGCTCGTTGATCGCGTCCATGATGGCGAGCCCGGCGCGCAGGATGTCGTCCTGGCGGGCACGGTCGAACGGCAGGCCCACGTCGTCGAGGTCGACGAGCGCGTAGAAGTTGCCGCCGAACGCGACCGAGTACGGCACCTCGCCGTAGCCGGGCACCTCGATCCGCTCGTCGAGCCGCTCGACGAAGCTCGGCACGTTCTCGATCGTGACCCGCTTCGCCCGGCCGCCATCGACCTCGACGCGTGCGACCACGAGCCCGGCCGGCACGTCGAGTCGGATCTCGGTGACCGGCTCGGTCACCTCGACCATGCCGGTCTCGACGAGCACGGTGGCCACGCCGATCGTGCCGTGGCCGCACATCGGCAGGAAGCCGCTCGCCTCGATGAACACGACACCCCAGTCGGCGTCGTCGCGCGCGGGCGGCTGCAGCAGCGCGCCCGACATCGAGGCGTGGCCGCGGGGCTCGTTCATGAGCATTCCGCGAAGCCCGTCGAGGTGCTCCATCGCCCAGAGCCGCCGCTCGTTCATCGTCGCGCCGGGGATCCGACCGACGCCGCCCGTGACGACGCGCGTCGGCATGCCCTCGGTGTGCGAATCGACGGCCGAGACGACCCGGCGCGCACGCATCAGGCGACCGCCGCCGATCGGGCCGCCAGGGCCGCGAGCGCCCGCTCGGTGTCGGCCGTGACCTGTGCGTGCTGCTCAGCCGAGAGCGGACCGCGCGGCGGGCGCGTCGGGCCCCCGTAGGAATTGCCGCAGATGTCCATCGAGAGCTTGATGGCCTGCACGAACTCCGTGCGCGAATCCCAGCGGAACACCGCGACGAGCTGCTCGTACAGCGCCTTCGCCTCGTGCCACTTTCCGTCGGCGCACAGGTTGTACAGCTCGACCGCCTCGCGCGGGAAGGCGTTCGGGTAGCCCGCGAACCAGCCCACCGCACCGTTGACCATCAGCTCGAACAGCACGTCGTCGGCGCCGGCGATGATGTCGATGTCGCACAGTTCCTTGATCTCGTAGACGCGGCGCACGTCGCCCGAGAACTCCTTGATCGCGACGACCGCGGGGATCTCGGCGAGCCGCGCGACGAGCGACGGCACGAGGTCGACCTTGGTGTCGAACGGGTTGTTGTAGGCCATGATCGGCAGGCCGACCTTCGCGACCTCCTCGAAGTGCGCGATGACCTCGCCCTCGTTGGCGCGGTAGACGGTCGGCGGCAGCAGGAGCACGCCGTCGGCGCCGTCCTCGCGGGCGTACTCGGCCCACTTGCGGGCCTGGTGGCTGCCGACTCCGTGCGCGCCGGCGATCACGATGCCGCGACCGTCGACCGCCTCGACGGCGACCTGGATGACCTTGCGGCGCTCCTCGTCGGTGAGGGACGAGTACTCGCCGAGCGATCCGTTCGGGCCGACGCCGCGGCATCCGTTCGACATGAGGAAGTCGACGTGCTCGGCGAAGCGGTCGTAGTCGACGGCGAGGCCCGCCGGGGCCGACGGGTCCTCTCGGAAGGCGAGGGTGGTGGCGACGACGACGCCGCCGAGGTCCATGTTCTGCTCGGTCATTGCTGCTCCTGGTGCTGGGTGTGGTGGTCGTGGAGGCCGGCGAGTTCCCCGATCCGGATCGAGGAGAGCACCGGCCGGTGGTCGTAGTCGACGGATGCCGCGACGAGCGCTTCGACGCTACGCCCGCAGGTGCGGCCCTGGCACGCGCCGAGTCCGGCCCGAGTCGCGAGGCGCATGCCGCGGCTCGACGCATCGGCGTACTCGGCGATTCGGGCGCGCGTGACGGACTCGCATCGGCAGACGATCGTGTCGTCGTCGAGCCAGGCCGTCCATCCGGGTCGGATGGCGTGGGTCGCGAGGCGTTCGGCGAACACGTGCATGCGCCGCCGTGCGGTGAGGATGCGGCGCAGGCGCAGGTCGTCGAGCGCGCCGCCGGCCGCCGCGAATCCGGCGACCGCGCCCTCGGCGAGCGCCGCGTCGGCGCCGGCGATGCCGGTGACCTCGCCGGCCGCATAGACGCCGGGGACGGTCGTGGCCTGGCGCTCGTCGACCTCGACGAAGCGGTCGGCGGAGATCGCGCACCCGGCCTGGATCGCGGCTTCGAGGCGGGGCGTGAACCCGTGGCCGAGGGCGACCGAGTCGCAGTCGACGACGCGCTCGGTACCGGGGATCGGACGCCACTCGGCATCGATGCGCTGGACGGTCACCGCCTCGACGGCGTGCTCGCCGTGGATGCGCGTGACGGCGCTGCCGAATCGGTACGGAGTCCGATGGCGGGCCAGGTCGCCGACGTACTCGGCGAGTTCGCCGGCCTTGCCCACGGCGCCCGCGAGCTGCCACGGAGCTCGGCCCCAGCCCCGCGCGATCGCGGCGGATCCGACGGCCTCGACGACCTCGGCGACCGTGCCGCCGGCCAGGCCGATGCTCGCGGCGACCGGGAGCAGGAAGGGCCCGGCGCCCGCGACGACCGTCCGGCGTCCGGGCGCGACGCCGTCGCGCTTCGCGAGCGCCTGAGCGGCTCCAGCAGTGATGACGCCGGGGAGCGTCCATCCGGGCACCGGCAGCGCGCGATCGTGGGCGCCTGTCGCGATGACGAGGGCGTCGCCCTCGATGGTGTGGCCCATCCGGCCGGCCGAGTCGGCGGGGCCGACGAGCGCGTGCACGCGGAGGCCGTGATCGCTCTCGACGTGCCAGACGCTGGCCTGTGTGTGCACGTCCGCACGGTGGAGGGCGCCGCGCAGCCGCTCGAAGCGCGCCCACTGATGCTGCATGCGCGGATCGGTGAGCCCGTCGTGGTGACGCCAGAACTGGCCGCCCGGGCGCTCGCCCTCGTCGAGCACCGTGACCTCGGCCCCGTGTGCGAGCGCGGCCTGCGCGGCGGCGAGCCCGGCGGGGCCGGCACCGAGGACGACGACGCGGCGGCTCATCGTGACTCCCGCTCGATCACGTCGCCGTCGCGTGCCGTGCGCTGGCATGCGCGCACGCCCTCGACGCCGTTGACCGTCACGAGGCAGTCCTGGCAGATGCCGATGCCGCAGAAGACGCCGCGTTCGGCGCTGGCGGCCGTGCGCCAGCTCCGATGCCCGGCGCCGATGAGCACGCCGGCGATGGTCTGGCCGTCGCGCCCCTCGAGCGCGGTGCCGTCGACCGCGATGCGGATGCTCATGCCGCCTCCCCGAGGCTCGCGCGCGTGGGCAGGAACGGTGCCGGGTCGAGGGGCGCCGGGATCCCGAGCACGGCGTGCGCGATGAGCTCGCCGGTCGTCGGCGCGAGGCCGATGCCGGCACCCTCGTGCCCGGCGGCGTGGAACAGGCCGCCGACGCGGGCGTCCGCGCCGATCACGGGCAGGTGGTCGGGCGTGTACGGCCGGAATCCCACGTAGCTGCGGAGGAGCATCGTGTCGGCGAGGAACGGGAAGAGTCGCGTCGCCTTCGCGGCGATCTCGGTGATGGGGGCCAGCGTGCCGTTCGTCGAGAATCCGACGCGTTCGCGGCTGGACCCGATGAGCACGGTGCCCGCGGGGGTCGACTCGACGACCGTCGAGGTCTGGAGCGCGGCGTCGCTCGACCCCACCGCGCCGACGTAGTCGGCGTCGTACACCTTGTGGAAGACGCGCTGCGGCATGGGCGTCGTGACGAGGATCGCGCCCCGCCGCGGCCGGATGTCGAGGCGCGCGCCGAGCAGCGCGGCGACCTCGCCGGCCCACGGACCGGCGCAGTTGACGACCGCGTCGGCCATGATCTCGCCGTCGGGCGTGGCGACGCCGGCCAGGCGGTCGCCGATGCTGACGGCACCGCTGACCTCGGCGATCCGGAACTCGGCACCGAGCCGCCGGGCGCGTGCGAGCATGGCCTGCGTGGCGAGGCTCGGCTGCACCTGGGCGTCGTCGGGGTAGTGGATGCCGCGCGCCACTTCAGGGCTGAGGTGAGGTTCGAGGCGGCGGAGGTCCTCGGCCGACGCGGCGTCCGCCCGGATCCCGATCGCGCGCTGGGACGCGGCGAAGGCGTCGAGCGCGGCGGCCCCGCCGGCGAAGGCGACGACCACGCCGCCCTTCTCCTCGAATTCGGTCGCCGGCTGGCCGGGCGCACGGTCGTCGTCGAGCCTGGCGGCCAGGTCGCTCCACGCGCGCCGGGCGACGATGGCGAGGTCTGCCTCGGCACCCGGACCCTTGTCCGACACGAGGATGTTGCCCTCGCAGCGGCTGGAGGTCTCGGCGGCGACGCCGGTGCGGTCGACGACGACCACCTCGGCGCCGGCTTCGGCGAGCGCGAGCGCGCACGAGGCGCCGATGGCCCCCGCACCGATCACGACGATCCGCATGCCGCCCTCCTGACTGTGATACGTGACATATTACCGGTTCGGAAGCGGAAGCGCACCCCACGTGACGTGGGAGCGCTCCGCCGTCAGGCTCCCAGATAGGCCTCGACCACGCGCGGGTCGCGCGCGAGCTCGCTCGCCGGACCTGAGAGCGTCACCGCTCCAGTCTCGATGACATACGCCCGATGCGCGATCTTCAACGCCGCCCGGGCGTTCTGCTCGACGAGCAGCACCGTCGTCCCCTGCGCGTTGACTGCCGAGATGACCTCCATGACCTGCTTCACGACGAGCGGTGCGAGGCCCATCGAGGGCTCGTCCAGCAGCAGCAGCTTCGGGCCGCCGATGAGCGCGCGTCCGATGGCGACCATCTGCTGCTCGCCGCCCGAGAGCGTGCCGCCCTGCTGCCTGCGGCGCTCCGCCAGGCGGGGCATGAGCTCGTAGACCTGCGCGATGCGCTCGTCGATGCGGCGCCTGTCGCGCACCGAGTACCCGCCGAGCAGCAGGTTCTCGTGCACCGTCATCGTCGAGAAGATGCGGCGGCCCTCGGGCACGTGGATGAGCCCGCTCGAGACGATGTTCCACGGCTTCGCGGTCGCGAGATCGGTGCCGTTCCACCGGACCGAGCCGGCCTTCGGCCGGACGAGTCCCGACAGCAGGTTCATGGTCGTCGACTTGCCGGCGCCGTTGTTGCCGAGCAGGCAGACGATCTCGCCCTCCCCCACGGCGAAGCTCAGCTGTCGCAGCGCGTGCACGCGGCCGTAGTAGACGTCGACGTCCTGCACCTCGAGCGCGGTCATCGCACGCCACCGTCCTTCCCATCGGATGTCGCGCCGGCGCCTGCGCCGAGGGCGTCGGCGATCGCCTCCGCCGACACGGTGCCGGTGCGCAGCCGCGTCGCATCGATCGGCTCCGCTTCCTCGTCGACGCCCAGGTAGGCCTCGATGACCAGCGGGTCCGCCTTGATCTCCGCCGGCGTGCCGTCGGCGATCTCCTTGCCGTAGTTGAGCACGACGATCCGCTCGGCCAGTTCCATGACCATGCCCATGTCGTGCTCGATCAGCACGACCGCGACGCCGAGGTCGCGGATCCGGCGGATCAGCGCCATGAGCGCCTGCTTCTCGTTGTGGTTGAGGCCCGCCGCGGGCTCGTCGAGCAGCAGCAGCCTCGGGCTCGTCGCGAGCGCCCGCGCGATCTCGACGCGGCGCTGCTCGCCGTAGGGCAGCTGCCCCACGTAGAGGTCCTCGTCATCCTCGAACCCGACGAAGTCGAGCCATCCGCGTGCCTCGCGGACGCACGCCGCCTCGGCCCGACGGTACCCGGGCGTGTGCAGGAGCGTCGACCAGAAGCCCTCGCGCAGGTTCGCGTGCATGGCCGTCTTCACGTTCTCGAGCACCGAGAGCTCGCGGAACAGCCGAAGGTTCTGGAACGTCCGCGCCATCCCCCACTTCGTGACCCGCGACGGGAGCACGCGGTAGAAGCCGAAGCTCTGGAGCAGGTTCACGAGCCGCAGCGCATGCCAGGGCTTGGGAACCTCGCGGACGATGCGCTTGCCGTCGAAGACGACGGAGCCCGACGTCGGCAGGTAGAAGCCCGAGATGCAGTTGAACGCACTGGTCTTGCCCGCACCGTTCGGTCCGATCACCGCGAGGATCTCGCCCTCGCGGACCTCGAAGCTGAGTCCGTCCACGGCCTTCACGCCGCCGAACTGGAGACGGAGGTCGCGGACCTCGAGCAGGGCGCTCATGCCTGCCTCCCTTCCTCGGCGTCGGTGGCGGGCAGGCCGTCGACCGACTCCATGACGCTCGGTTCGACGCCGGGCACGCCCTGGTCGATCGCGCCGACCGCCGACGTGAACGGCGGTGGCTGCGGTTTCGTGCGCTTCAGCCAGGGCAGCACCGCGGTCGCCGGCCACAGTCCGGCGGGACGGAACAGCATGACCACGACGAGGAGGACGCCGAAGATCAGGTAGCGCCATTCGGCGAAGTCGCGAAGCAGCTCGGGTGCGAGCGAGACGAACAGCGCGCCGATGATCACACCCGGGGTGGAACCCATGCCGCCGAGCACGACGGCCATGAGGATCAGGGCGGAGTACAGGAACTGGAAGCTGTTGGGGCTGATGGCCGACAGGTGCGTCGACATGAGCTGTCCCGCCATCCCCGCCCAGACCGCACCGATGATGTACGCCGAGATCTTGGCGACGTAGGTGTTGATGCCCATCGCCTCGGCGGCGTCCTCATCGTCGCGCACGGCCTTCCAGGCGCGGCCGAGCTTGCCCTTGGCGAGGCGTCCGGCGCCGATCACCCCGACGACGACCACGACGGCCGCCACGAAGTAGTAGAAGACGACGTAGCCCGGGAACTGGAGGCCGCCGATCGCGAAGCCGTCGTCGAAGCTCCAGCCGCCGAAGTCCCACGACGGGATGCCGTGGATGCCCGAGGGACCTCCGGTGATCTCGAGGTTGTTCGCGGTGATGCGGATGATCTCACCGAAGCCCAGCGTGACGATCGCGAGGTAGTCGCTGCGCAGCCGCAGGGTCGGTCCGCCGATGATGACGCCCGCGACGATGCAGGCGACGATCGTGGCCGGCAACGCCAGCCACATGGGGAATCCGAGCACCGTGGTGAAGATGCCGGAGACGTACGCGCCGACCGCGAAGAACGCGATGTAGCCGAGGTCGAGCAGCCCGGCGTAGCCCACGACGACGTTCAGGCCCATGCAGAGCATGACGTAGATCAGCGCACTCGTCGCGATCGACATCGTGTACCGGGAGGCGTCGAGGAACGGCAGCACGGCGAGCAGCACGACGGCGAGGATGCCGAGGGCGCGGAGGAACCCGCTCTGCGAGGTGAAGACGCCGCGTGGGGCGCGGGGACGGTCGAACAACGGGGCCGGCGCGCGCAACGGCGCGTTCTTCAGCGCGAGGTCGAGGTCGCGTGCCATGTCACATCCTCTCCACGACGCGGGCGCCGAGCAGGCCCGTCGGCTTGAACGTGAGGAACAGGATCAGGAAGGCGAACGAGAACACGTCACGCCACTCACCGCCGAACCAGGCGGCCCCGAACGATTCGAGCAGGCCGAGCAGGAGTCCGCCGAGCATCGCGCCGTAGAGGTTGCCGATACCGCCGATGACGGCGGCGGTGAACGCCTTGAGCCCGATGATGAAGCCCATCAGGAAGTCGATGGAGCCGTAGTACGCACCGGCCATGACCCCCGCCGCGCCGGCGAGCGCGGACCCGATGAAGAAGACGGTCGCGATGACACGGTTGACGTTCACGCCCATCAGCTGGGCGCCCTGCGGGTCGAGTGCGATCGCGCGCATCGCGCGGCCTTCGCGGGTCCGCTCGACGATATGCGCGAGCACGAGCATGAGCGCCGCGGCGATGACGACGAGCACGAGCTGCGAGGCGGTGATGCGCATGCCGGCGAAGTCGAAGCCGGTCGACTCGAGTCGGATGGGGAACGCCTCGGGGTTGGGGCCGAAGATCTGGCGCACGCCGTACTCGAGCGTGAAGGAGACGCCGATCGCCGTGATCAACACGGCGAGCCGCGGGCTCTTCCGCAGCGGCCGGTAGGCGATGCGCTCGATGCCGACGCCGATCAGGCCGGTCGTGACCATCGAAAGCAGCAGGATGACGACGAGCAGCGGGATGGAGGTCTCGTTCGAGATCCCGAATGCCGAGAGGGTGAAGAACCCGACGAACGCGCCGAGCATGTAGAGGTCGCCGTGCGCGAAGTTCAGCAGCTTGATGATCCCGTAGACCATGCTGTAGCCGAGCGCGACGAGGGCGTAGAACGAACCGACGATGAGGCCGTTCCAGATGAGCTGCATCACGTGATCAGACTCCTTCCGATGGCGGTCGGGACGGGCGGCGCGCGGCCGCCCGTCCCCACGGCTCAGCCCTGCAGGTCGTCCTCGAGGACGAACGCACCGGACTCGGGGTCGATCGCGACGATGACGAATCCGCCGCCCGACAGGGTGTGGTCGTCGGTGAACGTGAGCGGCCCGGCGAAGGTGTCGAACCCGTCGAGCGCCTCGATCGCGGCGATCACGTCCTCGGTCTCCGTGGACCCGGCGTCCCCGATCGCCTGCGCCACGACGCGGACGGCGTCGTAGGACTGGGTCGAGTACGGGCCGGGTGCTTCACCCGCGAGCTCGGAGTACGAGGCGATCCAGTCGTCGGCGCCCTCGATCATGTCGGGCGTCTGGGTGAAGGTCGCGACCACGTGGTCGGTGTAGCCCGGACCGGCGATCTCGGCGAACTTGGCGTCGACCGAGCCGTCGCCCACCAGGAACGTGCCGTCGTAGCCCGCGTCGGTGGCCTGGCGGACGATCAGGCCGCCCTCCTGGTAGTAGCCCGTCCAGTAGACGAGGTCGGGCTGCCCGCTCGCGAGCTGCGTGGCCACGGCCGAGTAGTCGTTCTCGCCGGGCGTCACGGTCGCCTCGAACGCGACCTCGAGGCCGGCCTCCTCGGCCTGCTCGACGAACGACGCGGCCAGGTCGGCCGAGTACGAGGTGGCGTCGTCGATCGCGGCGACGGTGGTCGCGCCGATCTTCTCCGCGTACTGCACCGCGGCGGCGGCCTGCTGGGTGCCCGTGCCGTTGATGAGGAAGACACCGGGCAGGCCCTGGACGAGCTCGTTGGAGTTCGCGGCGGGGATCACCATGGGGATGCCGGCCTCGTCGAAGATCGGCAGCGTCGGGAGCGTCGCGCCCGAGCAGTACCCGCCGACCGACGCGTGGACGCCGTCGGTCACGAGCTTGTTGGCACCGGCGACGGCCGTGGTGGCGTCGCAGGCGTCGTCCTCGACGACGAGTTCGAGGTCACGGCCGAGCACGCCGCCGTCGGCGTTCAGCTCGTCGATCGCGAGCTGCGCGCCGTTCTGCATGTAGGCGCCGAACGCGGACTCGCTGCCCGAGAACGGGGCGAGCATCCCGAGCGTGATCGGGCCCTCGTCACCGCCGCCGTCGCCGCCGCCTGCGAGGCCGCCGGAACAGCCGGTCAGTGCCAGCAGCAGACTCGCGCCTGCGGCGAGCGGGAGGAGGCGCACGCGGCGCCGGGGTCCGTGGGACATGGGTCTCTCCTCAATGCGACGTTGCAGGGACCCGCTCGCGCGTCATACGTGACATATCACTACGGGCGGTACGTGACATATTACCGATCCGCGACGTCTGCGCAAGTCGCGCGCCGCACGGAGGAATCCCCGCCCGAGCGCTAGGCCTCCTGGCGACCGCTCCAGAGACCGGACACGTGACCGATGTGCCGACGCATGAGCGCCTCGGCAGCCTCGCCGTCGCCATCGACCAGCAGCTGCACGAGTTCGGCGTGCTCGAGCGAGGAGCCCTCGAGCTCGTCGGAATCCGCCAGGTTCACCAGGCCGACCAGTCGCGTCTGCTGCCGCAGCTCGCTCACGAGCTGCACGAGCCGGCGGTTGCCGGTGCGTTCCAGCAGCGTCAGGTGGAACCTGGTGTCGGCGTCGAGGTAGTCCTCGAAGCGCCCCTCCCGGCCGGCGCGCACGATCTCGTCGGCCAGGTCCCGCAGCCGCGCGACGGTCTCATCGGGGAGTGCGCCTGCCAGCGATCGCATGGGCGGCGCCTCGAGCAGACGTCGGATCTCGCCGAGCTCCCGCAGCTCGTCGGCCGACACCTCGGTGACCTCGAACCCCCGGTTGCGGAGGGGGCTCAGGAACCCGCGCCGCGCGAGGTTCAGCATCGCCTCGCGCACCGGCGTGGCGCTCACGCCGAACTCCCCGGCGAGGGTCGGCACGGTCAGGACCGTGCCCGGGGCGAACTCGCCGGCCACGATGCGGGACGAGAGCGTGCGCTCGACCTGCTCACGGAGGCTCAGCACCTCGAGCACGCGCATCGACTGGTCGCTCATCGTCCCTCCCACTGGTGACGCATCATGCGGCACATCGTACTCGTACGTTACGTTCGCAACCCGGAGCCGACGCGGCGCCGTGCGATGATGGCCGCACGATTCCCGCTCGACCCCGGGGAGGCGGCAATGCCGATCGAGTTCGCACGGTCCGAGCGCTCGACCGTGGGCATCGAATGGGAGATCGCGATCGTCGACCGGGCGAGCGGCCAGCTCGCATCCGTGGGCGACCGCGTGCTCGCCGATCTCGCCGGAGCGGATGGCACGCCGCATCCTTGGATCACCTCGGAGCTGCTCACCAACACGGTGGAACTCGTGAGCGGCGTCCACCACCGCGTGGCCGGTGCGGTCGAGGACCTCACCGGGCAGGTCGGCGAGGTGCGCGCAGTGCTCGACCGCCTCGGCGAGTACGAGCTCATCTGCAGCGGTTCGCACCCCTACAGCCAGTGGTACGACCAGCACCTGACCGACAAGCCGCGCTACCACAAGCTCATCGAGCGCACCCGCTGGTGGGGCCGCAACATGATGATCTGGGGCATCCACGTGCACGTGGGCATCGAGGAGCGCGACAAGGCGCTGCCGATCCTCGACGGGATGCTCGCCTTCGTGCCGCACCTGCAGGCGTTGTCGGCCTCGAGCCCGTACTGGGCCGGCGTCGAGACCGGCTACGCGTCGAATCGCGCCCTGATGTTCCAGCAGCTGCCCACCGCGGGCCTGCCCTATCCGCTCTCCGACTGGGACGCGTACGAGCGCTACGTGGGCGACCTGGTGCGCACGGGCGTCATCGAGGACCACACCGAGGTGCGCTGGGACATCCGCCCGTCGCCACGCTGGGGCACGGTGGAAGTGCGCGTCTGCGACGGGGTGTCCTCCGCCGACGAGATCGGCGCCATCGCCGCGCTCATCCAGTGCCTGGTCGAATGGATGTCGGGCCGGCTCGACGCCGGCGAGATGCTCCCGGTGCTCCAGCCGTGGTACGTGCGCGAGAACAAGTGGCGCGCAGCCCGCTACGGCATGGACGCCCGGGTCATCACGGATGTCGCGGGCACCGAGCGGCCCGTCGCCGACGACCTCGCCGACCTCGTGGGCACGCTGGCCCCCATCGCCGACCGCCTCGGCTGCCGCGAGGAGCTCGAGCGCGTGCGACGGACGATCGAGGACGGGGCCGGCTACCAGCGCCAGCTGGCCGTCGCCGCCGAGCACGACGGCGACCTCACCGCGGTCGTCGCGCACCTCGCCCGCGAGCTCCGGGACGGCACCGGGCGCTGAGCGCCCGCGGCTACGCCGGGATGCGCCGTGTCCGGATCAACTCGGCGAACCAGCGTGCGCTCGCCTTGGGCAGCCGCTCGAGCGTGTCGTAGTCGACGCGGACGATGCCGAATCGCTTGGAGTAGCCGTAGCCCCACTCGAAGTTGTCCAAGAGCGACCACACCTGGTAGCCGCGCAGGTCGACCCCGCGTGCCATCGCGCGGTGGGCAGCCGTGAAGTGCCGGCGGAGGTAGTCGATGCGGTCCTGGTCGTCGACCTGCGGACCGTCGCGCCCGTCGATGACGACGTCGTCGAAGGCGGCGCCGTTCTCGGTCACCATGAGCGGCACCTCGGGGTACGCGCCGTGCAGCGCCACGAGGAGGTCCTCGAGGCCCGAGGGGTCGATGTTCCAGCCCATGGCGGTGTACGGCCCGGGCTGCCCGAGGAACTCGACGTGCTCGGATCCGGGCCACGGCGTGCCGCCCATGTCCTTGTGCCCGTCGGCGTTCACGCGCGGCGAGACGCCGTCCCACATGCGGACCGTGACGGTCGAGTAGTAGTTGACGCCGAGCAGGTCGATCGGCTGCGCGATGAGCTCGGTGTCGCCGGGCTTGACGAACGACCAGTCGGTGACGGCCGCCGTGTCCGCGATGACGTCCTCGGGATACCCGTCGCCGAAGAGCGGACCGAGGAACACGCGGTTCGCGAGCCCGTCGATGCGCCGGGCGGCCTCGTGGCCGGTCTCGCCGGAGGGGCGGATGACGTGCAGGTTCAGCGTGATCGAGAACCCGGGGTCGTTGGTCACGACCTCGCGCAGCGCACGGACCGCGAGCCCGTGCGCGAGATTGAGGTGGTGCACGGCCGAGAGCGCCTTCGCGCCGTCCATCACGCCGGGTGCGTGCGCGCCCGATCCGTACCCGAGGTACGACGAGCACCACGGCTCGTTGAGCGTCGTCCACACGGCGACGCGGTCGCCGAGCCGCTCCCCCATGATGCGGGCGTAGTCCGCGAACGCCTCGGCCGTCGCCCGGTTGGTCCAGCCGCCCTCGTCCTCGAGCGCCTGCGGCAGATCCCAGTGGTAGAGCGTCGCGATGGGGCGGATGCCGCGGGCGATGAGCCCGTCGACGAGGCGCTCGTAGAACGCGAGCCCTGCCTCGTTCGCGGGTCCGCGTCCGGTCGGCTGGATGCGCGGCCATGCGATCGAGAACCGGTACGCCTCGAGTCCGAGCTCGGCCATCAGGTCGAGGTCGGACTCCCAGCGGTGGTAGTGGTCGCACGCGACGTCGCCGGTGTCGCCGTTCCAGACCTTGCCGGGCGTGTGGCTGAAAGTGTCCCAGATCGATGCCCCGCGTCCGTCCTCACCGGCGGCACCCTCGATCTGGTACGAGGCGGTCGCGGAGCCGAGGAGGAAGCCGGGGGCGAACTCGAGGCCCGAGTCGCGGTAGTCGGCGTTGCCCGTGGTCATCGTGCGCTCCGTCTCAGCGGCCGAGGAACTTCTGGAGGGCGGCGAGCTCCTCTTCGCTCGGCGCGCCCTTCGCGCCGCCGTCGCCGCCCAGGCCGAAGCCGGATCCGGCGGGCGCGTTCGACGCGCCGGCCGGCGAGACGCCGGATGCGATGGCCGCGTTCTCGGCGGCGCGCTTGGCCGGGTTGCCCGAGCGCGAGCCCGACGACTTCTTCTTGCCCTTGGCGGCCTGGCGCTTGCCGCCGCCGTAGGTGCCGACGCCGGGGATCGGCCCCATGCCCGGAACCTGCGGCACGCCGCCGCGCGCGACGGTCTTCATCATCTTCGCGGCCTGCTCGAACCGCTGCACGAGCTGGTTCACGTCGGTCACGGTCATGCCCGAGCCCTTCGCGATGCGCAGGCGGCGCGAGCCGTTGAGCAGCTTGGGGTTGCGCCGCTCGGCGACCGTCATCGACTGGATGATCGCCTCGGTGCGCACGATCTCGCGCTCGTCGAAGTTCTCGAGCTGCTGCTTCATGCCGCCCGCGCCGGGAAGCATGCCGAGCATCTTCTTGATCGAGCCGGCGCCGCGCAGCTGCTGCATCTGCTTGAGGAAGTCCTCGAGCGTGAACTGCTCGGTCGCGAGCTTCTCGGCGACCTTGAGCGCTTCCTCTTCATCGAAGGCCTGCTGGGCCTGCTCGATGAGCGTGAGGATGTCGCCGAGGTCGAGGATGCGGCTCGCCATGCGGTCGGGGTAGAACGGCTCGAAGTCGTCGAGCGTCTCGCCGGTCGACGCGAAGATGATGGGGCGTCCGGTGACGGAGGCCACCGAGAGCGCGGCGCCGCCGCGGGCGTCGCCGTCGAGCTTCGAGAGCACGACGCCGGTGAAGTCGACGCCGTCCTGGAAGGCCTTCGCGGTGACGACCGCGTCCTGTCCGATCATCGCGTCGATGACGAACAGCACCTCGTCGGGCTTCGTCGCCTTGCGGATGTCGGCGGCCTGCTTCATCATCTCGGCGTCGACGCCGAGTCGGCCCGCGGTGTCGATGATGACCACGTCGTGCTGGGCGCGCTGGGCCTGAGCCACGGCGTCCTTCGCAACGCGCACCGGGTCGCCCACCCCGTTGCCGGGCTCGGGCGCGAAGACCTGCACGCCGGCCTGCGCGCCGACGACCTGGAGCTGGTTGACGGCGTTCGGGCGCTGCAGGTCGGCGGCGACGAGCATCGGCGTGTGGCCGTCCTTCTTGAGCCACTTGGCGAGCTTGCCGGCCAGCGTGGTCTTGCCGGCACCCTGGAGGCCCGCGAGCATGATGACGGTCGGCGGGGTCTTGGCGAACTGCAGGCGGCGCTGCTGGCCGCCGAGGATGCCGACGAGCTCCTCGTTGACGATCTGCACCACCTGCTGCGCGGGGTTCAGCGCGCGATTCACCTCGTCGCCGAGTGCGCGATCGCGCACGGTCGCGGTGAAGGACTTCACGACGTCGAGGGAGACGTCGGCGTCGAGCAGCGCGCGACGGATCTCGCGGACGGTGCCGTCGACGTCGGATGCGGAGAGCTTGCCCTTGGTGCGGAGGTTCTTGAACGTCTCGGTGAGACGGTCAGACAGGGTCCCGAACGTTGCCATAGTGGGCAGAAGTCTACTTGGCCCGAGCGGGCACCCGGTGTGCGCCCCTATGCGTCGTGGCGGACGTCGACGATCTCGCGGCCGATGTCGATCGTGGCGACCAGGCGGGCGTCGACGTCCTCGGGGGCGAGCCCGTACTCGAACTCGGCGAAGGTCTCGCCGTCGCGGTCGGCGTCGGGTCGGAGGTCGACGCGCACGAGCGAGAGGGAGCGCAGTGCGTCGATCTCGCGGTCGCCGGAGTCCCGCGTGATCGCGCCGGCCGCGGCATCCGCCTCGTCGCCTTCGCCGTCGAGCACCGCCCGCAGGAAGCGCACCACCGGCGACGCGGACGAGTCGAGCTGGCCGACGAAGAGCGTGCGCAGCTCGTCGTCGACGAGCTCGAGCTCGCCGATGAGGGTCGCCGCGGCGTCGAGGGCCGCGGTCGAGACGAGGCCGGCGTCGGCGTCGAGCACGACCTCGACGTCCTGGTCGGCGTACTGGAACCGCTCGGACCAGTAGTCGCCGACGAGCCCGAAGTAGTCGTGTTCCATCGACATGGTGCCCTCCCGCTCAGCCGACGAGCTTCTGCGCGAACACGTGGGGCGTGAAGCCCGTCAGGTCGTTGATGCCCTCGCCCTGGCCGATGAGCTTGATCGGGAGGCCCGTCTTCTCCTGGACGGCGATCACGAACCCGCCCTTCGCGGAGCCGTCGAGCTTCGTGAGCACGAGGCCGGTCACGCCCCCGTGCTCGATGAACGCCTCGGCTTGCGCGAGCCCGTTCTGGCCGGTCGTCGCGTCGAGCACGAGCAGCACCTCGCTGATCGGCGCCTGCTTCTCGACGACGCGCTTGATCTTCGACAGCTCGTCCATGAGGCCGCCCTTGGTGTGCAGGCGTCCGGCGGTGTCGATGATGACGATCTCGGTGCCGGTGCTCCTGGCGTACTCGATGGTCTGGAACGCGACCGACGCGGGGTCCTGGCCTTCGCGCTCGGGACGCACCACCGCGGCCCCGGCCCGCTCGGCCCACGTGGCGAGCTGGTCGACCGCCGCAGCGCGGAACGTGTCGGCCGCACCCACGACGACACTGCGGCCGTAGGTGCGGAGGAACCGGGCGAACTTGCCGATCGTGGTGGTCTTGCCGACGCCGTTCACGCCGACGACGAGCACGACCGCGGGTCGCTCGGTGAGCTTGAGGGTCGGGTCGTACTTCGAGAGCCGTTCCTCGACGAGCTCGCGCAGCATCCGCTGGACGTCGCGCGGGTCGGTCGTCTTGTACCGATCGACCTGCGCCTTGATGCGGTCGACGATCTCCTCGGTCACGGCCGGTCCGAAGTCGGCTCGGATCAGTGCCGACTCGAGGTCGTCCCAGGTGTCCTCGTCGATGGTCCTCGCGCCGAACACGTTGCGGAGGGCTGCGCCGAGCGACCACGATGCGCGTTCTGCCATGCCGTCCAGCCTACGGGCGATGCGGATGGCGCGAACGCGCGTCCGTCCGCGGATACCGGTGTTCGACGGCCCTCGCAAGGCCTTGCCGCCCCACCGGGCGTCCGGAAGCATCGGCCGCGACGGAAGGAGACCCCATGCCCCTCGTCGGATTCCACGCCTCGCACGAGCAGCTGCCCCCGAGCGCGCTCCTCGACGCCGTCGTGCAGGCCGAGCAGGCCGGGTTCGAGGCCGCGATGTGCAGCGACCACTGGGCGCCCTGGAGCGTCCGGCAGGGACAGTCCGGCTACGCCTGGAGCTGGCTCGGCGCGGCCCTGCAGGCGACCTCGTTCACGCTCGGCGTCGTGACGGCCCCCGGCCAGCGCTACCACCCGGCGATCGCGGCGCAGAAGATCGCGACGCTCGGCGAGATGTTCCCGAACCGGTTCTGGGCCGCCCTCGGCAGCGGCGAGCGCATGAACGAGCACATCACGGGCGACGCGTGGCCCGACAAGGACACGCGAGACCGGCGGCTCGCCGAGTCCATCGAGGTGATCCGACGCCTGCTCGCCGGCGAGGAGGTCGACCAGGACGGCCTCGTGCCCGTGCACCAGGCGCGCCTCTGGACGAGGCCCGACACCCCGCCGGCCCTGCTCGCCGCCGCGGTCTCCCCCGAGACCGCAGTGGAGACCGCCGGCTGGGCCGACGGCGTCATCACGGTCGACCAGGACCGCGCCGCGCTCCGCGACTTCATGCAGGCCTACCGGGAGGCGGGCGGACGCGGCCCGATCTGCGTGCAGGTGCACCTCAGCTGGGCGCCCAACGACGAGCAGGCCGTCGCGATCGCGCACGACCAGTGGCGGCAGAGCCTCGTCCCGGCGCACGAGGCGTGGGAGCTCGAGCAGCCAGAGGACTTCGACCGGCGCACGGCGGATGCGACGCCCGAGCGGGTCGCGACGACGCTGCTCGCGACATCCGACGCCCGGCGGCACCTCGACGCCCTGCTCGAGCTCGCCGGCACCGGCGTCGACCGCATCTACCTGCACCACGTCGGCCAGGAGCAGCGCGGGTTCATCGACGCGTTCGCCGAGCACGTGCTGCCCGAGCTGAAGGCGGTGGGACGATGAGGATCACGGACCGCAGCGACCTCTGGTGGAAGACGGCGGTCGTCTACTGCCTCGACGTCGAGAAGTACCTCGACTGGAACGACGACGGCGTGGGCGACTTCGAGGGACTCGCCCATCGCCTCGACCACCTCGCCGGGCTCGGCGTGAGCTGCCTCTGGCTGATGCCGTTCCAGCCGTCGCCGCGTCGCGACGACGGGTACGACATCACGGACTTCCTGACGGTCGATCCGCGCCTCGGCTCGCTCGGCGACTTCGTCGAGTTCATGCGGACCGCCCGCGATCGGGGGATGCGCGTCATCATCGACTTCGTCATGAACCACACCTCCGACCAGCACCCCTGGTTCCGGGAGGCGAGGCGCAGCCGCGAGTCGCGCTTCCGCGACTTCTACGTCTGGCGGGACGAGCCGCCCGCGAAGCAGCAGGAGGTCGTCTTCCCCGGCGAGGAATCGAGCGTCTGGGAGTACGACGAGCGCACTGACCAGTACTACCTCCACAGCTTCTACAGCCACCAACCCGACCTGAACATCGCCAACCCGAAGGTCCGCGACGAGATCGCCAAGACCCTGGGGTTCTGGCTCGAGCTCGGCGTCTCGGGGTTCCGCGTCGACGCGGTGCCGTTCCTCATCGAACCGCCCGCCGGCGTCGACGTCGGCGATCCGCACGAGTTCCTCCGCGACATCCGCCGGTACCTGCAGCGCCGCTCGAGCGAGGCGATCATGCTGGGCGAGGTGAACCTGCCCTATGCGGGGCAGCTGGAGTTCTTCGGGCACGTGGACAAGCCGGCCGAGCTCGCGCTGCAGTTCGACTTCCCGGCGATGCAGCGCATGTACCTGTCGTTCGCCCGCGAGGACGCCACCCCGCTCGCGGAGACGTTGGCGGCACGGCCGGAGCTGCGGATCGAGGCGCAGTGGGCGAACTTCGTGCGCAACCACGACGAGCTCACCCTCGACCAGTTGAGCGACGAGGAGCGCGAGGAGGTCTTCGACGCGTTCGCGCCCGAGGAGGAACAGCGGATCTACGGTCGGGGCATCGCCCGGCGCCTTCCACCGATGTTCGACGGCGACCCGCGCCGCGTCGAGCTCGCGTACAGCCTGCTGTTCTCGCTGCCGGGGACACCGGTGCTGTTCTACGGCGAGGAGATCGGCATGGGCGAGAACCCGGAGCTCGGCGGACGCATGGCCATGCGATCTCCCATGCAGTGGTCGAACGAGGCGAACGGCGGCTTCTCCCGGGCACCGGCGCGGAAGCTGGTGGCGAAGCCGCCGAACGACGGGTACGCGCCCGAGCACGTGAACGTCGAGTCGCAGATGCACGACGATGGCTCGCTGCTCGCGAAGATCCGCCTCTTCGCGCACCGGTACCGCAGCTCGCCCGAGATCGGCTGGGGCCGGTTCGAGCTGCTGGAGACCGGCGAGAGGTCGGTGCTCGCTCACCGCACCTCCGTCGACGTCGGCAGCTTCATCGCGGTGCACAACTTCGCCGCTCGCCCGGTCACGGTCGAGCTCCCGCTCGGCGATGTGCCCGAGCAGGCGAGGCTGTCCGACCTGCTGTCCGACGCCGTGGTCCCGATCGACGATCGAGGCCGGGCCGAGGTCGAGGTCGGCGCGTACGGGTACCGATGGTTCCGGACCGTCGATTCCCGCGACCGCCGGCTGACCTGAGACTCAGCTCGCCTTCGCCTCGAGCTCCTCGCGCACCCGCTGGCCGACGACCGCCGAGACGCCGTCCTGCCGCATCGAGACGCCGTACAGCGCGTCGGCGATCTCCATGGTGCGCTTCTGGTGCGTGATGACGATGAGCTGGCTGGACTCGCGCAGGTCCTCGAACGTGGTGAGGAGGCGTCCGAGGTTCGCGTCGTCGAGCGCCGCCTCGACCTCGTCCATGATGTAGAACGGGCTGGGGCGAGCCTTGAAGATGGCCAGCAGCAGCGCGACCGCCGCGAGTGAGCGCTCGCCGCCCGAGAGCAGCGACAGCCGCTCGATCTTCTTGCCGGCGGGCTTCACGCTCACCTCGATGCCGGTCGTGAGCAGGTCGTCGGGGTTCGTGAGCGAGATGCGCCCCTCGCCTCCCGGGAAGAGCACGGGGAAGACCTCGGTGAACGCCGCGCGCGTGTCCTCGAACGCGGCGCGGAAGATCGACTCCATGCGCCCGTCGATCTCCTCGATGATCGTGAGGAGGTCCTTGCGGGTGTTCGCGAGGTCCGTGAGCTGCTCGGTCAGGAATTGGTGACGCTGCTCGAGCGCCGCGAACTCCTCGAGCGCGAGCGGGTTGACCCGGCCGAGCTGCGCGAGCTTGCGCTCGGCGGCCTGCAGGCGCCGTTGCTGCTCCGTGCGGTCGAACGGACGCGGCTCGGCGTCCGGGTCGCCATCGACGGGGATCGGCTGGTCGGGTCCGTACTCCGCCACCAGCACGCGCTCGCCGAGACCCAGTTCGCTCTCCGCGCGCTCGACCAGCGAGGCGACGTGGAGCTTCTTCTCGTAGATGCGCAGCTCGAGGCCGTGCACGTCTTCCGTGACGGCGTGCAGGCGTTCGCGAACGGATGCCTCGGCGCGGCGTGCGGCGTGGACCTCCTCGTTGCGGCTCGCGCGTTCGGCCTCGGCCGCGGCGAGTGCCACGCGCGCCTCGGCGACGGACGCGCCGACCGATGCGAGCACGGGCGGAAGCGCCTCGGCCACGCGCGTGGCCGAGGCGAGCTGCGCCCGGCGGACGACGGCCCGGCGAGCGGCTTCCTCGGCGGCCCGCCGTTCGGCCTCGTACTGGCGCTCCATCGCGGCGATGCGCGCCTCCTCGGCGCGCACGCGCTCACGCGCGGTCTCGAGGCGCAGGCGTGCCTCGACCTCGCCCTCGCGGGCGCGCTCGAGCGCGGCGAGCGCTCCGTCGCGGCGCTCGGCCTCGAGCACCGGGCGAGGCTCGGCACGCGCCGCCTCGACCTCGGCCCTCGCGTCCGTCGACGCTTGGTCCGCCTCGGCGATCCGCTCCTCGGCCGTGCGCAGCGCCTCGGCGAGTCGTTCGGTCTCGGCGGACGCGGCCTCAGCCTGCACGCGGGCCCGGTTCAGCGCCTCGGTGCGCTGCGCGAGCTTCGCGTCGAACTCGCGGAGCGCGGCGAGCGCGAGCCTGGACTGCTCCTTGGCGTGCTCGGCGAGGCCGCGCTGCTCGTCGAGGTCGAACCGGGCGCGTTCGATGTCCGAACGGACGTCCTCGAGCCGCGCCTGCGCACGGTCGCGTTCGGCGAGCAGCTCGATGCGGCTCTGGGTGCGGCCGGAGCCTCCGCGGACGACGTAGCGGCCGACGACGGAGCCGTCGCGCGTGATCACGGTCGCCGGCCGGTCGAGCGCCGCCAGCTTCGGCTCCGCGACGCGCACGGCGTCGAGGTCGTCGGCGATCAGCACCTCGCCGAGCAGGGCGAGCACACCGGATGGCGCGGAGACGACGTCGATCGCCGCGACGAGCCCGGGCAGCGCGAGCGGGGGCGCTGCGGCGCGGCCCGGTTCGGCGATGGTGAGCGCGACGCGGCCGAGATCGCCGTCGGTCGCGGCCGCGATCGCGCGCATCGCCGCCTCGCGATCGTCGACGAGCACCGACTCGGAGAGCGAGCCGAGCGCCGCGGCGACGGCCGCCTCGTAGCCCGGCTCGACGCGCAGGTGCTCGGCGAGCAGCCCTCGCACCCCGGGGGTGCCCGACGCGACGAGCGCGGCCGAGCCGTCCTTCTGGTCGAGTGCGAGCGAGAGCGCACCGACGCGCGCGCCGAGCGCGTCGCGCTCCCGCTCGCGCTCGTGGAGCGCCTCGCGCAGCCGCTCGATCTCGGCCTCGGCATCGAAGACGGCGGCCTGGGCGAGCTCGTACGCCTCGTCGAGGTCGGTCTCGGCGGTCGGATCGGCGTCGGACTCGGCCTCGACGCGCCCGAGCTCGGCTTCCGCCACCTCGCGGCGCAGCACGGCCGCATCGAGCGCGTTGCGGTGCCGCAGCACCTCGCCGCGCACCGCCGCGAGCTTCGACGCCGCGGCGTCGGCGCGACCGGCCAGCTGCGACGCACGCAGGTCGTAGGCGCTGACCCGCGCGGCCTGCGCCGCGATCTCCTCGTCGACCGCGTCGAGCGCGGCCCTCGCCTCGCGCGTCGAGGACGCCGCCTGCTCGAGCCCGGCCGCCGCGTCGCCCACCGTCCCGCGGATGCCCTCGAGCTCCGTGCGCGCGGCGTCGATGTCGGCGCGGGTGAGCGTCGGCGCGGCATCCGTGCCCTCGTCTGCGGCCGAGAGCAGTGCGATCCGCTGCCGGGCGAGCGAGTCGAGCGAGCGCAGTCGCGCCTCGGACTGTTCGAGCGCGAAGCTCACCGCGCGGGCGCGATCGACCGCGTCACCACCAGGCGCCTGTTCGAGTCGATCGATGCGCGCCTGGTGCCGTTCGAGCTCCTGCTGCAGCACGAGCCGCTCCGCGTGGCGCTCGTGCTCGGTGCGGCCGGCGGCCTCAAGCGCGCGTCGCAGCTCGACGACCTCGTCGGCCACGAGTCGTGCCTTGGCATCGCGCACCACCGCGGCGATGCCGGCCGCCTCGCGGGCGACCTCGGCCTGGCGCCCGAGCGGCTTGAGCTGGCGCCGCAGCTCCGCGGCGAGGTCGGTGAGCCGCGTGAGGTTCGCCTGCATGGCGTCGAGCTTGCGGAGCGTCTTCTCCTTGCGTCGGCGGTGCTTGAGGATGCCCGCCGCCTCCTCGATGAAGCCGCGCCGGTCCTCGGGGCTCGCGTGCAGCACCTGGTCGAGCTGGCCCTGCCCGACGATGACGTGCATCTCGCGGCCGAGGCCCGAGTCGCTGAGCAGCTCCTGCACGTCGAGCAGGCGGCACTGCTCGCCGTTGATGGCGTACTCGCTGCCGCCGTTGCGGAACAAAGTGCGCGAGATCGTGACCTCGGTGTACTCGATGGGCAGCGCGCCATCCGAGTTGTCGATCGTGAGGCTCACCTCGGCGCGGCCGAGCGGCCCCCGGGTGGAGGTGCCGGCGAAGATGACGTCCTCCATCTTGCCGCCACGGAGGGTCTTCGCGCCCTGCTCCCCCATGACCCAGGCGAGCGCGTCGACGACGTTGGACTTGCCCGAGCCGTTGGGCCCGACGATGCAGGTGACCCCGGGCTCGAACGCGAAGGTGGTCGGCTGCGCGAAGGACTTGAAGCCCTTCAGGGTGAGGCTCTTGAGGTACACGACCACCCTTCCGACTGCCGAGCGCTGCGGACTACGGTAACCGACGAACCGTCCGCCGCCGGTCTCGCTCGCCGCGCGGGCGCCGATCGGGCATTGCCGCGCACGGTCTCGCGCCGTAGGCTGGCGGGCTGCACGCACGTCGGCGAAGGGGGGCCGCGTGAGCATCGACATCCGTCCCATCCGCCCGCCCGTGGGCCTCGACGGCGATGACGCGACCGAGCTCGTCGCCTACGGGGAATTCATCCGCCGCCTCGATGCCGAGACGCTCGGCACCTCGGATCTCAGCCGCCGCCCGCGCGAACTGCTGCGCGACCTCCGGCAGGCGGACTACACCGCGCGCATCGCGCTCGGCGCCTTCGACGGCGGGCGACTCGTGGGCCTCGCGGAGGTGCAGTGGGAGCTCGACGACGACGCCACCATGGCCTACGTCGAGATCCTCGGCGTGGATCCGATCCGGCGACGAGCGGGCATCGGCTCCGAGCTGCTCGCCGCCGCCGAGGAGGCGGCCCGGGCGGGCGGGCGTCCGACCACGGTGCTGTGGGCTGAGCACGCGCTCGACGGCATCGATCCCGACGCGCCCCGGCTCCGTGCTCCGCAGGGCGACGCGAGCATCCCGGCCGACGCGCCCGCAGCGCGATTCGCGAGTGCGCACGGCTACGAGCTCGGGCAGCTGTACCGCGTCAGCACCCTCGCCATCGCCGGGCGAGCCGAGGAGTTCCGCGCCGGCCTCGCCTCGGCGCTCGACCGGGCATCCGACGAGTACCGCCTCGTGGGCTGGCACGACCGCGCGCCCGACGACCTCATCGACTCCCTCGCATACGCGCATGAGCGGATGTCGGTCGACCCGCCCGCCGGCGCCATCTCCTTCGAGTTCGAGCCGTGGGACGCGCCGCGCGTCCGCGACCGCGAGGGGCGGGCGATCGCCGCCGGTCGCGCGAACCTCAACGTCGCCGCGGTGACGCACGACGGCGAGGTCGCGGGGTTCACGGAGCTCTCGCTCCCGCCCGACTCCCCGGCCGTCGAGCAGTGGGACACCATCGTGCTCCGCCCCCACCGCGGTCACCGGCTCGGCATGCGGATGAAGCTCGCGAACCTCGTGGCGCTCGTCGACGAGGATCCCGCACGCGATCGCGTCTACACGTGGAACGCCGACGAGAACGAGCACATGCTCGCCATCAACGTGGCGCTGGGGTTCCGCCCGTTCGCGCTGGAGTCGACGTGGCAGCGACCGTCGCCGGCGACGGCGCCCGGCGCGGCAGCCGAAGCCGCTGGCACCGCGGGCAGCGGTGCGACGACCGGTTCATGAACGCCTCGCGCACGATGGGGGTGCCGCAGCGCGGGCACGGCCGGCCGGCCTGCCCGTAGGCGTTGAGCGAGTGGGCGAAGTAGCCCGAGGCGCCGTTGACGTTGACGTACTGCGCGTCGAAGCTCGTGCCGCCCTCGGCGAGGGCCTTCTGCAGCACGTTGCGCACGGCCGCGAGGAGCTCTCGGACGCGCCGCACGCTCAGCGTGTCGCCGGGCTGCTCGCCGTGCATGCGCACGGCCCACAGCGCCTCGTCGGCGTAGATGTTGCCGATGCCCGACACGAATGCCTGGTCGAGCAGGAGGCGCTTGACGGCGGACGTGCGACGCCGGACCGCGGCCGAGAACCTGTCGTCGCGGAACGCCGGGTCGAGCGGGTCGCGCGCGATGTGCGCGACCTGCGACGGGATCGAGCGCGCCCACGGCCCGGTGACGTCGGCGGAGAATCCCGCGATCTCGCCGTCGGCGGTCGGCACCATGCGGTCGACCGCCATCGAGCCGAAGATGCGCTGGTCGACGAAGTCGACCCGCAGCTCGCCGTGATCGGGGTGCTCAAGGTGCAGGCGGACGCGGGCGTGCCGGTCGTCGCCGGGATGGTCGGGCGTGCGGAGCAGCAGTTGCCCGCTCATGCCGAGGTGACCCACGAGCGCGTCACCTCCGGCGAGTGGCATCCAGAGGAACTTCCCTCGGCGGACGGCCGCCTCGATGCGCTCGCCCGTCAGTCGTGCCTCGAAATCGCCGGATGCCGCGTCGTGCCGCTTCAGTGAACGCGCGTCGAGCACGTCGACGCCCATGATGCGAGCACCGGAGACCGCGGGCGCGAGTCCGGCCCGGACGACCTCGACCTCGGGCAGCTCGGGCACGTCAGCGGTCGCTCAGGAGCGTCCATGCCTCGAGCGCCGCGGCCATCTCGGCCTGCTTCTTGCTCGAGCCCTCGCCGGAAGCGGAGACGAGGTCGCCGACCGACACGGTCGCGACGAAGTGCTTGTTGTGGTCGGGCCCGCTCTCGGTCACGACGTACACGGGCGCCGGCGCGCTGCGCCGCGCCGCGATCTCCTGGAGGCTCGTCTTGGGGTCCATCGCCGCCCCGAAGCGCTCGGGGTCCTTCATGAGTGGCGTGACGAGGCGCAGCACGAAGTCGGTCGCGACCTCGCCGCCGCGATCGAGGTAGACCGCGCCGATGATGGCCTCGACGGTGTCGGCGAGGATCGACGGCTTGTCGGCGCCGCCGGTCAGCGTCTCGCCCCGGCCCAGGCGGATGTACGGCCCGAGCCCGATCGTGCGGGCGACCTCGGCGAGCGCGGCCGACGACACGAGGCTTGCGCGGCGCTTGGCCAGCTCGCCCTCGTCGAGCTCGGGATGGTCGGTGAAGAGCCGGAACGTGACGGCCTGACCGAGGATCGAGTCGCCGAGGAACTCGAGGCGCTCGTTGGTCGGGATGCCGCCGTTCTCGTACGCGAACGACCGGTGCGTGAGTGCGAGGAGCAGGAGTTCGGGGTCGAGCTCGACCTGCAGCGTGCGCTGCAGCTCGGCGAGCTCGTCAGTCCCGGTATCCGTACGCTCAGCGCGCCTCACGACCGGTCGTTCGGGAGTCTCGGGCCGACTAGACGTCGGCGACCTTGCGGCCCTTGTACTCGAGGAACAGCGGGGTGCCCGCCGAGTCCTCGACGACCCGCGCGCGGTGCGGGAGGCTGTAGGTCACCTTGCCGTTCTCGACGGTCTTGACGAGCGTGGGGGCCTCGGCCTTCCACTGCGAACGGCGCGCGTGGGTATTGGCACGTGACTTCTTCCGCTTGGGAACAGCCATGACTCTCTCTCAATCTCTCTTCTGGTCGGCGTCGGATGCAGCATCCGCGCCCTCGTCTTCGGAAGCCCTGAACCCGGCGAGCGCGGCCCATCGCGGGTCGTTCTCGGCACGGGTGACGAGTTCCGGATGATCCGCCAGACGCAGCCCGGTCTCTGGGTCGAGACCAGGGCAATCCGGCCGGCACACCGGCTGGAAGGGCAGTGCCAGCACTGCCGCATCTCTGATGAGCGGTTCAAGATCCACGTGGTCGTCTTGAACCTCATACTCGAAAGCTTCCCCAGTATGATACGCGAAAAGCTCCTGGAACTCGACTCGGACCGGCAGCGCGATGTCGATGAGGCACCGGCCGCACTCCCCCTCGGCGGTCGCGTCGACGTCGGCGGTGACGAGGACGCCCTCGTGCACCGACTCGAGCCGGAGGTCGATCTCGATCTCGGAGCCCTCGCGCACGCCGACGAGACCCTCGCCGTACTGCTCGGGTGCGGGCACGTCGAATCGCTGCTCGCGCATCGCGCCGGGCTTGTGGAGGAGGTCGCGCACGTTGACGCGGAACGGGGTCTGCTGGACGGCCACGATCGACGATTCTACGCGCCGCGCGGGACCGCGCGGCCGAGCGCGTCGCGGCCGGCCGCGCGCAGCGATCGCGGCAGCAGTGCGGCCTCCGCGCGACGCGACGTCGGCGCATCGGCTCGCAGGGCGGCCGACGCGACCGCGAGGTCGTGCATGAGCGCGGTGCGCGCCCCCGCATCCGTCGACGTCGCGGGCCCGTAGCGTTCGCGTTCCACCGCGTCGCGGAGCCGCTGCAGCGCCGAACCGGCCCCGGCGACCGGCGGATCGCCGTCCGCGGCGAAGGCGGGACGTCGCATGAGTTCGGTCGCCAGCGCCCGGGCGGTCCTGCGGTCGTCGACCAGCAGCCCGAGGTCGACGGCCGTGGCGGCGAACTCCCGCCATGCGGCATCCGCGGGGTGCGGGCCCGTTCGGATGCGACGCCGGCGGCCGACGCGGAGCCCCCATCGGATCGCGGCGGGCAGCAGCACGAGCGCGATCGCGAGCACCACGATGCCGGCGCCGCGGAGGAAGTCCACGCGCGCCGCGAGTGCCGCGGAGTCGTCGAGCGCGCGGTCGGGGTCGCCCTCGGGACGACCGGTCGAGCCGGGTCCGGTCGAGGGCGCGTTCGGCACCACCCCCGGCGACTCCTCGCCCGCACCGAGGCGCGAATAGCCGGGAACCGTGCCGCGCCCGGGAGTCGGCTCGAACGGGACCCAGCCCACGCCCTCGAAGTACAGCTCAGGCCAGGCGTGCAGGTCGTGCGAGTCCACGGCGACGACCACCTCGCCGTCCACCCGGGCGTCCGTCGCCGTGCCCGCGGTGTAGCCGACCGAGATGCGCGCGGGGATGCCGAGCTCACGGGCGAGCACCGCCATCGTCGAGGCGAAGTGGACGCAGTATCCCTCGCCGGCCTCGAGGAACGCCGCGATCACGTCGAACCCGCCCCCGTCGTACCCTCCGGCGACCGGCGCGTCCTCGGAGTACTCGAAGGATCCGCGCAGGTAGGCCTGGATGGCGACCGCGGCGTCGTACGGGGTGGGCGCCGACCCCGCCACCTCCTCGGCGGTCTCCGCGATGATCGGCGGCAGGTCGTCGGGCAGCTCGAGCGTGGACTCGGCGACCACGCCCGGATCGGGCGCGGCGGCGGCACGCAGCTGCGCGACGCTCGGCTGCACGTCGAGGTGCGTGAGCTGGTAGCGCTGCTCGAGGGTGGTGGAGTCGACGCTGCGCACGTTGAGGGAACCCGTGTCCCAGAACCACGACCCGCGCACGCCGTCGACCTCGGCGGTCGGGTACGGCAGCGGCAGCCACGCCGTGCGGACCTGCTGCGTATCGACCGAGATGGTGCGCAGCGGAGCGGCGACGTCGGCGCCGAGGCCGTCGGGCCGCGGCAGCGTGTCGAGCGTGTGGTCGCCGTCCACGGCCCGCTCGCCGGCCGCCCAGACCTCGCCCTCGAGCCGCTGCACCGTGAGCAGCGTGAAGTACGGGCGGATGCCGTCGGGCGACGTGTAGGTGAACGCGGGCACGGGATCGGGCCGGCGGAGGTCCCGGCCGAGTTCGAGATAGGGGCTGACCCCGCGTGCGAACAGCGTGCCCGGCCCTCCGCTGCCGAGGAGGAGGGTCGTCGAGATGCTGGGCGTGGCGGCGGTGATGACGGATGCCGCGAGCAGCCCGATCGCGGCGAGGCCGAGCGAGGCGCCCATCGTCGACACGATCGGGGCACGCTTCGGCGCGATGACCACGGGCGCGTCGGCGCGCTCGTCCTCCTGCAGCAGCTCGGCGCTGCGCCGCACCCGCACGTCGACCCGCAGCAGAAGGAGGTAGGCGGCGGCGGTCAGCACGAGCGCACCCACCTCGGCGCCGGCCTCGACGAACAGGCCCGGCACCAGCACGGGGACCAGGATCGGCACCGCCGCGAGCGCCGGCAGCCGGACCGTCTGGACGATGAGGTCGAGCAGCACGGCCACCACGCCGACGCCGACGCAGATGGCGAACACGAGCGCGGGCACCGGGATGGCCGGCACCGACTGCTGCTCGATGGTGGCGCGCGCGCCTTCGGCCAGCGTTCCGAACGCGTCGAAGGTGTCGGGCGTGGGGACGATCAGCGCGATGCTCGTCGTGCCGCCGAAGAGCAGGGTGAGGGCGAGGATGAGCGCCGCGACTTCGAGGGGCGGCACGAGCGACGGCGGGGTCCGGATGGCTCGCATGCCGGCTCCGCCCCCGATCACCGCGAACGCGACGATGGCGCTCGCCCACCACCAACCGCTGCCCGTGATGAGCGGCCCGAGCGCGGTCGTGGCGACGAGCAGGAGGAGGAGGGTCGCACCCGAGAGTGCGAGGCTCTGCGGGGCGCTCAGGAGGAGTCGTTCAGGACGCACCGCGGCCTCCCGAACGCGCGGCCTCGCGGGCGGAGCGCCAGGCGTCCGACCACGCCGAGGGCAGGTCGACCGGCCGGCGCACGCGCACCACGCGCCAGTCGGCCTCCTCGAGGCGCTCCACGACTCCCGACGCGGTCGACTCGGCGACGAACGCGATCGCGGGCTCCACGCCCGGACGGAGCGCCACCAGCGACTCGACGGCCGCCGGGGCGGGCTCGATGAGCACGACCAGCGCCGGCATCCGCGCATCGCGGCGGGTGGCGTGAGCGACCCGCGCGGCGGTCGCGGGGTCGGCCTGCCGCGTGTGGTCGCGGCGAGCGTCGCGTCGTGGCGGGTCCAGTCGAGCGAGGTCCTCCAGGAGGCCCGCCTCGCCGCCGGGCGACCGATAGCCCCCGGCCTCGGCGGCGATCGCGCGCGTCGTGGCATCGGGATCGTCGACCGGGTCCAGTCGCACCCGGAAGCCGTGCGCGAGCAGGTGGACGCCGAGGGAGGCCGCGATCTCCACGCCGAGCTCGAACGCGGGGTCGAGCATCGCCCCGACGCGATCGTGCGCACCGGAACCGGGGTGGTGCGATCGCCCGCCGAGGGCCGTGTCGAGCAGCAGGCGCACCTCGGGGTCGCCGCGCTGCTCCTCGTCGCGCACCATGAGCTCGCCGCGCCGGGCCGTCGCCGCCCAGTGCACCCGGCGCATCGGGTCGCCGTACCGGTACTCGCGCGCGATGAGCTCGTCGCTGTTGGGGTGGGTCCGCTTCTGCAGGGCGTTGACGGTGCCGTCGACGCTCGCCACGACGCCCGGCTCGGTGTCGAGCGGCGTCACGCGCGGGGTGACGACGAGTTCGCGCGGCGTCCCGACGATCCGATCGATCCGGGCCAAGCCGAACGGGTCGCTCACGGCGATGCTGAGCGGACCGACGTCGAAGACGCCGCGCCGCGGCGTGCGGAGCCGGTACTCGAGCCGCACGGTGTCGTCGCCGGTCGGCAGCGCGCCCTCGTGCCGTCCGACGGCGGGCAGCACCGCCTCGCCCGGCGGATGCAGCGCAGGATGCGCGAGGTCGCGCCAATGGGCGCCGTCGAACGCCCGCCGGCTGCGGTTCTGCACGCGCATGCGCACCAGGACCGACCCGCCGGCGCCGACGATCGGCGGCTCGAACATCCGGGTGACGGCGAGCCGCGGGGCGCGCAGGGCCAGGAAGCCGAGCGCCGCGAGGGGCATCGCGAGTCCGACCGAGGCGAGCAGCATGATGTCGCGGAGGTCGAACCACAGCGCCAGCGCGAACAGGGCACCGCCGATGGCGATCAATGCGATCCCCCGCCGCGTCAGGCGCGGTCGCGCCTGGGCGCGTGCGGCGCGGACCCGCATCATCGGTCTCACTCCCTCCGTGCGCTGCCCACCGGCACGGGCGTGTCGGACACCACGCGACGCACGATGGCGTCGATGAGGGGCCCGCCGTCGCGATCGTGGCCGCCGACGGCGCGGCTGGTCGGCACGAGGCGATGGGCGAGCACCGGCACCGCGAGCGCATCGACGTCATCGGGCAGGACGAAGTCGCGCCCGTGCATGGCGGCGTGCGCCTTCGCGGCGCGGACCAGCTGCAGGGTCGCCCGCGGACTCGCGCCGAGACGCAGCTGCCGGTCGTCGCGCGTCGCGCGCGCGAGTTCGACGGCGTACTCCTTGACCGGCTGCGACGTGAACACGAGGTGCACCGCGGCGATCATCGCGCGGAGCTCGTCGAGCGACACGACCGGCTCGAGGGAGTCGAGCGGGCTCGCGGTCTCGCGCTGCGCCAGCATGTCGAGCTCGTCGGCCGGAGCCGGGTAGCCCATCGAGATGCGCGCCATGAAGCGGTCGCGCTGGGCCTCGGGCAACGGGTACGTGCCCTCCATCTCGACCGGGTTCTGGGTGGCGACGACCGTGAACGGCTGCTGGAGCCGGTACGTCGTGCCGTCGGCCGTGACCTGCCGCTCCTCCATGCACTCGAGCAGCGCCGACTGGGTCTTCGGGCTCGCACGGTTGATCTCGTCGCCGATCACGATGTTGGCGAACACGGGCCCGTGCTTGAACTCGAACCGCCGCGAGGACTGGTCGAACACCGAGACGCCGGTGACGTCGGACGGCAGCAGGTCGGGCGTGAACTGGATGCGGCTGACGCTGCTGTCGACCGACCGCGCGAGCGCCTTCGCGAGCATCGTCTTGCCCACGCCCGGCACGTCCTCGATGAGCAGGTGGCCCTCTGCCAGGAGGACCGTCAGCGCCGCCGTGACCGCCTCGCGCTTGCCGCTGATGACCGTCTCGACGTTGCGGACGATCGCCGCGGCGCGCTCGCCGACCTCGGCGATGCCCATCGCGGGCAGGACCGGCGCCTCGGTGACGGTCATCGGCTCGCTCACGGTCGCATCGCCCCCTGGAGGTAGTCGGCCACGGCGCGCGGCACGTACGGGCTCACGTCGCCGCCGAGGGCCGACACCTGGCGCACGAGGGAACTCGACACGTGCGCATTGGCCGGATCGGGCAACAGGAACACCGTCTCGACGCCCGCCAGGTGACGGTTCACGATCGCCATGGGCGTCTCGTAGCCGACGTCGACCTGCGACCGGATGCCCTTGACGAGCACCGATGCGCCGACGTCGGTGCAATAGTCGACCAGGAGCCCCATGCTCCACGACGCCACGACGATGTCGCCCGGGATGTGGGCGTCGGCGATGGCCTGCTCGATGAGCGCGACGCGCTGCGCGATGGGCAGCAGTGCGGACTTGTCGGGGTTGTGCACGACCACGACGTGCAGCTGGTCGTAGAGGCCCGCGGCACGCTCGATCACGTCGATGTGGCCACGCGTGACGGGGTCGAACGATCCGGGAACGACGGCGATCCGCTGCATACGTGCCAGCGTAGTGGGCGATGGGCGCCGCGGCGCCGCGCGGCGAGAGTCTCAGCCCCTGCTCAGGTACTCGCTCGCCTCGTCGTCGAGGCGGCGTCGGACGGCCCCCGCCAGCGCGGTGTGCGATGCGAGCCGGGGGTCGTCGGCGAGCACCTCGGCGGCGGCATCGCGGGCGTCGGCGATGAGATCGCCGTCGCGGGCGACGCGGAGCAACTTGAGCGAGGACCGCCCGCCCGACTGGGTGGCGCCGAGCACGTCGCCCTCCTGCCGGAGCTCGAGGTCGACCCGGGCCAGCTCGAACCCGTCGAGCGTGCCGGCGACCGCATCGAGCCGCTCGCGCGCGACGCTGCCCGCCTCGGCGCCGGTGACGAGCAGGCACAGCCCGGGCACGCTGCCCCGGCCGACGCGTCCGCGCAGCTGGTGCAGCTGCGACACCCCGAACCGGTCGGCGTCGACGACGACCATCGTGCTCGCGTTGGGCACGTCGACCCCCACCTCGATCACCGTGGTCGCGACGAGCACGTCGAGGTCGTGCCCGGCGAAGGCACGCATGACGTCGTCCTTCTCGTCGGCGGCCATCCGCCCGTGCAGCGGGGCGACGCGCGCGTCGGCGAGCTTGGGGTTGGCCTGCAGCTCGGCCAGCACCGAGGCGACGGATGCCGCGGGGCCGGCGGTGGGCGCCGGCTCGCCCTCGGGCGGGTCAGCCTCCTCCGCGGCCTTCGCGTCGATCGCCGGGCAGACCACGAAGCCCTGGCAGCCCTGCGCGAGTTCCTCCCCGAGCCGCTCCCACACGCGAGCGCGCCACGCGGGCCGCTCGGCCAGGGGCACGACGTGCGTCTCGATGCCCGCGCGCCCTGCCGGCAACTCGCGGATGGTCGACACGTCGAGGTCGCCGAAGACGGTCATCGCGACCGTCCGCGGGATCGGCGTGGCGGTGAGCACCAGCACGTGCGGGTGACGGCCCTTGAGCCGCAGCGCCTCGCGTTGCTCGACGCCGAACCGGTGCTGCTCGTCGACGACCACGAGCCCGAGGTCGGCGAACGAGGTCGTCTCGCCGAGCAGCGCGTGGGTGCCGACGACGATGCGCGCCTGCCCGGCGGCGACGCGCAGGGCGGCCCTGCGCCGGTCGGCGGCGGGCAGCTGCCCGGTGACGAGCGTCGGCATCACCTCGGCGGCGAGCTCGGGGCCGAGCATCCGGGCGATCGATCGCAGGTGCTGGGCGGCGAGCACCTCGGTGGGGGCGAGCAACGCCGCCTGACCGCCGGACTCGGCCACGGCGAGCATGGCCCGCAGCGCCACGACCGTCTTCCCCGAGCCGACCTCGCCCTGCACCAGCCGGTTCATGGGGACCGGTTCGGCGAGGTCGTGGAGGATCTCGGCACCGACCGCATGCTGGTCGTCGGTCAACTCGAACGGCAGGGCCGCCTCGAAGCGCTCGAAGAGGCCGCCGGGCGCCGGCTCGCGTCGGACCGCCTCGTGCGCGCGTGCCGCCGCCCGTCGCTCGAGCAATGCGGTCTGGAGGACGAAGGCCTCGGTGAAGCGGAGCGTGCGGCGCGCGGACTTCCAGTCGGCGTCGCGTTCGGGGCGGTGCACGCGCTCGAGCGCCTCGCGGTGGCCGAGCAGGCCGCGCGTGGCGCGGATGCCCTCGGGCAGCGGATCATCGACGGCACCGAGTCCGTCGAGCAGCAGGGCGATCGCATTCTGCAGCTGCCAACTCGAGAGCGTGCCGGTCGCAGGGTAGATGGGGATCGGTGCCGTCGCCCAGCGCACCGCCGCGGCATCCGCACCGATGACCGGCTGCGCCTCGTCGAACAGCTGGTAGTCGGGATGGGCGAGCTGACGGGCGCCGCGATAGTCGGAGACCTTGCCGGCGAACATGCCGCGCACGCCCGGTCGCAGCTCGTTCGCACGCCACTTCTGGTTGAAGAACGTGAGCGTGAGGATGCCGGTGCCGTCGGAGATCTTCGCCTCGAGGATGGAGCCGCGGCGCGAACGCATCGTGCGCTCGCGGACCTCGAGCACCTCGGCGACGATCGTGACGTTCTCGTCGAGCGGGAGCTCGGCGAGGGCGGTCAGCTCGCCGCGGGCCGCGTACCGCCGCGGGTAGTGCGCGAGCAGGTCGCCGACGGTCGAGTACCCCCACGCGCGCTGCAGTGCCTGGGCGGTGCGACCCCCGAGCGCCGTCGTGAGCCGGCTGTCGAGCGTCAGTGCGCCCTCCGCCACGCGTTCGGCCGTCATGGCTCGATCGTAGGCTCCGCCTCCGTCGTCGTGGTCGTGAGCGCCTCGATCTCGGCCTGGACGTACGTGTCGTCGGGCCGCGCCCGAGCGAGCTCGCGCTGAAGCTCGAGCGCGTCGTCGGTGCGGCCGAGGCTCCGCAGGGCGCGACCCACCGACCAGCGGGCGACGTGCTGCTGGCCGGCGGTGCCGTACTGGTCGGCCGCCTCGACGGCCTTCTCGAAGTGGTGCAGCGCCGCGGCGGCGTCGCCGCGATCGTGCTTGGTCCAGCCGAGGTTGTTGTGCAGCGCGACGCCCCAGCGCTTGAGCCGCGGGTCGCGCACGCCGTCGAGGATGTCGAAGCCCTCGGCGGCCCACTCCTCCTCGTGGCCGGTGTCGTTGAGCGCCAGCATGTGGAGCGCGTCGAGCACGAGGAAGGTCGATCCGGAGAGCGCGGCTTCGCGCACGGCCTTGGTGAAGTAGGGCACCGCTTCGTCGCCGTGCTCGGATGCCGCGGCGATGCGGCCGCGCTCGAGGGCGACGCGCGCCACGACCTCGGCCGCCTCCTCGGAGGTCTCGCCCTCGCGCTCGGCGGCCTCGAGCTCGTCGAGCACGGCGAGCGCCTCGTCGTCACGGTGCTGGATGCCGATCGCACGCGCGAGCTGCGTCGCCATCACGGCGCGCTCGTGCGCCGAGTGCGCCTCGTCGGTCGCGGCCGCACGGAAGCGCTCTTCGCTCGCCGCCGGGTCGCCGAAGTCCCACAGTCGGTCGATGGCCTGCTGTTCGTGCCCCCGGTGGCGGGACGGATCGGCGTGCAGGGCGTCGGTCATGTCTTCCACGTCTCCATCATGGCAGCGCCCGAGGGGCGCCCGTTATGCTCCCGAGACATGACGCGCATCATCGCCGGCGACGCCGGCTCGCTCACGCTGGCCGTGCCGCGATCAGGCACCCGGCCGACGAGCGACCGGGTGCGCGAGGCGATCTTCTCCGCGCTCGAGGCTCGGGACGCGATCGACGGGGCCGTCGTGGTCGACCTGTACGCCGGATCGGGCGCGCTCGGCCTCGAGGCCGCGAGCCGCGGCGCGAGCGAGGTGGTGCTCGTCGAGAAGGCGAAGGCCGCCGCCGACGTGTGCCGGCGCAATGCGGCGGCCGTCGTACGCGCCGTTCGCGCTCGCGCGCCGCGCATCCGCGTCGAGGTGCGCAGCGTGCCGACCTACCTCGAATCCGCTCCGGGCGGAATCGACCTGGCCTTCATCGACCCGCCGTACGACCTCGGCGAGCGCGAGCTCGCGCGCGACCTCGAGCTGCTCGCACCGCGGCTCGCCGAGCACGCGACCGTCGTCGTGGAGCGCAGCTCGCGCTCCGCTGAGCCGACGTGGCCGAGCGGCATCGCCCCGGAGCGCCGTCGGGATTACGGCGAGACGACCCTGTGGTGGGCGTCGGCGGCGCCCGCTCAGCCCGAGACGCCGTCCCAGCCGGCGTAGGGATCCCAGCCGCTCGTGTCGACGGGCGTGCCGTCGAGCGTGAGCCGGCCGGCCTCGGGGGTCGTCGTGCCGATGACCTCGAACGGATGCGGCAGGGCCGTGCCCGCAGGGAACGCGGCGAGCAGCCCGTGGTCCTCCGCGCCCGCGAGCGCGGTGAGCGGGTCGGCACCGAGCGCGTCGCCGCGGAAGTCGATGCCGACGCCGCTCGCCTCCGCCAGGCGCCGGGCGTCACGCGCGAGTCCGTCGCTCACGTCGAGCATGGCGGTGGCCCCGGCGAGCGCGGCCGCGACCCCGGCGGCGACGGGCGGCCGGGGTGCGAGCTGGGCGGCCACGAGCGCCGGATGGCGGTCGCGCACGGCCGCGGCCCTCGCGGCATCCGGTTCGCCCGCGCCATCCCGCGCCTCGGCGAACAGCAGGGCGAGCCCCCGCGCCGCGTCGCCGCGCGCGCCGGCGTGCGCGATGAGGTCGCCCGGCCGCGCGCCGGACCGCAGCACGGGGACGCGGCCCTCGAGGTCGCCGAACGCCGTGACCGCGATGGTGAGCGCGTGCGACGCGGACAGGTCGCCGCCGACCACGCCCGCTCCCGGTGCGAGCACCGCCAGCGCGTCGCGGAGGCCGTCGGCGATGCCCTCGAGGACGGCCGCCGGCAGGTCGGGCGGCGCCGCGATCGAGACGACGAGGGCGGTCGGCCGCGCGCCCATCGCCGCGACGTCGGTGAGGTTCGTGGCCGCCGCCTTCCAGCCGAGGTCGTGCGGCGTCGACCACGCGAGCCGGAAGTCGGGACCGTGCACCATCATGTCGCTGGTCACCACGATCCGGCCGTCAGGCGCTGCCACGACGGCGGCGTCGTCACCGGGGCCGAGCAGCGACGCGTCGCCCGAGCGCAGCCTCGGGAGCACCCGCGCCAGCACCGCCGACTCGCCGAGTTCGCCGATCGTGGGCGAGGTCTCGCGCGCAGGGGGCTCCATGGCTCCCACGGTAGCGTGGAGACCGATGTCCGCTCCCCGCTCCCGCCGTGCCCCGAGCACGCTGCCGAGGCTCGTCGCCGCGGCATCCGTCGCCGTCGCCGCCCTCGCGGCGCTCACCGCCTGCAGCCAGCCCGTGCCGTTCGACCCCGCGCCCGACGCCGCCGACCCCGACTGTGCCGCGGTCGTCGTGCGACTGCCCGACGAGGTCGCCGGCCAGGCCGAGCGCGAGACCAACGCGCAGGGCACCGGCGCCTGGGGGTCGCCCGCGTCCGTGCTGCTGCGCTGCGGCGTCGAACCGCCTGGGCCGACGACCCTGCGCTGCGTGAGCGTCGACGACGTCGACTGGATCATCGACGAGTCCGACGCGCCGCGCTATCGCTTCACGACGTACGGGCGGACGCCCGCGGTGGAGGTGGTCGTCGACAACGACGTCGTGGCGGGCACCACGGTCATCTCCGACCTCTCGCCGGCGGTCGCCGCGATCCCCGCCGAGGGCGGCTGCACCGACCTCGAGGAACTTCCGGCCGAGGAGTGACCTGCCCGGGCTAGCGCGCGCCGCGCGCGACGCCGAGCTCGATGAGCTCGGCGATCAGCTCGGGATAGCTCACGCCCGAGTTCGTCCAGCACGTGGGGAACATCGAGATGGGCGTGAAGCCGGGCAGGGTGTTCACCTCGTTCACGACGAACTCGTCGCCGGTGTGGAAGACGTCGACTCGCGCGAGGCCCTCGCCGCCGATCGCCGCGAACGCGCGTTGCGCGACCCGCTGCAAATCGGCGGCCTCACCGTCGCCCAGGTCGGCCGGGCAGACCAGCTCGACGCCCGCGCCGTCGAGGTACTTGCCCTCGAAGTCGTAGAACTCGCGCCCGGTGAGCACGATCTCGCCCGCGACGCTGACGCGCGCCGGACCGCCGTCGCGCGACTCCAGCACCCCGCACTCGATCTCGCGGCCGACCACCGCGGCCTCGACGAGCACGGTGCGGTCCTCGGCGAACGCGACGTCGAGGGCGGCGTGGAGCTCGCTCCAGTCCGAGACCTTGCTGACACCGACCGACGACCCGCCTCGCGCCGGCTTGACGAAGGCGGGCAGCCCGAGGCTGCGCACGCGGCGCTCCCACAGCTCGCGGTCGCCGTCCCACGCCGGTCGGGTCAGCGTCACCCACGGTGCGACCGGGATGCCGGCGCCCTCGAGCACCGTCTTCGTGACGTGCTTGTCCATGCCGATGGCCGACGCGAGCACGCCGTTGCCGACGTACGGCAGGCCGATGAGCTCGAACAGGCCCTGGACCGTGCCGTCCTCGCCGAACCGGCCGTGCAGGATCGGGAACACGACGTCCACGTCGCCGAGCGAGGATTCCGCGCCATCCGTGCCGACGACCCGCAGCTCGCGGCTCGCCGCCGACTCGGGCCACCGCACGCGCGTGCCGTTGTCGGCCACCTCGGGCAGGTGCTCGGGGTCGAGCGCGAAGCGCGCGGGGTCGTCGCTCTCGAGCACGAAGGCGCCCTCGCGGGTGATCCCGACCGGGATCAGCTCGAACCGGTCACGGTCGATCGCCGACAGCACCCCGCCCGCCGTTGCGCAGCTGATCGAGTGCTCGCTTGACCGCCCGCCGAAGAGCAGAACCACCCTGAGCTTGTCCATCCATCGTCCTTTCGCCCTTGGGCTCGTCGTCGGTCGTGAGGTGCGGCGCGATGTCCTTGGGCGCGAGCGTTCCGGCCAGCACCTGGCGGACCTGCTCGACGATCGGCATCCCGACGCCCTTGGCGCGGGCCAGCTCGAGGATCGGACCGACCGACGCGAGTCCCTCGGTGGTCTGCTGCATCTGGTTGACGACCTCGGGCAGCTTGTAGCCCTGGCCGAGCAGGCGCCCGGCCGTGTTGTTGCGCGACAGCGGCGACTGGCAGGTCGCGATGAGGTCGCCGAGGCCCGCGAGGCCCGACAGCGTGTCGGGGTGCGCGCCGTACGCGACCGCGAAGTCGGTCATCTCGACCAAGCCGCGCGTGATGATCGAGGCCTTCGTGTTCTCGCCGTAGCCGGCGCCGTCGACGATGCCGATGGCGACCGCGATGAGGTTCTTCAGCACTCCGCCGAACTCGGTGCCGATGACGTCCGTGTTCACGAACGAGTGGAAGTACCGGTTGCGGGCGACGGATGCCACGGCCTGCGCCGTCTCCATGTCCGTCGAGGACACCACGGCCGCCGTCGGCTGTTCGCGCGCAATCTCGAGCGCCAGGTTCGGGCCGGAGATGACCGCGATCTGCGACTCGGCGATCGGGAGGATCTCGGCGATCACCTCGCTCATGCGGTGGCCGGTCGACTTCTCGACGCCCTTCATGAGCGAGACGACCACCGCGTTCGCGTGCAGGTGCGGTTCGGCCTGGATGAGGTTCTGCCGCAGGGTCTGGCTCGGCACGCAGACGTAGACCTGCTCGGCACCCGCGAGCGCGAGGTCGAGCCGGCTCGACGCGCGCAGCCCGAGCGGCAGGTTGATGCCGGGGAGGTAGTCGCTGTTGCGCTTGGCCTCCTGGATCTCGCGTGCGAGCTCGGGGCGGCGCGCCCACAGCATGACGTCAGCGCCGCCGTCGGCCAGGATCTTCGCGAACGTCGTGCCCCAGCTCCCGGCGCCGAGCACGGCGACGCGCTTGCCGGGCGCGCGTCGGCCCGGCGTCCTAGCCATCGAGGCGTCCCGTCTCCTTCTGGCCGTGCTTGACCGGGTCCCAGCGCTCGGCCGGCGGCGTCTCGCCGCGCAGCTCGCCGAGCAGTGCGGCGATGGCGTCCATCAGCTCGTTGGTGGCGGCCGTGAGGTTCGCGGTGTCGAGCGGCTTGTCGGCGTAGGCCGAGAGGTCGAGCGGCTCGCCGATGATCACGTCGACGGTCTTGCGCGGGAACAGGCTGAGCTTCTTGCCGTATCGCGGCAGGATCGCCTGGGTCCCCCAGTGCGCCGCGGGCACGACCGGGATGCCGCGCTCGAGTGCGATGCGCACGGCACCCGTCTTGCCCCGCATCGGCCACATGCCGGGATCGCGGGTGAGCGAGCCCTCGGGATACACGATCACCATGCGCCCCTCCTCGACGAGGCGTTCCGCGGCACGGATCGCGGCGTGGCTCTGGCTGCCGGCGCGCTCGACGGGGATCTGCCCCGACGTGCGGAGGAGCCAACCGAGGATCGGGTTCTTGAACAGCGACGCCTTCGCGAGGAACCGCGGCGCGCGGCCGAGCTTCCAGCACGCGACGCCCATCACGAGCGGGTCGACCTCGCTGTAGTGGTTGGGCGACAGTACGAAGGCGCCGGACTGCGGCATCCGCTCGTCGTGGTGGAATCGGTACTTCACCGACAGGTTCCAGAGCGGGAGGACGAGGGCGGCCAGCACCCAGAAGAACGAGGGCCGGCGCTTCTCGGCGCCGCGCTTCACTGCGGGCGCGGCGGCGGGGTCATGTTGGGGCACTGACCCATTATCCTTCGAGCGCGAAGTCCGCTCCGAGCAGCTCCAGCTTGGTGATGAAGTTCTCGTAGCCGCGCGCGATGATGCCGACGTTCGACACGGTCGAGCGCCCCTCTGCGGTGAGCGCCGCGATGAGGTGGCTGAAGCCGCCGCGCAGGTCGGGCACCTCGATGTCGGCGCCGCGCAGCTGCGACGGGCCCGAGATCACGGCGGAGTGCTTGAAGTTGCGCTGGCCGAACCGGCACGGGCGACCGCCGAGGCACTCCTTGTGCACCTCGATCGACGCGCCCATCTCGACGAGCGCGTCGACGAAGCCGAAGCGCTGCTCGTACACGGTCTCGTGCACGATCGAGACGCCCTTCGCCTTGGTCAGCGCGACGACGAGCGGCTGCTGCCAGTCGGTCATGAAGCCGGGGTGCACGTCGGTCTCGATGATGACGGGCTTCAGGTCGCCGCCGGGGTGGTAGAAGCGGATGCCGTCCTCGTGGATGTCGAACGCACCGCCGACCTTGCGGAAGACGTTGAGGAACATGAGCATCTCGGCCTGGCGCGCTCCGCCGACGAAGATGTCGCCCTCGGTCGCGAGCGCCGCGGCCGCCCAGCTCGCGGCCTCGTTGCGGTCGAAGAGCGCACGGTGCGTGTAGCCCTGCAGCTTCTCGACGCCCTCGATGCGGATCACGCGGTCGGTGTCGACCGAGATGATGGCGCCCATCTTCTGCAGGATGTTGATGAGGTCCATGATCTCGGGCTCGATGGCCGCGCCCGACAGTTCGGTGATGCCGTCGGCGAGCACCGCGGTGAGCAGCACCTGCTCGGTCGCGCCCACGCTCGGGTAGGGCAGCGAGACCTTCGCTCCGTGCAGGCCGTTGGGGGCCGACATGCGGATGCCGCTCGGCAGCTTCTCGACGATCGCGCCGAAGTTGCGGAGCACCTCGAGGTGGTAGTCGATGGGCCGGTCGCCGATGCGGCAGCCGCCGAGGTCGGGGATGAACGCCTCGCCGAGTCGGTGCAGCAGCGGCCCGCAGAACAGGATCGGGATGCGGCTGGAGCCCGCGTGCGCGTCGACCTCGGCCATGTGCGCGGTCTCGACCGCGGACGGGTCGAGCACGAGGTCGCCCTCGTCGGCGCCCTCGGTCACCGTCACGCCGTGCACCTCGAGCAGGCCGCGCACGATGCGCACGTCGCTGATGTTGGGGACGTCCTTCAGCACGCTCGGGGTGTCGCCGAGGATCGCCGCGACCATCGCCTTGGTGACGAGGTTCTTCGCGCCCTTCAGCTCGATCCGGCCACGCAGCGGCTTGCCGCCGTTGATCGTGATGCGGTCGACCGGGAGGCCGACCGCCGTGCCGTGCTGCTTCGCGTCATCCACGAGTGTGTTCACTCAGTTCCCTGTCTCTGCCGGCTCCCGGATGGGGAGCGTCGTCGGCCGCCACGCCTCACGGTGCGACTCGAACTCGGCGATGGCCGGCTCGTCCCGGAGGGTGAGCCCGATGTCGTCGAGTCCCTCCAAGAGCCGCCACCGAGTGTAATCGTCGATGTCGAATGAAACCGTGAGTGAGCCGATGCTCACCGTACGCTCAACCAGATCGACGGTCGCGGTTATTCCCGGCTCGGCCTCGATCGCCTCCCAGAGGCGCTCGACGTCCTCGTACGCGACCTGCGCTGCGAGCAGGCCCTGCTTGCCCGAGTTCCCTCGGAAGATGTCGCCGAAGCGCGAACTGATCACGACGTCGAAGCCGAAGTCGCGCAGCGCCCAGACGGCGTGCTCGCGGCTGGATCCGGTGCCGAAGTCGGGCCCGGCGATGAGGATGCGGGCGCCCGCGTAGGCCGGGTCGTTGAGGATGAACTCGGGGTCCTGACGCCACGCGTGGAAGAGCGCGTCGTCGAAGCCGGTCTTCGTCACCCGCTTGAGGAACACCGCGGGGATGATCTGGTCGGTGTCGACGTTCGAGCGGCGCAGCGGGGCGGCGACGCCGGTGACGGTGCTGAACTTCTCCATGTCAGTTGCCGCCCTTCGCGCCGGTGGCCGAGTAGGCCGGCACGGCCGTATCGAGACCCCCGGATGGCTCCTGCTCGAGATCCCACGGGCTCGACAGCGTGCCGCGCACGGCGGTCGCGGCCGCGACGAGCGGCGAGACGAGGTGGGTGCGGCCGCCCTTGCCCTGGCGACCCTCGAAGTTGCGGTTCGACGTGGACGCGCAGCGTTCGCCCGGGGCCAGCTGGTCGGGGTTCATGCCGAGGCACATCGAGCAGCCTGCGAACCGCCATTCGGCGCCGAACTCCTCGAACACCTTGTCGAGGCCCTCGGCCTCGGCCTCGAGGCGCACGCGTGCCGAGCCGGGAACGACCATGACGCGCACGCCGTCGGCCTTCTTCCGGCCCTTCACGATGGAGGCGAACGCCCGCAGGTCCTCGATCCGGCTGTTCGTGCACGAGCCCATGAAGACCGCGTCGACCTTGATGTCCTTCAGGGGCGTGCCGGCCGCGAGGTCCATGTACTCGAGCGCGCGCTCGGCCGCGGCTCGCTCGTGCTGGTCGTCGATCGCGGCCGGGTCGGGCACGACGTCGCTCAGCGAGACGCCCTGGCCCGGGTTCGTGCCCCAGGTCACGAACGGCTCGAGCTCGTTCGCGTCGATGAACACCTCGGCGTCGAAGGCGGCGCCCTCGTCGGTGGGGAGCGTGCGCCAGTACGCGACGGCGGCGTCCCAGTCCTCGCCCTCGGGCGCGTGCGCGCGACCCTTCAGGTACGCGAACGTCGTCTCGTCGGGCGCGACCATGCCCGCACGGGCACCGGCCTCGATCGACATGTTGCAGATGGTCATGCGGCCGTCCATCGAGAGCGAGCGGATGGCGCTGCCGCGGTACTCGAGCACGTAACCCTGGCCGCCGCCGGTGCCGATCTTCGCGATCACGGCGAGGATGATGTCCTTCGCGGTGACGCCCGGACGCAGCTCGCCCTCGACCGTGATCGCCATGGTCTTGAACGGCTTGAGCGGCAGCGTCTGCGTCGCGAGCACGTGCTCGACCTCGCTCGTGCCGATGCCGAACGCCATCGCGCCGAACGCGCCGTGCGTGGACGTGTGGCTGTCGCCGCACACGACGGTGATGCCGGGCTGCGTGAGGCCGAGCTGCGGGCCGACGACGTGGACGATGCCCTGTTCCTTGTCGCCCAGCGAGTGGATCCGGACGCCGAACTCCGCGGCATTGCGGCGCAGCGTCTCGATCTGGGTACGGCTCGTGGGGTCGGCGATCGGCTTGTCGATGTCGAGCGTGGGCGTGTTGTGGTCCTCGGTCGCGATCGTGAGGTCGGGCCGACGGACGGGGCGTCCCGCCATCCGCAGGCCGTCGAACGCCTGAGGGCTCGTGACCTCGTGCACGAGGTGCAGGTCGATGTAGATGAGGTCGGGCGTGCCGTCCTCGCCCTTCTTCACCAGGTGCGCGTCCCAGACCTTCTCGGCCAGGGTGCGCGGGTGATCGGGGATGTTCGGGTACTGCTCAGTCGCTTCCGCGGTCATGAATGCGTTCTTCCTCGAGACGGGTGTGGCAGCCGACGACGAACTCCGCGACGGGGAAGGCCGTCAGAACGAGGCCCCGTCGCGGCGGAGAAGGAGGAGCCGGCCGCTGAGCACGTGGCAAGGCTACCATCCCGTCGCCGGGCGCCCGCTCGCGTCGCCTCAGGACCCGACGTCGGGTGCGAGGTCGGCCAAGAAGGCGACATCGCCGAGGAGCAGCACCGCGTCGGCGGGCACCGGCGTCGGCACGCCGGGCTCCAACTCGACGGGATCGCGACCGTCGGGCCAGATCCGCACGCCGTTGGTCGACTGCAGGTCGGTCGCGACGAGGCGGTCGCCGTCGACCTCGAGCAGCGCGTGCGTCTTGGACATGGAACGAAGCGGGTCGACGATCGCCACGGGGGTTGCGCCGCCCGTCACCACGTCGAGCTGCGGGTCGCGCCCGGCGACGACACGATCGCGGACCACGAACTCGACGCCGTCGGCGCTGCGGAGGCGCCACGCCCGAGGACGTGCCCGAGCGGTGGACGCGGCCGGCGCGGCCGGCACGATCGGCGCGGCCGGCGCGATCGGCGCGATCGGCGGCACCGGCGGCGACGGCGGAGCAGGTCGCGCGGCACCTGGCGGCGCCACCACCGGCGTGGTGGGGCGGAACGCGGGAAGCCGGTCCGGCGCCTGCACCGTGCGCTCCGGCGTCTCGGGCTCCGGGGCGTCGGGCACGAGCCCTGGCGGGGGCACGATGAAGTCGGCCTGGCTCACGCCCCCCACCTTAACCGCCGCGTCCGCGGCGACGCATCCGGTATCGGGAGACGAACCGGCGCACGCGGCCGGCGGCCGCTGCGACCGCCGCCGCCGCGGCATCCGCCTCGGACCAGCGCCGCTCGACCGACGCGGGCGCGACATCGCCGGCACCGAACACGTCGCGGTCGACGGTCGCGGCCAGCGTCGAGAGCCGCACGCCCTCCTCGCCGGTGCGAACGGCGCCGAGTCCCTGCTCGTCGAGCTGGCGCTCGAGCACGCGCGCGGTCTGCAGCCGCGACGACCGCTCGGGCGGTTCGAAGCCGAGCTCCGCGTAGCGGTCCACGAGTTCCTCCCAGGCGCCCGCGGCCTGGCGGTCGCCGGTGCCGCGATGGCGGATGGCGCGCCGGCGGCGCTTGGCGAGCGCGACGGCGAGCATCGGCAGCAGCGCGATCGCCGCGGGGATGCCGACGCTGAGGATGATCGCCCACGCCCACGCAGGCAGCTGGAAGGGACGGTCGCGGTCGTCGTCGTCGGTGTCGTCGATCTCGACGGTCGTGAGCAGCTCGTCCTCGGCCTGCTCGGCGCGCGGCGGCTGGCGCACCTGCGGCTGCGGCTCGGACTTCGGCTTCGGCGTCTGCTCCTGGGGCACGTCGATGTTGTCGGGGGTCGGCCGGAACGAGACCCAGCCGACTCCCTCGAACGGCACCTCGACCCACGCCGTGACGTCGGAGCCGAGCACCTCGACCTCGTCGGCACCGTCGGCCACCTCGGGCGCGTAGCCCATGACCACGCGGGACGGGTAGCCCAGGTGACGGGCCATGAGCGCCATCGCCGCGGCGTACTGCTCGGCGTCGCCGACCATCTGCGTGCGCGTGAACAGCTCGATGAGCCGGTCGGCGCCGTGGCCGGCACGCGAGGGCACCGCGTCGCTGGCGAGGCCGTGGCTGAGGAACCCGTTGGTCTTCAGGCCGCGCTCGATCGCCCGCAGCTGCTCGATGGGGCTCGCCGCCTCGCCGACGTACTCGTCGGCCTTCGCCGCGACGACGTCGGGCAGGTTCTCGACGATCGGCAGCGGCAACTGCGCGATCGGCACGTCGGCCAGGTCCTGGTCGTCGGGCTCGCGCTGGATCCGCGATTCGAGGCGGTAGTGCGCGCCCTCGGCGACGCCGCTCGTGAGCACCGCGGTGCCGGCCGCCGCGTTGTACCGCAGGTCGCCCGCGCGCTCGGCGGCACCCGCATCGAGCAGTTCGAGCTCGGACCCGTAGCCCATGGTCGGCACCCACACGTCGTCGTAGGCGAGCACCTCGACCTCGATCGCTCGGGAACTGCCGAGGTCGGCCAGCTCGGGCGCCGGCAGGGTCGTGCCGACGATCGCGTAGCCCCCGTCGGTCGCGGCCTGCTCGGGACCGGCGACGTTCCACAGTCGGCCGGTGTACGAGTCCATCGCCGCCAGCCGCACGGTGTCGCCGGGCTCGAGGCCCGAGACCGTGAACAGCGGCTCCTCGGCGAGGTCCTTGGTGTACTCGCGGAACCCGGCCAGCGGGCTCGGGAACTGCAGCGGGTCGAACGGCGGCACGACCTCGTCGCGCAGCACGAAGCGCTCGGGCGCGACGGGTGCGAGCGCCAGGCCGGCGACGGCGCCGATGACGACGGCTCCCGCGACGACAGTGGCCGAGCCCGTCAGCTTGCGCCGGCGCAGCCGCGCCTCGCCATCCCCCGCGGTCTCGACCTGCGCGCCGCGGCGCCAGGCGATCCACGTCAGCGCGATGGCGGCGAACGCCACGCCGCGGATCGCGGCGAGGAACGATTCGTCGGTGCCGAGCAGGATGCCCGAGAGGAACAGCAGCACCGGCCCGATGAGCAGCACCGCACCACGAAGCGGCGTGCGCTTCACCGCGAGCCAGCGCAGCACGAGCAGCCCGCCGACGAGTGACACCACGGTCGCGGCCGCGTAGGGCACGGCGGCGACGTACGCGGGGGCCTCGACGGGAGCCGAGATCGTGAGGATGTCGGCCCAGCCGTGCACGGCACCGATCGCGAGCCCGGCGAGCGACGTGAGGCTCGGCAGCACGACGAACAGGGCCGAGTCGGGCATGACGAACGGCGTGCCGACGAGGAAGTACAGCGCGATGCCGAGCAGGACCGTGGTGAGGACGTTCAGCCGCCACAGCGTGCCGAGCACGGCCGCGAGCGTGCCGACCACGAGGCCGGCGACGGCGGCGAGCAGGAAGTCGAGCCCGCCGAAGCTCGTCTCGAAGCCGGCGATGGCGAGGAGCGAGAGCAACGACAGCACGCCGAGGTCGGCGAGCGCGGAGCACGGGATGCGAGTCACGGGCGCACTCTCCTCACCAGTCGGGACAGCTCGTCGAGCGTGCCGACCGTGACGACGGTCGACTCGCCGACGCGCGTGATGCGCGAGGCGGCTCCGAGCTCGGCACGGAACACGATGACCTGCGTGTCGGATCCGAACACGGTCTCGACGGCGCGGAACTCGGCGAGCGGTGCGAGCGACCCGCCGACGACGATCACGACGCTCGGTGTCGGCACGCGCTTCGCCGCCTCGCGGACGACGTCGCGCACGGGCGCCGCGGCGGACTCGACGGGCGCGATGCGGCTCGTGTCGTCGAGCAGCGCAGTGGGCGTCGCGGTGTTCAGGCGCAGCCGATCCGTCGCGGTCGCGAGCCGCGTGGCATCCCGGATGACCTGCACACCGAGCGACGCCAGCACCGAGACGGCCAGCTCGAACTCGTCGTCGGACGCGTAGTGCGCGCGGTTCGTCGCCTGCACGAGCAGCAGCTGCGACCGCCGGGTCTCCTCGTACTGCCGCACCATGAGCTGCCCAGTGCGGGCCGACGTGCGCCAGTGCACGTTCCGCAGCGCATCACCGGGTTCGTACGCGCGCAGCGCATGGAACGAGATGTCGTTGTCGGTGATGGTCTTGGTGATCTCGCCCTCGAGGTCGCGCACGAGCCCCGCCGCCGACGGCTTCAGGCGCGCCGTCACGGGGTGCACGAACAGCTCGACGGGCTCGGTCCATCGCACCTCGCGCCGAAGCAGGCCGAGCTGGTCGCCACGCACCGAGGCCGCGGGCCCGGCGGTGATTACCGCCCGCCGCTGCGTGGGGACGGCGAAGAGCTCCTCGTGCTGGCCCCCGGCGGGGATCGAGGGGATCACGAACTCGGCGAGTCCGCGCCCGACGGGCAGCTCGAGCTGCGAGGGCACGGATGTCGCGTCCGCGACGTTGTGCACGACGAGCCGGCCGAGTGCCCGCTCCCCCGCCACCACCCGCCGCGGCTGCAGCTCGATCTCGACGCGGTACCGCATGCGGCCGAAGACGAACGGGACGGCGAGGAGCACGGCTGCCAGCAGCGTCGCGCCGACGAACGCGAGCTCGATCCATCCCATCGCCCAGGCCAGGCCGAGGGCGACGACCGAGGCGCCGAGCACGAGCCATCCGACCGGGCTGACGACGCCGGTCACCGGCTCGATGAACCTGCCCACCGCCGCGCCGCCGCGCCCGGCCGACGCGAGGCCGGCACGGGCGGATGCCGCGAGGGAACGGCGCACGGAGCGCAGCGCGATGCGCGCCTGCGACGGAGGTGCCGCGGGCGTCGCCGGCGCGTCGGTCTCGAGCGTCATGCCGCCCGGTACGCCGGCGGGGCGACGTCGACGAGCACCTTCGCGACGATCTCGTCGGCCGTGACGCCGGCGAACTCGGATTCGGGGTCGACGATGATGCGGTGCGCGAGGACCGGCACGGCGAGCTCGCGCACGTCGTCGGGCGTGACGTACGTGCGGCCGCGCGAGATGGCCCAGGTCTTCGCCGCGCGCGCGAGTGCCAGGGCGCCGCGCATGCTGACGCCGAGCGCGGAGTCGCGGTGGTCGCGGGTCGCCGACACGATCTGGTTGAGGTACGACAGCACCGCGGCGTCGACATGGACGTCGGCGGCGAGCCGCGCCATGGTCGTCACGGAGCTCGATGCGATGATCGGCGACACCTTCGAGGCGCGCGCCCGGTTCGCCGAGTCGAGCAGCAGCGTGACGGCGGTGTCGTGGTCGGGGTAGCCGAGCGAGGTCTTGATGAGGAACCGGTCGAGCTGCGCCTCGGGCAGGGAGTAGGTGCCGGCCTGCTCGACAGGGTTCTGCGTCGCGATGACCATGAAGGGGGTGCCGACCTCGTAGCTCACGCCGTCGACGGTGACCCGGCCCTCCTCCATGACCTCGAGCAGGGCGGACTGGGTCTTCGGGCTGGCGCGGTTGATCTCGTCGGCGAGCACGATCGAGGCGAAGATCGGGCCGCGGTGGAACTCGAACTGGCCCTTGCCCTGGTCGTAGATGGTCACGCCCGTGACATCGGAGGGCAGCAGGTCGGGCGTGAACTGGACGCGCGAGTGCGTGCCGTCGAGCGTGTTGGCGAGCGCCTTCGCGAGCACCGTCTTGCCCGTGCCCGGGAAGTCCTCGAGCAGCACATGGCCCTCGGAGAGCATCGCGGTGACGACGAGCTCGATGATGTCCCGCTTGCCGAGGATGGCGCGGTCGACGTTGTCGACGAGCTTCGAGAAGGCGTCCTGGAACCACAGGGCCTGGTCTTGGGTCACTGACATGTTCGTCGTCTCCTCATCTGCAACCCGCAGCGGAGCGCGCGCGTGCGTCCGGTGGGGATGGGGGTCGCTCCGCCGTTCCGGGCGCGAACGAGCCAGCGGGTCCGGCGGAGTCGCCCCACGCTAACACGGAGGGCGTCCTCCGCCCGATGGGGACCGCTCCCCGTTCGACACGACCCGCCATCAGCAATCGGCCACGCTCCGCCCCGCACGGTTCGTGTCGCTCGCGAGCACGAACCAGCCGTCGTAGACCCCCGCCTCGTGCCGCAGGTAGAACCAGTCGAGGCCCCAGCGCTGCGATCGGCAGATCGCGTCGATCACGCTGCCGACGGGAAGCATCCCGGCCGGGTTCATGGTGCAGCCGCGCTCGGCGTTGGTCGGCGGGTTCGTGTACGTCGAGTCCGGTTCGGGACAGGTGGTCGTGGTGACCGTCGTCGGGTTCGTCGCCGCCCACGGCGCGGTCGCGGTGGCGACGTTCGACGTCGCCCATCCGCCGCAGGCGCGGGCGTTGCACGCGCGCACCTGGAATTGCTGCGGCACGTCGATCGGGGCGGTCCGCGTGAGCGAACGGTTCGAGGTGGTGCCGCTGCCCGTCGACCCGGCCGACATCCGCCACTCGTACGAACCGACCGCGCGGCCCCCGTCGTCGAGCGGTGCCGTCCACGACAGCGTGATGCGACCGGAGCCGTCGCCCGAGCCCGTCAGGGTGGCGGAGGCGGGCGTGCCCGGCGCGCCGTACGGCACGACGGTGCGACTGGCCGCGGATGGCTCGGAGACGCCGATCGCGTTCGTCGCGGTCACGCGGAACGTATAGGCGGTGCCGTTCGCGAGTCCCGAGATCGTCTGCGGCGTGCCGGCCGCGGATGCCGGGTAGGCGAGACTCGACGTGCCGTACTGCACGGTGTAGCCGGTGATCGGCGAGTTGTTCGAGGCGTTGCCGCGCCACGTGAGCGTCGCGGCCCCATCGCCGTCGACGACCGACGTGATCGTGGGTGCGTCGGGGCGGTCGCGGACGACGACCGTCACGCGCCCCCGGACCTGGCGCGCCGGGTCGCGCGTGGCGTCCTCGACGCGATAGACGATGCTGAGCGTGCCACTGAACGCGGCGCCGGTGCGGACCGTGACGCCCGTCGGGGTGTGCGCAACGCTCGCTCCCGATCCGGCGTCGGCCGACTCCACTTCCGCGCCGACCACGCGCAGCGGCGCGTCGCCGGCGAATGGGTTCACGTCGTTCGCGAGCACGGCGACGGTCTCGGACGTGCCGCGAAGCATCTCGAGCGGCCCGTCGTCGACCGCCTGGGCCTTGGGGCGCGTCGACGAGACGACCTTCACGTCGACGAAGCCCGGCACGCGGAACTCCCCGGACACGAGCGTGAACCGGATCCGTGCTCCCGTGCCGGGTGCGGTGCCGAGCGGGGCGGACAGCCGCAGCGCCGAACCGTCGAGGCGCGCCTCGATCCCGCCCGCGGCCCCGGCGGGTTCGACGAACGAGACGGCCGCGAGCACGTCGGGATTCGGATGCGACGTGGCCGCGCGTAGGTCGACGGCCACCGCCTCCTCACCCGGTTCGACCGCGGCGATCGTCGGCGTGAACTCGGGTGCCACGTCGCGATACTCCGGGTCGCCCACGAGGACCGGGAGGGTCAGGAACACGGCGCCCGCCTCACCGGACTCGACGCCCGCGACATCCGTCACCTCGAAGGTCACCGCGGCCTCGCCGCGGAAGTCCCGGGGCGGGATGAACCGCAGCGTGTCGGCATCGACGAACGAGCGCTCGCCCTCGACCGTCGCCATTGCGCCCAGGATCCGGACCTCGCGGCCGGACGGCGACACGACCAGGTCGTCGACCGGCCACTCGATGCGGCCGTTCACGGGGATCGCGAACGGCCCGACGTCGGCCAGGTACGGGGGCTCGCCGGTGTCGTCGCGCGCCGGCACGATGATGAACGCGCTCGCTGCGAGGTCGTCGAGCCGGTTCACGAGGCGGTACGCGACCGCGTACCGCTCCTCGCGGGCGGCGATCGAAACGCTGCCGTCGGGGAGCACCTCGGCGGCGCCGCCGTTCGGTCCGACGAGCTCGACCGCCAGGTCCTCGACGAGCCCGCCGGCGTTCGTCGCGCGGTCGAGGGGGCGCACCACGACCTCGTCCTCGCCGCGCACGTCGTCGGGCTCGAGCACGAGGTCCTCCGCGGTCGGCGGCAGGATCGGCGCATCCTCGTCGACGATCACGTGGAGGGCAGCGCGATCGGTCCCGCCGCGTCCGTTGGCGATGTCGTACCCGACCACGAACCGGCCCTCGTCGTCGGGCACCGCGACGACGACCTGGCGCCCATCGCGAACGCGGACATCGAGCCCGGGCGCCTCGGGCACGTCGTCCAGGCCGGTGACCTCGAGCGGTGCACCGCCCGGGTCGGAGTCGTTCGCGAGCACGTCGACCGCCGCCACCCGGCCGGGACGCAGCTCGATGACGTCGTCGACCGCGACGGGCGGCATCGCGGTCGCCGGGCGCGGCACGACCCCGATCCGCAGCACCCCTGTGCCCCGCACGCCGCGGGCGTCCTCGAGTGCGAGCCCGATCTCGTCGGTGCCGGCCGCGGTGTCGAACGCCTCGTACACGAGGCTCGTGCTGGTCTGCTCGACGACACGCCCCAGCGACGGCGCGCCGACGACCCCCGCGAGGCGGACGGAATCGCCGTCGGGATCGACGCCGTCGAGGGGCACCTCGATGGTGATCGACGAACCCGCGAAGGTGCGCGCGATGACCGGTTCGGCGACCGGGGCCTGCTCCCCCGCGTCGGGCGCGACGACCTCGACGACGAGCTCGGCTCGCGCCCGCTGCTCGAAGTCGTCCACCACGGTGTAGCCGATGCGGTGCGTGCCCGGCTCGGCCGGCGCCTGGAAGCGGATCCGGTCCGCCGAGACGAACGCGTACCCGGCCGCAGGATCGGCGCGCGCGTCGGCCGCGGCACCCGTGAGCTCGGGCGCGATGCGCATGGTCGCGGCATCCGGGTGATGGTCGTTCTCGAGCACCGGCACGCTCACCACGTCGCCGGCGCGCACGCGGGCGTGATCCCCGGCAGCGACGGGCGGCTGGTGCGTGACGATCGGCGGCACCGGTACCACGACGACGGATGCCGCGGCCTGCCGCTGCCCGTCGGACACGGTGTAGTCGAACCGCAGCTGCCGGTCGAGCGGCTCCGTCGCCGTCACGCGCGCGACGGCGTTGCCGAGCAGCTCGACCGAGACCAGCCCGTCGACCGCCGCGGCGTCGACGGACCGCACGGCGAGCACCCGGCCGAGCGGCGAGACGTCGTTGGCCAGCACCGCGACCTCGGCGGGCTCGCCCGGTCGGAGGTAGGCGACATCCTGCACGGCGATCGGGGACGGCTCGGCCTCGGCCGGAGCGAGGACGCGCACGCGGACGAGCCCGGACCCGACGCGGCCGTCGGCACCGAGCTCGTAGAGGAAGGTGTGATCACCCGGCTCCATGGCCTCGACCGTGATCGTCCCCCGATTCGCGTCGATCCCGACCTGCGCGTCATCAGGGGCGTCCGGCACGCCGATCAGGCCCAGCGGCGCACCCGAGGGACTCAGGTCGTTCTCGAGCGGACGGACCACGGTGGGCGCACCGGCGACGACCTCGACATAGTCGGGAATGCCGACCGGATCGAGCGTGCCGGTCGGGCGCACGTCGACGACGAGCTCGCCCTCGGCGGTGTCGGTGCCGTCGGAGACCATGTACGTCACGACCTTCTCGCCGAGGGTGCCCGAGCGATGCTCGAACGTGAGGAGGCCGTCGGGACTGAACCGCACGGTCTCCCCCGGCGCGCTTGCGGCCGCGAGCACGATCGCATCGCCGTCCGGATCGGTCCAATCCGCGAGCACGTGGTAGGCGACGCGCTGGTCGCGCTCGACGCTCACCGCCCCGCGCCGCGACGCCTGCGGTGGCGCATTGGCTCCGTCGGGGACGATGCGCACGTCGAGCGCCGCCTCGGCGACCCCGCCCCGGCCGTCCTCGATGGCATACCGCAGCGACGCGGTCCCCGTCGCCGCCGTGGCCGCGGTCACCTGGAGGGCGCGCCCGCCGTCGATCACCTCGAGTCGCCCCTGCGCCTCGGGGAATGCCCCGACGTCGGAGATCGTGAGCACGTCGCCGTCGGCGTCCGTGTCGTTCTCGAGCACCTCGAGCACCGCCGTCGACCCCGGACGCACGCCGAGGTCATCGTCGCGCGCCACCGGAGCCCGGTTCTCCTCGGTTCGCTCGGCCAGCGCGTCCTGGAAGCCCTGGCGCGAACTCCGGTCCTCGCCGTCGTCATCCGATTCGTCGGGCGGGATCACCTCGGACCAGTCGTCGACGAGACGCAGGTCGGCGTCGGCGAGCCACGCGTTGCCGGTGTCGAGATCGTTCAGTGCGACGACGTCGCGATTGACGCGGAACGCGAGGCGCGACGACGGCTCGCCGCTCGGCAGCTCGTGCACCAGGTCGTCGGCGCCGTCGCACGCCGTCAGCACGCGCGCGAGCCCGCCCCACGCGCCGTACGCGCACGCGCCGACGCGCACCGGCTCGGCGACCGCGTCGACCGCGGTCCCACCGGCGGCTCCGGATGGCGCGGCATCCGCCTGAGCCTCGTGTCGCGTCGTGCCGCTTCCGTCGAGTTCCACCTCGAGCAGGGCGTCCGACGTCGCGACGAACACCCGGTCTGCGGCCGGTCCTCGCTGCTGCAGCCGCGCCGCGTCGCCGGGCAGGTCGATCCGGCGTCCGTCCACGATGAGCACGTCGGCGTCATCGTCGAGGACGACGGGCCGGTCCCCGACGAGCGTGATCGCGTGCTCGCCCAAGCCCTCGAGGGGATGCTCGGCGACCGTGCCGTCCGGGTCGATCGTGACGAGGCGTTCGTCGCGCACGGAGGCCGCCGCGACGCGCCCGTCGACGCCGACGGCCAGCTGCGCTCCCTCGCCCAGCTCGGCCACGGGCGCGTCGTCGGCGTCGAACGCGAGCTCGCCCTCCGCGGGGAGCGTCCACAGGTCGCCCTCTGGCGACAGCACCGCGAGCACGCCGCCGCCGTGGGCGACCTGCGAGCCGGGTGGCACGTCGATCCCCTGCGTCAGGTTCGTGAATGCCGGGTCGACCCGCTCGATCGTGCCGGCCGCGGTGTCGACGAGGAAGACGTGCTCGCCGTCCTGCAGCACGTCGGCTGCGCCATCCGTCGTCGCCACCGCCGCGTCGAGCTCGGCGATCTGGCGGTTCAACCGCCCCGCCAGGAGTGCGTCGCCGTTGGTGACCCAGACCTCGCGGACCCGGAGGTCGGGATCCGTCTCGGGGAAGCCGGGGTGCATCGCTGCGATCGTCACCGGCGCGCCGGCGAGCAGGGCGAGCACGACGACCGACGCGACACGACGGCCTCCCGGTCGCAGGATCGGACGCCGGCTCACCGGTCGCCGCTCGGTGCGATCACGTGGGTCACCACGTGTTGTAGCCGAGGCTGTTCCACTGGCTGCCGCTGATCGCGCCGAGGGTGCGCGAGGTGCCACCGCTGATGTTCTCGAACCGCACGGCGATCGTCTCGCCGGCCGGTCGCACGCCCAGGTGGTTCAGCAGCTGCTTCTGGCCGTCCGCACCGATGTCCATCGTCTCCTGGTAGCCGCAGCACGAGGAGCCGTTGATCAGCGCGTAGACGCGGTAGCGGCCGGGGTCCATGTTGCTCCAGGTGATGCGCACCTCGGCGCAGCCGCCGCCGCCGCTGTCGCACGAGCGGCTCGGACCCTTGCCGATCCGGCCCGATGGCTGCGGATTCTGCACGCCCACGTTGGCCGACTCGATGGTGCTGGTGCCGCCGCCGTTGTTGTTCACCGCGCGAACATCGACACGGTGTGTGCCGGCCCCGACGTTGCCGAAGGAGGTGGAGGTCCCGTTCACGGTCTTCCAGCCGTTGCCGTCGATGCGCGCCTCGTAGTGCACGCCGCCGCCGCCGGTGTCGCTCGGCGGGTTCCAATCGACGTTCACCGTCGTCGGCGCGGTTCCGGCGGCGCTCGCGGTCACGTTGCGCGGCGGGCTGGGCACGCCGTACGGCGTCTCGGAGGCCGACGGGCTGGACCACTCGCTCCAGCCGATCCCGTTCTGCGTGCGGACCTGGAAGTCGTAGGCGGTGCCGTTGCGGAGCCCGCCGAACTGCTGGTTCACGCCCGCGTCGCCGGCGGCGAAGGACTTCGTCTGCCCGTTGTACTCGACCTCGTACCCCGAGATGGGCGAGTTGTTGTTCGCCGGGGCGCTCCACCGGATGGTGATGGTGCTGTCACCGTGGTTCACGATCGTCGGCGCCGCAGGCTTGTCGGGCTCGTCTCGGACGACCACCGTGATGCGGCCCTGCGTCTCGCGCGCGGGGTCCCTCGTGCCGTCCTGGATCCGGTAGATGACGCTCAGCGTGCCCGTGAAGGCCGCGCCCGTGCGGACCGTGACGTTCGTGTCGGTGAAGCTCACCGATGCGTTCGCGCCCACGCTCTGCTGGTCGATCTGCGCGTCGACGATCCGGAGCGGCGCGTCGGGCGCGAACGGGTTGAAGTCGTTGGCGAGGACGTCCATGGTCTGCGTGTCGGCACGCTGCAGGTCGTACGGTCCGTCGTCGTTGGCCTGCGGCAGCGCCCGCGTCGACGAGACGACCGTAACGTCGACGTATCCGGGCACCGTGAACTCGTTGAACACGACGTCGAACGCGATGCGCGCCTCGGTACCGGGCTGCACGCCCAGCGGCGCGGAGACCCGCAGGATCGAGCCCTCGACGATCTGCGCCTGGACGTCGGCCGTGGCGCCGGTGAGGTTGCGGTACTCGACGCGCTGGATGTTGTCGGGGTTCGGGTGGTCGGTCGACGACCGCAGGTCGACGTCGAGCGGAGCCTCGCCGGCCTCGATCGTCTCGCTCCTCGGGGTGAACGTCGGCGGCGCGTCGTTGAAGTTCGGGTCGCCCACCGTGATCGGGATGGTGAGGATGGCGGTCCGCCCGATCGGATCGTCGGCGCCCGTGCCGTCGGTCACCTCGAAGGTCACAGCAGCCGGGCCCCGATAGTCCGCAGCGGGCACGAACTGGAGCGCCGTCCCGCTGACGTACGGTGCCTCGCTCGAGTTCGTGGAGGTCGCGGAGAGGATGAGCGCGGGGTTGCCCGACGGCACCTCGACGAGGTCGTCGACGTTCCAGCTGATCCGGCCGTTCATCGGCACGATGATCTCGCCGAGCTGCTTCAGGTAGGGCGCGGGGAACTTCGCCTTCTCCTCGGCGAGCAGTTCCTCGGGCGTCTTCGGGCGCTGGGTCTCCTCGACCGTGTCGTCGCCGGATGGCACGGGCGGCACGATCACGAACGCCATCGCCGAGAGGTCGTCGAGCTCGTTCGTGAGCCGGTACGCGACGGCGTACCGCTCGCGGCCGGGCGCGACCTGGATGGTGCCGTCGGAGCCGACCTCGGCCCGGCCGGCGTTGGGTCCCTCGACGGTCACCGCGAGGTCCTCGACGAGCCCGCCGGGGTTCGTCGCATCGGCCAACGGGTCGACCGTGATGGGCTCGCCGTCGATGACCTGCTCGGGTTCGATCACCTGGTCCTCCGCCGTCGGCGGCTCGATGACGGCATCCTCGGTGACCGCGACCTGGAGGAAGGCGGTGTCCGCTCCGCCGTGTCCGTTCGAGATCTCGTAGCGGATCGTGTACGCCGCCTCCTGCTGCGGCGCCGTGACGACGATGCGGCGACGGTCGCGGATCTCGGCGTCGATGCCGTCGTCGACCTCGGGCAGGTCGGCCACGTGCAACCGGTACCCGCTCGGATCCGAGTCGTTGAGGAGCACCTCGACCGACGCGGTGCGACCGGGCTTCATCTCGATCGTGTCGTCGACGGCCTTCGGGGGCAGCTGCACCTCGGGCCGTGGGATGACCCCGATGCGGATGGTGCCGGTCGCCGTCGCGCCGAGGGTGTCGCGCACCTCGTAGGTGAACTCGTCGGTGCCGGCCGAGCCGGTCAGCGCCTCGTACGTGATGGACGTGCTCGTGCGCTCGATGACACGACCGAGCTCGGGCGCCGCGTCGATGCCCGTGAGCGTGACCGAATCGCCGTCGGGGTCGAGCTGGTCGAGCGGCACGTCGATCTTCACCGCGGAGCCCGCGAACGTGCGCGACGTGAGCGGCGTCGGCAGGGGCGCGCGGTTCTCGCCGGCGTCCTTCGCGACCACGGTGAACCGGACGGCGGCGCGCGCCGACTGCTCGTAGTCGTCGCCGACGGTGTAGACCGCGCTGTAGACGCCGGGTTCATCGGGTGCCTGGAACCGCACGGTGTCGCCGTCGACGAAGGCGAGGCCGTCGGGCGCCTCGACGTCGAGGAGATCGGGCTGCACGTGCAGCTTCGCGGCGTCGGGGTGGTAGTCGTTCTCGAGCACCGGCACGGTCACGATGTCGCCGGCGCGTACGATCGCGCCGTCGACGACGGCGACGGGAGGCTGGTGCTTCACGAGGGGCGGCACCGGCACGACGGTCACGGTCGCCGTCGAGGAGTTCACGCCGTCGGAGACGGTGTAGGCCACCTGGAGCTGGGTGTCGACCGCCTGGGACGCGGTGATCCGCAGGACCGTGTTCGTCAGGATCTCGACCGAGACGAGTCCCTCGGCATCGGCGTCGTCGATCGACTGCACGGCGAGCACCCGGCCCGAGGGCGAGACATCGTTCGCGAGCACGGGAACGGTGAGCGGTTCGCCCGCGCGCAGGTAGGCCGTGTCCTTCACCGCGATCGGCGGCGGTGCCTCGGCCGGCGGTTCCACCGCCTGCACGCGGATCAGCCCCTTGCTCACCGACGCTCCGGCGCCGACGTCGTAGAGGAAGACGTACTCGCCGGGCGTCGACGCGGCGAAGGCGATCGTGCCGCGCTCGACATTCGGTGTGACGACGGCCCCGTCGGGCACCTCGGCGACGGTGAGCAGTTCGAGTCCGGCGCCGGATGGCGACAAGTCGTTGGCGAGCGGCTCGATGAGCTCGGTCTCGCCGACGAAGACGCGCGCGAAGTCGGGCGTGCCGATCGGATTCAGCGTGCCCGTCGGTTTCACGTCCACGGTGAGCGTGCCGGCTGCGGTCGACTGTCCGTCCGAGACGGTGAACTGGACTTCCTTGGTGCCGAGCTCGGCCGACCGGTGCTCGAAGGTCACGTATCCGTCGGGGCTCGACCGCACGGTGTCGCCACCGGTCGGCGAGGCGTTCACGAGGTAGAGGTCGTCGCCATCGGGATCGTTCCAGTCGGCGAGCACGTTGTAGGAGATCTGCTGGCCCTGCTCGACGCTGATCGCGCCGCTGCGCATCGAGGCGGGAGCGGTGTTCTCGCTCTGCGGCACGATCCGCACGTTCACCGCGGCCTCGGACACCCCGCCGCGGCCGTCGTCGACGCCATACCGGAACGACACGCTGCCCGCCGCGCCCTCGGCCGGCGAGAACTGGAGCGCGCGACCGCCGTCGATGAGCTCGAGCCTGCCCGAGGCGGCGGCGACCTCGGAGGTGGAGGCGATCGTGAGCACGTCGCCGTCGGGGTCGGTGTCGTTCTCGAGCACCTCGAGCACGGTCGTGCGTCCGGGGCGCACGCCGTAATCGTCGTCGCGCGCCACCGGTGGCCGGTTCACGTCGGTCCGCTCGGCCAGCGTGTCCTCGAAGGTCTGCTGCGCAGACTTCTCGTCGCCCTCGAGCTCGTCGCTCTCCTCGGGCGGCGTGACCTCCTCCCAGTTGTCGACGAGGCGGAGGTCGGAGTCGACGAGCCAGGAATTGCCGTTGGTGAGGTTGTTCAGGACGATGACGTCGCGGTTGACGCGGAACTCGAGCCGCGACCCGGCCGTCGGCTGCTCGATGGGTACCGACTCGGGCTCCTGCCCGACGCACGCGGCGACGTAGCGCTGGCCGGCCGCCCATGCACCGTGCACGCACGACCCGAGCCGCACGGGCGCCGCGACCTCGTCGGCGCTCTCGGCGGCGACCTCGGCGCCGCTCGGGATGGTGAGGATCTCGCCGCCGCCGAGCGGCACGTCGAGCAGGTCGGTCGCGGTGGCGAGCACCACGCGGTCGCGCTCGGGCCCGGACTGCTGCAAGCGCAGCGCCGGCTCGGGCAGGTCGATCCGCCGCCCGTCGACGAGGACCGAATCGCCCTCGACGTCGAACACGACCGGGCGCTCGCCCACCGCCGCGAGCTGGTGACGGCCGACGTCGGCCAGGTCGCGCACCTCGGGCTCAGTGGCATCCTTCTTCACCGAGATGAGCTCGCCGTCGCCGGGCGACGTGGCGAAGATCGTGCCGGTGCTGCTCACGGCGACCTCGGCGTCGTCGCCGAGCTTCGCGATCGGGTCGGTGCCGCGGAAATCGAACGAGAGCTCGGCCGCGGCGGGCACGCGCCAGAGCTCGCCCTCGGGCGAGAGCACGGCGAGGATATCGCCGCCGTAGGCGAGCGACGATGCCGGCGGCACGTCGATGCGCTGCACGAGCGTCGTGAACGACGGGTCGATGCGCTCGACCGAGCCGACGCTCGGATCGAACAGGAACGCATCCTCCCCGTGCTGGAACACGTCGATCTCGTTCGTCGCGGTGGCGACGGCCGCGTCGAGCTCCTCGATCTGCCGGTTGAGCCGTCCGGCGAGCAGCTCTTCGGCGTTGGTGACCCAGACCTCACGGGCGCGCAGGTCGGGGTCGGTCACCGGGAAGCCCTGGTGGATCACGGCGATGCCGATCGGGACGCCGGCGAGCACGGCGAGGGCGGTCGCGGAGGCGATGTTCCGGCGCGAACGCACCCAGGACCTCAACGTGACCAAGCTCGTCTCCCCAGGGTGCCGTCCGTCGGCAGGGCGTCGGATGGCGCCGCCAGAACGGCGGGCCGGGCCTCACGCTAACACGGCCCGACGCACCCCTGAAATGGGGACCGCTGCCCATCGAGATGCATGAATCGGAGAGCGGCCTCCGCCCGTCGGGATCGCGTCAGGCCGAGGTCGACGGGCCGCCGTCGGCGCCGGCGCCGTCGAGCAGCACGAGGTCGTCGGTGCTGACCAGCCGCGTCGCGACGGCATACTCGACGAGCCGTGCACGGCGGTTGACCGCAAGCTTGCCGCGTCCGCCGCGCAGCCCGTCGACGCCGATCTTGTCGAGCTTCTCGCACACGTTGTCGAGCTTGCGGTTGAACGTCGTCATGCTCCAGCCCAGGCGCGCCGCCGCCTCGGCCGACGAGGGCACGGTCGCCCGACCGGCCGACGGCTGCGACAGCACGTGCTCGGCGAGCGCCACCACGAGCTGTCGCTGGCTGGTCGTCAGCGTCACCGGGAGGATCGTGGTACCGCCGTCGGCCGGCGCGGCCGTGAGCGACGTGTTGTAGAAGTCCTCCTCGGCATGGATCGTGAAGTCGTAGGTCGTCGCCCCCGCGCTGAACATGACGTGGACGGCCTGGAAGACGAGCGGCAGCTTGGCGCCCGGCGCGACCCAGGCCTGGACGCTGCCCGTGGCATCCGAGACCGTCGCCGACAGCAGCTGCCCGACGTTCGAGAGCCACCACAGCCCGAACTCGCTCGAGAGGGTGAGGAAGGTGCGATGCAGGTAGGGATTGTCGTCGATCGTGAGGTCGGACTCGCGGCCGATGGTGAAGGTCCGATCGGCCTCGACGGTGTACCACTCGCCGCAGTACTCGACGCGGAGCGGCCTCATGGCGAGCACCCCGTGACCGGCTCGGACGTCTTGCTCCCGCGTTGCACCTGCACCTCGATGCACACCGTCGCGCCGGCGGCGACGCCCTCGACGACGATCTCGGGTCCGGTCGCCACGGCCGTCGCGCCCGAGCCGTCGGCGCGGTGCCAGCGATAGCGGTCGCCGTCCTGGGCGTCGGCGTGGGTGACGGCGAACACGACGCTGCCGTCGGCGGCGCGCACGCCGTCGGCCACGTCGGGCGCGGGCACTCGCGCCGCGATGACGGCATCCTCGGATGGCGCGTCCGTCGCACCGGTATCCCCACCGGGGCCGCCGAGCGCTCCCCCGAGCGCGATCGCGGCACCCACCGCGACGAGCAGGGCGGCCGACGCGGCGGACGCGATCGCGATCGCGATGCCCGTGCGGCGACGGGACGGCGCCGGCGACCCGGGCGTCGCGGTCGTGACCGTCTCGCGCACCATCGCGCCGGCTCCGCCGCGGAGCATCGTGCCGTCGTCGACCGCCTCGGCCGTCGCCACGGCGGGCGCCTGGGCGGCGACCTGGCGGACGCTGCGCGCACGGGTGACGTCGTCGTCGGGCGCCTGGACCTGCGTGGCATCCGGGATCGGGGGGATGACCGGCGCGGGCGGCGCATCGGCGTGGACGACGCGCACCGACCGCGCCCGCGTGGCCGCCTCCTCCTCGCCCGCGTCTCCGGCCGTCCCGCCCGGCTCTTCGGAAGACGGCGCGCCGCCGGGCAGGCTCGGCACCTCGATGCCGGTCACCGAGTACCCGAGCTCGAGCTCGATGCGCTGCAGGGCGCGTCCGAACTCCACCGCGCTCTGGGAGCGGTCCTCCCGATGCACGGCCATGCCGGTCGCGAGGACCGACTCGAGGCTCGCCGGCACGTCGTCCCGGCCGATCGGCGTGATGCGGCCGCGCTCGATCCGACCGATCAGGTCGAGCGGCCCGTTCGAGCGTCCCGGGACCTCGAACGGCGTGCGGCCTGCGAGCAGCGTGTGCACGGTGGCGGCGAGCGCGAAGACGTCGCTGCGCGTGTCGGGCCGCGGGTCGTCCTCGAACAGCTCGGGCGGCGACCACGGCACGCTCATGCCGACCGCGGCGCGGTCGGACCCCGTGCCGGAGCCCGTCGCGCCCGGATCGGACAGGAACGACATCGTGTGCACCGGTAGGTCGCCCTCGAGGTCGGAGGAGATGCCGAAGTCGCTCAGCGCCGGCCAGCCGTAGTCGTTCGTGAGCACGTTCGCAGGCTTGATGTCGCGGTGCAGGATGCCGGCGGCGTGCGCGGTGGCCACGGCGCCCGAGAGACGGATGCCCGTGCGCAGCGCATCCTCGACGGTGAGCGGCTGCCGCTTGTACCGTTCCGACAGGCTCGGGCCCGAGCAGTACTCCATGACGAAGTACGGCCGGCCGTCGGCCGACACGTCGGCATGGAAGATCGTGACGATGAACGGGTGCGCCGACAGCCGCGCCATCAGGTTGGCCTCGGCGACGAACTGCGCGCGCGTGCCCGCGTCGATGTCGTCGGCGAGCAGCACCTTCACGGCGACCTTGCGTCGCGGCAGCCGCTGTTCGTACAGGAACACGTCGGCGAAGCCGCCGGAACCGAGCAGGCCGAGCGGCGTGTAGCCGGGCAGGTCGGGCGGCGAGGAGGGCGTGCGGCGCATCAGCGCACCACCACCTGGATGGTCCAGCCCCCGCCGAGGTCGATGACCGTGTCGGGCAGCACGGGGGTGGCCTCGGCGGGGCGCAGGCGCACGGGCGACTGACCGGGGGCGACGATGTGCGTGCCGTTGCGGGACTCGAGGTCGGTGACCACGGCCGTGCCGCCCTCGACCGCGACGCGCAGGTGCGTGCGCGAGATGTCGGGGTCGCCTGCGCCGATCACGACCGGACGCGGCATGCGGGTCCCGGTCACGCGGCCGATGGCGGGCGCCCGACCGAGCACGAGTTCGCCGACGATCGGCTCGATGGCCCCGTCGGGCAGGCGGAGCGCGAGCGCAGTCGCTCCGGCGGGCGCATCGGCGGGGCGTGCGGAGGCCTCCTCGCGGACACGCTCCTCGCGCAGCCGGCGGATGTCGGCGCTGGCGACCGTGAGCCCGTCGTGGTCGCCGAGGATCGCCGGCGGCGCAGCCGAGGCATCGGCCGCGATCCCCGGGGGCGGCACGATCACCGTCGTCGAGACGGCGGCCTCGGCCAGATCGGGGCCGCGCGGGATGCGCGGACGCTCGGTGCGGGAGAACCCCACGACCGTGTCCTCGGGCACCATCGTGCGCTCGTCGGGCCGGTCGACCTCGACCGGCCGCGCAGGTTCGGGCGACGGGGCCGACGCGTGCGGGGCGGGTCCGCTCCGTTCGGCCGACCCGGCGAGAACGGATGCCGCGGCCGGCGCCTCATCGGCCGTCCACTCGACCGCGCAGGCCGCGACGACCCCAGCCAGGAGGGGAAGGCGCGACTCGGCGGATGCCGACGACCGAGTGCCGTCCACGTCATCGGCCAACGCCCGCACGACGGGCTCGTCGCCGACGACGCGCTCCTGCCACGTGGACACCTGCGCGCCCGACACCTCGACCTCGCCGAGTCGCACGGTCAGCGGGCCGCGCACGACGGCGCGCGCGGTGCCGGCGGCGCGCTCGCGCACCACCAGCGCGAAGCTGGGCGTGGCGGCCACGCCGCCTGCGGCCAGTCGGTCGATGACGCGGGCCGCGGCATCCGGCGCACCCAGGGTCGGCCACAATGCCGCGACGTCATCGCGGCGCTCGGCCGGCAGCATCAGCAGCGCATCGTCGCGCACGGCGACGAGCCAGCGCGCCCGCTCGTCAGGCAGGTAGTCCGCCACGCTGGTCCCCCGTTCCCCTCGGCCTCGTCTGCTCGACCTCGTCGGGCAGCGCCGCCTCGCGATCCCGTGTCGCGCCGTCCTCCTCGGCCTCCCCGCCGAGATCGGACTCGACGACCACGGCCGTCACGTTGTCGCGTGCTCCGGCAGCGAGCGCGGCCTCGACGAGCTCGCCGGCGAGGCCCGCGGCGTGCATCGCATGGCCCGCGAGGATCTGCGCGATGCGCTCGTCCCCGACCTCCTTCGACAGCCCGTCGGAGCAGATCAGGAACACCTGACGCCCGGCCGCGGGAATCAGCCACACGTCGGGTTCGACGACGTCGTCGGCGCCGACGGCGCGCGTGATGACGTTGCGGTCGGGATGGCGCTCGGCGTCGTCGCTGCTGATGAGGCCCGCGTCGACGAGCTCCTGCACCGCCGAGTGGTCGACGGTGACCTGCTGCAGTCGTCGTCCGTCCCAGGCGTAGACGCGCGAGTCGCCGACGTTGAAGACCATCCAGTGCACTCCGCGACCCTCGCCGGCGTCGACGAGCACCACACCGGCCACCGTCGTTCCGGCCACGGCCGTGCCCTCGTCGCCGTCGGCCGACAACGCCCGGACCACCTCGTTCGAGCTGTGGATCGCGTCGAGCACCTGCTCGGGCGTCGACGGGCGACCCGTGTCGAGGTGTCGCGTGAACGTGTCGACCACGGCGCGGCTCGCCGCATCTCCGCGAGCATGACCGCCCATGCCGTCGGCGACCACGTACACCGGCGCGTGCGCGAGCAGCGCATCCTCGTTCACGGAGCGGACGTTGCCCACATGCGTGCGGGCGCTGTGCGCGATACGCGCCGAACCGCTCGGGATGGGGACGACACCGCTGCCATCAGACGTCACGAGAATCGGATCCTCTCTGAAGGGTTCGGGTCGTCGCCGAGGCGCAGTCGCTCAACGCTAGCAAGCGCCGGGCGCCCGCCGCGCATCGCGACCGCGACTGTGGAGAGGCTCAGCGCGGCGCGGAGGTCTCGTCGCTCGCGCGCTCGGCGCGGTCGCCCTCTTCGGTGAAGTGCGGGATCTCCTCGCCGAGGGTGTGGCCGCGACGGCGTGCATCGAGGTTGGCCTTGACGAGGCTCGCGACGGTCGCCACGGCCATCGCCCCGATGATGACGGCGAGCGAGGTCCACGTGGAGATGTCGGGCGCCCACTCGATGTGCTCGCCGCCGTTGATGAAGGGCAACTCGTTCTCGTGCATGGCGTGGAGCACGAGCTTCACGCCGATGAAGGCGAGGATGAACGCGATGCCGTACTTGAGGTACTCGAGGCGCTCGAGCAGCCCGCCGAGGAGGAAGTACAGCTGGCGCAGGCCCATCAGGGCGAACACGTTCGCCGTGAAGACGATGAACGGGCTCTGCGTGATGCCGAAGATCGCCGGGATGGAGTCGAGCGCGAAGATCAGGTCGGTCGTGCCGATGGCGACGAACACGATGAGCATCGGCGTGAAGAAGCGCTTGCCGCCGATCACGGTGCGGAGCTTGATGCCGTCGTAGTCGTTGGTGATCGGCAGGCGACGGCGCAGCACCCGGATGAGCGCCGAGTCCTTGCCCTCGTCCTCGTGGTCGCCGAAGGCCTGGTTGAAGGCCGTCCAGAGGAGGAACGCGCCGAAGATGTAGAAGATCCAGCTGAAGTTCGCGATGAGCTGCGCGCCGAGCAGGATGAAGATGCCGCGCAGGATGAGCGCGAGGATGATGCCCACCATGAGCACCTCCTGCTGGTACTTCCTCGGCACCGCGAACCTGGCCATGATGATGACGAACACGAACAGGTTGTCGATCGACAGGCTGTACTCGGTGAGCCATCCGGCCAGGAACTGCGCACCGTGCTCGGCGCCGCCGAACACGAACATCAGGCCCGCGAAGATCAGAGCGAGCACGATGTAGAAGACGACCCACAGCGTCGACTCGCGGAACGACGGCACGTGCGGCCGCTTGATCACGATCAGCAGGTCGGCGACGAGGATGAGGGTCAGCACGATGAGCGAGCCGACTTCGAACCAGAGGGGGAGCTGGGTCACGAGGCGCCTTTCGAAGGGTGAGCAGGGACGGTGGAGTCCGAAAGTCTCTCCCGGCTGCACCGTGGTGCGCCGCCACGACCGGAGCGGCATCGGCGGCGCTCGTACTGACGATCGTGGCCCGGGGCGCGAAACCCCGGCGGGATACTCCCCTTCGCTCGGACGAGTCTAGCGGGCGATCCGCGACGTGCCGAACATGACGAAACGCCCCCGGCATGACTGCCGAGGGCGTTTCGGTGTGTTGGTGACCCCAGCGGGATTTGAACCCGCGCTACCGCCGTGAGAGGGCGGCGTCCTAGGCCGCTAAACGATGGGGCCTCGTCGCAACGTGTTCGAGTATGTCATACGCGTTGCGCGCATTCCAAATCGAGGGGTCGGGCACCTCCGACCGGGCACGTCAGGCGTACACGGACAGCGCGCCGGGCACGACCTCGACCTCGACCGGCAACGTGCCGATCCGCTCGCCGTCCGCGTACGCGACGATACCGTCGGCCTCGAGCCGCACGCGTTTCGCCTGGGCGAACTCCACGGCGGGATGGTCGACGTGCTCGCCCGCGAACACGCGCGGGAACACCGAGATGAGCCCGAGGCGCGACAGGGGATGCACGATGAACGCGTCGAGCAGCCCGTCCGAGAGGTCCGCGTGTGGCACGATGCGCATGCCCCCGCCGAGCGACGGAGCGTTGGCGATCGAGACCAGCATCGCCGTCTGTTCGCGGCGCACCCCGTCGAGCGTGATGGCGTAGCTGCGAGGGCGGAACGTCGCGAGCTCGCGGACCAGGGCGAGGGTGTACCGGCTCGAACCGCGGGGTCGCACCATCCGGTTGGCCCGCTCGTTCACCACGGCGTCGAACCCCGCCGAGAGCACGCACGCGAACCAGGTCCGCAGCTCTCCGTGGTGCACCAGCCCGAGGTCGACGCTCTGCGGAGGACGCCGGAGCGCGTCGACCAGCGCGTCGATCGCCGCCTCGGGATGCTCGTGCGGGAGGCCGAGCGCCCTCGCGAAGTCGTTGCCGGTCCCCGCGGGGACGACGCCCAGCGGGACGCCGGTGCGCGCCAGGATGTTCACGCCCATCGAGACCATGCCGTCGCCGCCGACCACGACGAGGCCGTCGGTCCCCTGCTCGAATGCCGACTGCGTCTCGCGGCGCAGCAGCTCGAAGTTCTCCTCGCGGAGCAGCGCGACCTCGTATCCCTCGTCGGTCAGGCGCTCGGCCACGGCCGGGCCGACCCAGCGGTTGCGCCCGAACGAGGCGTACGGGTTCACCGCGATGAGGAGTCGGCGGGGGCCACGCGTCATGCTGCGATTGTGGCAGGCAACCCCGTTGCGCGTGCCACGGACACGGGTGTTGGCTCTGAGCATGCGCGTCACCAAGCTCGAGCACGCCGCCCTCGTCGTGGAGCACTCCGGCAATCGACTGTTCATCGACCCGGGCAAGTTCACCACCCCGATCACGGAATCCTCGGGTGCGCTCGCCGTGGTGGTGACGCACCAGCACGACGACCACTGGACGCCCGAGCAACTCGGCCGCATCCGCGACCGCAACCCCGACGTGCGCGTCTTCGGTCCGGCCGGGATGGCCGACGCGGCCGCCGAGGCCGGCATCGAGGTCGAGCCCGTCGCGCCGGGTGACGAGGTCGAGATCGGCCCATTCCGGGTGCGCTTCTTCGGCGGCCGGCACGCGATCATCCACGCGTCGATCCCGGTCATCGACAACCTCGGCGTACTCGTCAACGACGCGCTCTACTACGCGGGCGACTCGTTCGAGATCCCGCAGGGCGTGCAGGTGCAGGCGCTGGCCGCACCGGCCGGCGCACCCTGGATGAAGATCGCCGAGTCGATGGACTACGTCATGGCGGTCGCGCCGCGGCGCGCCTTCCCCACCCACGAGATGGTGCTCTCACGCGCGGGCAAGGACCTCTCGAACGCCCGGCTCGAGTGGGCGACCGAGCAGGGCGGCGGGGAATACCTCGCGCTCGAGCCCGGCGACTCGTTCGACCTGTAGCGGTCCCACAACGCGGGGCGGCCGACCTCGACGGCCCTTGGCGGAATCCACCGAACTTTCCCGCGGTGCGTTGACGACTCCACAGGGCGTCTGCCAGATTCGTGCCACTTTCGCGCGCGCCGGGGCGCCGAGGGCCGGATGTCGCGGCCGCAGGTCTCCGCGTCGCGTCACGAGTGGCGGCGCGCCCGCACCACCGCGCCGTCGACCTGCATCCCCCGACCCGGGCCGTTCGGCGTGCCCGGCCCACAGGAGACTCAATGACGAGAATCGACCACGCGCCGCACCGGCACGGCGTGGGCGTGCGGATCGCGGCGATCGCCGTGACGATCGCGCTCATCGCCCTGGCGGCGTTCTTCCTGCTCACCACCAACACCATCTCGGCGGGGGCCAAGAGCCTCTCCGACGGCGCCGGACAGGCCGACGCCGGGTCATCCGAGGTGGCCGACGGCGCCGAGCGGCTCGCTGCGGGAGCCGGCGAGGTGAGCGATGGCGCCGAGACGGCGGCCGCGGGCGCCGACAAGGTCGCCGACGGCGCCGAGAGCGCTGCGGCGGGTGCCGCGAAGGTCGAGGCCGGCGCCCAGAAGGCGGCCGCGGGTGCCATCGTGCTGTCGGATGGCGCGGCGCGCAGCGCCGCCGGCGCGAACGACCTGTCGGCCGGGGCGGAACGCGCCGCGGGCGGCTCGACCCTGCTCTCCGACGGCATCTCTCGCGCGAACGACGGGGCGACCCGCCTCGCGGACGGGGCGGGCCGCACGTCCTCCGGCGCGGGCGCGCTGGCAGGCGGCGCCGCGAGCGCGAGTGCGGCGGCCGGCACCATCGCCGGCGGAGCCGCCTCGCTCGACGCGGGCGTCCGCGCGCTGGCGGACGGGGCGAGCAAGCTGGACTCGGGCGCCGGCACCCTGGCCACCGGACTCCAGCAGGCCGACGCGGGCGCAGCGGCGCTCGCGCAGGGCTCGGTCACGCTCGCGGCCGGCGCGGCGTCGGTCCGGGACGGCGCGTCCGGCGTCGCCGCGGGCAGCGCCGACCTCTCCGCCGCACTGACGGCGTTCCATGCCGCGCTCGTCGATTCGGGTGCCGACGCGGCACTCGTCGCGCAGGCCGCGGCGCTTCGCGACTCCGCCGCCGGCCTGTCCGGCGCTGCCGGCGCCGTCTCGGCCGGCTCGAAGTCGGTCGCCGCGGGCGCCGAGTCCACGCGCGCCGGACTCGGCACGCTGTCCGCGGGCGTCCACTCGGCGCACGGCGGCGCGGTGGCCCTGCGCACCGGCGCGACGGCGCTGTCGGATGGCGCGGACGCCGCCGTCGACGGATCGGGCCGGCTCGCCGCGGGCACTGCCGAGCTGTCGGCGGGCACCCGACGAGTGGCCGACGGCGCTTCGGCGGTCGCCGCAGGCGCGGCCCAGGTCAGCAGCGGTGCGGCGAACCTGCGCGGCGGTACGGCCACGCTCGACGTGAAGGTGGACGAGCTGGTCGCGGGCACGGAGAAGCTCGCGAGCGGCTCCGCGGAGCTCGCCGCCGGAGCGCAGCGTCTCTCGACCGGCGCGAGCGAGCTCGCGATGGGCACGGGCGCGCTCTCGACCGGCGCGACTGGCCTGTCGGACGGCCTCGACGAACTCGCCTCCGGATCCTCGGAGCTCGCAGTCGGCACGCAGACGCTCGCCGACGGGAGCATCATGCTCGCCTCGGGGGCGACCGACCTCTCCGACGGTGCGGCCGAGCTCAGCGACGGCAACGGTCAGCTCGCATCCGGTTCCGCACAGCTCGCCGCCGGCACGCAGGGCGTCTCGCCCGGGGCGCTGCTGCCGTGGATGCTCGTCTTCGGGGCGCTCGTGCTCGCCGCGCTGGCCGCATGGGCCGTGCACCGCATCCGGCACAGCCGGCTGGCGGTGGCATCCGCCTGACCTCGGCGCGGCCGACCGAAGACGACGTCAGGAGGGCGCACTGCTCATTCGAGCGGCGCGTCCTCCTCGCCGTCGGTGCCATCGGTGCCATCCGTGCCGTCCGTGCCGTCTGTGCCCTCGGTGCCGTCCGTGCCGTCGGGATCCGGATCGGGGTCCGGGTCGGGAGACTCGTCGACCACCTCGATCGCGACCGTCATGCCCGCGGCCGGCCCGCCCTCGGGCTTCACGCTCAGCACGGTCTGGAAGACGCCCACCCCGCCCGCCGTGAAGGCGAGCGTGATGGCGCAGGCATCGTCCGCGGAGACCACGGCGCCGCTGCATCCGTCGCTGTCGACTGAGAACTCGGGCTCGGATCCGATCGCGATGGACTCGATCCTCACCGGCTCCGAGCCATCCGCGTTCACGTCGAAGTGAGCGAAGTACGGCATGCCGTCCGGGAACTCGACGGTCGGGCGGCCCTGGCCACCCGTCTCGACCCAGGTCAGCCGCACTTCGTTGGTCTCGACCGGCAGCGGGTCGGGACCTGGTTCCGGCTCCGGGTCGGGAGGCGGGTCCGGATCAGGTGCCGGTGCGGGCGAGGTCGTCGGTTCGCCCGTCTGCTGTCCGGGTTGCGCGAGCGGGTCCGCAGTCGCGCATCCGCCCAGGAGTGCGAGCAGCAGAACGGCCCCGGCCGCACCCGTCATGCGTGGGATGTCGTCCATCTCATCCACCTCCAGCCGTGAATTCGAGTCGGATGTCGGCGTCGTCGCGCAGCACGATCACCGGGCCGTTCCCGCTGCGCCATCCATCGGGCAGCAGGAAGTACGAGCCGCCCGACTTCAGGAGCAGGCGCAGTCCGTCGTACCGGATCGTGAACCGCCCGCCGTCCTCGACGGCCCGCGGCTCGACGGGGGTCGTGAGTCCGAGCGGGGCCGCGCTGAACACCGCGACAGAGGGCAGTCGCTCGAGCTGCTGCTCGACGTCGCGCCCGCGCCCGCGCCCGAGTGCGTCGGCGTAGAGCGTCGACGCCCAGAACAGGCTCGCGACGACGATCGTCGCGGTCAGGACCACGCCGCTCCGGCCCCACAAGCGCGCGAGCCGCAGGCGAGGGTCGGATGCCGTGCGGCGCAGGACGGACGCCGCGGTGCCGGCGAGGGTCGCACTCACACCCAGCAGGAGCGGCGCCGCGAGGTAGTGCGCGCCGGGCGCGAACCCCACGAACATCGCGCGCAGGGCGATGACGATGCCGAGGAGCGAGAGGGCGAGCACGACGGTGGCGCCGATCCGAACGGGATGGCGCATGCCGGGCCGATCCAGCAGCACGTTGACCCCCGCGAGCAGGCTCACCCAGACCAGCCCCGCGAGGCAGATCAGGATCACCGGGACGATGACCGCATCCGCGCTGCGCAGGATGTAGTCGGTGGGCGTGAACCCGAACACGCTGGCATCGACGCCGAGGTACCGGCTCCGCGCATTCGTGAGCGTCCAGCCGAACCAGAACGCCAAGGCCGTCAGGACGGTCGTGAACGGCACGAGCACGCCCAGCCACTCGATGACGACCTTGGAGGTCGATGCGGGCGGCGGGGGCGGCGAGTCAGTCGGCGGTGAGTCCTTCGAGGAGGCCGTCGCGGTTTCCGGAGGCGCAGCGGGTCCCGAGTCCTCGTGAAGTTCGGGGACGCGGCCGTCGACCTCGTTCGGATCGTCCATCGCGCTGCTCCGGATGCCACGGGCCGGCTCGAGTCCGACCTCGTGTGGGAACCAGCGTGGCACGCCCGCGCCACCGCGTCATCAGGGACGTCACCGAATCAGGCCGACGATCGGTCGGTGCGCGTTCTGCGCATCAGTCGTTGCCGCGGCCGTTCCCATTGCCGTTGCCGTTCCCGTTGCCGTTGCCCGGCCCGGAGTCGTCCCCTCCGTCGCCGCCGCCATCGCCGCCGTCGCCGCCGCCATCGCCGCCGTCATCCACGGAGCCGTCGGGCGAGGAGCCGGGTCCGGTCACTGGTCCCATACCCGCCTGAGTGAACGGAGCGCCGCCGTATTTCGCCGCGGCCACGGACATGACCTCGGGCCACATGCGGTGCCGTGCAGTCGCGGCGCTGCCGGTGTCGAACGAGATCCCGCGCTGGTTGGCGTCGCCGTTCACGCTGATCACCGCGGCCGCCGTCGCGACCTTTGAGCTGGCGCCGACCATCCAGGTGTCCTTCGCGCCGTCGGTGGTTCCCGTCTTGCCGATGAGCGGGACGGATGGGACCGTCGAATTGTTGGACGCCTGGGCCGTGCCGCTCGTCATGACGGCGCCCAGCGCGGTGTGCATCGCGGCGGCCACCTCTGGCGAGACCGACTGCGTGCACGTCGACTTCGGCACGGCGACCTCCTCGCCGTCACGTCCGACGATGCGGTCGATCGCGACGGGCGTGCAGGTCAGGCCGTTGTTCGCGATCCCGGCGAAGGCCACGGCCATGCTGAGCGGCGCCACCTCGTTGGTGCCGATCACGGACGACGGCCCCTGCACGAGCGGGTCGCCGTCGGCGCGATGCACGCCGAAGGCCTCGGCCCGCTTCCGGATGTTGCAGAGGTCGAGCTCCTTCGCCATCCCGATGAAGCCCGTGTTGATCGAGCCGATCGTCGACTCCATCGCGCTGTAGTTGCCGCCCGACTCGTTCGCGTCGTTGCGCGGATTCCAGTTCCCGGCGAAGTGGGGGCCGAGGCAGCTGTCCTGGAACGTGCCCCAGTTGCTCTTGGGCCGCGAGTCCACCCGTTCGCCCAGGCCACGTCCGGAACTCAGCCACTCGGCGAGCGTGAAGACCTTGTACGAGGATCCAGGTTGGAAGCCTCGGGACCCGCCGTAGGCGAAGTCGGTGTTGTAATTGATGCTCGTGAACTGCGGGCCCTTGGCGAGGACCGCCGGATCCTGGCTGTACACGCGGTTCTCAGCCATCGCGAGCACGCGCCCCGTGCCGACCTGGACGCTCGAGATCACGCCGCCGACGTCCCATCCGGGGAAGGTCGCCGGGACGTGGGTGCCGATCGCCCGGACGGCGGCCTGCTGCAGATCGAGGTCGAGCGTCGTGTAGACGTCGTACCCGCCTCGACGGAAGTTGAGCATCCGCGTCTCCTGGTCCTCGCCGAACGTCGGGTCGTTCTGCAGGATGTTCTTCACGTAGTCGCAGAAGTAGGCGCTTCCGCCGGCGGTCTGGCAGCCCGTGCTCGGCTCGCGGATGCTCGGCTCGACGGGCGTGGCGATCGCGGCGTCGTATTCGGCCTGCGTGATCTTCTGCTCCGAGAGCATGCTTCGAAGGATGTAGTTGCGGCGGCCGGTGTTCTCGGCGTAGCTGTTCGCTGTGCCGTTCGTCTCGTTGTCCGGCTGGTCGAGGCGGAACTTCCCGGGGTTGTTCACGATCGCGAGGAGCGAGGCCGCCTGCGGCAGGGTCACGTTCGCGGCTGACGTGCCGTAGTAGTAGTTCGCGGCCGCCTCGATGCCGTAGACGGTGCCGCCGAACCCGGCGATGTTGAGGTAGCCGAGCAGGATCTCGCTCTTGGTGTAGCGCTTCTCGATGCCGATCGCGAGCCGCATCTCCTTGAGCTTGCGGTCGATGGTCGTCTCGGTGACGGTGTCGTAGCAGCCGTCGGCCTCCTCGGGCGAGGCGGCGTTGCGCTCGCATTCCTGTACGCGCACGTTCTTGACGTATTGCTGGGCGATGGAGGAACCGCCCTGGGTCTCGCGGCCGGTCGCGGTGGTGGCGGCGGCGCGCATCGTGCCCTGGAGGTCGACGCCGCTGTGCTCGTAGAATCGCGGGTCCTCGCCAGCGATCGCGGCATCCTTCACGTACTGGTTGATCTGGTCCCAGCCCACCTCGACGCGGTTCTGGTCGTAGAACGAGGCGAGCAGCACGGCCTTGCCGTCGGACTGCGTCGCGTAGATGTTGCTCTTCTCCGACAGCTCGCCGATCTCGAGGTAGCTCGGCAGGTTCTCGAACATCGAGATGGTGCTGGATGTCGCGACTCCGACGGCCGCGATGGCGGGCGTGACCGCCGCCGTGAGGAGCATGGCCGCCGCCGCGCTCGCCGCCACCAGTCCGACGATGCCGCCGACGATGCCCACCGGCGTCCGCGTCTCCTGGAAATCGCGGTTGCGCATGTTGCGGAACCCGGGCTCCATCGACCACCTCCGAGTTCGCTGGCGCCGGACTTCCCGGCACCCGTTCGGGGGCCGCATCGACCCTCGAGAACCATGGAACCTCAGCGGGCGGGAGTTGTCCAGCCGAGGGGTCGGCACGCCGCGAATGCGGAGGGCCGGAGGGTCGGGCCCCGGTCCTCGCCGATCGGATTCCGGCGGCCGGATCCTTCGTCAGCCGGCGGCAGTCGAAGGCTCGCGCTCCACTTCGCGGTGCTCGATCTCGTCGACGTGCGCGCGGGGCATCGCCACGGCACCGGCGATCGTGGCGACCGCCGCGATCACGACGCCGACGAAGACGGCGGCCGAGGCCGCCTGGATCGCTGCGGCAGAGTGCGCGCCGAGCCCCGAGGCACCGATGACCGCGTTGGCGACGGCACCGAAGATCGCCACGCCGACCGCGCTGCCCATCGAGCGCAGGAACATGTTCGCCCCGGTCACGACGCCGCGCTCCGACCACGGCACCGACGACTGCGCGGCGATGAGGGTGGGCGAGGCGACGAGGCCGAGACCGAGGCCGACGACGAAGCAGGCGATCGCGGTCGTGATCGGGTTGGGGACGAACGTCGCCACCACGAGCCCGGCCGTGCCGAGCACGGCGATGCCGAGGCCGAGGAACGCCGTGTTGCGGAAGCCGATGCGCAGGAACAGGCGCCCCGACTGCGATGCCGAGATCGGCCAGCCGAGCGTGAGCGCGGCGACTGCGAGTCCGGAGACGATCGGCGACGCGCCCGCCGAGATCTCGAGGAAGGTCGGCACGTACGAGGTGAGTCCGATGAGCACGGCGCCGACGCCGAACGACATGAGCGAGGTCGTCACGATGAGGCGCCGGGAGAACACCCAGAGCGGCAGCACCGGCTCGGCCGCGCGTCGCTCGATGATCACGAACACCACGAGCAGCAGCGCCGCGACGGCGAACGCGCCGATCGACTGCCACGAGTTCCACGCCCAGGCCTGGCCGCCCTCGAGCACCGCGAGGATGAGGAGGGTGAGCCCGACCGTGAGCACGGCCGCACCCGCGATGTCGATCCGGTGCTTCTTGCGCTCCACAGTCTCGTGGTAGTTCCGGATGAGCATCCACGCGGCGAGGATGCTCAGTGGGATGTTGACGAAGAAGATCCAGCGCCACGAGAGGAACTCGGCGAAGACCCCGCCGAGCGAGGGTCCGATGACGGATGACGCGGCCCACACGCTCGCGATGTAGCCCTGCACCCGGGCGCGCTCGCGCACCGTGTAGATGTCGCCCGTGATCGTGATCGACACGGGCAGCACAGCGCCGGCGCCGAGTCCCTGGATCGCGCGGAAGACGATGAGCGAGGTCATGTCCCACGCGAAGCCCGCGAGGATCGAGCCGACGAGGAACGTGCCGATGCCGACCAGGATGATCGGCTTGCGGCCGATGGTGTCGGCGAGCTTGGCGTAGACCGGCACCGAGACGGCCTGGGCGAGCAGGTAGATCGAGAACAGCCACGGGAACTGCGCGAAGCCGCCGATGTCGGCCACGATCGACGGCACGGCCGTCGCGAGGATCGTGGCCTCGATGGCGACGAGCCCGGTGCACAGCATCAGGGCGATCAGCACGGGCCCGCGTTCGGAGCGGAATCCCACGGCGGTCTGCTCGGTCACGTTCCTCCTCAGCGGGCCGGCCGCGCGGAGCAGCCCCCTCTGAACGCAACGCGAGAGAGCGCGCGGCATTCCCCGGCTCGCCGGCCCAAGATCGGGGCGCGGCCGGCAGCCGGGCCGGGATGCCGCGATTCCCCCCGATCGGGGCGCAGTGCACCATGATCGCTCGGCGTAGGATCCGGCCAGGTCACGCTGACGGGGGGACGCATGGCTGTCGTCGGTGGTGCCGCCGCGCCGGCACCGGAATCAGTTTCGGATTCGATCACCGGGTGGGTGGACGCGCGGAGGCCGCGCGCAGCTCGTGTCCTGACCGCGGTGTACCTCCTGCTGGCCGCGTTCATCATCGTGCTCGAGATCGACCGGCTGATCGCGGGCTCGTTGAGTCAGGACGGTCGGAGCTCGCCGCTCGGCAGCGTGATCGGGCCGTTCGCGCTGGCGAGCAGGGAAGCGTGGGGCTACTGGGCATCCAACGCCGCAGCCGGCACCGGCTCTGTGGCGTGGCTGATCGGAATCTCGGTCGCCGTCGACCTGCTGATCATCGTGATCTACGTCTGGATTTTCCGCCGGCTGATCAGGCGCATGACGGAAGCCCGGCGGTCGGCGGCGCGCGCCGTGCTCTGGACGGCGGTCGGATTCGAGGTGGCGGAGTTCGTTCTGCTCGTTGCGGGCGCCATCCTGCTCGCGGTGGCCGGCCCAGCCCACGAGATCGTGCGGGCCGAGTGGTTCGGTGTTCTCGTGGCGCTCGCTTCCACAGGGAAGTGGGTCTTCCTCGTGCTGCTCGTCGTGCTGCTCCTTCGCGATCATGTCGAGGGTGTGCGTCGTTCGGGATCACGAGGGTTCATCGCCGAACTGGCAGTGCGCATCGGTCAGGCGCTGTGGGTGCATCGTCTGTCGGCGTTCCTGATCGCGCTTCTCTTCCTGTTCGCGTGCATCCCGTCCGATGGCGTGCTCGACCAACTCCCCGACATCCAGCGCCAATGGGTGGGCATTGGCTTGCCCGGGCTGGGTCATGCGATCGCCGCCGGCGTCGCGGTCGGTGTGGCAGCGCTCTGCGCACTCGTGCTGGGTCGGGCGCGCTCCCGTGCCCTGGTCTCCGCGGCGGATGGGTTCAACCCACAATCGGTGCCGACGAGCGGGCGCGACGTGATCTGGTGGCTGGTGCCGATTGGCATCTGGGTCGTCCTGTTCCTCTTCACCCTGTGGACGACCAGCGAAGCGGATTTCGCCCCGATCGCCGCGGTGTTCCTCGCCATTCCGGCCGTCGTGATCGCCTCGTACTTCGTCACCGCATGGTGGCCGTCGAATATCGAAGGACGCGTCGACTATCCGGTGCGCGCCGAGTACGCCTGGCTGATCGGTGATGTGACTGCCGCGGCGACCGTCGGCATCGGCGGGCTCGGCTTGATCCGGTCGTTCACCGCGCCGGTGCTCGCCGGGCCCGTCCTGAGCGGTGGGGGCTGGCCGTACGCCGGCTCACTGGCGGCGCTCATCACCGGCGTCGTCGTCGTGATGGTGGCGCCGAGAATCGTGCTGTGGCACGCCAACCAAGTTGCCCTCCTCAATCCGGCGCAGCGCCTCGACCGCGCAGAGGACGCCCCGCTCGCTCATCGGCACCGGACCCTCATCGTCGGCTTCTTCCTCGCCGGCGTGGCGATCCTCGCGCTCCTCGCGTTCTTCCCGATCCACCTGGCAGCACTGGTCGGCGGGGCGGCGGTCACCGTGCTCGCGCTCACTGCATGGGGCGCGGTGCTGGGCGCGTTCACGGTGGCATTGCAGGACCGGCAACCGGCGCCGATCTTTCGCGTCATGCGCTTGCGCGCGAATCCGGTGCTGACGCTCGCGATCACCATCCCATTGATCGTCTCGATGATCCTGGCGCTGGTGGACCGCGACGACCCTGACCTACACGCCGCCCGGGGAGCAGTCGAGGCCGCCCAGGCCGGTAGCACGGAGGCGCAGAAGGGCTTCCGCTCCGTGGTCGACGCACGCTTGGCCGCGCTGGCCGAAGCCCAATGCCTCGCGACCACCGAGGGCGGCGAGACATTCATCCCGGCAGTGGTGGTGGTCGCCGAAGGCGGTGGCATCCGCGCGGCGTACTGGACGACCCGCGCCCTCGAGGCGCTTCGGGATCATGGTGGATGTCTCGCCGACTCCATCCTCTTGAGCAGCGGTGTCAGCGGCGGTTCGGTGGGTCTCGCCGCCACAGCGGCCAGCAAGAGGGAAACCGGCGCAAAGACGGACCTGGGGAAGCTGGCCGGCCCCGCGACGGTCGGCACCGGCGTCGCCGGTCTGCTCGTCGGCGACCTGCTCGCAACCGACACCGGCATCCACTTCCCGTCGTTTTGGGAGCAGAAAATCGCCTGGCGCGACCGTGCCGCACTCATCGAGCAGACCTGGATCGACGCGGTCCCGGGGCTCAAGAGCGCCGTGACGCTCGAGGCGTCGGATCGCATCGGCATTCCGGTACTGAATTCGACCGACGCGCGGAGCAAGTGCAAGCTGCTCGTCGCGAGTGAGGTCGCAGGGTCGGGCGAGCTCACGTGCGCGTCCAGCGCGATGTCGCCTGCGGCGACGCTCCCGATGGGCTCGGGCTGCTTCGCCCGGATGGATTGGGCGACCTCGGCCATGCTTTCGGCACGGTTCCCGATCATCACGCCGGCCGCGCGGTTGGGCGAGCGTAACGATTGCGGGACGGAAGACCTGCAGTTGATCGACGGGGGGTATGCCGAGGGGTCGGGACTCGGCACCGCGGCCGATCTCGCACCGACGATCGCCGACGCGATCGCCGAGCGGAACGCCGAACACGGCGATGCGAACCCGATCGTGCCTGTCCTGGTGTTCCTGAAGAACTCGGCGGGGTACGACTTGCGGGAGGACCTCGACGCGGTCTCCGCCGAGCCTCTGGTCCCGGTCGTCGGGTTCGCGGCGGCATCGAAGCAAGCGGCGCAGGCGGCCTGGATACAGCGCATCGGCGGCGCGTTCGGAACGGTCGGCACGGAATCGGATGCCGCGCATCGGGCGATGGAGGACGTCGCGGGCGTGATGCCCGCATTCACCGTCGTCGTCGCGCCATCGACCGAGCCGGCGGTCGTGCCGCCACTCGGCTGGGCCCTCTCGGGATACAGCACTGAGAGCCTGGATCGCGCGATCCGGACACAGCTGTGCCCCGCGATCCACGATGACGTCCCGACGCTGCGCAGCCTCACCGACATGGTGCCTGACGCGATGCCGGCGACCTGCGACGACAAGCCTGAGGCCGTCTCCGACCGTTAGGCACCCGGGCACGATTCCGGTTGCCCGCCGAACGTCTGCGGATGTCGCCCGGCAACATCGCTCGATCCTTCGGCCTTCCGGCTGGTGATGGTCAGCGTAGCGGCGGGGTGTGGAGCTCCCGCAGTATGCTGGGCACCCTGCACAGACGACGGCGACTCGTCGACATCGCGTCCCGGACTGTGTTCTCGGAAGGACCGTGATGCACGTCGTACTCGAATACACCTATGCCGACGACTACCTGCAGGCTCGCGAGGCGTTTCGATCGGCGCATCTCGCCGCCGCATGGGATGCCGTCGAGCGCGGTGAGCTGCTGCTGGGCGGCGCCGTCGGTGAGGGCCCCTTCAGCGGTCTGCTCGTCTTCCAGGGCGAGAACGCCCTCGAGGCTGCCCGGTCGTTCGCGAAGGCAGATCCCTATGTCCTGGGCGGCGTGGCGACGGCGTGGACCGCCCGCCCATGGACGACCGTCGTCGGCACCGATGCGAGCACCCCCGTCGGGCGCCCATAGGCGGTGCGGCGCACCCTGACTCAACTCAGCTCGTCGCAGATGTCCCTCGTGCGACCGGACGAACCCGTGATCGTGAAGATGGCCTGCGCGTCGATCTCGTACGTCACTCGACCGACGTAGAGCGTGGTCGAGGGGCCGGCCGGCACGTCGCTCGGGTACAGGATCACCACATTGTGTCCCGTGCTCCTGACCGTCGAGGTTCCATCCGCGTCGAGGGTTGTGCTGGTCACGGAGCCGTTCCCCCTCAGCGAGACGGTCGCCTGGGTAATGGCGTTCGTGAACGTGAGGTCATTGCCACGTCCCGCCGTGAGCGTCCGGACGATATTCCCCTCGGAGTCGGTGAATTGCCGTGTGATCGCCGATCCCGCGGTTACCCCGACTCGCAATTCGAATTCGCACGCCGTGCCGGCCTCAAAGACAAGTTCGAAATCCGCGGCCGATGCCGAGACGGGTGCCGCAATGGATGCCAATGCTGCGGCGACCACCGCCGCTGCCCCTCGACGTCGAAGAATTCCTGCCATGATCGACCTCCCCGCTGTTCAGGGGCGCATCTTCAGCTCTGAAGACCCCCACTTGAGAGCAGGATGGCAGGGCGAACATCGCGCCGCAATAGACGGCAAACGCAATATTCAGCGATCCAGCACCGCCACCCGGCTCTTTCGCGACCAGGCGGCCGGGTCGACGATAGTGGTGACGCCAACAGGCAGATGCGAAGGAAGAGAAATGGATCGGATCTTCGAGGCAGGCGAATACTTCACGGTGCCGGACGGGACCGATGTCAGCGCATTCCTGAATGCAACCGACGTTACACAGAAGAATCTGCCGTGGGATGCCGTCGGCGACGTGAGCATCGCATCCGGACGGGTGCCCGCGGGCGTTCACTCGTGGGTCCATGTACTTCCCGTCGTCACGCAGGTCACCTATATCGTCGGCGGACAGCTGACGGTCCGAATGAAGGACGTCGACCGCCCGCGGTTCTACGACAACGCACTCACTTCGGGTCAAGCGGTCGTTGCACGACCCGGCACGCTCAACCAGCTGCGGAACGACACCGATCTGGACGCCTACGTGCTTTACATCGTTTCGCCGTCGTACGTCTTCCACATGGAGGGCGACGAGGTGGTGTACGACGATGCGGTGCTCGTCACGCAGACCTGGGAGGAGCTGCTCGAACACGACTACGAAGTGCCGCAGTTGAGGATCGATGTCGCTGACGTGTGGGCGAAACGCGACGCCGCTCGCCGATCATTGAAGACGACGAAGGATATCAATGGAGGCCAGACCTGAGAGCGATGCGCTCAGGTCATGCGGCCTGTCGCGTCGGCTCAGTCGGCGATGTGCGCCGTCATCGTGATCGATACCAGGATGCCGGCAAGCTCAGGCCCCAGCCTCGTCACCGCGCGAGCGGGAGGGTCGTCGCTGAAGACCGACGCATACGCCTCATTCATGCCGGCGAAGTCACCCGGGTGCGCAAGGAGCACGGTGACGAAGGCCACGTCGTCCAGCGAACACCCCGCTGCCTCGAGGACGGACTCGCAGTTGCGCAGGGCCTGCCGAGTCTGATCCCCGATCGACGCCCCCGCCAGCTCGCCCGTTGCGGGATCGACTCCCACCATCCCAGACACATAGATCGTCGAACCGACTCGAACGCCCTGACTGAACAGGGGAGAACTCGGCACGTCGCCTGCCGTGATGATCTGCCTCGCCATGCACCGGAGCCTACGCCGAGTGCGTGATTGCCTGGCCGATCGTGCTCGGTCGATCGCTGCGGAGATCCCGGGGATCGCGTCGCGCGGGAGCGTCGTACGGCTCGATTGTCCTATGGGACATCGCCCGTCGCCCAAGGGCCGGACGAGAACGCGGAGAGGGCCCACGCATGGGCGTCCTGACACGGTGCGTCGCACGGGTCCGGGACGTGCACCTGGAACACGGCGACGCCGTCGTCGACGGTGAAGTCCACGAGGATCTCGCCGTCATGGCCGAATTCGGCCGAATGCGAGGGAAACGCCAATGTGTCGGAATCGACCAGGACGTAGTCGCCGCCGTCGACCTGCTCGCCGGCCTGATCGTGCGAACCGAATTCGCCCGTCTCCGTGAACCAGTGCGAGTGCTCCAGGGGTCCCTCGGCCCCGACGCAGAGGTCCCCGCTCGTGGGGCCCTCCCCGCCACCGTAGAAGTTGCCCTGCAACCAGCCGGAATGGGATTCGGCGAGCCCCGCCGCTTCAAAGGTCGCCAGCAGTTCTTCGCAGCTCTGGGCGCGATGCCAGTAGCCGACGATCTCACTGGTGACGACCGTCGCCGTAGCGGACGAATCGCTGTCCTCGGCAGTGGACGCCGGCGGCATCGTCGCAGGCGGACCACCGGCGCATCCGGAGAGGGTCGGGAGGGCGACCGCGAGCGCCATCGCCGCGCCTGCGGCGCCCATTCGTGCACGCGAATACATCGCCTCCCCCGAGTCAGATGGGCCGCTCGGATAGCGATGTCGCCGACGGCCCGCGCGCACGCATTCTCCTCTGCCGCGATTCCCGCGGCAATATGCCGTCCGGACCCATGGGTTGGCTGCCTGCGCGGAACTATTGTCCGGCCACAGTCCCGGCGACCTTTGGCCGGACCTTCGATTCGCGACGTGGATTCGGACGCGATCACGGGTCAGTCTGTGCCACGCCGTCCGGTGTCGCCGTTCGGTTCCTGGCGAATCCGAATCGAAGGCTGATCACCGTCATCCAGAGCAGGATGAGCAGGAAGGGCCAGACGAAGAACTCGTCGTTCGCAGGAAGCCCGCTCGCGGCGAGCACGACGATGCTCATGGCGCCGATTGCGATGCCGGCCCAGCTCAGTACCGGTCCCAGCGTCCGTGTCACCAATGCCGCGACCGATGTGAAGACCGCGAACACGCCCAGTGGCAGAAGTTGGATCAGGTGGCCTGCTCCATCGAGGTCCTGCAGGGCGCGGGCGAGCTCGGTTGAGATGTTGTCTCGAAGGACGAAGACTGCGATCACGATCGACACGGAGAGGAAGTTCGCGATGAGCGCGGCGGTGCCCCCGACGAGCGCCGTCGTCGCGAACCACCCAGCCTCGCGGACGCGCGCGCACAAGTAGCCAACGAACAGGATGAGTGCCAGTTGGGCGAGGATCACGACAGCGAACGCCACGTTGGTCCATGGGTTCTCGGCGTATCGCTGCTGTTCCTCCAGGATCTGCTCGCCTGGTGATTCTGCACGGTTGGAGCGTTCACCGATGAGCGCGCTTCCGAGGAGCGCGAGGAGAACATAGAGCGTTCCGCTGAACGCTCCGATTCTGTCGATCGCGTTCGTGGCTCGCCGCGCGCCAATCCGTCCTCGCGCAGCTCCGTTGAAGGCCTCAACTTCATTCATGACCCCGTCGGCACGTTCCTGCGGGTTGTTCGTCGCGTTGTGCATGGCGGCTCCTTTCAACACCGGGCACGCTACGGGCGCCGGGCATCCGGGCGGCATCGTGCTGGCCCGAGCGTCAGTGGGGGAATTCCGCAATCCGGTTGGGGCCAAATACCCCGGACAACCACACCAGGTCGGGTCCATCATGGAGGTGCTATGGCCATGAGTGAGGTGTCTGGCGACCGGCCCGATCTCCCGCTCCGCGGGGGCGCGAGCGTGACCGATGCCGTACGCCGCAGCGCGGCGTGGGCGATCCTCGGGGTGAGCGCCGCCTGCGCGCTGATCGTCATGGTGGTGGGCCTCCCGAGGTATCCGCTCGAACTGTTGCCCTGGATGCTCGTCTACGGAGCGGCGGTGGGGGTGACCGCGGTGATCCTGATCCGAGTGCCGTGGCATCCGCTCGCCGTCTGGCTCGCCATCGGATCGCTCATCTCCGCGCGTGACGTCCTGCTCCCCGTCCTCGAGCTCCAGCTCGCCTCCGACGCGCCTGCAGCCCCGATCGCCCTGCTGGTCGTCCTGCTGCAGTGGGTCTCCGTACTGCCCGTGATCGGAGTCGCCCACGTGCTCGGGCTGTTCCCTGATGGCGAAGTGCATCATCGCTACGAAGGCGTGGCACTGCGACTGACCTGGCTCATACTCGTGTTCCCCTGATCGTGCGGTATCGATCAGCGGACGAACGTGCGCGCCGCCCGATGCGATGGCTGCTGGTGCCCGTCGCCTTGGTGCCGTTCGCGCTCGTGACGCAGACTCTCCTCATCGGCCGGGCCGAGGTCTTCATCTCTCTGTGCTGGGCGGCGGTCTTCGTCGGATTCGTGGTCGCCCCAGCCGTCGCCATCCTGCAACCCAAGGGGTTGAACGTCGACCGAGTCGTCCGCCGCTCGATCGTCTCCGGCTTGCTGTGGACATCGATCGCCGTCGTCTACGTGATCGTCGCCGTGACCGCGGGCGCTGCTGCGGGGACGCTGCTGCCGGTCGGCTGGGCCGTGGCGATCGGACTGATCGTGGCGGTGGCCTTCCAGCCGGTCCGCACCCGGCTCGAAGGGCTCGCCGACCGTTGGGTCTTCGGCGCGAAGACCGACGCCACCCAGCTCGTGGTGGGTCTGGGTGAATCGCTGGCGGGCACCTACGATCTCGATGCGCTGCTGCCGCGCATGCGCGCCACGCTGGAGGACGGCATGAGCCTGCGCTGGGTTCGCATCCGGCTCCTGCCGAAAGCACCTGAGCGCAGGCCGCCGGAAACCGGCGAGCAGGCGGTACTGACCGTACCCATCGAGGTCGACGGGGAGCGGATCGGCCTCATCGAGTGCGGCCCCAAACGGTCGGGACTCCTCACCCCGGCGGATGCCGCCCTCCTCGAGACGTTCGCCCGTCAGGTCGGCATGGCGGTACGCAACGTACGCCTGAAGGAGGAACTCGAGCATCAGGCGGCGCTGCTCCGGTCCTCACGCGCACGGATCGTGCATGCACAGGAGCAGGAACGCCGTCGCATCGAGCGGAACATCCACGACGGCGTACAGCAGGACCTCGCGGCCCTCATCGGGCTTGCCGGCCAGGTGCACCAGGTGGTCGAACGCGATCCTGGCGCGGCCGGCGAGGACCTCGAAGCGATCCAGGACGGTCTGCGCCGCGTGCTCGCCGAACTCCGCGACCTCGCACAGGGCATCCATCCGTCCGTGCTCAGCGACCGGGGACTGCTGGTGGCGATCGAGACGCTCGCGGGCCGGCATCCCGGCCCGGTGGACGTCCGCGCGGATCCTTCGCTGCGCGCCCGGCGCCTTCCCGACGAACTCGAAGGAGCCGCGTACTTCACCGCAGCCGAGGCCTTCGCCAACACCCTCAAGCACGGCCGAGCCGAGCGGCTCGACGTCGAGCTGCGCGAGAACAGTGGTCACCTCACGCTGCGAGTGCACGACGACGGCGACGGATTCGACGCCACAGCGGCACGAGGCACGGGCCTGACCAACCTCCGCGATCGCATCGCCGCGGTAGGCGGCACACTTCGGATCGACACATCGCCCGGCGCCGGCACCATTGTCATCGCCGAGTTCCCGCTCCCCGTCGAACGGGGCCGACCATGACCGGGCGGTTGCGCGCGGTCGTCGCCGACGACCACTACCTCATGCGCGAGGGCGTACGGCGCGCGCTCGTGAGCGACGGTTCGATCGAGGTCATCGCCGTCGTCGGCGATGCAGCCGAACTCGAGCTCGTGGTCGACCGGGAGCGACCCGACGTGGTGGTGACCGACATCCGGATGCCGCCCGGTCATGGCACGGAGGGCATCGAAGCTGCTCATCGCATCCGGGAGCGACACCACGACGTCGGTATCGTCGTGCTCTCGCAGTACAACGACGCCACCTACGCCATGGACCTGCTCCGGGACGGCACAGCCGGCCTGGCGTACCTGCTCAAGGAGCGCATCGGCAAACCGCGGGCGCTCGTCGAAGCGGTCCACGAGGTCGCATCGGGCGGCTCGCGCGTCGACCCCGACGTCGTCGCATCCCTCGTCCGTGCCGGACGACCGTCACCGCGACTGGCCGACCTGACCGATCGGGAACGGGACGTGTTGGCCTTGATGGCTCAAGGTCGCACCAACGTCCACAAGCGGGTCGCGGCGGTGCTGGCCTACCTGCAGGACCAACAGAGCGCCGAGCCGTTGGACGGGTGACAGTTCGATGGCCCGCAACGCAACTCGGCATGCGGAACGCGGCGTTGCGCGCAACGGCAAGGGCATCGCGCCCGTCGTGTTCGCCGGCATCTTCATCGCGCTCACGTGGGCCGGCATCCCGCTCGGCGGCGGCACCATCTGGTAGGTCGGACGACCGGGTGGTTCCGGCGCCTCTAACCTGGTGCACCTTTCCTCTCCGTCCGACGGTGGTGTCGTCCGGGGCGGCGGGTCCTCCGCCCCGGACGACTGCTCATCCCGTTACCCAGGCTCGAAAGCCCTGGGGCAACGCGGTTCGATACTGTTCACCGTCCCACCGATCAGGGCTGCCGGGTGAACTCGTACGTGCCTGAGCCCACCTCGTACACGATGGCGTCGTCCACTTGCCCGATGAGCTTCACGCCCGCCGCCTTCGAGGCCAGAAGAGCGGTGCCGCTTCCCGACTCCACGATCTTCGACGCGTCCGTGCCGGGCACATGGATCTTCGCCGTCGTGTTCGCCGGGACGGTCACCTTGAGGGTGAGCTTCCCGTCGGCGCCGCCGTCGACCCAACTCGAGGAGATCTTGCCGTGGACGGTGTCGACCGAGGCCGAGACATCCGTCACGCCATACTCCGCGCCGACGAGCGGGCGGATCGTGATCTCCTCGTAACCCGGCGAGGCAGGCTTGATGCCCGCGAGTTCCTCGTAGAACCATTGCCCGATCGAGCCCTGGAACTGGTGGTTCCGCGTGCGGGTCGTGTTCTCCCAGTACTCGCCGATGCCGGTGTAGCCCAGGCCGATGTGATAGCCGTACGACGGGTAGGTCGTCTGCTGAGCCACCTTGAACAGGGCCTCCTTGGCGTGCGGCACACCGAGGTGCGCAGCATCCGAGAGAACCGGCCAGATCCAGCGGATGCCGACGAATCCGGTCATCGCGTGACCCGTACGGGTCACCGCGACGTCGTACGCCAGCTTCTCCATGAGCGCGAGCTTGTCCTCCTCCTCGACGAGACCGAAGCCGATCGCCCAGGCCTGGAAGCCTTGACGGAGCTCCTGCGTCGCGTTCTCGGCGTAGAAGCCGCGGTCCGCATCCCACCAGCGTTCGTTGAAGTCCTCGCGGATGTTGTCGAACAGCGTCCGGTACTTCGAAGCCGCCGCCTGGTACTTCTCGTCGCCCGTCTTCTCGAACAGGACATCGGCCATTTCGGCGGTCAGCTTGGCGAGGTAGGCCGTGAAGGCCGTCGACGATGCGGCCTGGAAGCCGCCGACGTTGAGGTTCGTGCCCTCTTCGGCGTTGCCGTTGGCACCGGTCACGAAGGCCCAGTCACCGAGGCCCGAGTTCAGCGTCCAGTCGTTCGAGCCGTCGCGGACGAACCATCCCCCAGGACCGTCGCCATACGGAACGCCGCCCTGGATCCAGTCGTCGAGGTAACTCTCGATCGTCCCGAACGCGGTCGTCATGGGACGCACGTCGGCGTAGCGCTGCCAGGCCTCGTACGAGGTCACGACGATGAACGCGTCCCAGATCGGCGTCGCACCGGCGCCGCTGCCCTTGAAGGTCGCGATCGACGGAGACGAACCGCACGGCACGTACGTGCCCTGAGCGTTCTTCGAGCAGTAGCCGTAGCCTTCCGAGCCGGGGATCAGCAGGCCGGTCTGACCGCTGCCGTCGTCGAGTTGCGAGTCCTTCGAGTCGCGCGCCGACTTGACCATCGACTGCTGGATGTCGAACAGGTTCGCCACGGTCGGGAGGATGATCTGCGCGTCACCCGTCCAGCCGTCCTTCTCATAGGTCGGCGTGTCGCTCGAGTATCCCGCGATCCAGTTCCCCTTGACCGTGTTCTTCACGTTCGTGTGGATCTGGTTCAGAAGGGTGTCGTTCGACTCGAACGTGCCGACCTCGTCCAGACCGGTCATGATCTGCTGCGCGGAGGCGACCTCGACATGCACGTTCTCGGGGAGCGGTGCGCCGTTGGTGCCGTCGATCTGCACCCACTGGAAGCCTGCGAAGTTCCAGTTCGGCGTGAAGGTCTCCGGATTCTCCTCGGTGCCCGTGCCGTCCGACACGTAGTAACTCTGCTGGAGGTTCCCGGCGAACTGCAGTGCACCATCCTGTCCCGTTCCCGGGACGTTCGGGTCGTCGATCGTCGTGTCGTCGTTGCGACGCTCGACGTAGACGGTCCGGATGACCTGCCCAGGCTCCGCGCCCCAGACCTTGATCGTGGCCCAGCCGGCGATCTGCCGTCCGACGTCGACGGCCTTCACGCCCTCCGCCGGGCTCCACTCGTAGAACGGACCCTCGAGCTTCTCGGTCTCCTTGGTACGCTCGTGCAGCTGAGCGATCACCTCGCCCTCCGGAGCAACGCCCGGCGAGGCATCCAGCCAGCCGCTGTCGTCGTACGAGGCCGTGTTCCACCCGGAGATGACGTGACGCGCGTCGTAGGTCTCACCGTTGTCGAAGTCTGCGTACCGCGTCGGGCCATCGATGCTGACCTTCCAGTCGTCGCCACTGGAGACCACCTCCTCCGTGCCGTCCGCGTAGGTAACCCACAGGTCTGCCTTCAACGGCTCCTGATTGCGCCACTGAGCGAACTCGAACCGGTGGTTCGACGGAATCGACTCCGAGTCGTAGCGACCCGCCGCGATCTCGCTGGCGAGAACGTTCTCCGTCGCCTCGGTCGCGTGCTGCTGAATCAGCGCCGTGACATCGTCGGTGGTGTATTGGACCGTGTCCTTGTAGTCAGTGAAGCCGGGGTTCAGGTGCTCACCCGGCTGTGCGAGCTGCCCGTTGACGCTCGGCTCGTTCCAGCCGAGACCCACCGAGTAGAGGCGAGCGCTCGTGACGGCGCCGTGCTCCGACTTCGGAGCGACGTCGAACGTCGTGCGAAGCAGGAAGTTCGGGCGGATCGGCTTGCACTGGCCGGAGTTCGACGAGTTGCCGACCGGCCGGCAGATGTCCTCGGCGTCGGCGAGGACGACCGTCGTCCCCACGCCGAAGCTCTCCGTCAGCGCGGGGCTGATGGTCAATCCGCTGCCGGGGTTGACGACCGAGGCACCACCGATCACATCGGCCGAGAGGCCGCTGACGCCAAGTCCCGTTCCCGTTCCGCGGGCGGCGGTGCCCGACGCGAAGTCCGCACCGAGCGGAGCGTCGAGCGTGATGCCTGTGCCGGTCGCACCTGAGGTGCCCACGGCGGTCACGGTGCGCACGACCGCACTGGAGCCGGTGCCGACGACCGCCCCCTGGCCGACCACGAACCCGCCGGTGTTGTTCACCTTGATCACGGTGTCCCCGGCGGCCGCGGCTGCGGACAGCGATCGGTTCTGTCCGGCGGCCGTTCCCACATCGGTCACGGTGGCTGTGGCGCTGCCGACGGTCAGGATGTCACCCACGGCGATGCCGTTGACTGAGGCGACATAGAGTCGTGTGCCGCCGGCGGACGTCGGCGTGACGGTCGTCGTCGTCATGGACGCGGTGCCCACGGCCGTGATCTCGACGAGCTGGGAGACGTCGCCGAGGCCTACGCGGACCTGGCTGCCGACGGTCGCACCGCCCACACTGTTCACCTTGAGGTTGGTTGCACCGGCGGGTGCCCCAACACTCAGTGTCGTGCTCGGCACGAGTCCTGCGTCGTCGTCGGTGCCGGCGGTGCCGGTGAGCGGAGCGATGGGGCGGGCGGGGCCCGTGATCCAGTCGCCGCGCCATTCGTCAGCGCTCAGGTAGGCCGTCTCGAACGATGCCGGCTTCGCCCACGACGAGGCACCGGGGGTCCACGTCCGCACGCTCCAGTAATAGCGGGTCCGTGAGTTCAGGTCCGGTCCCGAGTAGTCGACGGATGTCGCGTCGGAGACGACTTCGCCCGAGTCCCAGACGTCGCCTTGCCCCTTGGCCGCCTTGGCAGCGGTGGAGGCCACCACGATCTGGTACTGCTTCTGATGGATGGCACGCGCCGCGGTCGTGATGATCCAGGAGAAGGTCGGCTTGGCATCATCGATCCCGAGCGGGTTCGCCGATGCATTCACTTCGAGGCGGTCCGTCGCGACATCGCGCGGAGCCGCCCCTGCGGGAGCTTGTCCTTGAACGACAAGCCCGATCGTCAGTGCCGCAACAGCAGCTGCTGCGGCCAGGGCCCTCGGACGCGCGAAGAACGCAACCGAGTCCAGATTTCTCGACATAGGGTGCCTTACTGTCGTGGGCGACCGCATCGTCAGCCAGAGGCATCCGCGTGCATCGTCGCCACTGCGGGTGTTCGGGTGCGTCTTGAACTGCGACGCGGTTGAAACGTTATAGATGAAGTTCAGGTGAGGTCAAGCATTTTCATAGACTGATCTACGAGCATGCATCGCTTCACGATCGGCAGGCTGGAAGGTCGGGCGCGTCGCCTGTGCGTGCCGCGCAATTTGCGCCTCATCAGGATAAATAGCGAAATTTGACCAAACGAACGGCCCGGGAGCGCTCGACAAAGCACGATCACCTCGGCGAACGGCAGCCTGCGCCTCCCGAATCGAAGGGGTCGCGATGCTCGACGAAGGATGTTCAGGTTGTTCAGGCTTGTTCAAGTGTGTTCATCCGGCTCGCTGCCCATGTGTTTCGGTGCTACGGCGCGCGCAGTGCCGTGCGCTGGGCGGGCGAGAGGCGATCCGGTCGCGCCTCGACGGAGCACCGACCGCCCTCCATTTTCAGGACGAGCGGATCGGCGAGTGCGGGGCGGCCCTCGAGCTCTGCCAGGGCCGCGGTCGCACGAATCCATGTCCAGCCGAGAGCGACCGCCAGCTCGTCGACGGTCACTGCTCGCGCGCCGTGGACCAGCGCCGCGAGCACGGTCATCGCGTCGGTCACGGCCGGATCGGTGAGGTCTATGCCGTCGATCTGTTCGGTGAGCTCGCCGAAGAACCGCCCCATCAGTCCGAGGCGCAGGCCTGCGGGGGTCTCCGCCCCGAAGATCGCGACGCCGCGCGACGCGCCGCGCGCCACGCCAGCGTGCGCGGATGAGTCTGTGCGCAGTGCCCGGGACCAGACGTCGTCGTCGATGACGTACCGCTCTCGGCGACTGCCCGGGTCGGCCTCGCGTCGAAGCAGGCCGAGACCCTCGAGGTAGCCGACGGCCTTCGATACCGCCGCCGGGCTCACCTGCAGTCGGCGCACGAGGTCGGCGGCGGTGAGGCTTCCGGTCTCGGAGAGCAGCAGGCCGGTGAACACGCGCGACGCCATGCGCGGCATCCCGGTTGCAGCGAGGAGGCCGGCGAACTCCTCGACGAACGCGCGGGCCTCGGTCGGATGCGCCGAGGAGGACTCGGACGCGGCTGCCGCCTGGGCCGCAGTGGGGCGTTCGCGGTGCCGGGCGGCGTCATGAGCCGCGACGGCCGAGTACAGGCTGTAGCCGTTGCGGGCGACCTCGCGACTGATGGTCGACGTGGGACGGCCGAGACGCCGGCCGATCTCGGCGTACCCGAGGCCATCGGCCATTCCTTCGGCGATCGATCGCCGCTCCTGCAGGGTGAGTCTGCCGCCGGCCATGGCCGCCCCCTCCTCGTCCATCGAACGCAACGCATCATGGCATTGCATTCGCCGACAGTACCACGCAACGATTGCAGGGGTCCCAACAGTTCTGCGTTGACGCTGCTGGAAAGGCTACGTAGCGTTTCAGCATTCGGAAACTGCAAGGAGCGCGAACATGCACATCATGGCCATCTCGAAGATCGACGACGGGGATCGGTTCTGGGGCGGGTTGAAGAAGGCGCACGGGCGGTTGCCCAAGGGTGCGAAATGGATACTGGCGGTCGCGAGCACCGACGGAACCATGGCGGTGAACGTCATCGTGCACGACTCGCTCGCAGCCGTGCGCGAGTTCTTCGAGGAGCATGCGGGGCGGGCCGCGGTGACCGAGTACGTCGAGGCGGATGCTGCCAACGCGGTCGGTCTCGCAGGGTGAGCGTATGGCTGTGATCGAGGCCGGCCGTGCCGGAGAGCGGATCGCCGAGATCCTCGCCCGCCACCAGACACCCGGCGCGGCAGTCGGCGTGATGCACCGCGGGGAGGTCACCGAATTCGTCTACGGCGTGAGGCAGGTGAGCGCTCGCGATGCCGTGACCGCCGATACCGTCTTCCAGTGCGGTTCGCTGACCAAGACGTGGACCGCGCTGGCGTTCATGCAGTTCGTCGACGAGGGCGCGGTTCAGCTGGACGAACCCGTCCGCGCCCGCCTCCCAGGGTTCAGGGTCGCCGACCAGGAGGCGACGGAACGGGTCACTGCGCGTCAGTTGCTCGATCACACGAACGGCATCGAAGAGGCCTTCGGCGACCCGGGCGAGGAGGAGGACGTCTACGAGCGGATGGTCGACCAGATCGCCGAGGCCCCCCAGGTCAGCCCCGTCGGCGCCGTCCACGGCTACAGCGCGGCGCTCGGGTACGCGATCCTGGCCCGGATCATGGAGGTCGTCGATGGCAGGCGATGGGACGCGATCATGCGCGATCGCCTCTTCGAGCCGATGGGGCTGACCGGCACGACGAGCCGGGCCGGAGGCGTCGACCTGGCGCGCGCCGCGACCGGTCACCTGATCCGATCCGTCGAAGAAGGTCCGATTCCGACGCCGGTCGAGCACCTGCCTCGTGCGTACGGCCCCGGCGGGAACGTGAGTTCGACGACCCGCGATGTGCTCGCGCTCGCGCACGTGTTCATGCGCGGCGGCATCGCCCCGAACGGCAGGCGCATCGTCTCGGAGTCGGCGATCCGCGAGATGACGACTTCCCGCGTACCGGTACCCGACCCGCATATGTTCGGGCCGGAGTGGGCGCTCGGCCTCGTCGTCTGCAACTGGGACGGCCGCACCGTGTACGCGCACGACGGGAGCACGATCGGGCAGAACGCCCGCCTGCGCATGCTGCCCGACGACGACCTCGCGCTCGTGCTGCTGACGAATGGCGGCCAGCGCGACTCGCTCTACCGGGAGGTGTTCGACGTGCTCCTGGACGAGCTCGGGCTCGGTCGGATCCCGCCGCTGCCACCCCCGAACTCCGGACTCGTCCTCGACCCGTCGAGATATGTCGGCGTCTACGAACGCCCGGGCACGGCGTTCGAAGTCACCGCCATGGACGGCAGGCTCTTCGCCACCGTCGACCTCAACCCGATGCAGGCGGCGTTCATGGGTCTGCCCGACCGCATCACCTACGACCTCCAACCGATCAGCGAGACCCATTTCGTGATGCCACCAGTCGGCCAACTCGAGGATCCTCAGACCGTCGCGATCTTCGACCTCGAGCGCGGCGGGCCGCGCTACCTGCACACGAACTGCCGGCTGCATCCGCGTACGTCCTGACCATCGGCGGAGAACTCCTCACCTATTGCGAGGTCCCCAGGAAATGTGACTCCGCTCACCGACGCCTCGGAGTTGGTACTGATGGGCTCCCCCGCTCGACCGATCGTTCGCGACCGATTCGAACCAGGAACATTCCATTCGTCGCTCACATTCGCGCCCGGCGCGCGCACAGCGGGAGCACGAGAACCGCGGAGTACCGGGCCAGGCAGGCATCCGAGCTGTCACCCCGGCCCGAGGCATCCCGCGGCAAACCAGCGGAAATCCGACACGGCCATCAGGTGACCGCAGAAACACGAAACCCCCGGATAACCGGGGGTTTCTCGAAGCTGGGGTACCTGGACTCGAACCAAGAACAACTGAACCAGAATCAGCCGTGTTGCCAATTACACCATACCCCAATTGCCCCGGAACGAGTTCCCGGGCCGACATGTAACTCTAGCCTACGGGCGGACGCTCGCCAAAACGGGTGCGTGCCCCGGGCGCGCCGCCAGCGACGCACCCGTCGAGGTCAGCCCACGAGCGCCGCGAGGCGGTCGATGCGCTCGAGCGAGTCGACCCGCCCGAGGATCTGCATCGACTCGAACAGCGGCGGCGAGACGCGGCGGCCGGAGATCGCGACGCGGATCGGACCGAAGGCGACGCGCGGCTTCAGTCCCAGCCCGTCGACGATCGCGTCGCGCAGCGCCTCCTCGATCTCGCCGTGCGTCCACGACTCCCCCGGGATGCGCTCGAGCGCCTCTCGCGCGGCCGCGAGCACCGCGGGAGCGTCGGCCGGGAGCGACCCGACGGCCGCCTCGTCGAACTCGAGGGTCGCGGCATCCGTGAAGAGGAAGCCGAGCATGCCGGGTGCCTCGCCGAGCAGCCCGATGCGCTCCTGCACGAGCGGTGCGGCCTCGGCGAGGATCGCCTCCTGGCCCGGCGTGACCGGCGCGTCGACGACGCCGGCCGCCTGCAGGTAGGGCACGGTGCGCTCGGCGAAGTCCGCGACGTCGAGCTGCCGCAGGTGGTCGCCATTGATCGCCTCGGCCTTCTTCAGGTCGAAGCGCGCGGGGTTCGGGTTGACGTCGGCGACGTCGAACGCCGAGACCAGCTCGTCGCGGCTGAACACGTCGCGGTCGGCCGCGAAGCCCCAGCCGAGGAGCGCGAGGTAGTTGACGAGACCCTCGGGGATGAAGCCGCGGTCGCGGTGGTGGAAGAGGTTCGACTCGGGGTCGCGCTTGGAGAGCTTCTTGTTGGCCTCGCCCATCACGTACGGCAGGTGGCCGAACCGGGGCACGAACGTGGTGAGCCCGATGTCGATCAGCGCGTGGTAGAGCGCGATCTGCCGTGGCGTCGACGAGAGCAGGTCCTCGCCGCGGAGCACGTGCGTGATGCCCATGAGCGCGTCGTCGACCGGGTTCACGAGCGTGTAGAGCGGCGCGCCGTTCGGGCGCACCACGACGAAGTCGGTGGTCGAGCCGGCGGCGAAGTCGATGCGGCCGCGCACGAGGTCGTCGAAGCCGAGGTCGACGTCAGCGGGCACGCGCAGTCGCAGGGCGGGCACGCGGCCCTCGGCCCGGTACGCGGCGCGCTGCTCGTCGGTGAGATCGCGGTCGAAGTTGTCGTAGCCGAACTGCTTGGGTCGGCCGGCGGCTTCGTTGCGCGCGTCGATCTCGTCTGCGGTCGAGTAGCTCTCGTACACGTGGCCGGACGCCTTCAGTCGCTCGACCACGGTCGTGTAGATCTCGCCGCGGAGCGACTGCCGGTACGGCGCGTGCGGGCCGCCGATGCCGATGCCCTCGTCCCACTCGAGCCCGAGCCAGGTGAGCGCGTCGATGATCTGCTCGTAGCTCTCCTCGCTGTCGCGCGCCGCGTCGGTGTCCTCGATGCGGAAGACGAACGTGCCGCCGGTGTGGCGCGCGTAGGCCCAGTTGAAGAGGGCCGTGCGCACGAGGCCGACGTGCGGGGTGCCGGTGGGCGACGGGCAGAAGCGCACCCGGATGTCGCTGCCGGTCGCGGTGGTCGTGGGATGGGTCGTGTCAGGCATCGCTGTCAATGTTAAGGCCCGCTGATCCGGCGACCCGACGGCCGACGAGCCGCGTGAGCAGGTCGGCGGCGACCGCGACGGCCGGAACACCCGTTCCGCCCTTGGCCGCGACGAGGTGCAGGGTGCGCCGGTCGTCGTTGACGGTCGCGCGCACCGCGACCCCGCGCCGCGCACCGGCCGACTCCACCGCGAGCCCAGGCAGCACCGCGACGCCGAGCCCGCTCGCCACGAGCTCCTCGACGGCGACGAAGTTGTCGGTCTCGACGGCGATGGTCGGCGCGAACCCGGCGACGTCGCAGAGCTCGAGCAGGTGGCCGCGACAGCGGGGGCACCCAGCTATCCACCGCTCCCCCGCGAGATCGGCGAGGTCGACGGCGTCGCGCACGGCGAGCGGATGGCGCGCGGGCAGCACGACGTGCATCGGATCGACGCCGATCGTGCCGACCTCCAGTCCGCGGGCGCTCTCGCGGTGCGGGTCGCTGCGATCGCCGGGGTAGCTGAAGGTCAGGGCGAGATCGGCGCGATCCTCGCGGACGGCCCGCACCGCCTCGGGTGGCTCGGCCTCGACGAAGCTCACCTGCACGCCCGGGTGCCGAGCGGTCATCTCGGCCATGAACTCGGGGACGACGGTCGGCGACGCCGACGGGAACGCCATCAGCCGCACGCGGCCCGACCGCAGGCCGCGCAGCTCGGCAAGCTCGCCGCGGGCCGCCTCGAGCGTCGTCGCGATGGTCGTGCCGTGCCGCGCAAGTAGCCGGCCGGCCGCGGTCAGTCGGATACCGCGCCCCGTCCGTTCGACCAGCGCCATGCCGGCCCGCGCCTCGGCCCGTCGCACCTGCTGGCTGAGGGCCGGCTGGCTGAATCCGAGGGCGGCCGCGGCCGCGGTGATGGTGCCGTTGTCGGCGACCGCCCGCAGCACGATCAGGCTGGTTGCGTCGAGGTCGGCGGCGCCGGGATGAGTCACGTCGGCGGTGCTGGACATGATCCAACGATAAGCCCTGCTTATGCAATCGATCCAGGGCTGGGCCTCGACGAATCGGATGGTGCGGCGCAGGCTGTTTCCATGCGCACCGAGACCTCATCCTCCGCTCGAATCGCCGCGTCCGAGCTGCCGGACCTGCGCTTCGCCGCCGGGCGCGGATACCTGGCCGCGTGCACGCTCGGCCTGCCCGCCCAAGCGACCGTCACCGCCGTCGAGCGCGATCTCGCACGGTGGGCCTCCGGAGGAGCGTCCGCGGCGGAGTACACCGGCATGGTCGAGCGGGCCCGCGGGCACGCGGCGACGCTGCTGGGGGCGTCGCCCGACCGCGTCGCGGTGGGATCGCAGGTCTCCCCCTTCGTCTCGCTCGCTGCGGCGTCGGCACCGTCTGGTGCCGAGATCGTGTCCGTCGACGGTGACTTCAGCTCGGTGGTCGCCCCGTTCCTCGCGCGCGGCGACCTGAGCGTCCGACACGCGCCGCTCGAGCGGCTGGCCGACGCGATCGGACCCCGCACGTGGCTGGTGGCGTTCTCGCTCGTGCAATCGGCGACGGGCGAACTCGCGGACGCGACATCCGTCATCGCCGCCGCACGATCGGCCGGTGCGCTCGTGCTCATCGACACGACGCAGGCCACCGGCTGGATGCCGACCGACGACCTGGACGCCGACCTGATCGTGTGCCACGCGTACAAGTGGCTGTCGGCTCCACGGGGCGCGGCGTTCATGTCGGTGAGCGACCGAGCGCTCGACGAACTCGTGCCGCTCACCGCGGGCTGGTACTCGGGCGAGGACCCGTGGGCGTCCTGCTACGGACCCGAGCTGCACCTCGCCGCCGGGGCGCGCCGATTCGACGTCTCGCCCGCGTGGCATGCGTGGGCCGGGGCCGAAGCGGCGCTCGAGCTCGCCGCGGGGCTCGACATGGCCGCGGTCCGCGAGCACGACCTCGCCCTCGCCGAGGCGTTCCGCGATCGCCTCGACCTCCGGTCCGCACCGAGCGCGATCGTGACCTGGACCGACCCCGACGGAACGGACCTCGCGCGGCTCACGGCGGCCGGCATCACGGCGTCCGGCCGAGCCGGGCGCGCTCGGGTGGCCTTCCACCTCTGGAACGACGTCGAGGATGTGGAACTCGCGGCCGGCGCCCTCGGACGCTGAGGCGCGACGACCGAGCCGATCGTCCATGCGCCGATTGACCGTACGGTCAGTCAGGAATAGCGTCGAATCGACCCCCGATCGGGAGCCATCCGTCACAGGAGGGGAGAGAGTCGAATGAAGAAATGGACACGCTGGGAGGACTGGGTCGCCATCGCGGTCGGCCTCGTCGCCGCCGGGTCGACCTTCTTCATGGAGCAGTCCGGCGCCTCGATGGTCTGGATGCTCGTGCTCGGTGTCCTGCTGATCGCCTCCGGTCTCGTGAACCTCGCGATGCCGGGACTGGTCGCAACCGAATACGTGCAACTCGGCCTCGGCGCGCTGCTGTTCATCGCTCCGTGGATCGGCGGCTACGCGAGCGCCATGGAGTTCGGACCCGCCTGGATCTCCTGGATCTGCGGAGCGGTCGCGGTGATCGTCGCGGCCCTCGCCATCCGGCCGGCCATGCAGACGCACGACCGGGCCATCCCGCACTGACGTGCGGGTCGAGACGGGGGCGGCGGATGCGACCGGCGCCCCCGCTCCTCGCCGAGACCGACCATGCCACGCGACACGCAGACACGCACGACGCAGACCCGCACGCTCATCCTCGATGCGGCGGAGCGCCTGTTCGCCGATCGCGGCTTCGACGCGACGCCCACGGCCGCGATCGCCCGCACTGCGGGCGTGCCGAAGGGCCTCCTCTTCTACTACTTCCCCACGAAAGCCGACCTGCTCCGTGCCCTGATCGGCGAGCGGCTCGACCTCGAGCCCGTCGACACGACGGCGCTCATCACGCTCGGTGATCCCGCGCGTGCCCTCCTCAACGTCACGCGCCGGCTCAACGAACTGCAGGACGAGACGCAGGTCCGGCGCACCATCGTCTGGCGCGAGCAGCGGACCCACCCCGAAGTGCGCGAACGCCTGAGTGGCTATCGCCGGCAGATCCAGGGCCTGGTCGAGCACGTGCTCGGCGCGAGCATCCTCCATCCGATCGCCGCACGTCGGGTCCGCACGGCGGCCGCGGCTTGGGTCGCGATCATCACCACGCCATCGCCCACCGTCGTCGACGGGACGGACCCTCTCGCGACGACGGGGCGCCCGGATGCTGCGACCGACGCCGCCGACGAGGCGTTGGACCTGCCCGAACTCGCCGAGCTCATCTGCGCCGGGCTGAACGCTCCCGCTGCCTGACGGGTCAGGTCGCGGTGCGCACCGGGTTGGCAAGCGTGCCGAGCCCCGAGACCGTGACCTCGACGCGGTCGCCGTCCTCGATCGGCCCGACGCCCGCCGGCGTGCCGGTGAGGATGACGTCGCCGGGCAGCAGCGTGAACACGTTCGACGCGTAGGCGACGATCGCCGACACCGAATGCACCATGTCGGCGAGATTGCCCCGCTGGCGCCGCTCGCCGTTCACGGTCGTCTCGATCACGCCGCGCTCGAGGTCGACCTCGGTCGAGATGACCGGGCCGAGCGGGCAGAACGTGTCGAAGCCCTTCGCGCGGGTCCACTGCCCGTCGCGACGCTGGAGGTCGCGGGCCGTGACGTCGTTCGCGATGGTGTAGCCGAAGATCACGGATGCCGCGTCGGCCTCGCTCACGCGCCGCGCGACGCGTCCGATCACGACGGCCAGCTCGCCCTCGTGCTCGACCTGCGCGCTCTCGGGCGGCAGCACGATGGCGTCGCCCGGACCGATGACGGAGGTGTTGGGCTTGAGGAACAGCAGGGGTTCAGACGGCGCGTCGCCACCCATCTCCTCGGCGTGCTCGCGGTAGTTCTTGCCGACCGCGACGACCTTCGACCGCGGGATCACGGGTGCGAGCAGCCGCGCCTCGCCGAGCGGCACGCGCTCGCCGGTCGGGTCGTACCCCGCGAAGAGCGGGTCGGACTTCAGCACGACGAGCTCGTGCTCCTCCTCGTCGACGATGCCGAACGAGATGGACTCACCGTGGGCGAAGCGCGCGACCTTCATGCCGCCAGCCTACGGTGCCCCCTCGACCCGGGCGTTCCGGCGGTCACGCGTCCAGGCGCACCATCCAGCCGTGCCGGTCCTCGACGCGGCCGTACTGGATGCCGGTCAGTTCCTCGCGGAGCGAGAGCGCCAGCTCTTCGGCCTGCGAACCGGAGTGCACGATCTCGAAGTCCTCGCCGAGCAGCCGGCCGATCGGCACGACGACCGCGGCGGTGCCGCATGCGAACGCGCCGACGATGTCGCCGGATGCCGCGCCCTCGCGCCACTCGTCGAGGGTGACGCGGCGCTGCTCGACCTGGTGGCCGCGGTCGGCCGCGAGGCGCAGGATCGAGTCGCGCGTGATGCCCTCGAGGATCGAGTCGGACTCGGGCGTGACGAGCGTGCCGTCCTTCTTCACGAGCACGACGTTCATGCCGCCGAGCTCCTCGAGGTACTTCCCCTCGTCGAGGAAGAGCACCTGCTGGCAGCCCTTCTCGTACGCCTCGGCCTGCGGCAGCAGGCTCGACGCGTAATTCCCGCCGGTCTTCGCGGCGCCCGTGCCGCCCTTGCCGGCACGCGCGTAGTGCGTCGACAGCCAGATGTTGACGGGCTGCACACCGCCCGGGAAGTAGGCGGCGGCGGGGCTCGCGATGACGTAGTACGCGACCTTCTTGGCCGGCCGCACGCCGAGGAACGCCTCCTTGGCGTACATGAACGGTCGCAGGTAGAGGCTCGTCTCGGGAGCGCCCGGCACCCAGTCGGCGTCGACCGCGATGAGCTGCTTGAGCGAGTCGATGAAGTACTCGACCGGAAGCTCGGGCAGCGCCAACCGCCGAGCAGAACGCTGCATGCGCGCTGCGTTCTCGTAGGGCCGGAAGGTGCGGATCGAGCCGTCGGCGTGCCGGTACGCCTTGAGGCCCTCGAAGATCTCCTGCGCGTAGTGCAGCACCGCTGCCGCAGGGTCGAGTTGGATCGGGCCGTACGGCGAGACGCGGGGGCGGTGCCATCCGCCCTTCTCGGACCAGCAGATGTCGACCATGTGGTCGGTGAAGTGGTTGCCGAAGCCCGGGTCGGCGAGGACCGCCTCGCGCTCGGACTGGTCCTTCGCGGCGTCGTTGCGCGTGACCTGCCAGGTGAGTCCTGCGGGCGACGGGGTCTGCAGGGTGAGGTTCGTCGTGGTCAAGGCTTCCTCCTTCGGGAGCGGGTTCAGTGGGCGCCCACGGGGGCGCCGATGCGAGCGGCGATCGCGTCGCCGATCTCGGAGGTCGAGCGCCGCGCGTCGCCGCGGTCGGCGATGTCGGCGGCGACCGCCTGGCGCACCCGCTCGGCAGGCCCGCCGTGACCGAGGTGGTCGAGCAGCAGGGCGACCGAGAGGATCGCGGCGGTCGGGTCGGCGATGCCCTTCCCGGCGATGTCGGGCGCGGAACCGTGCACCGGCTCGAACATGCTCGGGAACCGGCCGTCGGGGTTGATGTTGCCCGAGGCCGCGAGGCCGATGCCGCCGCTGATCGCGCCGGCCAGGTCCGTGAGGATGTCGCCGAAGAGGTTGTCCGTGACGATGACGTCGAATCTAGCAGGATCCGTGACGAGGAAGATGGTCGCCGCGTCGACGTGCAGGTAGTCCACCGTGACATCCGGGTACTCGGCGGCGACGGCGTCGACGGTGCGCTTCCAGAGCGAGCCGGCGAACACGAGCACGTTGGTCTTGTGCACGAGGGTCAGCCTCTTCTTGGGGCGGGCGGATGCCGCGGCGAACGCGTAGCGCACGACGCGCTCCACTCCGTACGCGGTGTTGACCGAGACCTCGTTCGCGACCTCGGCGGGCGTGCCGACGCGGATGGCGCCGCCGTTGCCGACGTACGGACCCTCGGTGCCCTCGCGCACGACGACGAAGTCGACGTCGCCGGGGTTCGCGAGCGGGCTCGTGACGCCGGGGTACAGCACGCTCGGGCGCAGGTTGACGTAGTGGTCGAGCTCGAACCGCAGTTTGAGCAGCAGCCCCCGCTCGATGTTCGCGCCCGCGAGACGGGGGTCGCCGGGCATGCCGCCGACCGCGCCGAGCAGGATCGCGTCGTGGCCCGTGATGGCCGCGAGGTCGTCGTCGGTCAGCACGTCGCCGGTCTCGAGGAAGCGGGCGGCGCCGAGCGAGAACTCCGTGCGCTCGAACTCGACGTCGGCTCCGGTCGTGGCGGCGTCGAGCGCCTTGAGCGCCTCGCCGACCACCTCGGGACCGATCCCGTCGCCCGGGATCACCGCGAGCCTGACCGTCTGTACCATGAACACTCCTTCGTCCGCCAGCCCTCCCAGCGTACTGTCCGCCCGGAGGGTCGCTCACTACACTCGGCCTCAGGTGGCGGGTGATCGCCGGCCACCTGACAGCGGCGCTCCCCGCCGCCCGAGTGAAAGGCACCTCCTATGAGTCTCGGTCTCGGAATCGTCCTCTTCGCCATCGGCGCCGTGTTCGCGTTCGCGCTCAACGTGGCGGTGGACTGGATCAACCTGCAGATGGTCGGGTACATCCTGATGATCGCCGGCGCCGTGGTGATCATCCTCGGCATCATCCTGCTCGTACGCCGTCGAAGCGCAGTCTCGACGTCGCGGACGACCGTCGACCCGGCCACGGGCTCGCGGGTCACGCGCAACGAGACGTCGCAGACGGACGACGGCACCACCTACTGACCCGGTCGACCGACCGGCCCCGAAGGGCGCCGCCTCACTCCGAGGCGGCGCCCTTCGGCTCGTTCAGCGTGGTCGCGGCGACGATCGCCGCGGCGATCATGAGGGCGACGCCGATGAACGCCGTCACCACGACGCCGCCGTCGAAGGCGTGCGCGGCCGACGTCGCGAGGGCGGCCGCGTCGGCCGGCGAGAGCGACTCGGCGACGGTCACCGCGCCCGCGAGCGTCTCGCGCGAGGCATCCGCCTGGGCCTCAGTGAGCGACGACGGCAACTCGATCGCCGACCGGTACCAGGCGGCGAGGATGCTGCCGAGCAGGGCCGTGCCGAGCACAGCGCCGAGCTCGTACGCGGTCTCGGACACCGCGGACGCCGCCCCCGCCTTGGCGGGCGGAGCGCTCGAGAGGATGAGCTCGTTGGACACGGTCTCGGCGATGCCGATGCCGAGGCCGAGGAGCACGAACGCGGCGACGAGCCATCCGACGCCCGAATCGGCGGCGAGCGCGACGACGAGGTAGCCGCCCGCCGAGATGGTGAGCGCCACCGGCACGAGCACGCGTGGACGGATGCGACGGGCGAGCGGGACCACGGAGAGCCCGGCGAGGATCATCGTCACGAGCCCGGGCGTGAGCGCGAGCCCCGCCTCGACCGGCGAGAGCCCCGCGATCAGCTGCAGGTGCTGCGACACGAAGAAGAGGAATCCGACCAGCGCGATGACGCTGAGCAGGTTCACGACCACGCCGCCGCCGAACGAGCCGGTGCGGAAGAGCCGCATGTCGAGCATGGGCGTCTCGGCCCGCAGCTGCCGGCGCACGAAGACCGCGCCGAGCACCGGGCCGATGACGACCGCGGCGAGGCCGATCGTGTCGAGCCCCTCGGTCGCGAGGTGCTTGATGCCGTAGACCGTGCCACCCATGGCGGCGAGCGACAGGAGGATGCTCGGCACGTCGATCCGGCCGGGCGCCGGATCGCGACTCTCGGGGATCAGCAGCGGCAGCAGGACCAGCAGCGGGACGAGGACGGGGACCGCGAGCAGGAACACGGACCCCCAGGCGAAGTGCTCGAGCAGCACGCCGCCGACGATCGGCCCGAGCGCACTGCCGGCCGCGAAGCCCGACGCCCAGATCGCGATCGCGACCCGTCGCTGCTCGCGGTCGACGAAGACCGAGCGGAGCAGCGAGAGCGTCGAGGGCATGAGCATGGCGCCGAAGAAGCCGAGCGCCGCGCGTGCGGCGATGAGCGCCTCGGCGGTGGGCGCGAACGCGGCCGCGATGGAGACGAGCGCGAAGCCCACCGAGCCGATGAGCAGCATGCGGCGGCGGCCGAAGCGGTCGCCCGCGCTGCCCATCGCGACGAGGAGCGCCGCGAGCACGAGCGGGTACGCGTCGATGATCCAGAGCTGCTGGGTGGCGGTCGGACCGAGATCGCGCGCGATCTCGGGCAGCGCGAAGCTGAGGACCGTGTTGTCGACCGAGACGAGCAGCACCGGCAGCATGAGGACGGCGAGCGCGAGCCAGCGGCGGCGCGACCCGCCGGCCGCGGTCCGACCGGGGTCGGCATGCGTGGGTGCGGATGGCGCGGCATCCGGCGTCGCGAAGGCGGTCGTGTTCGTCTCGTGGTTCATGTCGGGGTCCTATAACTGTACCGTCTGGACGGTAGAGTATCAGATCCCATCGGCCGCGGACGCTCGGTACGATCGGAGCCATGAGCCGCCCACCCGCCGCCCGCGACGCCGTGCTCGACGCGTTCGAGCGCATCCTGATCGACGCCGGCGAGCGCGCAGCGACCCTCGATGCGACCGCGAAGGCGGCCGGCGTCTCGAAGGGCGGACTCCTCTACCACTTCGCCAGCCGGGAGGCGCTCGTCGAGGGCGTGCTCGAGCGGTTCTCACGCCTCGTCGACGAGGACATCACGGTGCTGGAGCTCGCTCCCGAGGGGCCCGTCGCGTACTACGTCCGGTCGTCGATCACGGTCGGCGGACCGCTCGATCGCGCAGGCGTCGCGGCGACGCGGCTCGCACAGGCCGGGCATGAGCCCGCTGCGCAGATGATCCGGTCGGTGCGCCAGCGCTGGCTGGAGGCCGTGAGGCGGCATGTCCCCGACCCGACGGTCGCACTCGCCATCACGCTGATCGGCGACGGGCTGTACTACGACTCGGCACTGCACGGCCAAGACCCCGAGCTCGGGGTCGACGCCCCGCCGCCGGCGCAACTCGATGCGCTCGTGGCGCTGCTGGAGCGGCTGGCTACGACTCCGTGATGTCGACCTCGACGAACACGTCGGCGTCGATCGCCGTGCGCACGCGCTCGAGCACCTCGGTCGGCACGGGCGAGTCCACCGTGAGCACCGAGAGCGCCTGACCGCCGGCCTCGCGCCGCGCGATCTGCATGCCCGCGATGTTGATGCCGGCCTCGCCGAACTCACCGCCGTAGACCGCGACGATGCCCGGGCGGTCGGTGTAGATCATCACGATGTGGTAGTCGGCGATCGGCACCTCGATCTCGTAGCCGTTGATGCCGACGAGCTTCTCGATCTGCTTCGGACCGGTGAGCGTGCCCGAGACCGACACCTGCGTGCCATCCGCGAGTGCGCCGCGCAGCGTGATCACGTTGCGGTACTCGGGGCTCTCGGCGTCGGCGATGAGGCGCACCGCGACGCCGCGCTGCTCGGCGAGCAGCGGCGCGTTGACATACGAGACGGTCTCGCTGACGACGTTCGTGAACAGGCCCTTGAGCGCCGCGAGCTTGAGCACGCTCACGTCGTAGTCGACGAGCTCGCCGTGCACCTCGACGTCGAGGCTCTCGAGCGGGCCCTGCGCGAGGCCGGCGAAGAGCTGGCCGAGCTTCTCGACGAGCGGGATGCCGGGACGCACGTAGGGGTCGATGACGCCGCCGGCGACGTTCACCGCATCGGGCACGAGCTCGCCGGCGAGCGCGAGGCGCACCGACTTCGCGACCGAGATGCCGGCCTTCTCCTGCGCCTCGTCGGTCGAGGCGCCGAGGTGCGGCGTGACGATCACGTTGGGAAGCGCGAGCAGCGGCGACTCCCTCGGGGGCTCCTGCACGAACACGTCGAGGCCGGCGCCGGCGATGGTCTTCGCGGCGAGCGCATCGTGCAGCGCCTCCTCGTCGATGAGTCCGCCGCGCGCGACGTTCACGATGAACGCGGTCGGCTTCATCTTCTGAAGCTGCTCGGTGCTGATCATGCCGGTGGTCTCGGGCGTCTTCGGCATGTGGATGGTGATGAAGTCGCTGCGCTCGAGCAGGTCGTCGAGCGTCACGGTCTGCACGCCGAGCTGCTGCGCGCGTGCGGCCGTGATGTACGGGTCGTACGCGATGACCTCGACGCCGAACGCCTGGAGGCGCGCGGCGATGAGCGCGCCGATGCGGCCGAGCCCGATGATGCCGACAGTCTTCTCGTAGAGCTCGACGCCGGTGTAGGCGCTTCGCTTCCACTCCCCCTGCGCCAGCGCCGCGTGCGCGGCGGGGATGTGGCGTGCGAGGCTCAGGATGTGGCCGACGGTCAACTCCGCCGCGGAGATGATGTTCGAGGTCGGCGCGTTCACAACCATCACACCCGCGGTGGTCGCCGTCTTGATGTCGACATTGTCGAGGCCGACGCCGGCGCGCGCGATGACCTTCAGCTTCGGCGCGGCCCCGATCGCCTCGGCGTCGACCTTGGTCGCCGAGCGGACGAGGATCGCGTTCGCGTCGGCGAGTGCCGCGAGCAGGGCCGGACGGTCGGTACCGTCGACGTTGCGGACCTCGAAGTCGGGCCCGAGGGCGTCGACGGTGGCGGGCGAGAGTTCTTCGGCGATCAGCACGACCGGCTTGCTCAACGGACAGGTCCTCACTGCGATTGGAAGCTGCGATGCGACGCACCGCGGAACGTCGCGCCGACGACGTCGGGGGCGCGGATGACGCGGCCAGCCTACTTCAGCCGTGGCGCGGCTCCCGAATCGTGTGACGCACGCAGACGAGCGCGGTCCCTGCGTCGCCGTGCTCAAACGAGCAGCGCGCCGGGACCGAACATGAGCAGGATGTCGAGGTAGAGCGCCGCCGACACCGCGAGTCCGCAGAGGTAGAGCGCGGCCTGGACGGGGACCGTCCGTCGGCGGCCGAGCAGGAACGCGGCGGCGAAGAGCACGACGGGCAGCACGGCCGCGGCGACGAGCACGAGCCATCCGACCCCGCTGATCGACGTCTCGAGCGCCGAGGCGACCTGCGCCATGCCGATGAGGTTGCCGACCCCCTCCCACGCGTCGTACGCGAAGAAGAGGCCGAACGCGATGGCGAGCGTCAGCTCGAGCCAGAACGGCGTGCGGCGCGCGGGCGCGGGCGCGGTGACCCCGTCGGCGGTGCTCATGCGGTCACCCCCGCCACGAACGCGATGGGCAGCAGCACGACGGCGCCGACCAGCAGCCAGACCAGCCGGGTCTTCGTGCGACCGCGGGTGAGTGCGAACGTCACGCCGAACCACAGCGCCGGTGCGAGGACCGCGAGCCACAGCCCGAGCGCGAACATGAACTGCCCCAGCGGATCCTGCGCCGTGTTCTGCACGCGCAGCACACTCAGGATCCACCCGAGCGTGTAGAGGAGGTACACCCCGCCGAACACGCCGAGCAGCACGAGCTCGGCCGAGCCGGGCTGGGCCTCGGCGTCATCGTCATCGCCGGCCGCGCCTTCGGGCGAAGGCGATGCGGATGTCGCGGCATCCGTCGCTCCCGCCGACGCGACCGGGACCGGCGTGCCGACCCGCTTCCACCCGGGAGCGAGCGAGGCGTCGTCGTCGCCCTCCCAGCGGAGGGCGTCCTCCTCGTCGTCGGAACCGCGAGCCATGCCATCACCCTATCGAGGCGACGTACGACGACGGACAGCGGGGTCGACCTTCGACGACCCCGCTGCGGGTTCTCGGCACAGCCGACCGCTTGACGCGGCGACTCAGCGGTCTGCCTCCATGCTCTGACGCACGTTCTGCGACGGCGCCAGCGCCGACGCCGCGGCCGGCGCACGATCCGCCTCGACCAGCTGACGCACATTCTCAGCCGGCGCCAGCGCCGACGCCGCGGCCGGCGCGCGATCCGCCTCAACCAACTGACGCACGTTCTGCGCAGGTGCGAGGACCGACGCCGCGGCCGGCGCACGATCCGCCTCGACGATCTGACGCACGTTCTCCGTCGGCGCCAGCGCCGACGCCGCGACCGGCGCACGATCGGCCTCCACCAGCTGACGCACGTTCTGCGACGGCGCCAACAGCGACGCTGCGATGTCGGGTCCGGTGAGCACGAGCTGGTGAAGCTCGCTCGAGTGGGCAACGGGGATCGACGCGAAGGCGACGACGAATCCGAGGAGGATCGCGGCCACGCGGCCGATCCGGTGAGTGGTGTCGGTGGTGTTCATGTTCGCAGCATCCGTCCGGGCGGTATGGCCCCGGGGTGCGAACGGTATACATCCGGTATGCCCCTCGAACCGGGATGTTGACACGACTTCTCGGGGCGGCGAAGACTGCCTGCATGGGCGTCCGGGTACTCGGGCCCGTGGAAGTCGACGAAGGGCGATCAGCCCGAGGGAACGCATCGTCCTCTCGGTCCTCGCCATCCGTTCCGGCGCCATCGTCAGCCCCGATGAGCTCGCCGACGCGCTATGGCCGGATGCGTGTGCGCTTCGTGGTGTTCATGACCGCAGGGTCACTCGCGCCGGTATGGTCCCGTGACCCTCATCGGTATGGAACGGGTATGGCTCTCGCTCGACCATCGTTGACACCCCGCCAGCCGGGGAACACACTGCAGGTGTGGAGATCCGAGTACTCGGTGACCTCACGATCGACGGCGGTCGGCTCAGCCCCAAGGAGCGTTCGCTGCTCGCCGTCCTCGTCCTTCGAACCGGGAATGTCGTCTCACCGTCCGAACTGGCGGATGCGGTGTGGGGCGACGACGTCCCCGCCACGTGGCGCAAGCAGGTGCAGGCGTTCGTGGTGCACGTCCGTCGGGCACTCGGCTCGGCGGCGGTCGGTACGACGCGGGCGGGCTACCGTCTGCGCGTCGACGGCGATTCCATCGACGTCGTCCGATTCGAAGGGCTCCTCGACGCCGCAGCGGCGCATCGCACGAACGGCGATCCCGCGCGCGCCGTCGACCTGATCGAGCGCGCGCTCGCCCTCTGGAGCGGCAGGCCCTACTCCGATCTCGGGGAGTGGCCCCCCGCCGTCATCGAGGCGGACCGGCTCGACGAGATCCGAGTGATCGCCGAAGAGGACCTGCTCATGGCGCGCCTCGAGAACGGTGAGCACCAGGCCGTGGTCCCCGATGCCGAGCGACAGGTGCGGAGCGATCCCCTCCGCGAGCGCGGGTGGGCGATCCTCGCGACCGCGCTGTACCGGTCGGGTCGGCAGGCCGATGCCCTCGCAGCCCTTCGCGCTGCCCGCACGCGACTGGCCGACGAACTGGGCATCTCCCCCGGCTCCGAGCTCACCGCGCTGGAGAGTTCGATCCTCAACCAGGATGTCTCGCTCGAGGCACCGTCGACCGTACCGGTCATCGACGCCACGTGTCCGTATCGTGGGCTCCAGCCCTTCGGTACGGAGGACGCCGACGAGTTCTTCGGCCGAGACGCCGATGTGAGGGCCGCGCTCGAGCGACTCGCCGGCTCGGCGTTCCTCGCGATCTCGGGCGCCTCCGGCAGCGGGAAGTCATCGCTGCTGCTCGCCGGCATCGTCCCTGCGCTTCGGGCGCGCGGCGAACAGGTCGTGATCATCGGCACGGGGGCCGCTCCGCTCGACCGCATGCACGAGGCGCTGGACCGCGCCGGAACGGTCGTCGTCATCGACCAGTTCGAGGAGCTGTTCCATTCCGGACTGGCGGAATCGCACATCGAGGCGGTGGGCTCGTCGATCGCTGCGGCCGTCGCGGACGGCCGTCACGTCATCATCGCCGTCCGCGCGGACTTCCTCAGCGCGTGCGCCGCCGCGGTCGGTATCGGACCGCTGTTCGCAGGCGGCGTCTACCTCGTCGGGCCGCTGACGCCGGAGGGACTTCGAAGCGCGATCGAGGAACCCGCTGCGCTCGCAGGCCTTCGACTCGAGCCCGGACTGGTGGAACTCATCCTCCGCGATGCGGCCGGCGCGCCCGGCGTGCTGCCGCACGTGTCGCATGCCCTCGTCGAGACGTGGGCCCGTCGCGAGGGAACCACGCTCACGGTCTCGGGCTACGAGGACTCGGGTGGCATCTCGGGCGCGATCGCCCAGTCCGCCGACCATCTCTACCTGTCGCTCGATCCCGAGGCCCGAGCGACGTGCCGTTCCACCTTCCTCCGCCTCGTCGAGATCGGTGCGGATGGCGCACCGATGCGACGGCGGATCCCGATCCGGCCGATGCGCAAGGACCTCGCGCACGATCGCGTGCTCACGAGCCTCGCAGGCGCCCGCCTGGTGAGCACCGAGGAGGACTCGCTCGTCGTCGCGCACGAGTCGCTCGCGACGGCGTGGCCGCGACTTCGCGGCTGGCTGGAGGACGACGCCGAGGGCGTGCGGATCATGCAGTCGCTCGCGACGGCGGCCGAGTCGTGGGAGGCCGACGGACGTCCGGACGAGGACCTGTACCGCGGATCCCGGCTCAACACGGCGCTCGCGTGGCGGGATACCGCCTCCCCCGAACTCACGCCCACCGAGTCCGCCTTCCTGGAGGCGTCGGCGGCGCAGGAACGCGCCGCGATCGACGAGATCGAGTACCGCGCACAGCACGACCGGAGGCAGAACCGTCGACTGCGCGTCGCGCTCGGGGCATCCGTGGCACTGTTCGCCGTCGCGGTGACCGCCGGCGGATTCGTCGCCGCCGGATCGGAGGAGACCGCCGAGCAGCGCGAGACCGCCCAGATCGAGGCCCTCATGCGCACGTCGGCGTCCCTTCGAGACGCGGACCGGGATGTCGCGGCCCTGCTCGCGGTGGAAGCCTATCGACGCTGGCCCGACGATGCTCGTGCGCACTCCGCGCTCATGGGCGCGATGACGAGTTCCCACGGTCTGCTCGCGACGACGCATCTCGACGACCTGGACCGGATGTCGGGCGAGCACATTCCAGGAACGCGGCACGCCGTCGCGATGACCCCGGATTGGGCGGCGGTGTACGACATCGACTCCGGTAGGCGGTTGTACGACGTCGACCTGCCCAATGCGGCGCAGGACTTCGACACCCGATACGGCCCGACGGTCAGTGGAAATGGAGCCCGGGCCGCCTACGCGGAGCGGATCTTCGATGAGGACGACACGCAGGTGGCGATCCATCTGTCCACCGCCGACCTCGCGACCGGCTTGCTGGTCCGGCCGACGATCGAGCTCGACTTCCCGCTCAGTTCCATCGCCATGAACTACGAGGGTGACCTGATCGCAGCGATCGACGAGATCGGCATGCTGAGGATCATCGATGCGAACACCGGCTCCATCCGACAGGTCACCGGGACCTCCGTCCACGACGCGCAGGGCAACACCGATCGGGCCGGTGCGGTGCGGTTCACGCCCGGCGGACTGCTCGTGTACGGCACCGTCGAGGGCCCGCTGCAACTGGTGGACGCGGACGATGCCGCCGTCGTCGCAACGGTGCCCATGCCCGCGGGCTCGACGAATGTCGCCATGGCGGTCGTGTCCGACACGCGCGTCGTCACGACCGGGGACCGCTGGATCTCGTCCGTCGACCTCGACGTGGGGCGGGCCGACTGGACGCAGCAACTCGTGACCACGACCGACGATCCGTGCCCGTGGGTCACCGTCTCCATCGAACTCAAGACCGTGTACTGCGGTGACCTGTTCGGACACATCGACGAACGAAGCCTCGACACCGGCGCGCCGACCGAGCGCTCCTTCGACCCGCAGCTCGGGTTCGTCGGGACGATGTCCGTCGTGGAAGATCGCCAGGAGCTCGTGGTCGTCGGCCGCACCGCGGTGATCACGCGCTGGAAGCTCGACGAGTCAGGCGCCGTGACCCGAGTGATCGCGCCCGGTTGGGTGATCCGTGATCGGTACTCCGCGGCAGGGTCGTCCCTCGTCGTCGCCCGCCGCACCGATGGCGCGGAATGGTGGGGCGACTACCGCGAGTTCGCGGTGCTCGACACACGCACCGAGGAACTGCTCCTCGACATTCCCGCGCCCTCGTTCGGAGTCATGTGGGCGGGCGAGTCCACCCTGCTGGGCGACTTCGGCGGGGTCGGGCCTCAGCGAACCGGCTACCTCGACATCCGGACCGGAGAGCGATACTCGGGTGATCCGCTCCCCGAGGATGCAGAAAGCGTCTGGCTGAACGCCCCAGGCGACCGTGTATATGTCGGCCGGCCCGGCGGCGAGATCTGGACCATCGATCCGGCGACCGGCCGCCGCATCGAACCGACGATGCAGACCGGCGGCGTCTATCCGGTCTACATCTCGACGAGCGCCGATGGCGACCGCGTGCTCGTGACGAGCTGGAACAACGAATTCGTGCCCAGTTCGGTCCTTCTCGATGCGGAGACGGGCGAGCGGGTCCGGGCCGGCCTCGTGAGAATCGGATTGACGGCCATGACGGCTCGGGACGAGATCGTCGGCACGATCCGGTACCAATCCATCGTCCGCCACGACGCTGACACGTTCGCCAAGATCGGCGCCCTTCCCGGATCAACCGGCGGCTTGGACGCCCTGAGCGTCAGCGCCGATGGCCGCGTCCTGAGTGCGTACTCCCTGGACAACACGGTCACCCTCTACGACGTCGTCGGCGGCGTACAGCTCGGCGGGCCCATCACGGTGGCCGGAGAATGGAGCGGGCCCGCCGGCGGCGTGTACTCGGGAGTGATTCGCGCCGATGGAACGGAACTCGCCGTGAACGTCCCGGGCGGCATCGCGCTGTGGGATCTGCGGCCGTCATCGCATGCGGATGCCGCCTGCAAGATGGCCGGCCGCGACCTCACCCAGGACGAGTGGCTCACCTACCTCGGCGACTTCGGCCCGTACCGCTCGACGTGCGGGTTCGGCGAGGGGTGACGCGAAGGCGGGCCGGCTGTCGCCGGCCCGCCTTCGTACCCGTCATTCGCCGGCGGACCAGCCGGGAGCGTCGCCCTCGGCGGCCATGCGTGCGTGGACGAGGAGCTCGTTCACGTAGCGGTCGGCGGCTTCATGGGACGACCGTGCGGCGAGGTCCGCGCGGACGGAGAGCTCGTTCACGTAGCGGTCGGCTGCGGGGTGGAGCGATCGCGTCGCGAGCTCGTGGCGAACCGTCAGCTCGCTCACGTACCGGTCGGCGGCCGAATGGACGATCGCCCGGTGGAGGGCGGCCGAGATCTGGGCCCGGTTGGCGGCGTTCGCCGCCAACCCGCCGGACACGGACGCGTTCTCGGCGGTCGCGCATCCGGCGAGCGTGCCCGCCAGCGCCACGATTGCGGCGGCGGCGGTGAGGCGAAGAGTAGTGGTTGCGGTGTTCATGCCATCCACGTTGCGCCGACCCGGTATGCGGCCGCCCCCCGGCGGTATGCAGGCGGTATGCGCGGTATGCGCCGGTCGTTGACGGCGGCGTCGCACAGGCGAACAATGCGGAGCATGAGCGTCGGCGTCTTCGGTCCGCTCAGCCTCGACGGAGCCTCATTGAGTCCGAGGGAGCGCGCAGTGCTCTCGGCGCTCGTTCTACGCGCTGGTCGGCCGGTCACGACCGACGAGCTCGCGGAGGCGCTCTGGAGCGACGGCCTCCCCGACACCTGGACGAAACAGCTGCAGGCGTCCATCGGCCGGGTTCGAGCGGCGATCGGACGCGATGCGATCGAAACGACTCCGGGCGCGTACCGGCTGCGCATCGACCCCGACACAGTCGACACCGAGCGCTTCGAGCGATTCGCGTCATCCGCTCGCCGCCACCTCGACGAGGACCCCGCACGCGCACTCGACGCTGCCGAGCGCGCGCTGGCGCTCTGGCGGGGTTCGCCGTACGCGGACCTCGCGTCCTGGCCCCCCGCCGTGGTGGAAGCCGAGCGCCTCGATGCCGTCCGGATGGAGCTCGAGGAGGTCAGGCTGGACGCGCGCCTCAGACTCGGAGAAGCTGCCGCGTCCGTCGCGGACGCCGAGCGCCTCGTCCGCGAGGCTCCGCTGCGCGAAGGACGCTGGGTGCTGCTGGCCACCGCGCTGTACCGTAGTGGCCGGCAGGCCGACGCGCTGGCGGCGATCCGCGCGGCGCGCGAGCGACTCGCGGACGAACTCGGTGCAGAGCCCGGTGCAGAGCTCGCGCAACTCGAGTTGGGCATCCTGCGGCACGACGATGCCCTCGAGCCGGGCGACGCGCCCGCCAGTCCGAGCACCACCTGCCCGTATCGCGGGCTGCAGCCCTTCGGCGTGGAGGACGAGGAGGACTTCTTCGGGCGCGATGCCGACATCGACGCCGCACTGGCGCGAATCGGAAGGTCGCACTTCCTCGCCGTGTCCGGCGCCTCAGGCAGTGGCAAGTCCTCGCTCGTCCGCGCCGGCATCGTCCCGGCGCTGCGTCGCCGCGGCGACGAGGTCGTGGTTCTGACACCCGAGCGCGACCTCGACGTGCGGATCAAGCACGCCGTGTGGTCGGGACGCACCGACGTCGTGGTCGTGGACCAGTTCGAGGAGGTCTTCCACGCCGGCGAGGCCGACGTCGACTCGGCCGCGCGCGCGATCGCCCAAGGTGTGCTCACGGGCACCATCGTCATCCTCGTCGTGCGTTCCGACTTCCTCGACGACTGCGCGGGTCACCCCGACCTCGCACCGCTCGTCGCCGAAGGCGTCCACCTGGTGGGCCCGATGGCCCCCGCGTCGCTCCGCGAGGCGATCGAGCGGCCCGCCCGGCGGGCGGGCCTGCGCCTCGAGTCGGGACTCGTCGAACTGCTCCTGCGGGATGCCGCGGGCGAGGCAGGCGCACTCCCCCACCTGTCCCACGCGCTGGTCGAGACCTGGGTGCGCCGCGAGGGCGCGACGCTCACCGTCGTCGGCTACGAGGCGTCCGGAGGCATCTCGGGCGCGATCGCGCAGTCCGCCGACCGCTTGTACGAGTCGATGGACGTGGAGCAGCGCGTGACGTGCCGACACCTCCTGCTGCGAATCGTGGCCCTCGCGCCCGACGGCAGTCCGATCCGCCGCCGAGTGCCGTCGAAGGCGCTCCGAGCGGATGCCTCGCGGGAGCAGGTGCTCTCCATGCTGGCGCGATCCCGGCTCGTCACCGCCGAAGCGGACTCCGTCCAGGTCGCGCACGAGTCGCTCGCGACGGCGTGGCCGCGCCTCCGCGCGTGGCTCGAGGAGGATGCCGACGGCGCACGAATCCTCGCGTCGGTGGCTGCTGCGGCGGACGCGTGGAGCTCGGCGGGTCGGCCCGAGGACGACCTCCTCCGAGGCGCGCGCCTCCAGGCCGCCGTCGATTGGCGGGATGCCGGGCCGAGGGACCTGACGGGCGTCGAACGGGAGTACCTCGAGGCGTCGGCTGCGCGCGCGACCGCAGAGGTGACGCAACTCGAGGAGCGTTCGCGGCGCGACCGGCGCCAGAACCGGCGCCTGCGGACGCTGCTCGGAGTCGCGGCGGGCCTGATCGTGCTCTTGGTCGGCGCGGGATCCGTCGCCGTGGTCGCCTCGCGTGAAGCGAGCGTGCAGCGGGACAGCGCCTCGATCGAAGCACTGGTCGGTTCCGCACTCGCCCTCCGGACCTCTGAACGCGACGTCTCCGCGCTGCTCGCCGCCGAGGCGTACCGCCGATGGCCCGACGATCCTCGGACGCGGGCGGGGCTCATGGGCGTGCTGCAGGGTGCGGGCGGGTTCCTCGGCAACGCGGTGGTCGCTGATGGCGGGACGGCGTTCGGGAGCCTCATCCCCGGCACGGAGCAGGTGCTCATCGTGACGAACGACGGTGGCGCGGCAGTTCGCGAGGCCGAGACGGGCGAGGTGGTGCGCCGGCTCGACCTCGGCTTCGAGCCCGAGTGGAGCCAGCCACGCCCCCTCGTGGAGGTGAGCGGTGACGCGAGGATCGCCGCGGTGCTGTGGCCCGCGGAGACGCAGCCCAACGGGGTCGCCTGGTACGGGACCTCGCCGCAGTCGGAGTTGATCGTGTTCGACCTCGGGAGTGGCGAGCGGATCCTCGGGCCGACGCGTCTTCAGGCGGGCACCGGTGCACTCGCGATCAACGCAGACGGCTCCGTCGTCGCGATCGCCGACGCACGCGACGGCAGGGTGAGCCTGGTCACTCCTCGAGACGGACGCACCCGGGTCGTCGATGGGCAGGTGACGATCCCGCTCGTGCCGGACTCCTATGCGGCCGCCCTCGCATTCGACGCGGATGCCCGGCTGCTGGTCGGCAGGATCGACGGGCGCGTCGAGGTGGTCGATCCACTCAGCGGTACGATCGCCCGGACGCTCCGCGTCCCGGGGCTCGCCGCCCACGTGGACATGACGGTCGTAGGATCCGGGATGGTCATCGCGTCGGGCGACCGGCGGCTGATCGCGTTCGATGCCGCAAGCGGCCGCGTGGTCTGGGACACGGCGATTCCCGTACCTCCGCCGACCCCGTGCAACTGGCTCGCCGCCTCTGAACAGGTCGAGCGCGTCTACTGCGGCAGCCTGTCCGGGCGCATCTCGGTCTTCGATCTCGCGGACGGATCGCCACTGCCGGACGAGGAACTCGCGCCGTTGCACGGCCAAGTCGGCAGCATGCACGTCAGCGACGACGGCACCCGTTTGACCACCATCAGCGGCAGCCATCCGATCGTCTCGCGCATGCAACTCGACGGGAACGGACCGAGCCACCGACTCGTGGCAGCCGGCCGGATGGTCGTCGGTCGGTACTCGTTCGAGGACAGTTCGATCCTCACGGCTCCCCAGCTCTTCGGCGCGGAATCGACCGACGTCTGGGACGACGTCTCCATCATCGACACCGCAACAGGCGATATCCGGTACCGATTCTCCGAACCGGTGAGCCGCATGGTCTGGACGAGCGGCGGGCGGCTCCATGCTCGCTTCGACGCCGAAGAGGTCTTCCGGACCATCGATGTCGCCTCCGGGCGACCGGTCGGCGAGGGAGTCTGGAACGCCGCCAGCTTCTGGCCGTCGCTCGATGGCAGCCGGCTCCAGGTCGTCCGAACGGACGCCAAGATCCAGGAATACGATCCCGAGACCGGCCGGGCCATCGGCGATTCGTGGGGCGTCGAGGGCTTCCCACGCTGGCTGTCCGAATCGCCGGACGGTTCGCGATTGGCCGTGATGTACTGGAACGACGGGCTCAACAGTGAGACCACCGACACGATGATGCACGGAGAGCGCGGCGAGTTCCTCGCCATCGTCGACCTCGAGGACGACGCCCACCGGATCCTCTCCACCCGACCGCTCGATCTCAAGGCGCAGGTCCTCCTGGACGGCGGAGACCTGATCACGCTCGAGGACAACCGCATGGGGCGATTCGACACGGAGCCGCTGTCCCGTTCAGGGACGGTGCCGGGGGCCGCGGGCGGCTTGACGTTCCCGACGCTCAGTCGCGAGGCGCGAACGCTCCTCGTCCTCGCGTCGGATGACAGCGCCATGCTCTACGACGCACCGACGGGAACGCGGCTCGGAGATCCCCTGCGAACGGACGGTCGGACGAGAGCGATCTCGGTGCTCAGGCCGGACGGGAACGAGATGGCGGTCTCGATGCCCGAGGGTGTCGTCGTGTGGGACCTCGACCCCGCGCATCAGTTCGAGTACGTCTGCCGCATCGCCGGCCGCGATCTCACCGAGAACGAATGGCGCACCTACCTCGGCGACCTCGGTGACCGGCAGAGCACCTGCGGCTTCGATTCCGCCGACTGACGCCGACGGCGGGGCCGGCCGAGCCGACCCCGCCGCGCGGACTGACGATCGCCGCAGGTCAGAACACGGGAACGCCGTTCCTGACGAGCCGCCAGTTCTCGACGTGGAAGTCGGCCGGGTCGATCGTGCCCTGCGCCGAGGCGTAGGACACGATGGCTTCGCGGATCGCCACCTGGGCGTTGTAGACCACCGGTGCGGTCGCGATGTGGGGGAACCCGCCGCCACCCGACTGCCGGTAGTTGTTGACCGCGACGAGGAACTTCTGGTCGGGCGCGACCGGCGCACCGCCGTAAGAGAGGCCGACGATGCGCGACCCGACCGGCTGCGAGATGTCGACGCCGTAGTCGACGCCAGAGAACTGGTCGTAGTTGTAGTCGGGCGTCGACGGGGTCCCCGCGTTCGTCCAGCTCGCCGGCGCGACCGGGGTGTCGGGGGCCACCTGGGCGAAGTACTTGGCCGAGTACTCGAGGTAGTCCTTGATCTGCGCACCGGTGAGGATCGAGGCCAGCAGCGTGTTGTCGTAGATGTACAGCCCCGCGACATCCTTGATGGTCACCTCGCCGGCCGGGAACGTGGCCCCGCGGTTGAACGGCGCCGCGATCGACACGATGGGCAGGGATGCCTCGGGCGTGCCGGCCACGGCGGCCGCGACGGTCGCGGTCTGCACCTGGTTCACGTAGTCGAGGATCGCGGTGTCCTTCCAGCACGCCTCGGCGGCCGACAGCGCCTCGGTCGAGACGGCGACCGGCGTGTTGACGTACTTGACGACCGCATCATGCTGGGCGCGCACGACGGCCACGAGCGCCGGGTCGTCGACCACGGTGTTGGTGTTGATCGTGCGCGCGGAGCCCGACGTGACGCTCCACCTGCCCCGGACGAACTCGAGGTCGAGGTCGAAGACGCTGAGTCGCTGCCCCCAGTTCTTCGGCTCGCTCATCACGACCGTGCGACCGGTCGCGGCATTGGTCACGATCCGCTCGGGCACGTCCTGATGGGCGTGCCCGAAGAGGATGGCGTCGATGCCGGGCACCTGCTCGGCGACGAGCCTGGCCGCGTTCTCGACGGGCAGGTCGCCGCCGTACGACGACGTGCCGCTCTCCCCCGAGTGGGCGCTCACGACGACCACGTCGGCGCCCTCTCGGCGCATGACCGGAACCCATCGGGCCGCGGCCTCGACCAGGTCGAGCACCTCGATCCTGCCGCTGACGTTCGCCTTGTCCCAGATCACGACGCCCGGGTTGGTGAGGCCGAGCACGCCGACGCGGATCGGCGGGTGCCCCTGCACCTTCATGGTCTTGATCGTGTACGGCGTGAAGGCGGGCACCTTGGTGCCGGCGTGCACCGCGTTGGCGGCGAGCACGTCGGCGTCCATCTGCGAGATCCAGTAGTCGAGGAAGTCGAGCCCGTAGTTGAACTCGTGGTTGCCGAGCGCGACGGCGTCGTAGCCGATGGCGTTCATCTGGGCCGCGATGGGGTGGATGGCGCCGCTCTCGGTCACCGGATCGACGAGCGCGTAGTAGAACCCGAGCGGCGAGCCCTGGATCGTGTCGCCGGCATCGAACAGGAGCGTGTGCTCGCGGCCGCGATCGGCGCGGATCTGCTTCACGACGCTCGAGACGCGTGCGAGGCCGATGGCGTTGCCGGCGCTGTCGCTGTAGGTGGCGTCCTTGTAGTAGTCCCAGTTGACGGCGTTGCTGTGCAGGTCGGAGGTGCCCATGATCGTGATGGTCAGGGATCCGTCGCGGGGGGCGGCTTGGGCGACGCCGGGCCAGCCCGCGGCCGCGAGCACGGAGGCCGCGGACGCGCCGACGATCAGGTTGCGGCGGCTGAAGCCGGAGCCGGAGGTCCTGGGCTCGACCTCGTCGTCGGGGACGGCGCAGGAGCACCAGCGCGGGGTGGGCTCAGGGTGAGTGTGTCGGGTCATGGAGAGGATGCGATCACGCCGCGCTGGCCCATGACAAGGGGCCCGATCGAATTCGCTCATCTGCGCACGCGAACGGCCCGCCCCGAGCATCCGGGACGGGCCGTTCGGTGTCGGTAGGTCCGCTCGCGCTAGCGAGCGACCTCGCCGTCCACATAGTCGTCCTCGTCGACCTGGGTCCACGAGAAGAGCTTGCGGAGGTCGCGACCGGTGGTCTCGATGGGGTGGCCCTCGCCCTTGGCGCGGAGCTCGAGGAACTCCTTGCCGCCGTTGTCCTGGTCGTCGATGAAGCGCTTGGCGAACGCGCCCGACTGGATGTCGGCGAGCACAGCCTGCATGTTCTCCTTGACGTGCGGGTCGATGACGCGCGGGCCCGAGACGTAGTCGCCGTACTCGGCCGTGTCGGAGACCGACCACCGCTGCTTGGAGATGCCGCCCTCCCACATGAGGTCGACGATGAGCTTGAGCTCGTGGAGCACCTCGAAGTAGGCGATCTCGGGCTGGTAGCCGGCCTCGGTCAGGGTCTCGAAGCCGTACTGCACGAGCTGCGAGACGCCGCCGCAGAGCACGGACTGCTCGCCGAACAGGTCGGTCTCGGTCTCCTCGGTGAAGGTCGTCTTGATGACGCCTGCGCGAGTGCCGCCGATGGCCTTGGCGTACGACTTCGCGAGGTCCCAGGCGCTGCCCGAGGCATCCTGCTCGACGGCGATGATGTCGGGGATGCCACGGCCCGCGACGAACTCGCGGCGCACCGTGTGGCCGGGGGCCTTCGGCGCCACGAGGATCACGTCGACGCCCTCGGGCGCCTCGATGTAGCCGAAGCGGACGTTGAAGCCGTGGCCGAAGACGAGCGCGTTGCCCGGGGCGAGCTGGTCCTTGACCGAGTCGGCGTAGATGTGGCGCTGGAACTGGTCGGGCGCCAGGATGACGACGACGTCGGCCCACGCCGCGGCGTCGGCGACGTTCTTGACCTCGAAGCCGGCCTCCTCGGCCTTGGGCTTGGACTTGGAGTCGTCCTTCAGGCCGACGACGACCTGGACGCCGGAGTCGCGGAGGTTCTGCGCGTGCGCGTGGCCCTGCGAGCCGTAGCCGATGACGGCGACCTTCTTGCCCTGGATGAGCGAGAGGTCGGCGTCCTTGTCGTAGTAGATCTCAGCCATGTTGCGGTTCTTTCTCCTTGGTTGGGTTCGATGAGCGGATGGCGCGACGCGCGTCGCGCCATCCGGGATCAGCTCTTGAAGACGCGCTCGGTGATCGACTTGCCGCCGCGCCCGATCGCGAGGAGCCCGGACTGCGCGATCTCCTTGATGCCATAGGGCTCGAGGACCTTCAGCAGCGCGGTCGTCTTGCCGGAGTCGCCGGTGACCTCGATCACGAGCGCGTCGGTGGACACGTCGACGACGCGGGCGCGGAAGAGGTTGACGGCCTCGAGCACGGCCGAGCGCGTCGAGTTGTCGACGCGCACCTTGATGAGCAGGTGCTCGCGCTGCACCGACTGCGCGGGGTCGAGCTCGACGATCTTGATGACGTTCACGAGCTTGTTCAGCTGCTTGGTCACCTGTTCGAGCGGGAGGTCCTCGACGTCGACCACGACGGTGATGCGCGAGAGGCCGTCGATCTCGGAGTGGCCCACCGCGAGCGATTCGATGTTGAAGCCGCGGCGAGCGAACAGCCCCGCGACGCGGGTCAGCAGGCCGGGCTTGTCCTCGACGAGGAGGGAGAGCACGTGGGTCGACATGATCAGTCCTCCTCCTCGCTGAACGCCGGCGAGTGGTCGCGGGCGTACTGCACGTAGCTGTTCGACACGCCCTGCGGCACCATCGGCCACACCATGGCGTCGGCCGACACGACGAAGTCGATGACGACCGGCCGGTCGTTGGTCTCGAGCGCGAGCTTGATCGCCGCGTCGACCTCCTCCTCCTTCGTGACGCGGATGCCGAGCGCGCCGTAGGCCTCGGCCATCTTCACGAAGTCGGGCACGCGCACGGTGTCGTGGCCCGTGTTCAGGTCGGTGTTCGAGTAGCGGCCGTCGTAGAACAGCGTCTGCCACTGGCGCACCATGCCGAGCGAGGAGTTGTTGATGACCGCGACCTTGATCGGGATGTCGTTGAGCGTGCAGGTCGCGAGCTCCTGGTTGGTCATCTGGAAGCATCCGTCGCCGTCGATCGCCCACACGGTGCGGTTCGGCTCGGCGACCTTGGCACCCATGGCCGCCGGGACGGCGTAGCCCATGGTGCCCGCTCCGCCGGAGTTCAGCCACGAGTTCGGCCGCTCGTACTTGATGAACTGGGCCGCCCACATCTGGTGCTGGCCGACGCCGGCGGCGTAGACGCCCTCGGGTCCGGTCAGCTCGCCGATCCGCTGGATCACGTACTGCGGGGCGAGGAGCCCGTCGGAGGTCGGCGAGAAGCCGAGCGGGTACTCTGTGCGCAGGCCGTCGAGCGTGGCCCACCAGTCCGCGACGTCGGGCGCGGTCGTCTTGATGGTCTCCTGGTACGCGGCGAGCAGGTCGACGAGCACGTCCTTCGCGTCGCCCACGATCGGCACGTCTGCAGTGCGGATCTTGGAGATCTCGGCGGGATCGATGTCGACGTGCACGACCTTGGCGCCGGGGGCGAACAGCGGGGCCTTGCCCGTCACGCGGTCGTCGAACCGTGCGCCGAGCGCGACGAGCAGGTCGGCCTCCTGCAGCGCCAGCACTGCGGGAACCGTGCCGTGCATACCCGGCATGCCGAGGTGCTGCGGGTGCGAGTCGGGGAACGCCCCACGCGCCATGAGCGTCGTGACGACCGGGGCCTTCGTCGCCTCGGCCAGGGCGACCAGCTCGGCGGACGCGCCGGCTCGGATGATGCCGCCGCCCACGTAGAGCACGGGACGCTTGGCCTCGGCGATGAGCTGCGCCGCGGCGAGCACCTGCTTGCCGTGCGCCTTCGTGATCGGCCGGTAGCCGGGGAGGTCGAGCTTGGGCGGCCAGCTGAAGGAGAACGTCGCCTGCTGGGCGTCCTTCGTGATGTCCACGAGCACCGGGCCGGGACGACCGGTGGAGGCGATGTGCGCCGCGGAGGCGATCGTCGCCGGGATGTCCTCGGCGCGCTTGACCAGGAACGAGTGCTTCGTGATCGGCATCGTGATGCCGACGATGTCGGCCTCCTGGAACGCGTCGGTGCCCATCAGGTTCGAGAACACCTGGCCGGTGATCGCGAGCAGCGGCACGGAGTCCATGTGCGCGTCGGCGATCGCGGTGACGAGGTTCGTCGCGCCGGGGCCGGACGTGGCGATCGCGACGCCGAGCTTGCCGGTCGCCGAGGCGTAGCCCTCGGCGGCGTGACCGGCGCCCTGCTCGTGGCGCACCAGGATGTGCCGCAGCTTGCGGCTGTCGAGCAGCGGGTCGTAGACGGGGAGGATCGCGCCGCCGGGCAGCCCGAAGACATCGGTGATGCCGAGCAGTTCGAGCGAGCGGACGACGGCCTGGGCTCCGGTGAGCACCTCGGGGCTGCCGTGCGACTGCGACAGGCTGGCGGGCGATGGCACGGGTGCGGATTCCGTGGTCATTCGGTTCCTGTTCATGGTGGCTAGGTGTTCGGGACAGGCGAAACGTCTCAGCCCGTGGTCGCGCCTTCGGCAGCGGAGCGCACGAGCTTGGAGTACTTCGCGAGGACGCCTCGGGTGTAGCGCGGGGGAAGCGGAGCCCAGCCGTCACGGCGGGCTGCCAGCTCGGCCTCGTCGACCAGTAGGTCGATGGAACGAGCCGCGATATCGACCCGAATCAGATCACCATCGCGCACGAAGGCGATCGGACCTTGGTCGACCGCCTCGGGTGCTATGTGGCCGATGCACAGGCCGGTTGTGCCGCCTGAGAATCGACCGTCCGTCAAGAGTAGTACATCTTTTCCGAGCCCAGCGCCCTTGATGGCGGCCGTGATGGCGAGCATCTCGCGCATGCCGGGGCCGCCCTTCGGGCCCTCATAGCGGATCACCACGACATCGCCGTGCGTGATCTCGCCGTTGGTGAGGGCGTCCATCGCGGCACGTTCGCGCTCGAACACGCGGGCGGGGCCCTCGAACGTGGCGGCGTCGAACCCGGCGGTCTTGACGACGGCGCCTTCGGGGGCGAGCGAGCCGTGCAGGATGGTGAGTCCGCCCGTCTGGTGGATGGGGTCGTCGAGCGAGCGCAGCACCTCGCCGTCGAGCGGCGGGATGTCCATCTCGGCGAGGTTCTCGGCGAGCGTCTTGCCGGTGACGGTGAGCGCGTCGCCGTGCATGAGCCCGGCGTCGAGCAGCGCCTTCATGAGCACCGGCAGGCCGCCGCGGCGGTCGACGTCGTTCATGACGTACTTGCCGAACGGCTTGAGGTCGCCGATGTGCGGCACCTTGGAGCCGATCCGGTTGAAGTCGTCGAGCGTGAGCTCGACGTCGGCCTCGCGCGCGATGGCGAGCAGGTGCAGGACGATGTTCGTCGAACCGCCGAGCGCCATGCCGACGGCGATCGCGTTCTCGAACGCCTTCTTGGTGAGGATCTGGCGGGCGGTGATGCCGGTCTTCAACAGGTTGACGACGGCTTCGCCCGAGCGGTGCGCGTAGTAGTCGCGACGGCGGTCTGCCGAGGCGGGCGATGCGGACCCCGGCAGCGAGAGGCCGAGCGCTTCGGCGACCGAGGCCATGGTGTTCGCCGTGTACATGCCGCCGCACGCACCCTCGCCGGGTGCGAACGCGCACTCGATGCGCTTGGCGTCGGCCTCGCTCATCTTTCCGGCCTTGACCGCGCCGACCGCCTCGAACGAGTCGATGATCGTGATGTCCTTCTCGGTGCCGTCCTCGAGCCGCACCCAGCCGGGCGCGATCGAGCCCGCGTAGAGGAACACCGACGAGAGGTCGAGCCGCGCCGCCGCCATGAGCATGCCGGGGATGGACTTGTCGCAGCCGGCCAGGAGCACCGAGCCGTCGAGCCGCTCGGCCTGCATGACGACCTCGACCGAGTCGGCGATGACCTCGCGCGAGACGAGCGAGAAGTGCATGCCCTCGTGACCCATCGAGATGCCGTCGGAGACGGAGACGGTGCCGAACTGCAGCGGGTATCCCCCGCCGGCGTGCACGCCCTCCTTCGCGGCCTGCGCGAGTCGCGCGAGCGAGAGGTTGCAGGGGGTGATCTCGTTCCACGAGCTGGCGATGCCGACCTGCGGCTTGTCCCAGTCGGCGTCGCCCATGCCGACCGCCCGGAGCATGCCCCGGCTCGTGGTGGCCTCGATGCCATCCGTGACGACGCGACTGCGGGGCTTGGGATCGATCTCCGACATATCGTCGAGTCTAGAGGCCCGCGACGGGCCGTTTCGCCTGGGGCGCAGGGGTCGGGAGGCCGGTCTCAGAGGGCGGCGTCCCGCCGATCGGCGAGCAGTTCCAGCAGTTCGGCGACATCGTCGGGGCCACGGAGGCGGAACGCGGCGAGGGACTTGCCCTGCCCCACCTTGACGCCGACGTCGTCGGTCTCGAGCGTCGCGAACGCATCCTCGTCGGTGATGTCGTCGCCGACGTAGAGCACCGCGTCGGCTCCGACGTGCTGGCGGAGCCGCGTGAGCGCCTCGCCCTTGTCGCTCGCCCGCACCGCGAACTCGAGCACGTTCTTCCCGCTTCGGGTCGACAGGCCGGGCAGGGCTGCGTCCACCCGCTCGCGCGCGGCGCGCTGCAGCGCGGCGCCGGCCGTCGCGCTCAGCTTGCGGGTGTGCAACGCGATACCGGCGGGCTTGCGCTCGACCCAGGCGCCCTCCGACCCGGATGCCGCGTCCTCGACGATCTCGATGAGCTGCTCGAGGCTCGTCAGCTCGCCCTCGCGCAGGTCGAGGGTGACCCCGCCGCCGTCGAGCTGGAGCTCCACGCCGTGCGATCCGCTCAACAGGGCCGCGACCGGTGGTGACGCGACATCCTTCAGGCTGTCGAGCGCGCGACCCGAGACGAGCGCGACGCGGGTGTCGTCGGCCTCGGCGAGCCGTTCGACGGCGGTGCGGGCGCGGTCGGTGGAGCGGGCATCGTCGGGTCGGTCGACGATCGGGGCGAGCGTGCCGTCGAAGTCGAGCGCGACGAGCAGGCGCGGGATCTCGGCGAACCGGGCGATCGCAGCACGCAGCGCGTCCGGGACGCCAGGGGAGATGGGACCGGCTCCGGTCAGCGTCTCGAGGAACGTCGCGGACCAGTTGGCCACGTCGTTGTCGCGCACGCGCTTGCGCAGTGCGCGCATGCGGCGAGCGCGCTCGCGCTTGGGCATGCGCGCCGCCTCGACCATCGCGTCCTTGAGGCCGTCGATGTCGTGCGGGTTCACGAGGACCGCCTGGCGCAGCTCGTCGGAGGCGCCCGTGAACTCGCTGAGCACCAGCACGCCGTCATCGTCGTAGCGACTCGCGACGTACTCCTTGGCGACCAGGTTCATGCCGTCGCGAAGGGCCGTGACGAGCATGACATCGGCCGCGAGGTAGAGCGCCGCCATCTCCTCGCGCGGGTAGCCGTGGTGCAGGTAGCTGATCGCCTGGTGGCCGAGCGTGGCGTGGTCGCCGTTGAGCCGGCCGACCTGCAGCTCGATCTCATCGCGCAACTGCCGGTACGTGTCGACGCGTTCGCGCGACGGGCTCGCGACCTGGACGAGCGTGGCCTCCTGGACGGTGAGGCGACCGTCTCGCAGCAGTTCGCCGAAGGCCTTCATCCGATGGCGGATGCCCTTGGTGTAGTCGAGCCGGTCGACGCCGAGCATGACGATGTCGGGATCGCCGAGGCTCTTCCGGATCTCACGGGCGCGCTCCTGCACCTCGGGCTTGCGTGCCATCTGCTCGAAGGCCGCGGCGTCGATGGAGATCGGGAAGTGCCGGGCGACCACGTGGCGGACGTCGCCCTCGTCGTCGCGGAGATCGATGACCGTGCCGCGGGTGCGGTAGCCGAAGAGACGGCGAACCGCACGCGAGAAGTTGCCCGCGTCGGCGGCACGCTGGAACCCGATCACGTCGGCGCCCAGGAGTCCGGCGATGACCTGGCGCCGCCAGGGCAGCTGCGAGTAGATGCCGTACGCCGGGAACGGGATGTGGTTGAAGAATCCGATCACGAGGTCGGGGCGGATCTCGCGGAGCATGCGCGGCACGAGCTGGAGCTGGTAGTCCTGCACCCACACCACGGCGCCGTCGGAGGCGGCGTTCGCGGCGGCCTCGGCGAATCGCCGGTTGACCCGCACGTAGGCATCCCACCACTCGCGGTGGTACCGCGGCGGCGCGATCACGTCGTGGTAGAGCGGCCAGAGCGTGTCGTTGGAGAAGCCCTCGTAGTAGTCCTCGACCTCATCGGCCGACAGCGGCACCGGCACGATCGTGATGCCCTCGTGCTCGAAGGGGACGAACTCCCGATCGGCGACGCCGGTCCATCCGACCCAAGCGCCGTCGGCGGCCCGCATGATGGGCTCGAGCGCGGTCACGAGCCCACCCGGCGAGGCCTTCCAGCGCGTCTCAGCGCCCTCGCCGCCGAGGTAGTCGACCGGGAGTCGGTTCGACACGACCACCATGTCGTAGACGGGGGCGGTGTTCGGCGCGGCGGCGTCGTTGGCGGGATTCACGGCGGCGGGTCCTCCTCGCGGACGGCTCGCGATTCAGGCTAACAGTCCCCACAGGTCCCACCGCGTGCCCAGCGTTCCGGGTTAGACTGCGAAACCTCATGATCCGTATCGGTATGAGCACCACCTGCGTGTATCCACTCGAACCCGAGCATGCCTTCCGTCTGGCGAAGGAGGCCGGGTTCGACGGCATAGAGATCATGGTGACGCAGGAGGTCACCACCCAGCAGGCCGACGGCCTCGTCGAGATGTCCGAGCGCTGGGAACTGCCGATCCTCTCGATCCACGCGCCTGTCCTGCTCCTCACGCACTTCGTGTGGGGGCGCGATCCGCGAGTGAAGCTCGCGCGGACCGCCGAGCTGACCAAGGCCGTGGGCGCCGACGCGGTCGTGGTCCACCCGCCGTTCCGCTGGCAGGCGAGCTACGCGCTCGAGTTCCTCTCGATCGTGCGCGACCTCTCCGCCGAGCACGGCGTCGAGATCGCGGTCGAGAACATGTTCCCGTGGCGAGCCGCCGGCCGGAACATGAAGGCGTACATGCCCGGGTGGGATCCGCGCGACATGGACTGCGACGCGGTCACCCTCGACTTCTCGCACGCGGCGCTGTCGGGCGTGAACAGCCTGAAGTACGCGGAGGACCTGGGCGACCGCCTCCGCCACGTGCACCTCTGCGACGGTTCCGGCGCCATCGGCGAGGGCCAGATCTTCGACGAGCACCTGCTGCCCGGGCACGGCCGCGAGCCGGTCGCCGAGACGCTGCGCATGCTCACCGATCGCGGCTGGGACGGCTCGGTCGTCGCCGAGATCAACACCCGGAAGGCGAGATCCGAGGCCGAGCGGCTCGACATGCTGCGCGAGACCGTCGCGTTCGCCCGCGAGCACACCGCCACGTCCGACGCGCGGGCGCACGAGTCGCCGCTCCGACGCGCGATCGACGCGATCCTGCCCGGTCGCCAGCGCTGAGCGCGGGCGACCGAGGCACGTGGATCACGCCGGCTGGGGCACGAGCCTGCCAGCGGGTCGGATGGCCCGTCGCCGGCCGACCACGAACGCCGTTCCTGCAGCGCCGAGCACCGCGAACAGCGCCGTGACCCCGGCCGCGGCCCAGACGGCGGGTCCGCCTGCGCCCGAGACGATGTACTGCATGCCCTGCACCGCCCAGGTCAGCGGGAGGAACGGGCTGACCGCCTGGTAGGGCCCGCTCACGATCTCGAGTGGGTAGAGACCGCCGGATGCCGCGAGCTGCAGCACCACGAGCACGAGCGACACGATCGTGCCGGCCCGCCCGAGCCAGGCGCTGAGGAACGCGTGCACGGCCGTGAAGGCGATCGCGAGCAGCGCCGAGAACGCGAGCGTCTGCGGGAGCAGCGCCCAGTCGACACCGAGCGCCGTGTGCATGAGCACCACCACCGCCGCCGCCTGCACGAGGCCGACGAGCGAGCCGCGGAATAAGGTCCGCGCGACGAGGCGACCGGTCGGCGCGGTGCTGGCCAGCGCCTCGCGCGTGAACGGACGGAACACGAGGAAGAGGGCCATCGCGCCGAGCCAGAGCCCGATGGGTCCGAGCAGCATCGCGACGACCTGCCCGACCGAGTCGATCTCGTTGTCGCGTGTGGCCTCGGCGACGACCGGATCCGCCACGACTCCCGCGGTCTCCTCGGGGTCGAGGTCGCTCAGCGACGAGGTGCCCTCGGCCCCCTCGGCGAGCCCGTCGGCGAGCTCCTGCGTGCCGCCCGCGAGTTCGGATGCGCCGTCCGCGGACGCCTCGGCTCCCGCACCGAGCTGCGTGAGCCCGCCCGCGAGCTCAGCGGTGCCCGAGGCGGCGCCCGACGCGCCGGATTGGAGTTCATCGAGCCCGCTGGAGAGGCCGGAGTAGCCGTTCGTGAGGCCGTCGGCTCCGGAGCGCAGTCCGGCGGACCCGCTCGCGAGCTTCGTCGCGCCGCCCGAGAGCTGCGCGATGCCGGTCTCGAGCTGGCCGAGTCCCGCAGCGCCCGTCGCGATCGGCGCGCCCTTCTCGGCGAGCGTCGTCGCACCGTCGCCGGTGTCGACGACGCCCTGACGCAGGCCGCAAAGCTGCGCGATCGGCTGGGCGGGCTCGGGCCCGCAGGTCGGGTCGACGCCGTAGGCCTCAGCGGTCGCGGCGATGTTGCTGTCGATCAGGCCGAGCAGGCCCACCTCGAGCTGGTCGTACCCCGCGGACAGGTCCTGCACGCCGCCGACGTACTGGCCGATCCCGGTGCCGAGTTCGCCGAGTTGCGTGGTCTGGCCGGCGAGCCGGCCGAGCCCGCCGGCGAGCGAGTCGACCCCCGCGGTGTACTGGTCGACGCCGTCCACGTACGCCGCCGCGCCGGCCGCGGCATCCGATGCACCCGACGCGGCCGAGCCCACGCCGCCGGCGAGCTGCCCGAGGCCGTCCGCGAGCTCCTCAGCGCCGGCGGCCGACGAGCCCACACCGGCGGCGAGCTGGTCGAGCCCGGTCGAGAGCGAGCCAGCACCCTCGGCGAGCTGCCCAGCACCGTCGGCCGCGTCGCCCAGCGAGCCGCCGACCGTGACGAGGTTGCCGTAGAGGCCCTCGAGGTACTGGGTCGTCAGCTCGTTGCCGAAGGTCGTCGCGACGGCATCGCCGACCGCAGTTCCGACGACGCCCGCGAGGTACCCGTGGGCGTCGTCGGTGCGGATGTCGAGCGATGCCGTGGTGGGCGCGTCGCCGGACAACGAGGTCACCGACTCCGAGAAGTCCGACGGGATGGTGAGCACCGCGTATGCGTCGCCGGCGGCGAGTGCGTCGGCCGCCTCCTCGTCGTTCGAGATGGTCCAGTCGAATCCGGTCTGCCCGTCGCCCATGAGCTCGGTGACGAGCTGCCGGCCGGCCAGAACGGGCTGCTCGTCGCCGTCGGGCGTGGTCATGGTGACCATCTCGTCGTTGTTCACGACGATCGCGGGGATGGCGTCGAGTCGGTCGTCGGCACCGCCGATCGCCCCCGCGACGAGGCCCGCGACGGCCAGCGGCACGGCGATCACCACGGCGAGCAGGGCGGCGCTCCGCCCGCGGCGGCGGGCGGCGGTCGGGTCGGTGCGGGTCATCGGCGTGCCTCCAGCGGGCGGGTGACGAGGTCGAGCGAGCGGATGCCGCGGGCGTCGAGGGCCGCACGGGCGGGTGCGAGGTCGGCGTCGGCCGAGGCGGTCGCGACGAGCACGACGCCCGCGGGCACGAGCCGGGCGAGGGCGGTCCACGCCCGGCCGTCACCCGCTCCGTCGAGGTCGACGACGATCGCACCCGGGCGCTCGGCGAGCGCGGCGGCGACCGCAACGAGGAGCCGATCGAGCGAGTCGAGCTCGTCCAGCGGCGTGTCGGGATCGATCGCGCGGGGTCGCCAGGCGAGGGGGTCGGCCGACGCGGAGCGCGCCTCGGCGACGCGGCGGAGCGCACCATCCACCGCGGATCGGGTCGGATCCAGGCGGTACCACGCGCGCGTGGCGTCGATGCGGGTGGCGATGAGCTCCCCGGCGGTGCCGGCGGTCGCGCCATCCATCGCCCCGTCGGCGATCGCGACGCGCTGCATGACGGCGCCCGCGTCGGTGGGCAGCGGGAGCCCGAGGACGGCGAGTCGGCCGCCCGCGGGCAGCACCCGCCCGGCCAGGGTCGCCGCGAGCAGCCTCCGCTCGGCGGGCCGTCCGCGGACCACGAGCGCACCGCCGCGCGGCACCTCGATTGAGACCGGGCCGATCGGCTCGTCCGGGTCCCCGACGAGGAGGTCCTCGGCGAGCACGTCGGCGTCGCGCGCCGCGGCCCACTCGGACTCGGCGAGATGGGCGCGCAGCCCCTCGCCCTCGATGTCGACGTCGGGCAGGATGCGCGCGAGCCACCTCGGCAGCCACCACGCGCCGCGCCCGGCCAGGGCCATCGCGGCCGGCACGAGCGTCATCCGGACGAGGAACGCGTCGAACGCCACGCCGATCGCGAGCGCGAACGCGATGCCCTTGATCACCCCGGTGCCCTCGGGCACGAACGCGAAGAAGACGAAGAACATGATGAGCGCCGCGGCCGTGACCACGCGCGCCGCGTGCTGGAAGCCGTGCACGATCGAGCTGCGCGGCTCCCTGGTCTTCACGTACTCCTCGCGCATGCCCGAGACGAGGAACACCTCGTAGTCCATGGCGAGGCCGAACAGCACGGCCATGAGCAGGATCGGCAGGAAGCTCAGGATGGGACCGGGCTCGACGTGCATGAGGTCGGCGAGCCATCCCCACTGGAAGACCGCGACCGTCGCGCCGATCGCGCCGAACGCGGAGAGCAGGAAGCCCAGGGCCGCCTTGATCGGCACGAACACCGAGCGGAAGACGATGAGCAGCAGGATGATCGAGAGCCCGACGACGATGAGCGCGAACGGGATGAGCGCGTCGGTGAGGCGCTGCGAGATGTCGATCGAGACGGCGGTGTAGCCGGTCACGGCGATCGGCGTGCCGAACTCGTCGACGATGTCGTCCTCGAGGGCCCGGATGTCCTGCACGACCTGCTTGGTCTCCGGGTCGGTCGGCGCGCTCTCGGGCACGACCTGGATGATGGCGGTGTCGACGGTCTCGTTGGGCAGCCCGTCGCCGACGTAGGCCACGCCGTCGACCTGCGCGAGTCGCGCGCCGATCGCGTCGAGGTCCTCGAAGATGTCGGTCGTCTGCGTGATGTCGACCGTGACGATGAGCGGGCCGTTGTAGCCCTCGCCGAAGCCCGCGGCGATCATGTCGTACGCCTCGCGCTGGCTCGAACCGGCCTCGCCCTGGCCGCCGGGGAGGTTGAGGTCGAGGCTCGCGGCCGGGATCGCCGCAGTGCCGAGGAGCCCCACGACCAGCAGCACGAACACGACGGGCGCCTTGAGGACCGTGTCGACCCAGCGACGGCCGAGCGTCGGACGGCCGCCCTCGTCGTGCGCGACGCCGCGGCGGTGCGCGCGGCTTCCGGGCTTGGGTGCGAGCCGCCCCTTCGCGAGGCCGAGCAGCGCGGGCAGCAGCGTGGTGGCGCCGATGACCGCGATGAGCACCGCGAACGCGGCGGCGACGCCCATGACGCTGAGGAACGGGATGCCGACGACCAGCAGGCCGAGCAGCGCGATGATGACGGTGAGGCCTGCGAACACCACGGCGCCGCCCGCCGTGGCGACCGCCTCGGCGGCGCTCTCCTCGGGATCCATGCCCCGAGCGAGCTGGGTGCGGTGTCGCGACAGGATGAACAGCGCGTAGTCGATGCCGACGGCGAGCCCGATCATGACGGCGAGCATCGGCGCCGTGCTCGAGACCGGGGCGAACGCCGCGACGAGCGAGATGCCGCCGAAAGTCGCCGCCACGCCGAGGAGCGCGGTGAGCAGCGGCATCCCGGCCGCGAGCAGCGAGCCGAAGGTGATGAGCAGCACGACGCCCGCGAACAGCACGCCGAACGCCTCGGTGATGGTCAGCCCGAACGTCGTGTCCTGGAAGACCTCGCCGCCGAACGCCACCGTCATCCCGGCGTCGCGGCCGACCTCGCCGGTCGCCAGCACGGCGTCGATCGAGTCCTGCGTCACGTCGGTGGTCGGACCGTCGAACTGCACCTGGATGTACGCGGTGCGCTCGTCGCCCGAGACCTGGTCGCCCGCGTACTCGTCGAACGGGCCGAGCACGTTCGATACGCCCTCCACGTCCTCGAGGTCGGACTCCATGGCGTCGATCGCGTCGCGGTACTCCTCGTCTTCGACGGATTCGCCATCGGGCACCTCGACGACCGCCTTGGCCGAGGCGCCTGCGGTCTGCGGGAACACTGCCGCGAGCTGGTCGATCGCATCCTGCGACTCGGTGCCCGGGATGGCGTAGGACTCCTGGAGCTGACCGCCCAGGCCGATGCCGAGGCCGAGCAACGCGGCGAGCGCGACCGCCCAGGCGATGATGACGATCCAGGCGCGGCGGAAGGCGACGCGTCCGATGCGATGCAGGAAGAGGGCCACGGGTTCTCTCTCGGTGGGGGCGGAGTCGGGTCAGTCGGCGGTGGGCGCGAGCAGCTCGCGGACGACCTCATGCAGGGCGTCGTGCAGCTCCTCATCGGCGGGGCGCAGTTCCTCGTCGGCGAAGGTGCGCCCCGCCGTGAGCAGGAATGCGGCGCCGCCGAGCGCGACGCCGAGCCGCACCTGGTCGGCGACGCTCTCGCGCGGCTCGCACATGGCGGCCGCGAGACGCCGGACCGACGCGTTGGCGCGGGCGATGATCGGCAGCTCCGAGAGGCTCGGACCCTGGATGAGGAACACGTGGACCGCCTCGCGGTGCACGAGCAGCATGTCGACGATGCGGTCGACCAGCATGCGGCGTCGCCCGGGGGTCCGGTCGGCGAGGTACTCGTCGAGGACCTCCTCGAACTCGGCGACGGCCGGCTCGATGGCGGCCTCGAGCAGCGCCTCCTTCGAGGCATAGTGGTAGAGGACGCTCGACTTGGAGTACCCGGCTCGATCGGCGATGTGCTGCAGCGAGGATGCCGCGAACCCGACGGTCGCGAACTGCTCGAGCGCGGCCTGCTTGAGTTCCTCGGCGGCGCGCACGCGGGACGAGGGCTTGACGTCGGCGGGCATGCCACGAGCGTACTTGACCGATCGGTCAGATCCTGCACGATCGGTCAGGCTTCGCGGCGTTCTCCCAGCCGACCGCTGTCAAGCGGTCGCCCGGGGTCCGTCCCGAGCGGTAGCGTGGCCGCATGCGCAAGTACCTCTTCAGTACGGCGGTCCTGAGCTCGATCTTCAGCGCGATCGGCGTCGTCCGCGCCACGACCGCGGGCCCGCGCGACTGGAGGCTAGTGCTCATGTGGGTCTCCTGGGCGGCGACGTTCGCGATCGCCCTGGGCACGGTCGCCGACGAGCAGAAGCGCCGCGAACTGGCGGAGTAGCGCCGGGCGGCGTGTCCGCTCCGGCATCGCAGCGCGCGTGTCGGACACTGGTGGAGACCGACCGCTGCCGAGTCCGCGACGAGTCCGCGGCCCGAGCGCACGACCGAGAGGACCCCGATGTTCCGCCGCTGGCGCCGTGCCCGGCTCGCCGCCCAAGCCGCCGCCCACACCGCTTCCGCTCCGTCGCCCCGTGCCACGGCGGCGGACCTCCGCGGCGAGCACATCTTCGAGCTCGTCAACGCCAGGCTCTCCCGGTTCATCGGCCCCGAGGGCCAGTGGGCGCTCGTCCGCCGCACCGCCGATGACTCCGATCGCATCTTCCAGGCCATGCTGACGCACCAGATCGCGGCCGAGGTCACGCGCGCGATCCTCGAGGAGCGCGAGCAGGTCGCCGTCGTGGTCCCGGCCGACGAGGCATCCCTCGCCCTCGCCTGGACGCCGGCGCCGCTCGTCGTCTGGGCCGACCCGGTCGACCTCGGCGCCGACGAGGACGCGATCGACGAGACGGACGCACCCCGGCCCTCCGAGGTCGAGACGACCGAGGTCGCGCGCGCCGCCTGACCGTCGGCCCTCCTTCCCGTCCGTCCGGCGCGACTCGTCGCTCCAAATTCGGGCATCGATTCTTGTACGGCGACCTCGCGCGGCCCGCCCGACGCCGTTCGTAGCGTGATCGTGGGCTGTTCGCCCGCCACGCCGACCGACGGGAACCGCATGACCGCCACCCAGTCCCCCGCCCCTGCGCCCGCGCGCAGCCGCGTCCGCACGTCCGCCCGCGACCTCGCGCAGATCGCGGTGTTCGCCGCGCTCATCGCCGCGTTGGGGCTGCCCGGCGCACTGTCGATCGGCGGCATGGCCGTGCCGATCACGTTCCAGACGCTCGGCGTCATGCTCGCCGGCGCGATCCTCGGCGCGCGCAAGGGCGCGCTCTCGGTGCTGCTGTTGCTCGCGCTCGTGGCAGCCGGCCTGCCGCTCCTGGCCGGCGGCCGCGGCGGCATCGCCGTCTTCGTGGGCCCGTCCGTGGGCTACCTGATCGGCTGGGTGCTCGGCGCGTACGTCATCGGCTGGTTCACAGCCCGTCTGCTGCCCCGCTACCGAGTGCTTCCGGCGCTCGCGGCGACGGCCTTCGGCGGCATCGTCGTCATCTACCTCGTGGGCGTGCCGATGTTCGCCGTGATCACGGGCACCCCGCTGACGGTCGCCCTGGCCGGTTCGCTCGCGTTCCTCCCCGGCGACCTGCTCAAGGTCGTCGTGACCGTGCTGGTCGCGAAGGGCGTGCACCGCGCGTCGCCGGGTCTCATCGAGCCGGCGCCGTGGTCGTGGCGCCGCACGGTGGAGCAGCGCGGCGCATGAGCGACTGGCTGCGCGGCCGCGATGAGCGGGTCGCCCTGGCGTTCGGCGGCGACGCCGTGCGCTTCGGCGAGCTCGCTCGCGCGGTCGACGCAGCCGTGCTGCCGGCAGGTTCCGGACCGATCGGATGCCGCGTGGGCGGCGATCCCGTCGACCTCGTCGTGACCGTGCTCGCGTGCCTCGCGCGCCGCCGCCCGGTGCTCGTCGGTGCCGACCAGGCGACGGCCGATCGCGTCGCCCACGCCCTTCCGAATGGGACCGAGCTCGCGCTGACGACGTCGGGCTCGACCGCTCGCGACGGCGATGCGCCACGACTCGTCGCCCGCACGAGCGCCTCATGGCTGGAGTCCGCCGCACCGCTCGCGGAACTGGCGGGGCTCGGCGCCGACGATCGCGTCGCCGTGACGGGCCCACTGCACGTGTCGATGCACCTCTACGCGGTGCTCCACGCACTGTGGCTCGGCGCGACGGCGACCGACCGGCTGGATGGTGCGTCCGTCGTGCATGCGACGCCCACGCGTCTCGCCCGACTGCTCGACGGTGCCGACGCGCCTCGTGCCGCGATCGTCGCGGGGGCCGCCATGGGCGACCGGCTGCGCGCGCGGACCGCGGAACGCGGCATCCGCCTGACCGAGTACTACGGCGCGGCCGAGCTCTCGTTCGTGCTCTCCGGATCGGGCGGCTCGCTCGCCCCGTTCCCCGGCGTCGAGGTCGAGCTCCGGAGCGCCGCCACCGGCGACGAGCTGTGGGCGCGCTCGCCGTACCTCGCGGTCGACGTGGTCGGCGGCACGCTACGGCGTGACGACCGCGGCTTCGCGACGGTCGGCGACCTCGCCGAGCGTACGGCCGTTGGCGGCATCCGCGTACTGGGGCGCGGCGACGCGGCCATCACGACGGCCGGCGCGACCGTGCCCGCCGAATCGATCGAGGCCCGGCTCAGCGCCATCGACGGCGTCCACGCCGCCGCCGTGATCGGCGAACCGCACGAACTGCTGGGTGAACGCATCGCGGCGATCCTCGAGCTCGACGACGGGATCGCACTCGAGGCAGTGATCGCCGCCGCCCGCGCCGAGCTCTCCCCCGTCGAGCTCCCGCGGCGCTGGTTCATGCAGGCGCTGCCACGCACCGACTCGGGGAAGATCGCACGCGGTGCGCTTCGCGCCGCGGTGGCGGCGGGCCAGCTCGGGGGTGGTCACCGATGAGCGCCGACCGGCATGCTCCCGTGATCGTCGCGGCGCGGCGCACGGCGATCGCCACCGCGTCGCGCGGCTTCGCCAGGCACAGCGTCGACGCGCTCGCCGCGCCCGTGATCGCCGCCGTCGCGACAGCGGTCGCGCCATCCGGCCTGCCCATCGACGACGTGGTGCTCGGCAACTGCATGGGACCGGGCGGCGATCTCGCGCGCGTCGCCGCCCTGCGAGCGGGGCTCGGCGCGGCTGTGCCGGGCGTGACCGTCGACCGGCAATGCGGGTCGGGCCTCGACGCGGTCCTGCAGGCGGCCTCGCGCGTGCGAGCCGGCGATGCGGCGCTGGTCATCGCGGGCGGAGCCGAGTCGGCGTCGACCGCTCCGCACCGGCACTGGCCCGATTCGGGCGAGCGGTACACGCGTGCCCCGTTCGCCCCGGTCGGCTTCCCGGACCCCGACATGGGCCCGGCCGCCGAGTACCTCGCGCGCGTGCGCGGCATCCCCCGGCACCGCCAGGACGAGTGGGCTGCGCGCTCCCACGCGCGAGCCGCCGCGGCGCAGGCGGCCGGCGCGTTCGACGCCGAGATCGTGCCCGTCGACGGCGTGGCGCGCGACGACCGTCCGCGCGCGTCGATGGACGTCGCCCGCCTCGCGAGGTTCACGCCGGCGTTCGCCCCCGCTTCGGCGTCGCTCGCACGGGATGGCGCACGACCGGGCGGCACGGTCACGGCCGGCAACTCGTGCGGCTTCTCCGACGGTGCCGCCGCGATGGCGGTCACGACCGGCGACGTGGCCCGCGATCTCGGACTTCCCGCGCTTCGCGTACGCGCCGCGGCCGTGGCCGGCGGCGACCCAGCGCTTCCCGGCCTCGGCGCCGCGCCGGCCGCCCGCGCGGCGCTCGCTCGCGCCGGTATGACCGTGGCCGACCTCGGCTCCGTCGAGATCACCGAGGCGTTCGCCGCACAGGTGCTGGCCGTCAGCGACGACCTCGGCCTCGACGAGGCGACGATCTCGGCCGACGGTGGCGCGATCGCGCTCGGCCATCCGTGGGGCGCGTCGGGCGCCATCCTGCTCGTTCGGCTCGCCGCGCGCATGCTCCGCGACGGCGCCGACTTCGACGGCCGCGCTGGTCTTGCAGCGTGCTCGATCGGCGGCGGGCAGGGCATCGCGATGATCGTGGAGCGGATCGCATGAGCGCCATCCGCTTCGAGGGCGTCTCGCACGACTTCGGCGACGAGCGCGTCGTCGACGGCGTCACGCTCCACCTCACCGAGCGGCGCGTCGGCATCGTCGGGGCGAACGGCTCGGGCAAGTCCACGCTGGCGCGCATGATCAACGGCCTCGTCACGCCGACCGTGGGGCGCGTCGAGGTCGACGGCCTCGACGTGGCCCGCCAGGGGCGCGAGGTGCGCCGACGCGTCGGGTTCGTCTTCACGAACGCCGACACCCAGATCGTGATGCCGACCGTGCGCGAAGACGTCGCCTTCACGCTGCGGCGACACCGGCTGCCGGCGACGGATGCCGCGGCCCGCGTCGACGCGACGCTCGAGCGCTTCGGCCTCGCCGACCTGGCCGATCGCCCCGCGCACCGCCTTTCGGGCGGGCAGAAGCAGCTGCTCGCGCTCGCCTCGGTGCTCGTCGGCGAACCATCGATCGTCGTCGCCGACGAACCCACGACCCTGCTCGACGCCCGCAACGCGCGCATGATCGCCGAGCACTTCGAGGCGCTCGACGAGCAGCTGGTCGTCGTCAGCCACCAGCTCGACCTGCTCGAGTCGTTCGATCGGGTGGTCGTCATGGAGGCGGGACGCGTCGTCGCCGACGATGCGTCGAGACCCGCGCTCGACGCGTACCGGGCGCTGATCGGGTGAGACACGGATGATCGGCGTCTTCCACCCCGGCACCTCGGTGGTGCATCGCGCGCCCGCGCTCGCCAAGCTCGCGCTGCTCGCGGTCGCAGTGACGGTCGTGTCGCTGCTGCCCTCGCTCGAGGCCCTCGGAGTCGCCGCCATGGTCGTCGTGCTCCTGTTCGTGTTCGCGCGCATCCCGGCGCGTCTCGCGTGGCGGCAGATCACGCCGATCCTCTGGCTGCTCGCGTTCGCCGTGCCGGTGCAGTGGATCTTCGCCGGCTGGGAGGCGGCCGCGACGATGGGCCTCCGGCTGGTGCTCGCCGTCGCCCTGGCCGCCGTCTACACGCTCACGACGCCGGTCTCCGCCACGCTCGACGCGATGCAGGTGCTCCTGCGCCCGTTCCGCCGCTGGGTGGACCCCGACCGGATCGGGCTCGCGCTGGCGCTCGCCATCCGCTGCGTGCCGCTCCTGGCGGAACTCGTGCGCGAGGTGCTCGAGGCGCGGAAGGCGCGCGGTGCGGAGGGGTCGCCCACGGCGTTCGCGGTGCCCGTGATCGTGCGCGCCCTTCGCACGGCCGACCACCTCGGCGAGGCGCTCATGGCGCGCGGCGTCGACGACTGAGACGCGCCGCGCCCGACACGCCCGGCAGTGTCACCGGCACCCGGCAGACTGGTCGATCGCCGACCCGACGGCCGACCGAAGGAGCCACCCACCCCGATGATGGGCGTCACCCATGCCACGAGCGGCGCGGCCGCGTGGATCGCGATCACGAGCACGCTGCCGATCGTGACCTCGGGGGCGTATCCGCTCGACCCGGTCGGCGTGCTCGCCGGCACGGCCGTGTGCGCAGGAGCTGCGCTGCTGCCCGACGCCGACCACCACAGCGCGACCATCGCGCACTCCGTGCCGGTCCTCGGGCGGCTGGCGACCGGCACGGTCGGCATGCTCTCGGGCGGACATCGCCAGGGTGCGCACTCCCCGATCGCGGTGGCGCTCGTCGCGGCGGGCGCCTGGGCGCTGACCCTCGCGACCCTCGAGACCGACCAGCTCGGCAGCGTCGCGGTCGGAGCCGGCATCGGCGCGGCCGCCCTCACGGCGTTCGGCCTCAAGGCGCGCGACTTCGTCCGCACCTGGGTCGCCGCGTGGGCGCTGGGGCTGCTGCTCGGTGCGTTCATCGTGCTGTTCGCACCCGAGCAGGTGGCGTGGTTCCCGCTCGCCGTGACGCTCGGATTCGTGGTCCACCTCGCGGGCGACTTCCTCACCACCGGCGGACTGCCGGGACTGTTCTGGCCGTGGGTGCCGCGCCCGCCCGAGGCGCTGCATCCCGTGCCCGTGCTCAACCGCGTCTGGATGCCGAACGGCTACGTCGCCGTGCCGATCCTCGGCGACACCGGGTCGCTGCGAGAGACGCTGCTCGGCGCGCTCCTCGGCTTCTACTGCTTCGCCGGCTTCGCGCACGAGGGCCTGCTGCTGCTCGGCGTCGACCTGTACGCGTTCTGGTGAGCGGTGATTCGAGCCGGCGTGCCGGAAACGACGAAGCCCCGGCGATCGCTCGCCGGGGCTTGTGGTGCACCCCCAGGGACTTGAACCCTGAACCCACTGATTAAGAGTCAGTTGCTCTGCCGATTGAGCTAGAGGTGCGTTTCGGTGGGGTTTTTCTCAACCCCGAACCGAGGATCAACGGTATCAGGTGGGCAGGCCGATCGCGAAATCGTCCGGCGGCCGGGCGCGCGGCGCCATCGGTCGCCGCCTCGGGCCCCGGGGCTAGGCTGAACAGGTGACGGATGCCACGACTCCGCCGGAGCCCGACCAGGCCGCGGGCGACACCGACGCCGACCTCGACGACCTCGCGCTCGACAACGACCTCGCGCTCGCGCTCGAGCTGGCCGATCTCGCCGACCGCGCGGCCATGGACCGCTTCCGCACGGTCGACCTGCGCGTCGACACGAAGCCCGATCGCACGTTCGTGACCGAGGCCGACCTCGCGGTCGAGCGGGCGGTCCGCGAACTCATCACGCAGCGACGACCGGGCGACGGCGTGCTCGGCGAGGAGTACGGGACCGAGGGGTCGGGCGCGCGACAGTGGATCGTCGACCCGATCGACGGCACCGCGAACTTCCTGCGTGGGGTGCCCGTGTGGGGTGCGCTCATCGCGCTCACCGTCGACGGTGCGCCCGTCGTGGGGGTCGCGTCGATGCCGGCGCTGGGTCGCCGCTGGTGGGGCGCGCAGGGACTCGGGGCGTTCACGACCGATGCGCCGGGCGCCCAGCCCCGTGCCATCCGCGTGTCGTCGGTCGGCGATCTCGCCGACGCGTCACTGAGCTTCCAGAGCATCGCGCAGTGGCGCGACGCCGGGCAGCTCGACCGGCTCCTGGCGCTCGGCGAGCGCGTCTGGCGCGACCGGGCGTACGGCGACCTGTGGTCGTACTGCCTGCTCGCCGAGGGACTCGTCGACGTCGTCGCCGAATTCGACCTCAAGCCGTGGGACATTGCCGCGGCGGTGCCCATCGTCGAGGCCGCGGGCGGTCGCGTCACGTCCATCGACGGTGCGGCGCTCGGCGACGGCAGCGTGCTCGCGACCAACGGAAGACTTCACGACGCCGTCCTCGAGGTGCTCGAGGGTGAGGCGGCCTCCGACCCCGCGTGACGCCCGTGGCATCATCCGTCGCCGGTTCGTCGTACCCTTGAGGTGAGGGCCGGGGGGCCTCGAGGGGATGTTCGGCAATGGAGGCCAGACGGCATCGCACGGTGCACCAGCCGCAGGCGCTGGGGCCCGACGACGACCCGTACGTCGCGTACCTGCTGTGGCGGGCCGAGCGCGACGCGGCGGCGGCCGCCGCAGCCGGCGATTCCGTCAGCGCCGTCGACGCGGCCGAGTCCGGCGATGGGCCGATCGCCGCGACCGCGGCGGTCAGCGCGCGCGCGCCGGTGGGCTTCTCGTCATGGCTGCGCCGGCTCGCGATCTGGCACCGCCCCGCGCGCTGAGCGGGCGACGATCAGGACGCGCCGGCCGTGTCATCCGCCTCGACCGCGCTCGCGTGCCCGTGCGCCTCGCGGATCTCGCGCCGATGCTCGGCGTAGCGCACCGACTCGACCACGATGAGCACGCCGCCGGCGACGACGAGCACCGCGAGCGCCAGGAGCGGCGGCAGCAGGGCGGCGACGGGCATCGCGGCGAGCACGAGCAGGGCCGCCGCGAACCGCAGCCACTTCACCCGCCGTGCGACCCTCAGCCAGAAGAACGCCACGCCCGCGAGATAACACGACACTCCGCCATAGAGCGCCGCGGCGCCGAACAGCCCCAACGGCTCGGCGTCCTCGACGTGGGCGATGACGTCCTCGACGCCCAGCGCGACGAGCACGATGCCCGCGATCAGCATCAGGTGGAGGTAGGTGTAGCCGTCGATCGCGAGTCCGGCCCGCTCGACGCCACGAAGTCGCGCGAGCTCGCGCTCGGCGGCTAGCGCCGTCGTGTCGAAGTAGATCCACCAGAGGAAGATCGAGAGCAGCAACGCCAGAGCCGAGCCCGTGATGATCGCCACGCTCACCGGTTCCTGTGCGGCGCCGACCCCGATCGCGACGATCGACTCGCCGAGCGCGAGGATGACGACGAGCCCGAACCGTTCCGCCCAGTGCGCCGCGGAGTGCACGCGCCAGTTGCCGCCAGACGACGTGACGTACGTCAGCAGGACGTCGAGCACGAGCGCGATGAGCCACAGCCACGTCTGCAGCAGGGGGTTTGCGACCAGGGCGCCCGCGATGAGGAATCCGGATCCGGCCACGAGCGCCAGCGACGTCCGCAGGATCTGCCGTCGCAGGGGTGGGTCGTCCGCCGCTGCCACGTAGTACAGCGTGAGGTGCGTGACGCGCACGACCATGTAGGCGATCACGAGCACGAGCGGGCCGAACAGCCCGCCGGGAAGGTCGACGTAGGCCTCGGGGATGACGAGCGCGACGATGAACATCGCGATCATCGCGACGGACATCCCGAGCTTCACGCCGCCCTCATCGACGTGGGTCTGGTTCGCGAGCCAGGCGTACGACACCCACGACCACCAGAGCAGGGTCAGGATGGTGAGCGCCTGCAGCACGCCGATCGCGCTGTGGGTGGCCGCCATGTAGTGCGTCACCTGGGTGAACGCGAACACGAAGACGAGATCGAAGAACAGCTCGAACGTCGTCACCCGGTGCGCCTCGTCGGACACCCGGAATCCCTTGGCCGGACCCAGTCGCCATTGCATGCCGCCAGTCTTCCGGCCCCCGCCGCTCACGGGAAGGGTCAGGTGGAACAGCGGCTAGCGTGGATGGAATGGTGCATGATCTCGCGAACCGCGGCGACGTCGAGCAACTCGTCGTCGCGTTCTACGAGACCGCCTTCCGCGACCCGCTCATCGGGCCGATCTTCACCGACGTCGCCCGCATGGACCTCGCGGCGCACCTGCCGATCATGTGCGACTTCTGGGAGACCGTGCTGTTCCGCAGCGGGGCGTACCGGCGCAATGCACTCCAAGTCCACGTCGCCCTGCATGCGCGCCATCCGCTCGCCGACGAGCACTTCACGCGGTGGCTCGAGCTGTGGGATGCCACGGTGGACGCGCACTTCGCGGGACCCGTCGCCGACCGGGCCAAGCTGCAGGCGGCGAGGATCGCGGGATCCATGCGGCGCCGCCTCGCCGGCCGGTCGGGCAGCGCATTCGAGACGGTGGCGCGCCTCGACGCATGACCCACGGAGGGAGGCTGTCCGTGGCGTCGTCGCACCGATAGGCTTGCGCCGCCCCGCATCCCTATGGGGCTCCCATGACCGACAGGATCCTCATGCCCACGACCCGATCCATCACGCGCACCGTCGCGCTCGCCGCCGCCGTCATCGTCGCCGGCACGCTCTCCGGATGCAGCCTGATCGGCGACCTGCTGCCCGCGCCGCAGCCCCAGCGCGACGAGACGACGCAGGAGATCACCGAGAGCGGCGACGCCGACGTGTTCGCCCTCAAGGTCGGCGACTGCCTCGAGATGCAGGAGGGCGCGCAGGTCGAGACCGTGCCGGTCGTGCCCTGCGACGAGCCGCACACCGACGAGGTGTACCACGACTTCGAGATCGCCGACGGCGAGTTCCCTGGCGACGACGCCGTGAACTCCGCCGCCGAGGAGGGCTGCGTCGCCGCGTTCGAGCCGTTCGTGGGCCTGCCGTACGACTCGTCCGAGCTCTACGTGGCCTGGTACGTGCCGACGCAGCAGTCATGGGAGGGCATCGACGACCGCGTCGTGTCGTGCACCATCACCGACCCGAGCGGCCCGGTCACCGGCACGCTCGAGGGCGCCGCGTACTGACCAGCCGACCGCAGCCTTCCATGTATTGACACATCCTCACTTCGGAGTAGGGTCGGGCCAGAGTCTGGCAGTTTCCCGTGACCGACGAAGCAAACGGAGGAATCATGCTCAAGAAGGCACTCGCAGCGGCGGGCCTGATCGCCGCATTCGTCCTGATCCCGACCTCGGCGCAGGCTCTCGACTGCATCAACGTCAGCAAGCCGCCCGCGGAGTGCGGCGCCGTCTGCACCGAGGGGCCGATCATCAACGGCAACTGGGCGTGGCTGCCGAGCGTCTTCCCGGGCGCTCCCGAGGTCTGGGCGTTCGTCCCGCCGGGAACGGTGCAGGACTTCGGCCTGCCGGGCGAGAACGGCAACTACCAGAACGGCGAGGGGTTCGCGCTCCTGGTCAACGCCATCTGCGACTCGCTGGGGCAGGTGAGCGAGAAGCGCCAGACCGAGCACGGCATCCAGCTCATGGAAGGCTGCCCGTGAAACGTCACTGACGACGCAGGACCGACGAAGGCCGCCCCTCGCGGGGCGGCCTTCGTCTGGCTCCGAGCGTGCGATGACGGCCGATGGTGGAGATGGGGGGAATTGAACCCCCGTCCATCGCTGAGATTCCGCGCCTTCTCCGGGCGCATCCTGTGAAGCGTTCTGCTCGGCCCCGACCCTTGCCACAGGCAGCCAGGTCGACAGGCCCAGCCTGAAGAAAGTCCCGTACGACGCTCAGGCGACGTCGTACAGCGAGTTCCCTAGATGACGCCAGCGACCGGGGCGGGAACAGACCCGGACTGACGGACTATCGGTCTCGCTTAGGCAGCGAGAGCGAAGTCGGACTGCTTCTTATTGGCAGTTATTGTTTCGCAGGGAGCGTTCACGAGATAACCCTGCATCCTCGGCCCGCTTCTCGCAGTCTCACAGGCGATGTCGAAACCGATCATCCCCATGTCGCGCCATCCGATTCGCATCGGAGGACGGGCCATCATCGCACGCTGTGGAGTTGCCAACACCGGGCGGCGATCCGTTGAACCGCCTGTTGCCCGGCCTTACAGTCTAGAACAGGCGACGCCGCTCCGCCATTCCCGAGCGGGCACCGAGCACCCGAGGAGCCGCATGCCCACGATCATCGCCGTGACCGGTCGCGCCGAGGAGCGCATCGAGCCCGAGCTGGGCGCCGTCTCGCTCACGGTCGGCAGCTCCGGCGGCGAACGCGACTCGATCCTCCGCTCCGTCGGCGAGTCGCACGAACGCCTGCTCGAAGAGGTCCGCGAGCTCGAGGCGTCGGGCGCGCTCGAATCGTGGTCGGCGGGCCAGCTGCGCGTCTGGTCGCATCGCCCGTGGAACGCCGAGGGGCGCCAGCTGCCGCTCGTGCACCAGGCGAACGCCGACGTCGAGGTCGTGTTCCGCGACCTCGGGGTCCTCGGAACCTGGGTCGGCACCGTGTCCGGAACGCCGAACGTCGCGGTCGGGGGCATCGACTGGCGGCTGACGGATGGCACGCGCGATCGCGTGCAGGAGACGGCGCAGCGCGGCGCCGTCGCCGACGCCGTTCGCAAGGCCGGGGTGTACGCCGAGGCGCTCGGACTCGGGACGCCGGTGCCGGTCGAACTCGCCGACCACGGGATGCTCTCGGAGCAGCCCGTGCCGATGATGCACAAGGCGACCATGGTGCGGGCGATGGCAGCGGATGCAGGCGGCGCGTCCGCGCCCGAGTTCGCGCCGGCGAAGCTCGTGCTCGAGGCATCCGTCGACGCGCGCTTCACCACGGAGTGACGCCGCGATCGCGCCGGCTCAGCCGCGCTCGATGAGCCAGGTCTCGAGCGCCGCGAGTTCCCGCCGCCGCAGGCCCGACGCGAGGAGGTACTCGCGAGCCGAGCCGTGCCGGCGCTCGACCTCGTCCAGGGCCGACTCGAGCGCCTCGCGCGGGCTCCCGCCCATGAGCGTGCGCAACGCCGGGGTGTCGGGCACGCCGTAGCGGCCGATGAGCGCGACCATCTCCTCGAGCCATTCGCCCGCGAGGTGCGACTCGGTGAGCACGTAGTCGGCGATGACGGACTCGCGGTCGACACCCGCGCCGAGCAGGGCCATCGCGACCACCATGCCCGTTCGGTCCTTGCCCGCCGTGCAGTGCACGACGACGGCGCGATCACCGGCGGTCGGGAGCGCACGCAACGCGTCGACGAGGATCGGCGAATGGCGGGTCACGATGCGGTGGTAGAGCGCCTCGAGCGAGATGCCGCGTTCGCCCTGCGACGCGCCCGACCCCTCGAAGACGGGCAGGCGGTGCACCTCGACGTCGAGCCCGTCGAGGTCGTCGGGCATGAGGCGTGCCTCGTTCTCGTCGCGGAGGTCGATGATCATGCCGACGTCGAGCCGGCGCAGTGCGTCGCGACCCTCGTCACCGAGCCGGTGCAGGCCGTCGGAGCGGAACAGCGCGCCGCGACGGACGACGCCGTCGCGGGCCGGCAGTCCGCCGACATCGCGGAAGTTGTACGTGCCCGGCACGGGGATGCGCGTCGAGATCTCCACGGGCGGAGCCTACCCCGCGTGGCTGGGATGTCGGCAGGCAGCCTGGTCGGCCGGCCTACTCCCCCAGGTTGCGCCGCGACGCCATGGCGCGATCGGCCTCGCGCTTGTCCTGCCGCTCGCGCAGTGCCTGGCGCTTGTCGTACTCGCGCTTGCCCTTCGCGACCGCGAGTTCGACCTTGGCCCGGCCGTCCTTGAAGTACAGCGACAGCGGGACGAGCGTGTAGCCGCCCTCCTTCGTCTTGTGGCTGATCTTCACGATCTCCTGCTTGTGCATGAGCAGCTTGCGCTTGCGGCGCGGTGCGTGGTTGTTCCACGTGCCCTCGGTGTACTCGGGGATGTGCACCGCGTCGAGCCAGATCTCGCCGCCGTCGATGAACGCGTAGCCGTCGACGAGGGACGCCCGGCCCTGCCGGAGCGACTTCACCTCGGTCCCGGAGAGCACGATGCCGGCCTCGTAGGTGTCCTCGATCAGGTAGTCGTGGCGCGCCTTGCGGTTGGTCGCCACGACCTTCTCACCGCGTTCCCTGGCCACGACCTGCTCCTCGCTTCGAATGACGGCGCCCCGGGGCATCCGGAAGCACAGCCCCCCAGTCTAACGTCACACGCGCAGGTACCTGCGAATGGCGATGGCCGCCGAGACCGCGGCGAGCAGCACGCCGACGCCGACGAGCAGCGGCACGACGAGCAGCGCATCGTTGAGGTCGACGAAGGTGAACGACAGCGTGTCGGTCAGGTACCCCTGCACGAAGAAGACCACGATCGCGACCACGGCGGCGCCGGCGAGCAGCGACCCGATGAGCCCGGCGAAGACGCCCTCGAGCACGAACGGCGTCTGGATGAACCGGTTCGACGCGCCCACGAGGCGCATGATGCCGAGCTCCTTGCGCCGCGAGAAGGCCGACAGCCGGATGGTCGTGGCGATGAGCAGCGCCGCCGCGACGAGCATGATCGCGGCGAGCGCGACGGCGGTGTAGCTCGCGGTGTTGAGCACGTTGAAGATCTGGTCGAGGTAGCGCCGTTGGTCGACGACCTGCTCGACGCCCGCGAGGCCGGCGAGGCTCTCGGCGATCACGTCGGACTGCGACGGGTCGACGAGGTTCACCCAGAACGTCTCGTTCAGCACGTCGGGCGTGACGTAATCGGCCGCCGGGGTGCCCTCGAACTGGTCCTGGAAGTTCGCATACGCCTGCTCGCGGTCCTCGAAGTAGTACTCGTCGATGAACGGATCGAGCGTGTCGCTGTCGAGCTGGGCCTCGACGGCCTCCTTCTGCTCGGGCGTCGCCTCGCCGTCGACGCAGCCCTCCGCGGTCGACACCGCCGTGCACAGGTACACGGCGACCTGGGCGCGGTCGTACCAGTAGCCGCGCATCTGGGCGATCTGCAACTGCAGCAGCGCGGCGGTGCCCACGAACGTGAGCGAGACGAACGTGACGAGCACGACGGAGATGACCATGGTGGCGTTGCGCCGCAGGCCATTCGCCGCCTCGGCGAGCACGAGACCGAACCTCACTTGACCGGCCCCACTTCCTGGTCGTCGTCGCCGGGGCGTGGCCCGGCCGGGCTGCGCAGGCCGAGTCGTTCGGCGAGCGTGAGGTTGGCGGACTTCTTCGCACTCCCGGGCGGGGCTGGGCGTCCTGGCGGCGCGTCGGCCTCGGCGTCGTCACCGCCCTGGGCGGGCACGCGCTCGATCGGCGCAGTCGCCGCCGCCGTGATCGCGGCGGCCTCGTCGGTCACCTCATCGGTGGCCTCGGGCTCGACGTAGAGCGGTGGGGCGTCGCGCATGACCTCGGCGGTCACCTTCGGCGCGGCGCGCTTGGCCTTGGGTGCGGATGGCGCGGCCGCCGACTCCTCTTCCCGCAGTGCCGCGACGACCGCGTCGGCGTCCTCGCCGGTTGCGGGCACGTCGTGCGAGGCCGAGTCGAATCCGGATGCATCGTGCAGCACGTCGTCGGCCGTGGCGGGTTTTGCGGGCGACGTCTTCTTCGTCGCCCGGCCAGGGCTCGGCTTCGCCGCCTTCGCCTCGGCTTCCGCCGTCTCGGTGCCGGCGGCCTTCGCCGTGGCTGCCTCGGCCCTGCTCTTCCGCGCGGCGGCGACAGCGGCGGCAGCGGCCGCTGCAGTCGCGGCAGTCGCGGCAGCCGACTCGCTTGGCTGCGCTGCGGTCGCGGCGGGCTCGACCTGCGCGGCGGGCGTCTCGGCCGGGACGGGGGCCGCGCCCTTCCGCGTGGCGGACTTGCGGGAGGGGCGCCGCCCGCGCCCCTTCGTCACCGCCGGTTCGGGCGTCGGCACGACCGAGGATGCGGCGGCCGCGGCATCCGTCGCCTCGACCTCGACCGCGATCGCCTCGGCCGAGATGCCGTAGCCCGCGCTGCGCTCGTCGCGCACCACCTCACCCGCGGAGAGCTCGATCACGCGACGCTGCATCTGGTCGACGATGCCGGCCTCGTGCGTGGCCATGATCACCGTGGTGCCGCCGGCGTTGATGCGCTCGAGCAGCGTCATGATGCCCGCGCTCGTCACGGGGTCGAGGTTGCCGGTCGGCTCGTCGGCAAGCAGGATCTGCGGCTTGTTGACGATCGCGCGCGCGATCGCCACCCGTTGCTGCTCGCCTCCCGAGAGCTCGTGCGGGAGCCGCTTGCCCTTGCCGTCGAGTCCGACGAGCCGCAGCGTCTCGGGCACGGCCGTCTGGATGAAGCCGCGGGACTTGCCGATCACCCGCAGCGCGAACGCGACGTTGTCGAAGACGTTCTTGTTGGGCAGCAGCCGGAAGTCCTGGAAGACCACGCCGAGGTTGCGCCGGAAGTACGGGATCTTGCGCGAGGAGATGCGGCGCAGGTCCTGGCCGAGCACGTGGATCTGGCCCGTCGTCGGCCGCTCCTCCTTCAGGATCAACCTGAGGAAGCTCGACTTGCCGGATCCGGACGCGCCGACGAGGAACACGAACTCGCCGCGCAGGATCTCGACCGTGACATCGTCGAGGGCCGGCTTGCTCTGCCCGTTGTAGGTCATGGTGACGGAGTCGAAGCGGATCATCGCGTTCGAGCCTAGGCAGCATCGACCCGAAATGGGGCAACGACACCGGAATTCGTGCGCCCGTGACCGACGGACGCCGCCGTCGCGCTCAGGCCGGCGTCGTCGCCAACTCGGCCGCGACCTGCTCGCCCCACGCGTCGATCGCGTCCCAATCGCGGAAGTCGCCGGTCGGGAGCGCGTCGTTCTCGGGCATCCAGTGCAGCATCTTGTGGGGCCCGCGCAGCTTGTCGGGCTCGAGCGCACCGAAGAACACCATCGTGCCGCGCGGGTGCAGTTCGTCCTCGTACTCGTCGAACTGCTTGGGTCGGGCCGCGACGAGCACGTCGTTGCCGTCCTTGTCGACGCGTGCGGTGCCGAGCGGCCCGCTGCTGAAGAGCCACGTCGGCCGCTCCCCCAGCAGTTCGCGGTTGCGCCGGACGAACTTCCGCGCCTCCTTGCGCCAGTTGGACATGTACGCAGCGCTGCCGACCACGAAGGCGTCGAACCCCTCGGGGAACTCGACGGCGTCGCAGCGCTCGACGTCGACCTCGTGCCCGGCGTCGCGCAGTCGATCGCCGATCCGATCCGCGATGCCCCTCGTCGCACCGTACTTGCTCGAGTACGCGACCAGCACGCGCATGACCCCCACCTCCGTTGTCGGCTCCAGCCCGCTCTACGCGGCCGAACCTACGCGGGCGCTCGGTGCGCGCCGAGTGCCGAAGGTCCCCTCCCCCTGCCGGGGCCGTCGTCACAGGCGTAGGTTGGAGAGGGCACCGACCGAGGCTGGGAGGCTCGATGACCGTTCCGCTCATCGGCGTCGTCGCCGATCGCAAGTCCGCGAGTTCGGGGGCGTGGGTCGACATCCCCACCGATGCGCTCGCCCACGCCTACATCTCCGCGCTCCAGGAGGCGGGCGGCGCACCGCTCATGTTCCCGAGCCTCGACGTGCACGTGGCCGACCCCGACCGGCTGCTCGACCTCATCGACGGACTGTTCCTGCCCGGCGGCCGCGACATCGACGCCGAGTTGTACGCCAACGAGGCGCACCCGTCGAACGACCCGCCGCTGCGGATCCGTGACGAGCTCGAGTTCGCGCTCGTTCGCGGCGCTCGCGACCGAGGCATGCCCATCCTCGGCGCCTGCCGTGGCATGCAGGTGATGAACGTGGCGCTCGGCGGCACGCTCGAGCAGCACATCGGCGACCGCCTCGACCTCACGCCCCACCGCGCCACCGTCGGCGAGAAGACCGAGCACCCGGTCGCCATCCACGAGGGCACGCTGCTGCACAGCATCACGCACGACGACGAGTTCGACATCTCGTCGCATCACCACCAGGCGGTCGACCAGCTCGGCGAAGGGCTCATCGCCTCGGCGAGCGCGCCCGACGGGCTCATCGAGGCGATCGAGACCACCGACGGCTCGTTCTGCCTCGGCGTGCAATGGCACCCCGAGGAGCGCCTCGATCCCGAGGGCATCACGCTGATCAAGGCGTTCGTCTCGGCGGCGCGCGCGCACGGGCGGGCCGGTGCGCCGGTGCGCGAGGTCGCGAAGGCGTCGTGAGGCGGATGGCGCGGGGCCGCGCCATCCGTCAGCCTTCTGCTAGTCGCCCGACTGCTGCTTCTGCTTGCGCCACTTGATGCCCGCGGCGATGAACCCGTCGAGGTCGCCGTCGAACACCTTCGACGGGGTGCCCTCTTCGTACTCGGTGCGCAGGTCCTTCACCATCTGGTACGGCGCGAGCACGTACGAACGCATCTGGTCGCCCCAGCTCGCGGTGATGTTGCCCGCGAGCTCCTTCTTCTGGGCGGCCTCCTGCTCCTTCTGCAGCAGGAGCAGGCGCGACTGGAGCACGCGCATGGCGGCGGCGCGGTTCTGGATCTGCGACTTCTCGTTCTGCATCGACACGACGATGCCGGTCGGGAGGTGGGTGAGGCGCACGGCCGAGTCGGTCGTGTTGACGGACTGGCCGCCGGGGCCGCTGGAACGGAAGACGTCGACGCGGATGTCGTTGTCGGGGATGTCGACCTCCTGCGCCTCCTCCATGAGCGGGATGACCTCGACCGCGGCGAAGCTGGTCTGGCGCTTGCCGGCGGCGCCGAACGGGCTCATGCGCACGAGGCGGTGCGTGCCGGCCTCGACGCTGAGGGTGCCGAACGCGTAGGGCGCGTCGATCTCGAACGTGGCCGACTTGATGCCCGCCTCTTCGGCGTAGCTGGTGTCCATGACGCTCGCGCCGTAGCCGTGCTTCTCGGCCCAGCGCAGGTACATGCGCATGAGCATCTCGGCGAAGTCCGCGGCATCCACGCCGCCGGCGCCGGCGCGGATGGTGATGACGGCCGGGCGCTCGTCCCATTCGCCGTCGAGCAGCGTCTGCACCTCGAGGTCGCCGATCGTCTTCTCGAGCGACGCGAGCTCGGTGCGCGCCTCGGCGGCGGACTCCTCGTCCTCGGCCTCGTGCGCGAGCTCGACGAGCACCTCGAGATCGTCGAGCCGCCGCTCGATGCCGGTGATGCGCGTCAGCTCGGACTGGCGGTGGCTGAGTGCGCTCGTGACCTTCTGCGCCTGCTCGGGGTCGTCCCACAGGTCGGGGGCGCCGGCCTGGTCGCTGAGCTTCGCGATGTCGGCCTCGAGGGCGTCGACGTCGACGACGGCACGGATGTCGCGGAAGGTGGTGCGCAGGGAGGCGATCTCCTGCGTGAGGTCTAGATCCAACATGGCGCCGTCCAGCCTAGTGGTGCGGCATGTGGGCGGGCTGCGTGCGCGGGGCCCTTCCCGTGCCGCGGCCCGTACGGCAGGCTGTGCCTGCAGGGGGATGCAATGGATGTCACGGACTGGCTGCTCGACGCCGATCCCGCAATCCGCTGGCAGGTGATGCGGGACCTGACCGACGAGCCGGCGGAGGCGGTCGCGACGGAACGGGCGCGGGTCGCGACCGAGGGGTGGGGCGCACAGCTGCTGGCGCTGCAGGCGGCGGACGGCCAGTGGGGCGGCGGCACGTACTCGCCGAAGTGGATCTCGACGACGTACACGCTGTTGCTCCTCCGCCTGCTCGGGCTCGAGCCCGATGCACCGCAGGCCCGTGCCGCGATCGACCGTGTCCGCGAGGGCGTGACATGGAAGCGGGACGGGGACTCACCGTTCTTCGGCGGGCAGCGCGAGACATGCGTCAACGGCATGGTCCTCCAGCTTGCGTCCTATTTCCGCGAGACCGGCGAGCTCGTCGATCGGCTGCTCGATCGCGTGCTCGCCGAGCAGCTCGACGACGGCGGATGGAACTGCGAGGCGCCGCACCACTCGCACCGCTCCTCGTTCAACACGACGATCCTCGTGCTCGAGGGCCTGCTCGAGCGCGAGCGCTCGGTCGCCCCCGACTCGGCGATGACCGCAGCGCGAGCCCACGGCGAGGAGTACCTGCTCGACCGGCGGCTCTTCCGCTCGCTCTCCACCGGCGCGGTGGTCACGTCGGCCTGGACCCGATTCTCGTTCCCGCCGCAGTGGCACTATGACGTCCTTCGCGGCCTCGAGTACCTCCGCGCGACCGGCCGCCGTCCGGACGAACGCTGCGCCGATGCGATCGACCTCGTGCGCCGCCACCGGCGCGACGACGGCCGCTGGCCGCTGCAGAACACGCACCACGCCCGCACCCACTTCCAGATGGAAGACGGCGACGGGAACCCGAGCCGATGGAACACCCTCCGAGCCCTGCGGGTGCTGCGCTGGTGGGACGGCGGCGCGGGCCTACGATCGATGGAGTGACCTCCGACACCGCCCGCCCGTTCTCATGGCGGTCGGTCGTCCTTCCCGCCTACCTGCCGACGCTGCTGTTCTCGCTCGGCGAGGGTGCGATGATCCCCGTGATCCCGGTCGTCGCGACCGAACGGGGAGCCTCGCTCGCGCTGGCCGGGCTCATCGCCGCCATGCTCATGGTGGGCGAGCTGGTCGCCGACCTCCCTGCTGGATGGCTCGTCGCGCGCATCGGCGAACGCGCCGCGATGATCGGCGCCTCGGCGCTCGCGGCGGCGGGCACGCTGCTCGCCCTGCTCGTGCCGACGACCTGGGCGCTCGGCGTCGGCGTGTTCCTGCTCGGCCTCGCGACGGCGGTGTTCGGGCTCGCGCGACACGCGTTCCTCACGAGCCACGTGCCGGCGCGGATCCGTGCGCGCGCGCTGTCGACGCTCGCGGGCGTGTTCCGCGCGGGGTGGGCGGTCGGGCCGTTCACGGCGGCGGCGATCATCGCCTGGACGGGATCGTCCGACGCGGTGTTCTGGGTGCTCGTGCTCTCGTGCGCTGTGGTGGTCGTCGTGCTCCTCGTGCTCCCCGACCCCGAGCAACTCTTCGCCACGACGCGCCGGGCGCGCCCCGGCGGCGATGACGGTGAGGGCCAAGCGGATGCCGCGCACGGCGTGCGGCACGCCATCGTCACGTACCGCGCGGTGCTCGCCCGCATCGGCACGGGGGTCGGCATCCTCGCGGCGCTGCGCGCGAGCCGCACGGTGATCCTGCCGCTCTGGGCGGTGTCGATCGGCATGCGGCCGGATGCGGCAGCGCTCGTGATCGGCATCGCCGCAACGGTCGACTTCGCGCTGTTCTACGTGAGCGGCCATGTCATGGATCGGCACGGTCGCCTCTGGAGCGCCATCCCCGGACTCGTCGGCCTTTCGGTCGGGCACCTCGTGCTCGCGTTCACGCACGACCTACCTGCGGCGGTGGCGTGGTTCACGGGCGTCGCCATCCTGCTCGGCATCGCGAACGGCCTGTCGAGCGGGGTGATCCTCACCGTCGGTGCCGACCTGGCTCCCAAGGCGAATCCGGCGCCGTTCCTCGGCGCCTATCGGACCATCGCCGATGCGGGTCAGGCGGCTGCTCCGCTCGCCGTCGCCGCCGTGACCTCGGCCGTCTCGATCATGGTCGCGAGCGCCGCCATGGGCGTGGTCGGGTTGATCGGCGCGGCCATGCTGTGGCGGTGGATCCCGCGCTACGTGCCGCGTCAGCCGCGGCATCCGGCGCCCGAAGAAGCCGAGCGCGACGAGGGTTGGACCCCGGCCGCGGACACCTGAGGCCTCCGACCCTCGTCCACCGTGACTCGCGGGACACGGGAGTTGCTCGCGTGCACGGAAACCCCTCGAAGAGGGGACTCCCACCCTCTGGCCGCCTGGCGGCACTGGTGGTATCCCGGTCATATCTCTCGCAAGGGCTGCGGTAATCGAGGGGGGAACGATGAAACCGCCCTTTCGTCCTGCTCGAACCTGATCGAGCTCCGACGCCGACCGGTTGCGCGCCATGACCTCGGTCGGCCTGGCGGCGATACTCGTCTGCTGCGTGCCGGCTGCGCCGGCGCTGCAGGGCGAAGCGCAGGACGGCGCCGACCACATCCTCTACGCCGGTGAACTCACGACGCAGGAATCAGATCCCGATGGGCTGGCGGTGGAGACGTACTCGGTCGGGTCTTTCGGTGTCGCGTGCATGGGTTCCGATTGCACTCTCGTCGGCGTGTTTCCTCACTACTTCCGAGGAGGCGGAGACCAACGCGGGATTCCGATAGTCCTGCAGGACGGCTACGCGGAGGTCCGGCAGGAAGCGACGCCGGATTACCCGTGCACGAGCGATCGAAGCCAAGCCCCTGGAACGCTGATCGTCGATGCGACGGCTTCCGACATCGTCGTGCGCTGGAGCATGGCGGCCTATGCGTGCGAAGATCCTCCTCCCCTGACCCACGTTCCCCTCTTCCCCGCGCCCGGTCCGAGCCCGATACTCCCCGTCGTCCCGGGTCTCCTGCCGAGCCCTCCCTCCTCGAACGGGTCGCGCGTCGGTACCGGAGCATTGCGGACAGTGGCCGACGTCGAGCAGTTCACCGTCCCGCAACTGGACGAAGAATGGGTCGGCACGTACGTTGAGGGCAACCCGTGCCTCGTGGATGCCGCTGCCTGTGCGGACCCGCCCACGGAGGCAGCGCCCGGTCCCACTGAATCTCAACCGGGCGAGCCAGAATCAGAAGCGGATGACGCGTCGACCGCCTCGCCTGAGGCGACCACCCCGTCAGCCGGAGCCGACGATACTGCGGCGCCGACCGAGTCGAGCGGCGTGCCACCGATCGATCCGACAGGAGAACCGGTTCCTCCGTCGGCGTGGAGTTCGCCCAGCAGACTCGGCCACCTGGCACTCATCACGGAGGCCGGCATCGCACCGCTGCAACTCTCCATCGCGGCGGCACTGACCCTGATCCTCGTGCTCCTCGTCGCATTCCCGACGGCGCTGCTCAATTCGGCGATCGACGAGCTGGCGAATCGACGGAAACGGGCAGGACCGCCCCCGACAACACCGGCGCACCTCAGTGGCTGGTGGAAGGCCGGCGTGACCGTCCTCGCCGCCGGTGTGATCTCGAGTTTCGTCCATCCCGACTTCGGCCTGAACGCACAGAGCCTCAGGATCACCGCGTCACTGCTCATCGCGTTCGCCGTGGACGTGGTGATCGGCTGGTCGATCCTCGTTTGGATGGTGCGCCGCACGACCCCGGGGGTTTCCGCGTGGTTCACGTTCAAGCCCTGGACGCTCCTGATCGTTGCAGGTGCCGTGGTGCTCACTCGCCTGACGGAGTTCGAGCCCGCCATCATCTTCGGACTGGTCGCCGGCGTGACATTCAGCACGTCGATCGAATTCCGGAAGAAGGCCCCGGCATCGCTGATCAGCCTGGGCTATGCGTTCGCGATCGGCCTGCTCGCCTGGGTGACGTATTCGGTGATCGCCCTGGTCGTGGAGGGTGAAGGGATATCGGGCACCGTGTTCCTGAAGGAAGTCCTCTCATCGTTCGCGATCGCCGGCGTGGCCGCGTTGCCGATCGTGCTCGTCCCGCTCCGGGGCCTCCCTGGGTACGAGATCTACCGGTGGCGACGGGTGATCTGGGGAATCGCGTACTTCATTGCTCTCTTCACCTTCTTCGTCATCATGATGCCGATGCCGTTCTCATGGCTGGGCATCACCAAGCCGCTCGCCGCCTGGGTCGGCCTGTACGTCGCCTACTCGGCGACCGCGCTGGCGATCTGGATGGCGGTGCACTTCACCCGAAGCGAGCACAGCGGACGGCGATCGCGGCCGCAGATGCAGACCTGACGGCAGGAAGGGGCTTCGATGGATCGCGCGCTGCCCTTCCACACCCCGAGCACCGCCGCAAGCCCGTGAACTCGGCGGGTGCGACGACGTACCGTCGAGCGTGACCCGAAGGATCGCCCCCGCATGAGTACGCCCTCCACGCTCGTCGCCGACCGGTACCGCCTCGTGAAGATGATCGGCGCCGGCGGCATGGGCGTGGTCTGGGAGGCGTGGGACGAACGCCTCCATCGCGCCGTCGCCCTGAAGATGCTGCGGACACGTCCCGAGCTGACCGATGAGGAGCGCGAGGCCGCGACAAGGCGGGCGATGCGGGAGGCTCGGCTCAACGCGGGCCTGCACCATCCGCATGCGGTGCCGGTCTTCGACGTCGTCGAGCACGAGGGCCAGCCGTGCATCGTGATGCAGCTCATCGACTCGACCCCGCTGTCGACGCTGCTGCGCGAGCACGGGACGTTCGCTCCGCGCGAGGCCGCGCGGGTCGGCGCCCAGGTGGGCTCGGCGCTCGCGGCGGCCCATCACCGCCGCATCGTGCACCGCGACGTGAAGCCCGCGAACATCCTGATCCGCGAGGACGGCTCGGCGATGATCAGCGACTTCGGCGTCGCGTACGCGCTCGGCGACGCCAACATCACTGCGACCGGCCTGATGTACGGCACGCCGGCGTACCTCGCGCCCGAGGTGGCGCGCGGGGAACCGTCGAGCTTCGCCTCCGACGTGTTCTCGCTCGGGTCGACGCTCTTCGCGATGCTCGAGGGCGCACCGCCGTTCGGCACCGACGCCAACGCGATCGCGTTGCTGCACCGGGTGGCGAGCGGCGACCTCCCGATGCCGACCCGCGCGGGACCCCTCAAGCCGCTGCTGCTCGACATGCTGTCGCCCGAGCCGAAGCACCGGCCCGACATGAAGCACGTCGTGTCGGAGCTGACCGCGCTCGAGCGCGAGCTCGAGCCGGGGCCAGTGGAGGAGGGCACGGGCGAGGGGCGTGCCGAGTCGGATGGCTCGGCCTCGACGATCCCGATCGCCGGCGCCGCCGCGGGCGCCGCTGCCGCCGCCGCATCGACGATGCCCCCGGACGCGGATGCGACGGCACCCACGGAGCGGCTCGACGAGCCTCCGCCCGAGCTGGTGCCAGAGCCGGTGCGGGAGCAGGAGCTGCAGCGGAGACCTCAGCAGCCGGACCCCTCGGAGCCGACCGGGCCGACCGAGCGCATGCCCGCGACGCCTCTCTTCCCCTGGATGGCGGACTCTCCGCCCGTCGACGAACCGCCCGCGGTCACGGAGCCGGACGCGCCGGCTCGCCGTCGCCGCCGCACTGCCGTCCTGATCGGTGCCCTCGTGGCCGTGGCCCTGCTGTCGCTCGGCGCCGTGCTCCTCTTCTCGTCGCTCCGACCGGATGGCGGGACCGCCACGGGCCCGGGCGCCGAGCCGACGGAAACGACCCCCGAGACATCCGCGCCCGCGACCACCACACCCGGACCCTCCCCTGAGACGCCGGCCAGCACCGCACCCGCCACGCCGCCACCGACGACGGAGGCTCCGGACGCGCCGAGCGGCCCCGACCGTGCGGTACGGATGCTCACGGACTACTACTCGCTCGTGCCGGGCGACCTCGACACCGCATGGACGATGATGACCGAGGACTACCAGGTCAACCATGTCGGCGGTCGCGACGCGTACGACGCCTTCTGGAGCGACGTGGCCGCGGTCTCCATCTCGGATGTCTCGGCGTCCGCCCCCGAGCAGGCGCAGGCGACGCTCACCTACACGTTCGCCGATGGGCGCGTCGTCCAGGAGGTGACGGCGTACCGCCTGGTCGACGAGGGCGGCGTGCTCAAGATCGCCGCGACCACGGTACTGAGCAGCACGCAGGTCTGACGCGAGATCCGAGCGTTGCTCGGTTCTTCCTTGACAAGCGCCACGGGTCGCAGCAGAGTGTGCCCTAGGGTCCGCAGAGCGCCAGAAGCGCGGCGAGTACCAGTGCGCACGACGCCGTCGCATCCCCATCCTGGCCGGAGTCGGACCGGTGGGAGTCGTGATGACTGGAACTCGCTTCACTCGGAACCGCCTCGTGCTCGGCATCGCCGCGCTCGCGTTGGGATTCAGCGTTCTGAGTCCGATCGGCGCGAACGCCGCAGAAGACGACGGCGCGCTCGACATGTACACCGCCGACGTGACGACGGCCGAGGCGGCGGAGATCGCCGCGGGCGGCTTTGACGTGGCCGACACCAGGGTCTCGGACGACGGCGTGAGCATCGACCTCGTGCTGACCGAAGCCGAGGCGAAGGGTCTCAGCGACCGTGGCGTCGACATCAAGGTCAAGAAGAACAAGAACGGCAAGTCCGCCCGGCAGGTGGCCGCGGAGCAGGCCGAGTCGGGCTTCGAGGTGTGGCGGTCATGGGATGAGCCCGGCGGCATCCGCGACGAGCTCTATCGCCTCGCCCGTGAGAACCCTCAGCTCGTCAAGCTCGTGGTGCTGGGCGAGACGTACCAGGGCCGCGAGATCATCGCGCTGAAGCTCACGCAGGGCGCGCGGGGCATCGCGGACGGCACCCGGCCGGGCGTGCTGCACAGCTCGACGCAGCACGCGCGTGAGTGGATCTCGACCGAGGTGAACCGGCGGCTGATGAACTGGTACATCGACGAGTGGCGTGCGAACAACAAGGAGATCAAGGACCTCCTGAAGAACAACGAGCTGTGGTTCGTGATCGTGGCGAACCCCGACGGCTACCAGTACACGTTCGACGCCGAGCGCCTGTGGCGCAAGAACCTCCGCGACAATGACGGCGACGAGCAGATCACCCGGGCAGACGGTGTCGACCCCAACCGCAACTTCCCGGAGCACTTCGGATACGACGAGGAGGGCTCCTCGTCGCAGCCCAACAGCGACACGTACCGCGGTCCGTCACCGGCGTCCGAGCCGGAGACACAGGCGATGATCTCGCTGTTCGACCGGGCCGACTTCTCATTCCAGATCAACTGGCACTCCTTCGGGCAGTGGCTGCTGTACGCGGAGGGCTGGCAGACGGGCACGCCCACGGCGGATGACCCGATCTACTACGCGCTGTCGGGCAACCTCGACGACCCGGCGATCCCCGACTTCGAGCCCGGCCTGTCGTCCGACGTGCTGTACGTGACGAACGGCGAGACCACCGACTATGCCCACGCGGAGCGCGGGGTTCTCGGCTGGACACCGGAACTCGGCGAGGGCGACGGCGGCGACGGGTTCGTCTTCCCCGACGACGAGGCGCAGGTGCAGGCGGAGTTCGAGCGCGCGCTGCCCTTCGCGCTCGACGTGGCGAAGTCCGCGGCCAACCCCGCGGAGCCCGTGTCGCACCTCGGCATCGAGACCAAGCCCTTCTACCTGAAGAGCGACGACACCTACAAGTACGGCCTGCCGCTGGCGAACTTCACGTTCGACTACTCCTACGGCGATCCGCAGGAGGTGCGCGTCCTCGCGCGCCGCAACCTGGGCGAGGTGACGCTCAAGTACTCGATCAATGGCGATGACCCGATCAGCGCGACGACCGAGGAGTGGACGGGCGGTGACCGCTACGGCAGCCAGACTGACGTGTACTACGCGGTCATGAGCGGGCTCGTGACCGGGACGGATCCCGGCGACGAGGTCGAGGTCTGGTTCGAGGGCGGCGGTGAGGTGAGCGACTCGTTCACCTACGAGGCCGTCGAGGAGTCGACCGACGACGTGCTGATCGTGGCCAACGAGGACTACACGGGCGCCTCGCCCGTGCAGGACGGCGGGCCGAACTACCTGTCCTACTACCAGGAGGCGCTCGAGGCGAACGGCACGTCGTATGACGTGTACGACGTGGACGCGCGCGATCGGACTGCGTCGGATGCGCTCGGCGTGCTGTCGCACTACGACGCCGTCATCTGGTACACGGGCGAGGACATCGTGACGCGGGAGGCCGGTTGGGCCGGCGGCAACCAGTCGCGGTTGGCCATGGACCAGCTCCTCGAGGTCCGGGACTTCATGAACGAGGGCGGCCAGGTGCTGTACACGGGCAAGTACGCCGGCAGCCAGTTCACCCCGAACATCCCGAACCAGTTCTACGACCCGACCGAGGCGAACGCGGAGTGCCGGGCTGACCCGGTCGTGTTCGACCGGTGCCGGCCCCCGGGCGGCTCGGGTGACTTCACGAATGACGTGCTGCAGTACTGGCTCGGCGCGTACCTCATGGTCGACAACGCCGGGAGCGTGTTCGATGACGAGGGGAACGTCGTAGGACTCCTCGACGTGCTCGGCATCGACACGCCGCTCACGGGGCTCGAGTGGGGCTTCAACGGCGCGGACAGCGCGGCGAACCAGGATCACAGCAACTCGGCCATCACGACGAGTGGCATCCTCGACCCGGATCGGTACCCGCAGTTCCTGAGCTGGGTCTCGGCCCAGTGGGATCGCGAGGGCGGCCCGTTCGAACCGCACACCGGCGAGTACTACGCGTACTCGCAGATCGCTGATGTCTCGTACAAGCGGCTGACCCGCACGATCGACGTGCCGGCCGGTGGTGCGGAGCTGTCGTTCTGGACGTCGTACGACACCGAGGCGGCGTGGGACCACCTCGTGGTCGAGGCGCACACCCCAGGCCAGGACGACTGGACCACGCTGCCCGACCTCAACGGGAACACCACGCAGGACACCGGTGAGAGCTGCCCGGCCGGGTGGAACGAGCTGCACCCGCAGGTCGACTTCTACCAGACCTTCGTCGACGAGACGACGTGCGACCCGACCGCCGAGGGCGGTGGCGAGTGGAACGCCGCGTCGGGCAACTCCGGCGGCTGGCAGCAATGGACCGTCGATCTCAGCGGATTCGCCGGAGGCCAGGTCGAGGTGTCGATCGCGTACATCAGCGACTGGGCGACCCAGGGGCTGGGCGTGTTCGTCGACGACATCGAGGTGTCCACGGGTGAAGGCTCGACCTCCTTCGAGGGCGAGGATTCGAATGGCTGGGTCGTCTCCGGGGCCCCGGCGGGCAGTGCGCCGAACCCGAACGACTTCCTCTTCACGACGGCGGCCGGATTCCCGGAGGCCGCGGTGGTGGCGACGCCGCGCTCGCTGCTCACCGGCTTCGGCTTCGAGGGCATCACGGGTGCCGACGCCCGAGCCGAATGGATGGGTCGCGCGCTGGAGCACCTGCTCGACTGAGACGGGGGACGGTCGGACCGACGCGCGCTCAGTGGAACACCGAGCGCGCGTCGGCCGTGACCTCGATCGGCACGGTGACCGGCAGGAACTCGGACGAGATCGGGGCGTGCCAGGTGGCCCGCAGGGTGACCGTCGCACTGCGGCCGTCCGCTGAGTCGGCTCGCACGAGCTCGAGCCCCTGCAGCGAGTGGACCGCGTCGCCGAGGTAGTCGGACGCCGCGCCGCGGACCGAGTCGGCGTCGAGGTCGAACACGAGCTCGCCAGCCTCGACGCGGACGTCGTCGAGGCGCCACGACTCGGCGGCCGCGAGCGCCGCCCCGTCGGCGAGCGCGAAGAGGCGCTTGCGCTCGAGGTACAGCGAGGTCGCCGAGACGACCACGAGCACGAGTGCCAGAGCGAGCACGCCGTAGAAGATCGTGAGCAGCAGCGTGGAACCGCGTTCGTCGGCGGCCGCGTGCCGACTCACGTCGCTCCCGCGAATCGCGAGACCGTGTGCGTCGCGCTCGACTCGAGCTGCACGGTGCCGATCGAGCTCGACGCCAACGCCTGAGGCACGAGCGGGAGCGGGACGGCGACATGCACATGGACCGTCACGCGGGATCCCGGTGCGTCGCAGCGCGCCGAGCAGATGAGGTCGACGGACGCCGCGCCGGGATCGACGCCGTAGTCGGCCAGCACCACGCCCACCGTGCGTTCGACGCCCGCGCCCGTGGCGGAGCCATCCGCCTGCAGCACCGCGACGCGGGCCGCCTGCCGCGCCGCGCCCTCGACGCCGAGCGCTGCGGCCTGGATCGACGCAACGGCCAGCACGAGGTACACCAGCGGCACGAGCAGGATCATGCCCACGGTGAGGAACTCGAGCGATGCCGACCCGCGTTCGCCTGCAAGCACGTCACTCGATCGCCTCGAGTGCCGCATGCCCGGTCACCTCCAGTCCGCGCTCGGGACCGAGCAACCCGACGACCGGGAGCGTCGTTCGCACGGAGACGGCGATGGCGGGCACGCCGGCGACCGAGGTCGTCGACGCGCTGATGTCGCCGGCGTAGTCGGCGGAGATCGCCGCGCCGATGAGCGCGCGGGTGCGCTGCACGCCGGCGTCGGCGGACGACCCGGCGAGCGCCGCGTAGCGAGCGCCCTCGGCGGCAGCGTCGAGCACCGTGTTGCGCACGTGCAGGGCCAGCGCGAGCTGGACGACCGAGAGCACCAGCGCGGTGAGCAGCACGCCGACGAGCGCGAACTCGGCGACAGCCGACCCGGTCTCGTCGAGCAGACGCGTCAGAACCCGGTCACGCGACCGATCGCCTGGTCGAACACCCCGGAGAGCGCCGGTCCCGCGAGCCCCCAGATCACGATCACCAGCCCGGCGGTCATGAGCGTGATGAGCACCCATCCGGGCACGTCGCCGCGCTCGTCGGCGAGGCGTCGGGCGATCCACTTCGGCATGTGAGGTCCTTTCGATGGGAGGAAGTCGACGCGGCCGCATCAGAACCCCGCCTGGAGGACGAGGTAGCCGGGGAAGAGCGCGAACGCGATCGTGACGGGAAGGATGAGGAAGATCAGCGGCACGAGCATCGCGATCTCCTTGCGGCCCGCGAGCTCGATGATCGTGCGCTTGGCTTCGGCACGAGCGTCGCCGGACTGCGCTCGAAGCACGCCCGCGAGCGGTGCACCGCGATCCAGCGCGCCGAGCACCTGGTCGAGCGCGCGGCTCAGCGCGGGATGCTCGAGTCCGTCACGCAGCTCCGCAAGCGCGGTCGGCAGGGGCACGCCGGCGCCGACCGCGGCGACCGCGCGTGCGAATTCGGAGGGCAGCTCCCCTGAGCCGGCGCGTGCGACGCGACGAAGCGCGTCGAGCATGCCCTCTCCGGCGGTGAGGCTCAGGGTGAGGAACTCGAGCACGGTCGGGAGTTCGGAGGAGATGCGAGCGAGACGCCGTCGTGCCGAGCGCTGCAGCAGCCAGTCCCTCGCCACCGCGCCGGCCACGGCGGCGAACGCGGGCACGCAGGCTCGCACGAGCGGTGGCATGGCGACGAAGGATGGCGCGAACAGCGCGAGTGCGGCACCCAGTGCGAACGCGAGCCCAGCCCATGCGAGCTGCTCGCCGCGGAATCGCTCGACCGTGGCATCCGACCCGGCCTGGCGGAGCCGCCGCGCGATGGTGTCGGTGCCGCCGAGGACGCCGCTGAGCGCGCTGCGCGTACGCCGCAGCGCGGGCATGACCAGCATGCCGACCACCGAGCCTGGATCGGCGTCGGGTCGCGACCGCATCGCCCGCGCCTCGGCGGAGAAGTCCGTGATGTACGGCGCCACCCGGTCGACCAGCCGGGCGCGGCCGAGCCGCGGCGTCGATGCGGCGACGAGCCACAGCCCGAGCCCGAGCAGGGCGCCGAGCGCGACGGCCATCACGGGGATGGCGCTCAGGTGAACCATCGACGCTCCTCTGGCAGGCGGCCGAGGCCCAGCATGAGCCGATAGGCGACGACCGTGACCGCGACACCCGCGAGGATGAGCGCGGTTCCGGCGCTCGAGTCGTAGGCCTCGAGCGTCTCGGGGCGGCTGGCGAGCACCAGCAGGAGCAGCCAGGGAGCGGCGACGCCGAGGCGGGCGGCGTTGCGGATCCACGACTGCCGGGCGACGACCTCTGCCCGCAGGGTGGCATCCTCACGAAGATAGGTCGACAGGCCGCGCAGCACCGAGGTCACATCCGTGCCGCCGACCTCGCGCGCCATCCGAAGCGTCTCGAGGATCCGGTCGGCGACCGGGTCGGCCAGCCGCGCCTTGAGCGCGTCGAGCGCCGAACTGAAGTCGCCCGTGCGGCGGAACTCGTCGTCGAAGCCGGCGAACGCGGGGCGGGTCGTCGACGGGCCGAGCTCGGCGAGCGCGCCGATGCTGTCGGGGAGCGACATGCCGGCACGCACGGAGGCGACGAGGTGATCGACCACGTCGGGCCAGACGGCCCGGTTGGCCACCCGCCGACGGTTCGCGCGCGACCTGATCGCGAACGCGACCACGAGTGCGCCGAGTGCGGCCGCGACCGCCGTGAGCACCGGCACGGCGAAGATCGCCTGGGCGAGCGCCGCGGCGACGGCCGCGAGGACGACCGCGACCACGATGACCGCGGCGACGGGCACGCCGGGGATGCCGGCGAGTGCGAGTTCGTCGGCGATGACGGATCGGCGGGCGGTTCGCGGCGCGGCGCCGGGTCGCCTCGGCCAGAGCCAGGTGGACGCGACGAGCAGAAGGCCGACCCCGAGCGTCGCGCCCAGCAGGACGCTCACGCCGCCGCTCCAAGTACGACGGCGGGATCCAGGCCTGCGGCGGTGAACTTCTCGAGCCGTGCCGGGTGGACGCCGGTCGCCGCCAGCCCGTCGACATCGAGACGGAAGATGCGGTCGACGGCGACGGCGGCGCCGACCGTCTCCCCCGTCGGTGCCGAGATCTCCACGACGCGTCGGTGCCCGTCCCGACCGATGGCGAGGTGCACGACGAGGTCGATGCAGCTCGCCACGGTGGGAACCACGAACGCCGAGTCGATGTTGCGTCCGGCGAGCAGGGGCAGGGTGCAGAGCTTCGCGAGCGCGTCGCGCGCCGAGTTCGCGTGGATGGTGCACATGCCCGGTACACCCGAGTTCAGGGCGATGAGCAGGTCGAGGCTCTCGGCTTCGCGGACCTCGCCGACGATGAGCCGGTCGGGTCGCATCCGAAGCGCTTCCTTGATGAGGCGCCGGAGGGTGATCTCGCCGCTGCCCTCGAGGTTGGGCTGGCGGCACTGCATCGACACCAGGTCGCGGACGTCGAGCTCGAGCTCGAACGTCTCCTCGACGGTCACGACGCGGTCGGACGTGCGCGCGCTCGACATCAGCGCGTTCAGCATGGTGGTCTTGCCGGTGTGCGTGGCTCCGGAGACGAGGATGTTCGCGCCGGCGAGCACGCTCATCCGGAGGAACTCGGCGGCCTGCCTGCTCATCGAGCCCAGCTCGACCAGCTGGCCGAGCGAGCGGATGCGCTGCTGGAACTTGCGCACGTTGACGGCCCAGTGCGCGCGAGTGACGTCTGGGATCGCGACGTGGAGGCGCGAGCCGTCGGGCAGCGACGCATCGACGAACGGCGACGACAGGTCGACCCTCCGGCCCGAGTGCTGCAGCATCCGCTCGACGAGGTCGCGCACCTCGCGATCGGAGAGCACGAGCGTGGTCAGCTCGGGCACGCCGGCACGGGCGACGAAGACGCGCGTCGGCGAGTTGATCCAGATCTCCTCGACCGTCGGGTCGTCGAAGAACGGCTGCAGCGGGCCGTAGCCGGTGATGGAGGCCACGACCTCGCGCGCCGTGCCGGGCTCGTCGCCAAGCGGGGCGTGCGCACCGGCGAGTGCACGCTCGGAGTAGCGGCGGACCTCCTCGCTCGCGTAGCGCGCGGCGAGCGCCCCGTCGCGGGCGAGGTCGATCCCCTCGCGGAGCACCCGACCGCGCACCCGCTCTGCGATGGTGCGCACAGGGTCGGACATGCGCTCCATCTTGGCGAGCCGCGCGGGTCAGGCTCGGAACTTATCCACACCCGGCGGACATCAGGATGAGTGGTCGCCGACGAGGTCCGTGAATGCCGACTCGTCGCGGATCGGATCGAGGTCGGAGTCGGTCTGCGCGTGGCCGCGGAACTCCTCCGACATCTCGATGGCCTGCCGGAGGTGGTCCAGCGCCGCCTCCGTCCGGCCAATCTGCGCCTCACAGCAGGCGAGGTTGAAGAACAGCAGCGGATACTGCGGGCTGGCTTCCACCGCGACCTCGAGGCGGTCGGCGACCGCCTCGAACTCCCCCGCCTCGTACAGCGGCACGAGCGGAGCCCAGAGCTCCCACCCGCGCGCGTCGTACGCCCTCCCGGGGGTGCCCTCCACGAGGAGGATCGTCGTTCCGTCCTCCACGGCGGTGGCCGATCTCGGCGTGAGGGGCGCCGCGAAGACGAGCGTCCCCGCGGGCGCGTCGACCCGTTCGCCGTCGAGCTCGAACACCGCGTGGCCGCGGAGCACGAGGAAGAGCTCCTCATCGGCGGTGGGGTCGCCCTCGTCGTGGAAGTTGATGACCGGATCTCCCGCCTTGCGGGCGGTCCAGGTGGTCGCTCCGAACGCGCTGATGCCGAGGTGGTGCCGGATGGGCCGGTAGAAGCTCCCGGCGTCCTCCGACTCCTCGATCTCGTCGAGCCTCGCGACCTGGTAGGCGGCCATGCCTCACCTCCTGACTTTCAAACCCGGATCAGGCGCCGTCCACCGGGCGCGGCGGCGGCGGCGCGGCACCGGCCGCCTGCGGCGCGGGCTCCTCGTCGGCGGGCTTCTTCGACACGATCCGCAGCTCGGGCGCGCGCGAGACGAGCAGCCATGTCGGGAGGATGATGACGCAGAGCCACGGCAGCAGGCCGATGTCGCCCGAGACCGCGGCCGCCATGAACAGCGAGATCCAGCCGTCGCGCGTGGCGACGAGCAGCATGCCGATCAGGCCGCATGCGACCGCGAGGCCGAGGGGGAAGCCCGGAATCACCGCCGCGGCGAACATGCCGATCGCGACGCCGATGAACGTCGCCGGGAAGACGCGACCGCCGCGGAACGCCGCACTCGCCGCGACGACGAGGGCCGCGATCTTGACGAGCGTGATGAGCGCGAGGTCGCCGGCCGAGTAGGCATCGGGATCCTCCAGCAGCTCGCCCATCTGCTCGAGCCCCTTGAACAGCGTGATCGGGCCGCCGAGCAGGCCGAGCAGGCCGAGGACGAATCCGCCGAGCGTCGCGATGAGGATCGGGCTCCGCAGTGCGTGGAACGCCCGGTGCACGATCGGCAACACGTAGACCGCGATGAGCCCGAGGAGCACCGCGGCGCACGCGACGATGATCCCGACGAGCATGTCGAGCGGGTCGACGGTGCTCGGCGGCACGTCGAACACGAGCGGCGGCTGGCCGAGCACGTGCATGGTGGCGGCACCCGCGGCAGCCGACGCGAGCGGGAGGAACAGCTTGTCCCACAGCGATCCGCCGCCGCGCACCGCGGCGAGCGCCCCCGTGAAGAGCAGGGCCGCACCGACGGGAGTGCCGAACAGCGCGCCGATCGTGCCCGACGCGGCCATCAGCATGGCCAGGCGCGGCGGCACGGCCGGCATGAACCGCGCGAGCAGCGCGACGGCGAGCGAGACGTTGATCGCGATGATCGGGTTCTCGGGGCCGAGGCTCACGCCGCCCGCGAGGCCGAGCACGGTGACGATCGCGATGCTCGGCAGAGTCCGCAGCTTCACGGGCGGTTCGAACAGCTCGGTGGTGGCCGAGTCGGGGCCGCCGTGTCCCGGGATGAACTGCAGGCACAGGCCCACGAGCAACCCGGTCGTGGTGAGCACCACGACGATCCACCATCCGCTCGGATCGATGCCGAGCCCGTCGGGCAGCGTGGTCCAGACGTAGTCCTCGATGACGCCCGCGATGGCCTCGAGGGCCCACAGCATGAGCGCGGTGATGATGCCGATGATCAGCGCCGGCACCGCGAGCAGCGCGAGCTGCCGTGGCGTGGGCGCGGGAAGTTCGGCCTGCTCGGTTCGAGGGTCGGTCATCGCAACCTCCTGGCGGGAGAAGGTGCGTCATGCCGCGGCGCCGTCGCCGCCCGTCCCCCACCCCACACCATAGGGCGTGACCGGCCGCACACGCGCGAGGAAATCCCGCTAGATCGTGGCGAGGATGCGGCCGATGCCGAGCACGATGCCCAAGATCGCGAGCAGCAGCAGCCAGCCGCGGGCCCGCCCGAGTTCGGGCGGGCCGGGCTTGACAGCGGATGCGGCCCTCCCCCCGGCTCGCCCTCCCGATGCGGTTGGCGCGGCCGGCGCAGCGTGCGGTCAGCCGAGATCGGCGAGCTCGGCCTCCGCGTCCTCGACGCCGACCTCAGCGCGGTCGTTCGCGTCGGTCGCGGACCCGTGCTCGCGGCGGGCGACTCGCGCCTCGCGGTCGGCGTTCCCGAGTTCGTCGCGCAGTTCGTCGAGACGCCGCTCGAGCTCGTCGCGCTCGTCGCGCAGGGCGTCCAGTCGGCGGGTCGCTGCCTCGAGCCGGTCCGTCGCGGCATCGAGCGTGCCGCGCGTCTCGTCGGCGTGCTCCCGGGCGCTCCGGAGTGCGGCCTCGGCGCGGTCGCGTACGGCGCGACGCTCGGCTACGCCATCCGCCTCGGCCTGCTTCTCGATCTTCTTCTCGGCCTCAGGCTCACCCTTCGCGGGCGTGTCGGTCCGCTTCGATCGCGGGCGCGGCGGTGCAGCGGATGCCTCTCCCGCGACGGCCCCGTCGAGGTCGACGTCGGATCCCACGGCCTGGAGCGCGCGCACCAGCCGGCCGGTCCGGACCACCACGCCGGCCTCCTCCGACACCGTCGCGGCCACGAGCGTCCGTTCGACCTCGTCGAGCATGGCCCGCGACGGCGACCGGTCCGCGGCATCCGCGAGCTCGATCGCCGCGCGCAGCAGGTCGCCGACGATCTCGCGTCGCTCGGCGACGAGCGCGGTCATCGCGCGTCCGTCGCCCGAGGCCTGTGCATCGGCGAGCTCGCCGCCGAGGCCGGTGAGGTCGCCCAGCCGTTCGTCGTGCTCGCGTGCGAGCCGGTTCAGGATCCAGGCCGACGGCGAGGGCCGCTTGAGCGCGGCGATCCGCTTCGCGAGCTCCGCATCGGCCGGCTTCGCGTCGGCCGCACGAGCATTGCGCGCGGCCGTGAACTCCTCGGGGACGAGCGCGTAGAGCGCGTCGGCCGCCTCGGTGAGCGCGTCGGTCGTCGCCATCACCCCATCATGGCGGAGCGGGCGCGCCAGGACGGGCCCGTTGCTCCAGCGCGGCCGCGAGCCGGCGGAAGTAGTCGAAGTGGGTGCCCGTCGACGACGCCCCTTCACCGTGCACCGGCAACGTGGCCAGGTATTCCCGGATCGCGCTCGACCTGGAGGTGATCAGCGCGGCACGACCGAGGGTCGTCCCGTGGATGTCATCCAGCTCGAGCACGCCGTGACGCCAGTTGTGACCCAGGCTGTTGAAGAGGTCGAGCATCCTGACCGCGGTCATCTCGGGCTCCTTGCCGAGCCAGGATTCCGCGTCGAACCGGAGGCGCCGGTGTTCGATGTCCTCGTACATCTGGCTCACGCCCCGGCTCTCGTGGAAGTCGACGGTGTACTGCCTCACCAGCTCCGCCCGACGCAGTACCCGCTCGCGCCGGGACGTGATGATGAACGTCACGACGCCGACCACGACGGCGACGGCCGCCGCGCCGCCCTCCAACGCGGTGATCAGGAGCAGGACGTCCGTCGGATCACCGTCGCCGTTCACGCGCCACCCTCACACCGTCTCGAGGTACTGGTGCACGAGGCTGACCGCGACCGACCCCTGACCGACGGCGGACGCGACGCGGCGGATCACGTCGTGGCGCACGTCGCCTGCCGCGAAGATGCCGGGCACGCTCGTCTCCTGCGGCAGCGGGTCGCGCTTCAGCTTCCAGCCCTTGGGACGCTTCCCGTCGCGCACGAGGTCGAGGCCCGTCAGCACGAAGCCGTGGTCGTCGGTCTCGACGAGGCCGCGCACGAGGTCGGACCCCGGGACCGCGCCGATGAAGACGAACATCGCATCGGCCGGCATCGACGACTCCTCGCCGGTCGTCCTGTCGCGGAGCTGCACCGACTCGAGCCGCTGCTCGCCGGTGAGCGAGCTGATCTCGGTGTGCGGGAGCACCGTGATGGTCGGCGCCAACTCGATCTGGTCGATGAGGTACTGCGACATGCTCTTCGCGAGCGAGTCCGCGCGCACGATGATCGTCACCTGTTCGGCATAGCGCGACAGGAACATGGCGCCCTGCCCCGCCGAGTTCGCACCACCGACGACGACCAGGCGACATCCGGTGTAGTCCACCGCCTCGCTGGCCGCGGCGCCGTAGTAGACGGAGGCCCCGAGCAGCCGCTCTTCGCCCGGGATGCCGAGCGTGCGCGCCTCGACGCCCGTCGCAAGCAGGAGCGCACGCGAACGCAGCTCACTGCCGTCGTCGAGCGTGACGATCTTGTAGGACTGGTCGAGACGGATGCCCGTGACCGCCAGTGGGCTCAGGATCTCGGCGCCGAGGCGCTTGGCCTGCGTCACCGCGCGCCGCGCGAGGTCCGCCCCGCTGATGCCGTGCGGGAATCCGAGGTAGTTCTCGATACGCGAACTGGTTCCGGCCTGCCCGCCGGGCACCTCGCGCTCGACGACCGCGGTGCGGAGCCCCTCGGAAGCGCCGTACACGGCGGCCGCCAGGCCCGCCGGGCCCGCCCCGATCACGATGAGGTCGTAGAACGGCGCCTGCGCCGGCGCGCGCAGGCCGATGCGCTCGGCGAGCGTGTGCAGGTCGGGGCACGAGAGCACCGTGCCGTCGGGCAGGAACACCACCGGCAGCTTCGACTTGCCGTCGCGCGTCGCCTCGACGAGCGCGCGTGCCGCCTCGTTCCGGTCGATGTCGAGCCACTGGTACGGGATCTGGCTGCGCGCGAGGAAGTCCTTCACGGCGTGCGTCGTCGGCGACCACAATGTGCCGGCCACGCGGATGCCCTCGTACACCGGCGGCGTGTTCGCGTGCCACTCGTCGAGCAGGTCGTTGAGCACCGGGTAGAAGCGCTCGTCGGGCGGATCCCACGGCTTGAGCAGGTAGTAGTCGAGGTCGATCGCGTTGATGCTCGTGATCGCGGCATCCGTGTCGGCATAGGCGGTCAGCAGCACGCGCTTGGCCTCGGGGAAGTGCTCGATCGCGTGGGTGAGGAACTCGGTGCCCGTCATCCCGGGCATACGCTGGTCGACCACGAAGAGGGCGACGGGCGTGTTGCGTCGTTCGAATTCCTCGACCGCCTCGAGCGCCTCCTTGCCCGAGCCGGCCTTCACGATGCGGTAGTCGGTCGCGTAGCGGGCCTGCAGGTCGCGGGCCACCGCGTTCAGCACCTGCGGTTCGTCGTCGACGGTCATGATGACGGGCTTAACCATCAGGTCACACCTCCTCGGGCGGGTGGGCCGGGTCGGGCGCCGGCTCGGGCTCGCCGTCCTCGCGGTTCGGCTCGAAGTCCATCGGCAGGCGCACCGTGAACCGCGTGCATCCAGGGCGCGAATCGAGGTCGAACTGCCCGTGGTGCTTCGTGACGATGATGCTCCGCGAGATCGCCAGGCCCAGGCCCGTGCCCTGGCCCGGCGGCTTGGTCGTGAAGAACGGGTCGAAGAGCTTCGAGCGGATGTCGGCGGGCACGCCCCGCCCGTCGTCCTCGACCTGCACCTCCACCCAGTCGCCATCGCGACGCGCCCGGATCGTGAGGGTGCCCACTCCCTCCATGGCGTCGGTGGCGTTGTCGATGAGGTTGGTCCAGACCTGGTTGAGCTCGCTCGCGTACGCCTGGATCGCGGGCAGGTCGCGATCGTACTCGCGGACCACGAGGACGCCGCGCTTGAGCTTGTTCTGGAGGATGACGAGCGTGTTGTCGAGGCCGGACCGCACGTCGACGTCCTGCACGGGCGCCTGGTCCATGTACGTGTAGGTCTTCATCGCCCTCACGAGCTCGACGATGCGATTGGTGCCGACCACGATCTCCGACAGCAGCGCGTAGATCGCCGCCTTCAGTCCCAGCCACTCCACGACCACGGGCAGTTCGTCGTCGCTGAAGACGTCGCCGAGCTCGTCGAGGTCGTCTCGCGCGACGCCGAGGCTCACGAGCGATGGGGCGAGTTCGAAGCCGGATGGCACGTCGCGCGCTTCGAGCCATTCCTCGAGCTCCGCCTCCCGGTCGCTGCGTTCCACGGCGGCGAAGCGCACCGGCTGGTACGCACGCTCGGATGCGAGTGCATCGAGCTCCGCGAGCCGATCGAACTGCGCGTGGTCGAGGCCCAGGCGGCCGACCTGCATCCCCACCTCCTGCAGGCGGGCGAAGACGACGACGGCCTGGTCCGCACCGCGTTGCGCGGCCGACGCGGGATTGTTCATCTCGTGCGCCATCCCGGCGCTGAGCTTGCCGAGCGACGCCATCTTCTCCTGCAGGATGAGCTGGTCCTGCATGGTGCCGATCTGCTGCAGGGACTCCTCGAGCGCGGCGTTGCGGCTGCGGAACTCCTCCTCCTTGGCGCGGAACTCCTCCTCGCTGCGGCGCAGCGCTTCCTCGGCCGCCTTGCGGTCGCCGAGGTCGCGCAGGATGCCCGTGTAGTAGCGGTCGCCGCGGACGGTCCAGGTCGACAGCGACAGCTCGACCGGAATCTCGTCGCCGGCTTTCGTGACCGCCGACAGCTCGACGGTGCGGCCGATCAGGTGCGCCTCGCCGGTCTCGGTGAATTTGGTCAGTCCGGCGCGGTGCAGCTCGCGGTAGCGCTCGGGGATGATGACGAGCTCCAGCTGGCGCCCGATCGCCTCCGCCTCCGTGTGCCCGAGCATGCGGGTCGCGGCCGAGTTCCACGAGAGGATGCGGCCGGTGTGGTCGATCGAGATGATCGCGTCGATCGCGGATTCGATGACCGAGCGGAACCGCTCCTCGGCCTGCGCACGCTCGCTGATGTCGCGGATGATGCCCGTGTAGTAGCGGTCGGCGTCGAGGAACCACGTCGTGAGCGAGAGCTCGATCGGAAACTCCGTGCCGTCCTTGCGGAGGGCTGCGAGCTCGACGGTCGAGCCGATGACGTGCGTGGGACCGCCGCTGCTCACCCGGTGGATGGCGGTGCGGTGCCGGTCCCGGAACCGTTCCGGGATGATGAGCTCGAGCTTCCGGCCGACGGCCTCGGCTTCGGTGTGACCGAACAGGGTGGTCGCGGCACTGTTCCAGCTGCGGATGACGCCGTCCGCGTCGGCGGAGACGATCGCGTCGGTGGACGACTCCATGACCGAGCGGAAGTTCGCATCCGACTTCCGGAGCGCGAGGCGTGCTCTCGAGACGGTGACCTGCCGCTCGATCCGCGCGAGCACCTCCCTCGCGTCGAATGGAGTCGAGATGAGGTCGTCGCCCGTCTCGAGGGCGCGGACGCGCATTTCGGTGTCATCCTCGTCGGCCACGAAGACGACCGGCAGGTCCCGACCCTGCCCATGCCGATGAAGGTCGGCGACGAAGTCGAACGGGTCGACGTGCTCGAGCGCCGTGTCGACGATGATGAGGTCGGGCTCGTGGGCGAGCGCAGCGCGCGTCGGCGTCTCGCCGCCCCCCGCCGTGAGCAGGTCGTACCGCCCTCCGTCGAGAATGCGGCGCAGGTCGTCCACTGCGCCGGCATCGTCGTCGGACACCACGAGGATCAGCCCTCGGTCGGCCATCCCAGTCCCTCCTCGCCGCGTCCTTGCGATCCGGTCGGTCCCTGAAGGTCAGGTTATCCCCGGCGAGCGGCGCCGGGCCATCACCCGTCCGGGGCGCGCGGTCGCGTTCGCGGACACGGTGATCCGGATGGCTCGGTTGCACTGAAGCGGCGTCGCCGTCGAGTACATTCGGCCTCGAGCGACTGTGCTCCGGGGGACGACGAGGAACGGAGGACGGATGCCTGCATCCGGATCGGCGGAACCGATGGAGCACGAGACGGCCGAGCTGGTCGACCGCATCGTGGCGGAGGAGCTCGCGACCCTGCGACGGGCGTTCGGCGAGGGCGCCGAGTTCGCCGTCACCAGGGCCGGCCGTCGCGATGAGACGCTGCACCGCCTCGAGTGTCCGGCCGTGGAACCGCACCTCGACCGTCGGGCGCGCTGGACCGACGAGCATCGCCGTCGGCTCGCGGTCGACGAGGGGTACCGCATCCCATTGCCTGCCCTCCTCACGCGCGAGCGCGCGAGGGCGATCGCGGAGGTGCGGGGCTGCAAGGTGTGCTGGCCGAACCTCAGCGGCACCGAGCCGCGGCCGCTCAAGCGGATCACGGCGCGCGGACTCCGGCCGCAGCACGCGGGTCGGGTGGTCGCCACGCCCACGGGCGATTCGCTCGGCGCGATCATCCGCTCGACCGCGCGGCGCGGCGCCGACCTCTTCGGCGTCGAGCACGACGAGATCGAGGTGGTGACCTCGTCACGCACCATCCGCTACGCGCCCGACGATGACGTGCACCTGTGGGACCTGCCGAGCGACTCGCAGGCGATCGAACGCAAGCTGCGGCTCTTCACCTGGCTCGGTTCGGGACCGTCGCCTGCCGCGTAGGAGACGCGCCCTAGACTGGGCGAGCACTCGCGGGAGTGGTGAAACCGGTAGACACGCAGGATTTAGGTTCCTGTGCCTTCGGGCGTGTGGGTTCGAGTCCCACCTTCCGCACTTCGTCCTGACGGCTATGACGGCCCGCCGCCGAGGTCGCCGAAGAGGAACCCGGAGTGGCGCTCCTTCTGCCGCTCACGCTCCATCGGGTCGATCTCGCGCGGTTCGCTCCGATCCTGATCGCCGAGCGTGTCCGCATCGCGGTCGAGGGCCACGGCGACCGTCTCCTTGCCGAGTCGATCCTTGGCCGCCCGCTCGACGAGGACCGGAACGAAGTCACGCACCGGCCGACCGTCATAGCGCTGGTGCTCCTCGTCGACGACCTCATCGACGCGCTCCCGCGTCGCGTCGGGGTACTGCGCCATGAGCCGTGCAGCGACGTGCTCCATCGCCTGCCGTTCGTCAGGTTCCGTCGTCATGACGGAAGTCTGCGACGCTTCGCGACCGCCGCACAAGGTGGCTCGGGACGATATGCGCCTGCATGCACCCGGTGGAGACGTCGCGAGTTCCGCGAAATTACCCACCTGTCAAGGGCGTTGGCGGCGCCTCGCGGGATGCGTAGGAAGGTTCTGCCGGTGGCGCGCAGGGCGCTGCACTGCGGGGTAACAGGGCAGGAGGCGGGACCTTTGCCGGGCTCGGGTCCGCCGCCCCGCGCCACCGGCACCGGCACCGAGGCGGACGACCCGAGGCGACGCGACGCGACGCGAGGACGCTCGGCTTCGGGACGTTCCTCGGTGAGGCACCTGCGCGAGCAGAGCTCACGCCGCGGCGGAAGCAGCGCGGGCGTGCAGCCAAGGTGGGTCGTCGTGTTCGCGGGGTTCGCTTGGCTCGGGCTCGGGTGGTGGCGAAGTCACGGGCGCCGATGATCGTGCCTCGGGTTGTGGGACGGGGGTGAAGGGTCGCTTGAACCGCCCCGGGTTCAATGGAGGGTTTCTTGTGCCATTTGAAGGGTTTCAGATGGCGGGCTTTGACGGAAGTAGGTCGCTTCGGCTTCCGCGGGTGGCACGTGCCCGAGGGCTTCGTGCAGGCGTCGGTGGTTGAACCAGTCGACCCATTCCAAGGTCGCGAGCTCGACGTCGTCGAGGTGCTTCCACGGGCCGCGGCGGCGGATCACCTCGGTCTTGAACAGGCCGATCACGGTCTCGGCGAGGGCGTTGTCGTACGAGTCGCCGACGGACCCGACCGACGGGCGGGCGCCGGCCTCGGCGAGGCGTTCGGTGTACCGGATCGAGGTGTACTGGCTGCCGGCGTCGGAGTGGTGCACGAGGCCGTGCAGGCTGTGCCCGGCGCGG